>CAZIDJ010000027.1:0-1591 GCA_964537815.1 uncultured Candidatus Saccharibacteria bacterium | reverse complement strand
TAGTCGTGCTTTTTCAGCATCGCCTTTATGTCTTGGTAGTTTTCGATAATGCCATTGTGAACAATGTAGATGGAGCCAACCTCATGCGGGTGTGCATTGCGCTTACTTGGTTCACCGTGTGTTGCCCAGCGAGTATGACCAATGCCTATGGTGTCGGTCTTCTTGTGTGCAGCGACTTTTTCATCAAGCTCCGCAACCTTTCCTTTCGCCCGCAGTAAGGTATGAGCACCTTTTTTACTTACCGTCACAATTCCAGCGCTGTCATAGCCTCGATATTCTAGGCGTTTCAGCCCGCCGAGCAGTATATTTTGAGCTGGTTTACTGCCAATGTATCCTACAATTCCGCACATATCGATCGACGCTCCTTTTTGCTGTTAGTGCTAGTGCTAGTGCTATATGCAGTATACACTTTTTTTTGCATTTTTTGTAAAATGTATTAATTACAACGTAAATGTCATTTTGCTCACTCGTTCCGCATAGCTTATACTTGTTACATGAATATTCTCGTCACCGGTGGCACAGGCTACATTGGTAGCCACACTGTTGTTGAGCTACTACAGCGCGGACATACTGTAACTATTGTCGATAATTTATCAAATAGTTCATCCTCAGTTATTGATCGCATTGCAACCATTACAGGCAAGACCGTGCCTCTCCATGTATTTGATGTTGAAGATGAGCCTCGACTTGACGCAGTGTTCGTCGACAACACATTCGATGCTGTAGTGCACTTTGCTGGCCTTAAGGCGGTTAGCGAATCGGTGGCAGACCCACTTCGCTACTTCACTACAAATCTTGCGTCCTCACTTACGCTACTTGATCGTATGCGAAACCATACCGTTCCGCTCCTTGTTTTTAGTAGCTCTGCCACGGTGTACGGTACTGCACCCGTTCCGTATACGGAACTAAGCTCCACGGGCCAAGGAATTGCAAGCCCTTACGGCCAGACAAAATACATGATAGAACAGTTCATGCGCGATCACTCAGCTTCATGGCCAGATGCACGCTACGTAGCACTTCGTTACTTCAATCCAGTTGGGGCAGATGAGAGTGGGCTTCTGGGTGAGCTCCCTAATGGGATCCCGAATAATTTAATGCCCTACATTGCTCAAGTTGCTTCAGGCAAACAAAAAGTACTTTCTGTTTTCGGTAATGACTACCCGACTGTCGATGGCACCGGTGTACGTGACTATGTGCATGTTGTTGATATTGCAAAAGGACATGTGGCAGCGCTTGAAAACGCCAAGGTTGGTTTTACTGCCTATAACTTAGGATCCGGCAAAGGTACATCCGTCCTCCAGCTTCTCCATGCTTTCGAAGCAGCAACTGGTATCACGATCCCCTACCAGATTTCACCACGACGTAGTGGCGACTTAGCCGAGTACTATGCCGATGCGAGCAAAGCTGCTCAGGAGCTGGGTTGGATAAGCGAGAAATCGATTGAAGATATGTGCCGCGATACCTGGCGCTGGCAAAAAAGTCTCGATAAACAACCGTTGTGATTTTTACTTTCGTGTATTCCATTTGTTTCTACAATGGACAGAGGTAACAAACCGTATTACTATATGTATATGACTAAGATGCTCGTAAC
>CAZIDJ010000026.1:0-2426 GCA_964537815.1 uncultured Candidatus Saccharibacteria bacterium | reverse complement strand
ACAAACTCCCAGTCAACCACATTCCACCACGCTGCCACGTAGTCATCACGTTTGTTTTTGTAGTCGAGATAGTAAGCGTGCTCCCACACATCGAGACCCAGTAGTGGCGCTGCTTTTCCCTGCATAATTGGGGTATCTTGATTGGATGTTGTAATAATTTCCATATCTGGTTGCAGCCAGCACCAGCCACTGCCAAAAATAGATAGTGACTTAGTTGTAAATTCGTCTACAAATGTCTGAAACGAGCCGTACTTTTCGTTTAGTTTGGCTGCAAGCTCCCCGGTCGGCTCACCGCCGCCTTTTGGGCTCATAAACTGCCAAAATAGCGTGTGATTGTAGTGCCCACCCCCGTGATTTCGCACCGCCATGCGCACTGCGTCAGGAACGTTGTCTAAATTACTGAGCAGGCTTTCAAGCGTGCGTTCTCGAAGTGCTGGAGCCGCATCAATAGCTGCGTTTAGTTTATCTACGTACGTTTGGTGGTGTTTGCCATGGTGCAACCGCATAATGTCGCTACTGATGTACGAACCAAGCGTGTCGTAATCGTATTCTAAGTTTGGCAGTGTGTACATACTACCCCTTTCCGTTTTGCTGTTTGACTTCCTTTACAGAAATGTATTCTTTTACTTTACCGCTCTTTTTTAGCTTTGCGACTTGTTCATCAAAAACTGTAAGTTTTACAACGATGAATTCATAGTTTACTTGGCGATCGTTCTGGCTAATGCGCCGTATAAAGTAGTAGCCATCGCCTGTTGTAGAGCGAAAAGCCTTTGACACTTCATTGTCTTTTAAGCCTAGTGCGGTTTGGCTTAAGCCACCATCTTGGTTGTTTTTTTGCACGAGTCCTGATGCACCATATGCAACGGTCGGCGCAGTAGCGGCGTAGCTGTCAGCGAGTGCCTTTAAGCTGCCTGTAGGGCTGGCAGCAATTTTAGCAGCAATTTCTTTCTGTAGCTTGTCGGCCGTTGTATCGACTGCATACGCTACACGTTGTCGAATAAGTGATTGTTTAATAATTTGCTTGTACTCGTCGGGTGAATACCCCAGCGTGTCCTTGGTCGATGCATCGTACACTTCTTGCGAAATGCGCCCTGTCGCTGTGTTGCGGTTGCTGTCGATAACAAGCTGTACGTCTTGGCCGTTCACCGACACTCCAAGCGCACGTGCTTGTTTAGCGGCGTAGGCATCGGCGATAACACCGTCGAGCACGTTGCGCTTGATGTAGCCAAGCTGTCGTTCACCATCCGCGTCTTTCAGATTCATCTGGCCCTTGGTAGTAAGCCAAAGTTCTTGGCTACGATAGCGCATAAGATAGTCACTGTACCGTACCTGTTCGCCGTCAACCGAAGCGACTGGTACTGCAACCACACGCGTCAGTCGATACATAAATTCACTAGTATTTTGTACAACATATAGCTGCCACCACCCTATAATACCAAGAATGAGCAGTGTGATTGCTGCAATCGCCAGCGCAGTAATAACCAGTTTATGCCGCACGTACTGATGTGGATACTTAAATTTCCGTCCGCCTGCGAGAATCTTTTCGCGATGCTCAGCAACAGTTTCGTTAGTAATACGACTTGGCGCCTGGGGCTCAGCCTTTTTACGCTTCAGCTTGGTAAGAACTTTCTTCATTGTCTCCTTGCCTATCAATCGCCTCCATCACGGCGTCTTGTAGTTTGTTGTAAATTTTATTAGGATGCTCGACGTTATGAATTACTAAATCACCCACAAATGTTTGAATGACGAGGGTACCAAACCCAAATATTTCGCCACTAAACCCAGGTACATTATAGCTTATGTTCTGAATCTTAGCGAGCCGTAGCTCAACAACATCTTTCCCAAAGAAACCGCGTTGTGTTACTTGACGTAGGCGTTCGGTCGAGACAATATACACTGTGAAGTACCACATCATAAAATGATAAGCAAAAATTATGAGCCCTATACCCAAACCAGCAATTGGAAGCAAAAATAGCTCCAACTTGTCCTGCCAAATGAGTGGTGGAATAGCTGTGATAGCGAATGGAATGAGCAGACCGTAGAAGCCTTTGCGCATAGCAATAATGTGACGTCGAAAGACAAACCGTAGCTCCTCCCCTGGCCGCTGGCCATCAAAATCAAGCTGTACTTCTTGCTCATTTTGCTTTTGCTTACCCATACGCCCCATTATAGCAGAGGTACCCGTGTTACAATATGAGATGTCGCCTTGGTAGCTCAACTGGGGAGCCTTCAGCGATAACAAATGCGTAGATGCTGCTCTATCTAGTTGCACTGAAGGAGTACCTTACGTTTTCAATCATCATGCCTCGGTAGCTCAACTGGATAGAGCAGATCCGTCCTAAGGATAAGGTTGCAGGTTCGACTCCTGCCCGGGGCACCAAATTAGGACAAGAACGCCGCGAAGCGGCACAATCATGGGCGACACG
>CAZIDJ010000025.1:0-3199 GCA_964537815.1 uncultured Candidatus Saccharibacteria bacterium | reverse complement strand
CAGTGGCGCAAGTGGCCCGATGGCAACGGCGGGTATGTCGATCAAATTGCACGTGCAGTAGAAATGATAAAAAATACTCCAGACAGCCGACGTATTATTGTCAGCGCTTGGAACGCGGCCGAAATTGATGAGATCGTGAAGATTGGTGGGTTGCCGCCGTGCCATAGCCTATTTCAGTTTTATGTGGTAAATGGCAAACTAGATTTACATCTGTACCAGCGTTCGGCTGATACCTTTCTAGGTGTACCGTTTAATATTGCTAGCTATAGTTTGTTGCTTGCCATGGTTGCACAGGTTACGGGTCTTCAGCAAGGTGAATTTGTGCACACCTTGGCCGATGCACACATCTACAGCAATCATATCTCACAAGTCGACGAGCAACTAAGCCGCACCCCGAAGAAGCTGCCGACACTATGGCTTAATCCTGCCATTAAAAATATCGATGATTTCACATTCAACGACATTAAACTGGAAGGGTATGACCCTGACCCAGCTATAAAAGCGCCGATTGCCGTTTAAGATTTTGCGCGCTGCTTGAGAGCTGCGACTTCTTTACGCAGGTCATACAACTCTGTTACGTCGCGAGATATTGCAAGCAGCCAGTTAATATCACCATAATTATCTTTGAGCGGGACGATCGTAACTTGCCACCACCGTTTGCTACCTTTCATAGTAGGGCACTCGCCCTCGAAGTACCCAATGTGCCCGCTGCAAGCTTTCGCAAACGCTGCCCTAGCGGGTTCATTCATGTCATCTGTCCAAAACCCCAGCCAATCTTTTCCTAGCACGTCGCGTGGATTATCAATTTCCATCACCTTGTAGCCATTGTCGTTAAAGGAAAGGATTGTTGCATCTGTATCGATGATCTTTACGCAATCTTGCGATTCGTTGAAACAAGCAATCAGCTCTTCGGCAGGCAGTTTAGCATCTGGTATCATAGCCTAACTGTATATCACTTTAGCCAAAAAGCAAACAGCGTGGAGTATTTGTGATAATTTTCACTTCCAATACGTACCCGCCACGGTATAGTTGGACTATCAAATTAGTCATAAGGAGAAACTATGGCAGATCACGTAGTAGTAGAAAAAGACAGCGGAAGTGGCATGAGCGCACTTGTAGCGATTGTAGGTATTATTGTACTCGCAGCGATTGCATGGTTCGCATACCAGTATTTTGTATCTGGTAACGCAGCTACGCCAACAACAAATGTGAACGTTACAACTCCAACTGTTACGCCATCAAACTAACAGTCGCGGTTATAATAAAGGGCACTCAGCAGGAGTGCTCTTTATGTTGTAGCGTGCAAGCGCTTACTAACGCTCATATACGCTGCAGCGAACACAGCTGCATAAACAATGAGGCCTACGCATCCACGCTCGAACGAGGCAGGTACCATCACCATAAGCGCTATGCCGCTCCCTAACACGCCACCAAATAAACTAGCAGCGCGCCCCAGCCATGCACTTTGCTTGCTTGAAAAGGCCAGTAGCGTCATAGCGAAGCTCAGCGCACCCAGTGCAATGTGAAAAATCAAGATAGGCGTATACATGCTGCCAGTGTATCAAAGTACTAATGGTTATTCTAGAGTTTTTCTATATTTAACAAAATCATAGGAGTATTTGTTGTATTCATCAGCCAAATAGTGCTCACGGGCTACTTCGTGCCACCTATCACAGCTAATTTGGGGAAAAGATACCGTGGCCTGCGGGAAATCGGCATCTACATAGGTAACGTACAGAACATCCATGTCATTAAGCGCTTGTTCGTATATTTGCCCTCCACCAATAATAAAAACGTTGTCGCGGGTGGCTTTTTGATATGCCTCTTCAAGGCTACTCGCATGCACCACGCCATCGGCAGTAAACGCACTGCGGCTGACTACAATATTTTCACGGTTTGGCAGTGGGCGACCAATACTCTCATAGGTTTTTCGGCCCATAATCACCGCTCCACCAGTAGTAATTTCCTTGAAATGCTTTAAGTCAGCTGGCATATCACGCTGCCATAACAAATCATTGTTGGCCCCAATGCTGCTGTTTCTGTCCATAGCCACAACAATTGCTTTCATATACATATGATACACTAATGAGCGATGCCTTCACGAGATAAAAACGTTACTGATGCCTACGACGAGTACAAAAAGAACCCACCAAAAGAGTGCCCGTTTTGCGTGCTTGGTACTAGGGAAGTATTGGGTCACTACCCAGGGTTCGTTATTTTGCGCGCGTTATTTCCATACGTGCAGTGGGACGAAAAACAAGTTTTCGAGCACTTAATGGTTGTACCGACTCGTCACATTGAGCGCCTGAGTGAGCTCAAATACGATGAGTCCAAAATGCTACTCGAAATCCTGTCTCAGTATGAAGAAAACGGCTACAGTATATACGCCCGTGCACCACAGGATGCAACGCGATCAGTCGTTCATCAGCATACGCATTTACTTTTGCTTGAACGCTAGTATGATACAATAAGCGTAGTTTATGGGAGTATATAGCAACACCGAAATTACGGCAGCCATTAAAGATGGCACCATTGTATGCGTGCCGTTTAATGATAGGCACGTGAGCGAGGCGAGCCTCGATTTTACACTTGGCCACTATTTTTACAAACAAGAAGACCAACCGGAAGCAAGCGGTGTCTATAACCCTTTTGACGAAGATGATGTTGCACGCTATTTTAAAGGGCCGCTCGAAGCAATTAGTCACAAAGAATGGTGTGAAAAGAATGACAAACCACTGTTTGCAAATATTCCTGAAGACCACCCGATTATTGTATTGCAGCCGGGCGAACGAATTTTGGCACATACGCACGAATTCGTCGGCATTCGCGCCCATGGTGGAGCCTGCGAAGTAAAAAGCCGCAGTAGCTGGGGCCGTAACGGTGTAGCGGTGTGTTTTGACGCCGGCTGGGTCGATCCAGGATACATTAACCGTATTACACTCGAAATTTATAATTTGAACATGCACGAAAGCGTCGTACTACCAGTTGGCGAGCGCGTCGGACAGCTGATATTCCACCATACTGGGCCAGTTGAAGGTGGGTACGCCGAAGGGCGCGGCGGTATTAGTGGCAAATACCAGCATACCGATAACCTCGAAGAATTAATTGCCACCTGGAAGCCTCAAGATATGCTGCCACGCGCCTATAAAGATACGCGCGTCGCTGCACCAAAAATCGACGGCTTAGCACCTGGAATGAA
>CAZIDJ010000024.1:0-3634 GCA_964537815.1 uncultured Candidatus Saccharibacteria bacterium | reverse complement strand
TAGGGACAGGTCTAGGAACCTGGTCTACCTATTTCTCTGCTGGGTCTGGCTCCGGCAGCTGGGCTCGAACCAGCGACCTAATCGTTAACAGCGATCCGCTCTACCACTGAGCTATGCCGGAATACTTATGTCATTATAGAGATGAACAGTCACACAGTCAAGCCTTTTACAGGGGTTACGCCATATTACGCTGTTTGCGTTCTTCGAATTTTTTGCGAAATACAGTGGCCTCTTCTTGATGGCCGAGTAGTTCGAGTGCGTCAAGCAACATGGCAATGGCGCGCATGCGCTCTTCGGTATAATCACCATGCGATATCGTTGATTCAACCGCCTGGACAATCTTTGGTCTGTCATCATGAGCAGCTTTTATACCCGCCGGACTCATGCCTACAACTTCCAGCGAACGCGCTGACTTATCTTTTCGCGCCAGAAACCCCTTGGCAATCAACCCATCCACATGTACAGCCACTGTGGAAACCGATTTGTATCCCAGTGCTGTCATTATTTCGCGATAGCTCGGACCATAATCGTGTTCACGAATAAATTCACTAATAAAGTGCAGAAGTTCTTGTTGTTTTTTCGTTGCACGCTCTACCATATCTACTATCAGTATACTACGAATAGCCTATTCGCACCCCTGTGATATACTACTCGTAGAAATGTTGAGCAAAAACACTAAGTTTTACAGTCTTATACTTATCATCCTCGACGCGCTGGCGCTTTTAGCAGCATTTGGTGTTGCCTATATTGCTCGCGTATCGTTCGACAATCGTCACCTACTCACACCGAGGGATGACTCAAACTATTTTATTGCTGCACTGTGTATCATCCCCGTTTGGCTGCTGGTACTGAGCTTATTCGGTGCGTACAGTTCAGTCAACTACGGACGACGTCTTGTCGAATGGGGCAAGCTTGCCATGAGTGCCTTCATTGGTACGTTGCTCGTAATTGGGTGGGAATATGTATCTGGTGTTCATATTTTTCCAGCGCGTCTTGTCACCGTCTATGTGCTAGTTGGCTCATTCGTCTTTTTGCTGTTTGAGCGAGAGCTACTACGATTCATACGAACTGTCCGTTACCGTTCTGGCAAAGGCATTAGTAAAGTGATGATCATCGGCGACAGCGATGCAACGTACGATATCGCCTCAACGCTTTCTAATACTCCCCGAAGCGGCTACAAGGTGGTCGCCGTCGTAGGGCCAAAATCAGTGGTGCCACTTGGTATAAAGGCCGTGCATTTTGAAGCAATCGATGACGCGCTCGAACAACTCGATAAACTCAAAGTCAACACCATCATACAAACCGACTTATACGGTTCAAAGGGTCACAATCAGCGCATCCTTAGCTCCAGTCAATCCCGCCACATTAGCTACAGCTTCATCCCCGGTGAACCTGAGTTTTACGCGGGAAAAAATACTATCGATGTTTTCTTGGGCTACCCAATTATTTCAGTGTCACAAACTCCTCTTATAGGATGGGGCGCAATCATCAAGCGCATCTTTGACACAATTGTCTCGCTCTCACTGCTCATTATTCTATCTCCTGTATTCTTACTTATTATAGTGTTGCAACAGCTTTTCAACCCGGGTCCAATATTTTTTGCGCACGAGCGCTTAACACAATACTCAAAGCCGTTTAAAATGTACAAGTTCCGGTCGATGAAGGCAAAGTACTCTGGACACAACGCGGCAGAGATCTTCAAGAAGATGGGGCGTGATGACCTAGCTGAGGAATACCAAAAAACGTATAAAGTCAAAGACGATCCACGCGTTACTCGTTTTGGTCGATTCCTGCGTTCGAGCTCGCTGGATGAACTGCCACAACTATTCAATGTGCTAAAAGGTGACCTTAGTCTCGTTGGCCCACGCGCCATCCCTAAATACGAACTCGACGAAAAGTTCACAAAACGCCATGGTGCGCTCCTTCTTAGTGTCAAAAGTGGCATCACTGGTCTCTGGCAAGTTTCAGGGCGTGATGATTTAAGTACTGAGCAGCGCGTTCAGCTTGAGCTTTACTATGTTCAAAACTGGTCGTTTTGGCTCGATATAAAGATACTATTTAAAACAATCTTGGTAGTGCTGCGCCGCACTAACGCCAACTAGCTACTCAACGGTAACACTTTTTGCTAGGTTACGCGGCTGATCAACATCGTTACCACGCTCGACTGATACATAATAGGCAAATAATTGCGCAACAACGTTAAATAGCAGTGGCGTAAAGTGGCGAAGCTTTGAATTTACCCGCACAACTTCCTCGCCTGGTACTTCTTTTTTGCTATCAGTAATTACCAGCACGTGCCCTCCGCGCGCTTTCATTTCAATAATATTACTGAGTGATTTTTCATACAGCCAGTTGTCCATCAAGTAAGCAACCTCGAAAAAGTTGTCGTCAATGAGCGCGATCGGACCGTGCTTTAATTCACCCGCTGCATAGCCTTCGGCATGAATATAGCTAATTTCTTTTAGTTTCAAAGCACCTTCAAGTGCCGCTGGAAATAGTGTGTCCCGTCCTACATACAGTGCATGATTGTAGTTTACGTATTTTTTCGCTAGTCGTTTAGCATCTTTTTCGTGTCGCTCCAGCACTTTTTCAATTTCACTTGGTAGCAGTTCAAGTTCTTGGACGTATTCCAGGAGCTGCTGTTTTGAAGCACCTTTTACACTCGCGAGCATCAGTCCAAACATTACCATTGCCGCAACTTGTGATGTAAATGCCTTTGTGCTCGCCACCGATATTTCAGATCCAACGTGCACATACACGCCACCGTCAACTTCACGAGCAATCGTACTACCAACTGCGTTAACGATACCCAAGCACTTTACTCCACGTCGTTTGAGTTCTACAAGACATGCCAGCGTATCAGCCGTTTCACCACTTTGGCTAACAATAAGCGCTACGGCATTTTTTGGCACAAAGAACGATCGATAGCGAAACTCGCTCGCAACCTCTACACGAACATTCACATCGTCAGTAAATTGCTCAATGTAGTAGCTTGCGAGTTGCCCCGCATAGTTTGCCGTACCGCAACCAATGATAATAATATTCTCTATTTTTCTAAGTTCACTATCACTCATATTCAATCCGCCAAGCCTTGCCAGGCCCTCATCAAGTCGCAAGCGTCCACTGAGCGTTGAGCGTAGCGTATGAGGCTGTTCATGAATTTCTTTCAGCAAGAAGTGTTCGTAGCCGTTCTTCTGGATAGCCTGCATGTCGGCTTCAAGCGTTTCGACTACGGCCTCTACAGCATGTGCTGCAATGTCATACAGCTGAGCACCTTCACGTGTACATTCAGCCATTTCACCATCTTTGAGGTAAATTACTTGGTCGGTGTAGCCAACGAGTGCGGAACCATCGCTGGCAATATACGTTTCACCATCTGCCAACCCGATAATAAGCGGACTTCCCTTTCGGGCCACCACTATGGCATCCTGGTTATCTGCCGCCATCACAGCAATACCGTAGGCACCTACTACAATGCCGAGCGCATCACTGACTGCTTTTAGCAAGTTGCCGGTCTTTCTATATGTCCAATCAATGAGCGCTCCAAGCACTTCAGTGTCGGTGTCACTTTTGAAGTCGTAGTCGTGCTTTTTCAGCATCGCCTTTATGTCTTGGTAGTTTTCGATAATGCCAT
>CAZIDJ010000023.1:0-4327 GCA_964537815.1 uncultured Candidatus Saccharibacteria bacterium | reverse complement strand
ACAAACGTGATGACTACGTGGCAGCGTGGTGGAATGTGGTTGACTGGGAGTTTGTGGCAGCGCGCTACGCTTCAAACTGATAGTTTATTCTCTCATCTGTTTCGCTAGATACTACAAAACCGCTCGCTTCAAGAACAGCCTGGCTTGCCTCATTACCTTTCATCACCGATGCATAAATAGTATCAAACTCGGTGAGCATATTGAGCGTAAGTGCACGTGTGGCTGCGCGTGCGAGACCCTGACCGACTGAACTCTTTCGAATCCAATAGCCGACTTCGGCTAAATCGCTGTAAGGAGTAAGGTTGATCGAGCCTGCAAAAGTACCGTTATGCCATATACCATACCGACGTTTAGCCGGATTGGGCGGTCTTATAATTGATGCCTCCACTTCACTAACAGTAGGGTAGTTATCTGCGGTCACATCATTGAATTGACTCAAGTGGGCACGATCTTCATCAACGGCATTAAAGTATGCCTCAGCGTCATCGAGCGTAAGTGGGCGTAAAATAACATCATCTCGAGCAGTTCTAATTTCAGATACCATAAATATATTATATCACAAACATTGATTAATAACAAACTTCAAAACAAAAATCGAGAAGCTTTCTTGGCGCGCTCGACCGGATGAACGCAAGATGATAGCGCTATGCTGGCGCCATCATCAACTAAATTCTGTACAAATCTTTGATTTGACAGAATTTGACGCGGCGGTTCAAATCCATGAGTACAAGTACTCAAACAGAGAAAAACGCCTTACCTAAAGGCAAAGCGTTTTTCTCTGGCGCGCTCGACCGGATTTGAACCGGCGATCTCCTCCGTGACAGGGAGGCGTGATAACCCCTTCACTACGAGCGCAGACTTTACGTATCATACCAAAAATTACCCTGTAAAGCAACTCTTTTCATAGGGAAGGATATGCTATAATAAGGCGAGCAATAACGCCGCCTTAGCTCAGCTGGTAGAGCAGCACATTCGTAACGTGCAGGCCGCCGGTTCAAGCCCGGCAGGCGGCTCCAAATAACTATATGAAGACACGTGTAACATCAGCATTCAAAATCTTAACAAGCGACAGGCCACTGTTGTTCCTTACAGTATGGATCGTTATTATGACTATCTTCTACGCACTCTACGTAGCGTTCTCGCTCAATCCTACAGAGCTGCAGGTTGCGACGCGCTTTACCTCATTTGGTGAAACACAGCTCTACAGAAACAAATGGTATTACCTAATCAGCTTCATTGCAGTAGCGGTACTTATGACCGTTATGCACACCGGTCTTATGGTGAAGCTAAAGGCTCGCGGTGTGCGGCCTATAGCACTAGCTTTTGGCTGGTTAACAGTGCTCATGCTGGTTATTCTGTTCATCGTAACAGGCCGAGTACTAAGTAGTGCATTTCTGTCATGACCGATATTGAAATTCCCCTTGGAAAGCGAACAAAGTTTTATCGATTTTTCGAAATGCTGCCGGCGCTGCTAAGTTACGGCGCCATCGTTCTATTAGTAGTTCTCTCGATATTTAATCCGCTCCTCGCTGCCGTATACTTGCTGCTTATTGTGACAACAATGTTAGTAAAGGCAGTGGGTATTGCGTACCATATGATAATTGGGCGCAGACACATGGAAGCTGCGCAAAAAATTGACTGGCATAGCAGATTGATGCAACTTGAAAACGTGGCTCAAGCACTGACAGCAGTAGGACGTGTGTCAAAAACAAGCAAGGTACATAATGCGAATCTGGAACGAATTTCACTCAATCCTGCAGCATACCCAAAGCCATCTGAGATTTACAACGCTGTCATCATCGCCACCTACAACGAACCCTACGAAGTGCACAACGCAACCATGCAGGAGCTTTTAAAGACTACCTACGATACGAAACGTATGATACTGATGTATGGCTATGAAGAGCGTGGCGGGGAAGAGATTGAAAAAACCGTATACAGAATGAAGCAGGAGTATGAGCACCATTTTGGTGGCTTTTTGCTGGTAAAGCATCCAAAGGGCTTGCCTGACGAAGTGGTCGGCAAGGGTGCAAATATTACCTACGCTGCCCAGCATCTGCAAAAGTGGCTCGATAAAAAAGATATTCAGTATAAAAATGTGTTGGTGACTACACTTGATAGCGATAACCGCCCTCATGCTTCATACTTCGACTATGCAACCTACGAATTTATTGTTCACGAAGACAGAACACATCTTTCATTCCAGCCAATATCGCTGTTTATCAATAACATCTGGGATGTACCGGCCGCCATGCGTGTTGTGGCAACAGGTAACTCGTTCTGGAATATCATTAGTGCAATGCGACCACACAGTATTCGGAATTTCGCTGCGCACTCTCAGCCCATGGATGCGCTAGTAGCAATGAACTTTTGGAGCAAGCGTACTATTGTTGAGGACGGTCACCAGTATTGGCGTAGCTACTTCTTTTTCGATGGACGCTACGACATTGTGCCAATCTTGGTGCCCATCTACCAGGACGCCGTGATGTCTGACACCTATAAACAAACACTGAGGGCGCAATTTACCCAACTGCGTCGCTGGGCATATGGTGCATCAGACGTCCCTTACGTTGCGTCTCATGTGTTTACTAAGCGTCGCACGGTGCCATTTGGGGGCGGCTTTGCACGCTTTGCTCGGCTTCTTGATGCCCATGTCACTCAAGCATCAATTCCTTTTCTTGCTACTTTCGGCGGGTGGATACCGCTACTTGTTAACGGCCAGGCTGCGCGCAGCGTAGCAGCTCACCAGCTGCCAGAAGTACTAGGGGTGCTTCAACGAATAGCTACAATTGGTATTATCATCACGGTTTTTTTGTCCTTTAAACTATTGCCAATTCGTCCCGATCATCATAAGCGTCACCGCACAATAGGTATGTTTTTCCAATGGTTCCTTATGCCTATAACGGCACTAGTGTATAGCGCCTCGGCGGCCTTTAATTCGCAAACGCGCTTACTTTTCGGGAAGTATCTTACCGTGTTCGATGTTACTGAAAAAGCTACGCTATCAACTGTTGAAAAAGCTAAGCAGCTTCGTAAAGAGCATAGGGTGCGTTCTCGCAAATAGCTGAAAATAAACTGTCCCCTCATTCGAGGGGACATGTCTATGTCAAAATAACGTCATGTTGGTTTTTCACCAGCAAGTTCTACCATTTGCACCACAAGGGGCCGGTATAGAGCTTCTATTGGTGTTTAACAGTACGTTCGCGAAGGGCTTGGCGCTCTTCTTTAAGCGTACGGTTGTACTCAAAATCTAGGCTGAAAGCTTCGAGTTTTGATTGTTTGTTGTGTCTTTTTTGTGTTACGTTTGACATGCTTTCATATTAGCATAAGCGTTAAATTTTGTCAATAGAACAGCCTGTATGGACGTATATCACCAGGCGCATATTCATCTGTAAATTACGCATATTTTTATGTGGAAAACATCACACTTTTTTGTGGGAAACCTGCCATACTAGAGGTAGATGAATGGAAATTATGTATTTGTCGATGTTGAAACTACCGGTGCACGTGCTGATAGAGAGCGAGTAACTGAGGTGGCAGCGCTTCGCGTCGAAGATGGGCAAATAGTAAAAGTGGTTCATACGCTGCTAAATCCAGACAAACCGATTCCGTACCAGATCACTCAATTAACTGGTATAACGAACGACATGGTGGCAGATCAACGCCGATTTGACGATATAGCCGATGAACTACTGGAACTATTTGATAACGCTACAATGGTGGCGCATCATGTACGGTTTGATTATTCTTTTTTGAAAGCCGAATTTAAACGGAGTGGCATGCAGTTTCGCCCTTCGCAGCTATGTACCGTTAAGTTATCGCGCTATCTTTATCCCCACCAGGGCAGGCATCGACTAAGTGATGTTATAGCGGCACATAGCTTTAGCTTCACTAGTCGCCACCGCGCCTACGATGATGCGTATGTACTGTGGCAGTTTTGGCAAAAAATTCATGATGATTTTGATTCCGAGCGATTATTGTCGGCATTTTCCACGCAGCACCACCGCCCAAGCATTCCGGCCTATGTCGACCGAGAGCATGTAGACGCCCTGCCACATGCCCCGGGAATTTATGTATTCGAAGATGAAAAAGGCTACCCACTCTATATTGGTAAAAGTATTGATATTAAAAAGCGAGTGATGAGCCATTTCACGCGCGACACAGAGGAGTACAAAGAGTTCAAGATATCAAGCGCTGTCCGAAGTATTCGTTGTGAGCAAACTGCCGGTGAGCTTTCGGCGCTGCTGCTCGAATCTAAGCGTATTAAAGAATATTTACCACTATACAACCGACGTCTTCGGCGTAAGAATACACTAATGGTATCTGT
>CAZIDJ010000022.1:0-4426 GCA_964537815.1 uncultured Candidatus Saccharibacteria bacterium | reverse complement strand
GCACCAGATTAGACTTTAAGGACACCTCGGTGTCCTTTTCTATATTCCGAACCCTGTTGATAATTGTTGGCTAAAACAAAAAGATACGATTTTTTCTCATCGACAAATTTATAGGTAGGTAGTGCCTTTACAGTCATTTAAAAGCTGATTATTTTATGGGCAGGGGTCAGTTCGCTTGAATAATGAATGGACAAACTTTAACGTGGCTACGCAATAGTTCAATTCCGTTAAATAGTTTATCTTTTGAAAGTTTAATCGTCTTACCGTCCCAAGGGTCAAAGACACTGAAGAACTTATCTGTAGCACCTGTAACCAGCATAAAGTGAGGTAGGTGCGTCCAGCCATCGGTTATGTTGTTATCGACGTAGACAATAAAGGGTGTGTCGAGCATGTTGAGTAGCTTTGCATCGTTTTTCCCCAGCACCATCTCGATACGCGGATGCGTAACCCATTGCTTCAAAATATCCAGATAGTATTTGTTATCTACATACAGGGTTACTGATTTATCTTTGTAGCGGTCAAGAAAGGCAAGTAAACAGCCGAGCGTATAGTTCTCACGCAGTCGAAACAAGCCATCACTTAAAATGTCCTGTTCTTTGTCTCTGGTTGGCTCTATGTCAAAAAGGTACATTAAATCTACGACGAGACAGCCTTGGTTGCTCTGTTGTTTGTAGTCCATAAGGCTATTGTAGGTTTTATATTTTTATTATCAAGCTCATAAAGATGTACGGTATGTTTCACTTGTGTCGATTCTAGCGTGCGATTTTGGGCTGTTATGGGCCATCTGTTAGCAAAATGACGTCGTTAACATTATGGTATAGTAGTCGTAGTAATAAAGGGGGATATATGAATAACGAACCAAGCACCACTGTGCCGCCTGTCCAACCAGAAGTACCGAATGCTGCACCACAAGCGGAGCCACCGGTGCAACCATCTTTTGGAACAACTCAACCAGCTGTTGTGTCGGTGCAAAATGCAGCTCCTGGGCTTAGCCGAAAAATGAAACTACTGATCTATGTTGTACTAGCTTTCGTATTGATTGCAGTGTTCATACTATGGGGAATGGGTGAGCAGCGTAAGATGCAAGAGGCCGCCCGGCAGATACAAGAACGTGCGATTCAGCGAAATAGCAACTAAAACACGCGTTTGTATACTGCCTACGCTATAATAGGTTGTATGTTTAAATCGTATATACAAAAAAAGCTTGAACACTATGTAAAAGAATATTTTGCCAAGCACTCTGAGGTGAAACTGGTTGTTGTAACGGGTAGCGTGGGCAAAACGAGCACGAAAAATGCAATTGCCACTATACTGAGCGAGCAGTTTAGGGTGCGCATGGAAAATAACAATCACAACACAGAACTGAGTGCGCCCGTCGCTATGCTAGGCATCGAATTTCCTGAAAAAGTACACAGTGTATGGGCGTGGTTGGCAGTGCTGCGTGCTGCAAAAAAACACATCAATAACCCCACAGACGTCGACGTGATCGTGCAAGAACTCGGCACAGATAGGCCGGGTGAAATAGCACATTTTGGCACGTATCTGCGGCCAGATATTGCGGTGGTAACTGCGGTAACACCAGAGCATATGGAATTTTTTGGCACAATAGAAACCGTTGCCCAAGAAGAACTAACCGTTATAAATTATTCGCAGATTGGCTTGATTAATCGCGATGATATTGATGGGAGATTTGCTGATTTTATTACCAATCCGAACATCGATACTTACGGTACAACCAATGCGGCTGAATACCGATTTGAGTCGGGCGATACGCTATCTCTCGATGGCTACAAAGGTAAATTTAGTGCGCCAGAACTATCTGCACCGCTCTCGACAACGCTGCACGTGCTAGGTGAGCACAGTATGCGTCCAGTAGTAGCGGCAATGGCGGTAGGCTGTAAGCTTGGGATGACTCCAGATGTGTTAAGTCGTGGTGCCGCGAAAGTGCGCCCGGTGGCTGGCCGTATGAATTTGCTTCGTGGGCTTAACAATTCGTTGATTATTGACGATACATACAATTCGAGCCCAGCGGCTGCTACTGCAGCTCTGCAAACCCTCTACAGCATCGATGCGCCCCAGAGAATTGCGATATTAGGAAGCATGAACGAACTTGGCGCTACATCTGCTGATGAACACACTAAACTGGGTCACTACTGCGATCCTTCGCTGCTTGCATGGGTTATAACGGTAGGTAAGGATGCAAAAGAGTACTTAGCGCCAGCGGCACGTGCCCGTGGCTGCCAGGTAAAATCATTTGATAGCCCAGTTGAAGCCGGAGCATTTGCTCATAAGATGCTTGAGCCACAGGCAATCATACTTGCAAAGGGCTCGCAAGGTGGAATTTTCCTGGAAGAAGCAGTGAAATTGCTGCTGCACGAAACACAAGAAGATCGCGGCCTTGTACGCCAGTCACCAATATGGCTACAGGAAAAGCGGAAGTTTTTTGACAGCATTTCTTCATAAAATAGTTATTTTGCAGCAAATGAATCTGATATACTTAACGTATCATAAGCGTATTAAGGGGTAACAAACGATGCAAAATGAAAATGAACCAACTACGGCAAACCAACCACCGCAGCCACAGCCAAGTGTGCCTTCATCGCCAGAGCAAGTGTCACCGGCTTCATCTGAGCTAGATATCGACGCGCAGCTCGAGAGTACTCTGCCGCCAACGGCTTCAGTGTCTGGAGCACAACCAGCGACGTACAATGCGCCGGAGCCACAAGTACCTGTCGCTCCTGTTGTAGGGCCGCAAGCAAAATCAAATAAGAAGTTATTTATTTGGATTGGGGTGGGCGTCGCATCATTTTTGGCTCTTGCCGGCGGGGTGGCAGGGTATGCATGGTACCAAAGTCCGCAAAAGGTTATCAATGATGCCATTGTTGCAGCGGTAACTGCTAAACAGGCTTCAACCGATGGTACACTTGCAGTCACATCGGGCCAAAACTCTGCTGAAGTGACCTATAAAACTGAAGGCACTCGCTATAGTGGCAAGCTTGAAGCCGCCGCTAAAATAAAATCTGATGGTAAAACCGTTAATCTAAGCGGGAATCTTGTGTATGACGAAAAATCAAACACCTACTTCAAGATGAGTGGCCTTACTGCAATCATGGATGAATATATACAGAGTAGTAAGGAGCAAATACCGGCTGATGTTATGAATATTGTCAAGAAGATTGATAACAAATGGTATGTTATTTCGACAGACGACCTAAAAGAGCTGTCGCCTGAGGCCGAGGAAACGCGCAAATGTATAAACAACGTTTTGCATGAAACTGACAAAAACGACAAATTGCTCAAGGAAGTGGGCGAGGCGTATGCAAAGAACCAGTTTATTATCGTAAAAGAATCGCTTGGTACTAAGGGCGGCAATGTAGGCTATGCTATTACGGCCGATACTACCAAGGCTAAGGCATTCGGTGACGCACTAAAAAAGACTGAGCTGTACAAAAAACTGGAAAAATGTTCGAACAGTCCCGATACATCGAGCTCGACTCCATCTGTTTCAGATAGCGAAACGACTCAACAGCCACGTGTTGAGCTGTGGATCGATCAATGGAATCACCAGCCTAAAAAACTCGTTATACAATCGAACGATAACGGAACGAAAGTTGTAAATGAAACGAATATTGCGCTGAACCGCCCTGTTACGATTGCGACACCAAACGGCGCTACGCCTATAAAGGAACTGCAAAAAGATATTGAAAAACTTATGGGTACGTCGAGTACTGCTACACCAGCGACTACTCAGAGTGCGGCGAATCAAACATAGCTAGCCAGCGTCCTGCTGCCGGTCTAGACGCTAACAGATATCAATTGTATACTGTGAGGTAATGACAACACGCTACAACCCTGCTGACATCGAACCAAAATGGCAAAAAATATGGGCCAATGATAACCGCTATAACGTAGCGGAAGACACTTCAAAACGAAAATATTATGTTTCGGGAATGTTTCCGTATCCAAGTGCTGCAGGTATGCATGTGGGTCATACGTTCGAACATGCAATTGTTGATGCCGTTGCTCGGTACCAGCGTGCAAGTGGCGCCAACGTGCTCAATCCAATGGGCTGGGACGCCTTTGGCTTGCCAGCCGAAAACTACGCAATTAAAACTGGTACACCGCCGGCTGAAAGTACTGCCGCAAACATAGCTGGGTTTAAAAACCAATTGCAGCGTTTGGGTGCGAGTATCGACTGGTCGCGCGAAATTGATACCAGCAGTCCAGAATACTATAAATGGACACAATGGATTTTTACGCAGCTATTTGAGCGTGGCTTGGCCTACCAAAAAGAGGCAAATCAATGGTGGTGTCCGGTAGATATGACCGTGCTTGCAAACGAACAAGTTGAAGGCGGCAAATGTTGGCGCTGTGGTAGCGAAGTCGTTAAAAAATCCATGAAGCAATGGTTTTTCAAGATCACTGA
>CAZIDJ010000021.1:0-4718 GCA_964537815.1 uncultured Candidatus Saccharibacteria bacterium | reverse complement strand
GCGTATCACTTTTACCGCTGTTCATCGCCCCGTATTTGAAATGTAATTTTGCCATATTTATAGTATATGCAATATTAACAGAATATACTTAGGAAATTAAGTCTCGCTCCACTAAAAGGGGAATAATCGATTCGCTTTCTATCGGTGCAACGCGTCTAGCTGAAATGTCCTTACTATCCATCCATACAAGCTCGCTTATCTCAGCGGATCTGTGCAGAGTGCCACTATATGAATTAATGATATAGCAGTGCATTAACAATATTTTTCCGACGTAGCGTCCAAACGCTACTGAAGTCACTTCACCAATATACTCGACATCATTCTCGGTTACGTGAATATTGAGCTCTTCGCGCAGTTCTCGTTGTAGTGTCTCGAAAGGCGTTTCACCAGCCTCAGGCTTTCCTCCAGGGCTCATGAATGTATCATCTTCTCGAGCACGGACGAATAGTTTTTTTCTATTAGATATAACTATGCCTGCAGAAACTACAACTTTTTTTGTCATAGTGCGGCTTCTACAGCTGCCCAAGTTGCTTCTTGGTTGTCGGTTGGGACAATGATAGTAACCTGGTCACCAACGTTGATGCGGAAGTAGGTAACGCTCGCAAGCAAGATGCGGTATTCACGGCCGTTCGCTTCTACATAGTAGGCGCCGTCGTGCTGCACAAGTGTGCCAATAACCTGAGTGCGGTCAACTGGGCCAATTTGCTTGTAGATAAAGCTGCCGTCATCGGCGATTGTTAGCTTTAGGATGTCGCCTTCAACCAATTTAGACTTACTGGCGTAGTTTGCTGGCACTGGGTATTCTTTCCCATCGGGCCCGGCCATTTTCTGGCCGTCAAATACACCTTCGACTACTTTACCGCTCACTTCTTCACGACTTGATGATGGCGTGACAACGTGGTCGTCTTCACCCAAAATACTCATTAATAATTCTTTAGCAGCGGCAATATTTGTCTCAGCCTCGCTAATCAGCGCTTTTAGTCGCTTTACTTGTTTTTCTGGTAATTCAGACATATTCTCGCAGTTTCCTTGTCTGTTTTCAAATGTTGTATTACCTCTATATATACCGTACTTTCTAGCAAAATGCAATACTGAAATTTTCCACACATTTTTAAGAGGTGTTAGCGAAAACGTTGTAAAAAAATACCCGTGTACGCATTTGTACACGGGTATTTACAATTGTTTTACAATGTGGTCATATTTTTCTAAGCTTAAAATCTTTACGGTGTAAAGATTTTAAGCTACTTCTACGGTTGCGCCAGCTTCTTCTAGAGCTTTCTTAGCAGCTTCAGCCTCGTCTTTGCTCACTTTTTCCTTTACAGGAGCTGGAGCGCCGTCAACGATTGCTTTTGCTTCACCAAGACCAAGACCAGTAAGTTCTTTAACAGCCTTGATAACAGCAACTTTTTGAGCACCTGCATCCTTAAGGGTTACAGTAAACTCAGTTTTTTCATCAGCAGCAGCTGCGCCAGCGTCACCACCAGCAGCTGGGCCAGCAACAGCAACAGCGGCTGCAGCAGGTTCAATGCCGTATTCATCTTTTAGTACGTTTTTTAGTTCGTTTACTTCAAGAACTGTTAGTTTCGTCAGTTCTTCAGCAAGTTTTTTAACATCTGCCATGTCAAATTCCTTTCAAAGTTAGTAATGTATGCAGCTATGCTGCAGCTTTTGCTTCGATTCCATCGAGCAAAGCGTGTAGGTTGCCAGAAAGCGCGTTTGTCGTATCGTGAACTGGTGAAAGTAGTTGTGCCACCACTTCGGCGATAAGCTGGTTTTTGCTTGGAAGACCGGCCAGTGCCTTTACGTCAGCATCTGAGAGTGCCAAGCCTTCTGCAGAGAAACCACCGGCAAGCGCGAGGCTTGGGTTGGTTTTTGCAAAATTGTTAAGCACTTGGCTTGGAGCCACTTCGTCTTCGGTGCTGAAGGCGTACAAGAGCTGACCAGTAAGTGCACTGGTGTCAGTATCTTTAAATACCTTGTTGTCAGCCAGGGCCACGCGTACCAAGCGGTTTTTTACTACCACAATTTGTACGCCAGCTTCGCGGGCTTTGGCGCGCAAATCTTGCAGATCTGCTACGCTAAGGCCTTGGTAGTGAGCAAACGCCACCGCTTTTGCGTTGGCAAGTGCACTTCCTACTTTGGCAACCAAATCTTGTTTTTTATCGCGGGTAATAGCCACTTTAAAAACTCCTTTGGTTATTTTTTACAAAATAGATTAGACCACATTGTTAACGAACGTGACAATAACAGATGAAATAAGATAAATTTCCTCGGTAGCAAATTAAGTGATGCATCACGGCTACTGTCTCTGGTTATGTCTGGTAACTAGTATACATGAAAAGTGAATTATTGTCCAGATGTATGCTATCGTTGTCGAACTGACCTAATGCCAGCAGCACGAAGCCAGCCATTAGGTGGTATTGTTACAGTAGCAATTTGCTTGCGTAATTCTTTCCCGCGAGGCACTGAACAAGGGTTACTTTCCAGTGTCGATGAATCCATATGTTTTCGGCGGCGATAGATATCATTTATGCAGTCGACAGCTTCTTGCGATCGTAAAAACTGCATATTTTCTTCTGAGGCAGTACTATACTTAAGTAGTTTAAATATGGTATGCGAATCTTGGCCGACTCGTGATTGCTTGCGAGCTTCTTGATGTACAAACTGTAGTTCGATTGGCACATACGGTGCACCTTCAGAATCATCAATAGGCAGCATGCAGGTCACTTTCGCAACTTCAAATCCGTTCTCGTTATCAACCACATCTATAGGCTCATCGATGCCGGCTCGGCGTAAAGCTTGGATGACAGCTTCTTGAAATTGACCCTTGCCTTTTACATGCAACGGCTCCGTACGGCTTGGTGCATTTGCATACTCAAAATCCGAGTGTCTTGCTATGGTGGTTAGGGTGTGGGTAAACACTTCAGCCACTGCGTTGGTATCTTTGCATATAAGAGTGGCTGCTACGATATCAACTGGCATCTCGGCGTGGCTGTGCCCTTTGGCTTCTGAATACTGTAATTTGCGGGCTATTGAGCCGACTGTTTTTATTCGACTTACGATATCAACATCGTGTTCCTCAATTCTCATTACTCCGTATCCAAAGAATGCCTCATGCCCGGAGCTTGAGTCAATAATGGTATCAGTCAGAGCATCACCACCAAATAGATGTGGCAGAATTTCAGTGAACTCCTCAATAGATTGACGTCGGCCAAGACTGTTCATTATTGCCTCGGCTTGTTCTACAAGATCCTCACGACCACCTTTTTTCAATCGAGTTTGGTTCACGGCATCGAGCATCGTAGCCGCGAGCGCATCGAGACCGATGATTTCAAGTATAGGAGCATATACTGCCTCGACTGCAGCAATAACACGCAGCTGCTCGGTGTCGTTTGTAAAGTCTGACTTTAATCTAAGTAACGCTTGAACGGACTTAGTAAGAAGCACTTCGATATTTGTTGTTACGGCAAGTTCGGCCAATGAGCGTAAGTCAGGCTGTACGGCAGCACCAAGCCATATTTCGGCTGGGATTGGGGCATTATCGCGCTGATTTAGTGCCTGATACAGTGCTTCGTCGTGCTGGACGAGCGCGCTTCGGTTGTCGAGGTGTGCTGATATATGGTCATTAACTTTACTAAAGTCACTGATTGTATCAGTCAGGTGCTTGTATTCAGGCGAAGGTGTGCCGCGCAGATCATCGGTGCTTAGTCCTGCCTGTAGCGCACGCTTGGCATTTACTGTCCAAATGTCATTATTAAGCCTATCGGCGATATCTGCCAATCGAGCTACATCGTAATCTACTTGAGTGAGTCTTCCACCATCAAACAATTGAAGCACTTTAACGATATCAGTGCGATCAGAAACCTGCGGAGCGTCAGCTGGGCTTGTAGTATGATCGTTAAAACAATCAATAGCATTCCGAACATTGATTCTTCCAGTAATTTCTTGCTCACCTTGCTGAGACGGGATGAGATTATGATTCACGACTATATATCATATCATAAACTTTACTAAAAAACAATGACGTCTATTAGCGCATTGCATCAACGACTGCCTGGATTGTCTTTTGAATGTCGGACACTGACTGATTAGCGTCTATCACGCGCACGCCAAACTCCTCGGCAATTGTTGGGTATGCTTCTTGGACACGTTGCTGAAAACCAGTTTCCTTAGATTCAAAAGTGTCAGGATTAGAGATAGCTCCACGTTCTGCAATACGCTTTAAGCGTACACTCGTATCAGAGAATGACAAAATGACAGCTATATCAGGTGATATGTATTCAGGAGCGGTAAATTCAGCGGTAACACGATGAATAGTGTCAGTATCCATGCCTTCGCCAGATCCTTGGTAAGCAATGGTCGACCAATAATTGCGAGTACAGATAACCCATGTACCTTCTTCCAGCGCGGGGTTAATGACTGATTCCCAAAGTTCGTGGCGATTGGCAGTAAAAAGGAGCAAATTAGTCATAGGCTTCCGGGGTAGCGTGCCGTTAAGCAGGACTGACCGGATTGCTTCTCCTACAGGTAGTCCACCAGGTTCTTTGGTGTGAAGTACAGTAATGCCTTGCGCTTCCAAGTAAGCTTGCAGCAGATCAGCCTGGGTAGTCTTCCCCGTTCCATCTTGACCTTCAATAACAATATATTTACCTCGCGCCACTACTTCATTCCAGGTGCTAAGCCGTCGATTTTTGGTGCAGCGACGCGCGTATCTTTAT
>CAZIDJ010000020.1:0-6188 GCA_964537815.1 uncultured Candidatus Saccharibacteria bacterium | reverse complement strand
CCACAATCTCAAACTGTTCGAATAACTATGGGCCGTACCAGCACATCGAAAAATTCATCCCGCGTCAAATTACTAACATCTTAAGCGACATCAAACCCAAGTTATATGGTACTGGTGAGCAAGTTCGTGACTGGATACATGTTGATGATCACAATGCAGCAGTCCATCTTATTATCGACAAAGGTACTATCGGTGAAACGTATATTATTGGCGCCGATAACGACCACGTGAATAACAAAATGGTTATTGAGCTGATTTGTGAGCTGATGGGGAAGGGCAAGGGTTGGTACGAACATGTTAACGATCGTCCTGGTCATGATCTACGCTACGCCATGGATAGCAGCAAGCTAAAGAACGAGCTTGGCTGGCAACCCCGCTATACCGACACCGAAACTGGCATGCGTGATGGGTTACAGCAAACAATCGACTGGTATGCCAACAATCGAGACTGGTGGCAAACCCAAAAAGCCGATATCGAAGCAGCGTATGCCAAGCAGGGGCAATAATATGACATTTGATCCATCCCAATACAATGATCTTACTGTCACCGAATCAGCCATCCCGGGCTTATATGTCATAAAAATACCGGTTCATGGCGACAACCGTGGTTGGTTCAAAGAAAACTACCAAAAAGAAAAAATGGAGGCGCTTGGCCTGCCGACTTTCAATGTAGTGCAAAACAATTTTAGCTTCAACGACAAGCGCGGTTCAACGCGTGGACTCCACGCTGAACCATGGGAAAAATTTATTTCTGTTGCGAACGGGTCAGTATTTGGCGCCTGGGTTGACCTTCGTAAGGGTGATAGTTTTGGCATGGTATTTTCCACTGAAATTAACCCAGGAGTTGCGGTGTTTGTCCCACGCGGCGTTGCCAATAGCTACCAGACTTTAGAGGATAGCATTACGTATACGTATTTAGTAAACTCACACTGGTCACCCACGGCAGAATATGCTGCCGTTAATCTGTTTGACCCAGAAGTTGGTATTGACTGGCCACTTGGAAAAGATGACGCAATTGTTTCAGAAAAAGATCTTGGCAATCCATTGCTTGCCGACGTAACACCAATGGAGTTTAACTAATGGACGATTCAAGAATTTTTATTGTTGGCGCAAATGGTCAACTCGGTACCGCACTCCGTATGATTTACCCAAATGCTCAGTCGGCAGACATTGCTGAGCTCGATATCACAAATCGAGAATCCGTTGACGCATATAACTGGTCGAATATCGATATTATCATTAACGCAGCTGCATATACCAATGTCGATGGCGCCGAAACACCAGAAGGTCGGGTTGCAAGCTGGAACGTCAATGCAGCTGCTGTTGGTAACCTGCTGCATCCAGCTTGGCGCAATGACATGACGCTTGTTCATGTATCAAGTGACTACGTGTTTGACGGCACCAACGAGCCGCATATGGAAGATGAACTATTTAGCCCACTGAGTGTATATGGCGCATCAAAAGCAGCGGGTGACCTACTGGCCGCACAGCTTGACAAGCACTACATACTGCGCACCACTTGGGTAATTGGCGAGGGTAATAATTTTGTACGAACGATGCTCGGTCTAGCAGCAAAAGACATTTCACCAACCGTCGTGGCAGATCAAATCGGGCGCTTAACATTCACGAATGAGCTCGTTCGTGCTATTGACCATCTCCTCCGAAACAAAGCACCTTTTGGTACATATAATGTTACTAATAGCGGTCCCCTCACTAGCTGGGCTGACATCACACGACAGATCTTTACGTTAGCAGGGCGAGACGACTTAACTGTTACTGACACAACAACCGATGAGTACTTTGCTGGTAAAGAAGGTATCGCTCCACGCCCACTAGGGAGCGATATGGACCTTACAAAATTGCAATCAACCGGTTTTACCAGTCGCAACTGGCAAGATGACCTAGAAGCGTATGTCAAGAAGGAGGTTCTGTAATGAAAGGAATAATTCTAGCAGGTGGATCTGGTACACGTTTGTACCCTATTACAAAAGCAATTAGTAAGCAGCTCATGCCAATTTATGATAAGCCAATGGTATACTATCCACTTACCACCCTTATGCAAGCCGGCATACGCGATATTCTTATTATCACCACCCCAGAAGACCAGGCTGGTTTCCAGCGAGCACTTGGTGACGGATCACAGTGGGGTATTTCGCTGCAGTACGCTGTACAACCTTCGCCAGATGGTCTAGCGCAAGCATTTATTATTGGCGAGGAGTTTATTGGGAATGATAAGGTTGCACTTGTCTTAGGCGATAACATTTTTCATGGCGCTGAACTTGATGAATCACTCAAACAATGTACAGACCCAGATGGTGGAATTGTGTTTGCGTACCGCGTCTCTGATCCAGAGCGGTACGGTGTGGTTGAGTTTGACAATGCAATGAAAGCTGTTTCAATTGAAGAAAAACCGACTCACCCAAAGTCAAATTACGCAGTCGTTGGTTTGTACTTTTATGACAATTCCGTCGTCGAAATCGCCAAAAATATTCAGCCCAGTGAGCGTGGAGAGCTCGAAATTACAACTGTAAATGAAGAATACCTCAAGCAAGGCAAGCTTAAGGTAACCACTCTTGATGATGGAGACGTATGGCTCGACACCGGTACTATCGATTCGCTTTCTGACGCCACCGACTACGTGCGCGTCATGCAAAAACGTACTGGCCAAATCATTGGTAGCCCTGAAATGGTTGGCTATACCCAAGGCTTTATTACTAGTGAAGCACTTAAGAACCACGCTGATACACTGAAAAAATCTGGTTACGGCCACTACCTTGCATCTTAGGGAAGTCGATTATCGTCTACTTTTTTGAATCTAAATATTCCGTACTTTAGTATAAAGAAGTTCCAAACTGCCATACCTGCGGTAACGACAATTTTCGCAATTTCAATCGGTACTGATACGCCTACGAGAACATCGATTATGAATGAAGTGGTAAGAATATTTGCAACTGCTAAGGTCAAGAAAAGTACTACTTGCTGTGTACTTGTGAAAATATGATCACGGTCTCTCACCGAAAAAACGCGATTACGATTTGCCGGGAAGTTGAAAACAAACCCGACAAAAAAGCCAATAGCACTCGATATAAACGCGTCAAGTCCTAAAGTGCGAAATGCAAAGCTCGTCGTAACGACATCTATCACTAATGTGATCACGCCGACAAACAAGAATAGTACTGGCTGTGCTACTGAGATTTTTTTCATGATTCTCTATTTGTTTATTATACATCTCAGATGCTATCCTATATAGAGTGAATAATTAGGAGAAATATGTATAGAAGCCTGAAAGTTGCTGTCGTTGTTCCGTGCTACAACGAAGAAAAACTAGCACCCGTAACAGTTAAGGGTATCCCTGATTATGTTGATACCATATATGCAGTAAACGATGCTAGCAAAGATGGGACACTTGCCGTACTTAAGCACCGAGCAAAAAAAGATGCCCGAATTACTGTCGTAAATAACGAGGTAAACTTAGGGCTTGGTGGTTCAATGCTACGGGTATTCACTGCCATTGAGAATAGCGATAATGATCTACTTGTCGTCATGGCCGGCGATAACCAAATGGATCCCAAGCGTCTACCCGCCCTACTTGATGCACTTATTGATAATTCAGCTGATTTCGCCAAAGCAAACCGTTTTGCCATGAATCAATCACTTGAACAAATGCCAAAGTATAGAAAAATTGGTAACGTTATTGTCAGCATACTCACAAAGTTTTCAACCGGCTATTACAGCCTGTTTGATTCGCAAAACGGCTATGTTGTGTACAAAGTTGATACCATTAGAAAACTACCAAAGCACATCATAGGAACTCGTTATGAGTATGAGAACACTGTGTTGGTAGCGCTTTCAATTATCGGAGCGAAGGTCGTAGATGTTCCTATTCCGGCCGTATATGGTGAAGAAAAATCGACAATAAATTTATTAGGAACTACACTACGTACTATCAAAGCATTACACAAGGGCTTTTGGCAACGCATTTACTATAAGTATGTGATGTACAGCTTCCACCCTATTGCGCTCTTCTTGTTTACTTCAATTGTATTATTTTTGTTTAGCTTTGCCTGGGTGGTATTTATTCTATACGCAAAACTATTCAAAGACATCTCTGCAACAACCGGAACGACTATGCTTGCCGTTATACCCTTTGTATTAGCGGTACAGTTTTTACTAACTGCCATAATATTAGACACTCAGGAGGAACATCGTGCAAAGTAATATTGCTGCAACTGCTGTCATTGAGCCAGATTCTGTAATTGGAAATGGCTCTATGGTGTGGGACTATTGTCACGTGCGGAATGGCGCACGGGTTGGCGAGAACTGTGTCCTGGGCAGAAACGTCCAAATTGATAGTGAAGTATCCATCGGTAGTGGCTGCAAAATCCAAAACGGGGTTAGCGTATACCGAGGTGTTACTATTGAGGATGACGTGTTTGTTGGTCCTTTTGCCGTATTTACAAATGACCTTACGCCACGTGCATTCAACAAAGACTGGAAAATAACACCAACATTGGTTAAAAAGGGGGCTTCTGTCGGCGCGAATGCTACTATTGTATGCGGTACAACTCTCGGTGAATATTCAATGGTTGCCGCAGGTGCCGTAGTAACTAAGGATGTTCTACCATTTCAGCTCGTAGCCGGAGTGCCTGCGAAGCATCTTGGCTGGGTAAACAAGTCTGGTAAGCTCATTTCAAGAGGGACCACCCCTCCGTCGGATCTTACAGTCTAGTATGCCTCTTGGAAGCTTCTAGGGTAGGCAGGAGCGCCGCCGCTGCCTCTTCAGCGGTGACAAGGTATGCAGATGTATCGCCATTCACATGACCAATGAAGCTCTTTAACTCAAGTAACAAGGGTTCTTCAAACTTTGTTTTTATCGTTCTGTGTTTTAGCTCACTGGCGTGACGAATAAAGACTTCAAATTTCTCATTGGTTGTCCTTTGAACATTTGTGTCGTAGATGACAATTTCTTGGGTAAGATAGTTTGCTTCTATGTACCCCTTTGTGCCTGTGATCGCAATACTTCGTACTTTTATCGGTGTTGTCCAGTTAACCTGGACAAAGCCTGATGCGTTACCATAATCTAGCAACAGTTCTGCCGCATCAATCTTACTGGCATGGTGCGTCCGTGACGCGTGGCTTGCAACAGATAGAGGCACCTTTCCTAGCAGGTAGTTCATAACGCCAACATCATGAACAGCAAGGTCTAGAATTACATCAGTTGCCGGTTCACGCGGCGGAAAACCTCCTACTCGACGACACACAATTGAAGTCACGTCGGCAATTTCACCATCTGTAATAACTTCTTTAAGTTTTGAAACCATCGGATTGTAATGCTCGACATGTCCAACTGTCAGTATAAGGCCATTCTGCTTAGCCAAGACAATTAGATCTTGCGCCTCCTCAACTGTTGAGGTGATCGGTTTTTCAAGCAGGCAATTAACCCCTCTTTGCAAAACATTTTTAGCAATTTTGTAGTGAAGATGTGTTGGCACTACAACAGAAACAGCGTCCAGCGCTTCCATCTCAAGCATTTCATTATAGTCGCCGTAGTAGCCAATTCTGTGCTCTTCTGCCACGCTAGCTATTGCCGGGTTCGGATCAGCAACAGCAACTAGCGTAACGTCCTTCATTTGCAAGTACTTGCGTATATGATTAAGGCCCATATTGCCACCGCCAATTACTGCAACTCTCGTTTTTTTCAGCATACTACGAAAGAGCGTCCTTTACAGCTTGTGTGATTATTGATAGATCCTGCTCGGTAACACCAGGATGAACAGGAAGGGACAATACACTTTTGGCGCATTGTTCAGCGACAGGGTAGTCACCCTTCTTATAGCCATATTCTGCAATATGCGGAATCAGGTGAAGCGGTTTTGGGTAGTATACCCCAGCACCCACATCTCTGCCCCTTAGGAAATCGACAACTTGGTCACGTACGGTAGATGTACTGGTGATCCTAATGGTATATTGATGGAACACGTGCGTGTTTGAGTTATTTACAATCGGTAATACAACTCCGGGCACGGCCTTTAGAGCTCCTGATATGCTTGCTGCATTCTCGCGTCGTTTTGCGTTAAACTCATCAACACGTTTTAGCTGTTCAATAGCAATTGCGGCACATAGATCAGTTGTACGGTAATTATACCCGAGATGCTCATACTGATAGGGACCGCTCATCCCGTGTTGCC
>CAZIDJ010000019.1:0-6600 GCA_964537815.1 uncultured Candidatus Saccharibacteria bacterium | reverse complement strand
TCAATTGCACTTAGTTTTTCTTCAAGTGTCATTTCGTCAGTGATGATTGAGTTTGCATTCATTGTTTTGTTCCCTTATACCCTTTATTTTATTTACGTACTTGTGTGGTGTTCTATTGTTCGCTGCAGGTCTGGCAATTTTTGCAACAGTCGCAGGTACATGTACATGTTGTTTCCGTCATTATCCCTCCTCTTACCTTTTAGCGAATCCAAATCCAGCTTTTTTCGCGCCACTGGTTTTAGCGATCTCTTCAGTTTTGTTCACCTTTACAGTACTCTGCTCGGCCTGGTGACGTGGTTTTACGTGTAGGTAGTATGTGGTTTTCAGGCCGCGCTTCCAGCATTCACTGTAAATTTCAACATAGTCATCGATGTTGCGAGTTTCAAGATACATATTGCGGCTAATGGCTTGGTCGACCCACTTCTGGGCACGAGCGGCTACTTCAATAAACGCGTAAGGGCTTAGCTGGAAGCTGGTTTTGTATACGTCTTTAATGTGCTGCGGAATTTCATAAATGCCCTGAATATCACCTTGGCGCGCCAATACTTCATCCTTTACTTGCTCCCAAATACCAAGAGCTTTAAGGTCATTTACAAGGTTTGTGTTGACTTCAAGGAACTTGCCGCTCAGTGTGCTACGGCTGAAAATTTGCGCAAATTGTGGGTCAAGCCCTGGTGTCGTGCCCGCTACTAGTCCAATGTTGGCTGTTGGAGCAATCGCCATCAGGGTTGCGTTTCGCATACCCTTCTTTACCTTCTTGCGTAAGGCTTCCCAGTCTTGGCGCTTTTTTCCGCTCACTTTTACCTTGAGTTTGCGCGAGTGACCAAGTGCTTCTACCGTATCAATCGGCAAGACACCTTTGCTCCAGCCGCTACCCTTAAACTCTGGGTAGCTGCCAAGCGTAGTAGCCAAGTTCGCTGATTCATCAATAGCGTGGTAGCTAATAAACTCAGTCACTTCGTCAATCAAATCGTAAGCTTCTTCGCTTTCGTAGCTGTAGCTCAGTTTTTCTAGAATGTCAGTAAAGCCCATTAGCCCCAAACCAACAGCACGGTTTGAAAGGTTCGAGTTCATGGCTTCTGGAATTGGCGTGTTAGTAATATCACACAAATTGTCGAGCTGACGAATCGCGCTGCGCACACTTTTTTCCATGCGTACCCAATCAAACTTCTTGTCTTCAGTAAGGTGTTGCGACAAATTAATGCTAATGAGATTACAGACCGATACGTTCTTTTCGTCTTGCGGCAGGGTAATTTCTGTACATAGGTTTGAACAGTGAATCGTGCCAGTGTTGTTGTTAAGCGCTCGAACATTAATGGTGTCTTTCCAGGTCAGCCATGGGTGGCTGGTTGCCTGCAAGCTGGTCAGAATTTGCTTAAACTGCTGGCGAGCAGGAACTTTCATGAAATCTTTGATCTCGCCCTTTTCTGCCATTTTACAGTATTCGTTGTAACGCTGCGAAAACACCTCACCGTATAGTTCGGGCAGGTCACTTACATCAGCAGGGTCGAACAAGTACCAGTCTTTGTCAGCCTCAACACGCTTCATGAACTCGTCGCTTATGTACACAGCGGTGTTCATGATACGAGTGCGAAGATACGGGTCACCTGAGTTCTGGCGAAGATCAAGAAACTGCGGGAAATTAAGGTGCCAGTTTTCCAGGTACATAGCGGCTGCTCCGGCTTTCTTGCCCTTGCGACTAACTGCAAACAGCGCGCTGTCAATCATTTTCATGAACGGAATCGGGCCGGTGCTTTCGGTGTTGGTTGTCTTTACCGGGCTGCCAGCTGCACGTAGCTTGGTCATCGTTATACCAATACCACCTGTACCCTTAGCAATCCACATAGTGTCGCGAATACTTTTTGCAATACTGTCCATATCGTCTTGGACTTCCATCAAAAAGCAGTTAGAAAGCTGCGGAAAGGCGCCACCAGCGTTCACCCTGGTGCTTCCTCCTGTAACATATTCTAGTTTGCTCATGTGGTCGTAAAAGTCCAGTGCTGCCGCGGTTGGGTCTTTTTCGTTGTAGCTCAGCCCCATGGCAATACGCATGTGCGTAAACTGCGGTGTTTCGATTGGTGCACCGCTATTTTTGCGAAGTGCATAGCGGTTTTTGTTGGTTACCACGCCAATATACTTGAATAGCTCATCACGGGTTGGATCAAGCGCTTGGGCCAGCTTTTTAAGGTCAAACCTGCCGTCACTCATACGAGTATCAAGTAGTCCGTCCTTTACCGCTTGCTTTACGTAGGTGGGGAATTCCTTGGCGTGCAGTTTTTGTAGTTCTGCATCATCTTTGTAGTCACCAAGAATATTTTTGTAGATGTTTTTGAGCAGCAACCTCGCTGCGATTTTGTCAAAGTCCGGGTCGTCTTTAACATTTTGAAGCGCCGTGTGTATCACCGCTTCATCAAGCTGCTCGCTGGTAATGCCATCGAATAATGTTAGTTGTAGTTCTGTCGCTACCTGTACAACCTTAGCTACTTGGTCAGGCAGTCCCTCGCACGCCTTCAGTAATGCTAAGTTGATCTTGTTGGCGTCAAATGGTTCGCGGGTGCCATCTCGCTTTACCACATGAATTCCGTTCATGATTTCCCCTATTTTGTGTTAATGGTTTCCTTCATACACTGTTTCGTAGCTACTTCGCACCTCCTCGAAGCAACACGAACCCACTAGCATCGTTTCAGATGCTGTTACCTCCCATGGGTTTGCATGTATGTGTATTTTATTGAACGACTACATATGTAGTGGTCTGAGTACTAATATAGCCCCCATATGTAGCTTATGCAAGCGTATTTCATGGTTTTTTTGTCTACATGAGCGTTTTGGACGATTTAACACCTTATAGTGTTGTAAAAAAGCAACAGTACGCTATATGTGGTGGTTATGGTTTTAGTTTGACGGATTGCTATTGACATTTTGTGCTAATAGTGATATATATTAGCTTTTCAACAAACCCGTTGGATTGCTTGGCTCTTTGAAAGGTTTGAAGACATGTTTCGTCAAATCGTTTGGTTTATTGGTGCAGTGATGATCTGGAGCGTTCTCTGGAGCGTTCTCAAGACAATCGATGGCGTCCACACACAGGGGTGGATGCCTGCGCTAGCTGGTCTAGGGATTGGTCTCATGTCATTGGTCTACAACGACTCAAATCACAGCAAGAGTCGTTAGGCTCACCGAAAACAGTCTCGCGCGATGGATTTCAATCTATTGCAGCTTGAGCTCCGTCGGTGAGCCTGTTTTCATCTCCGTCTCCTTTCGTTTCCGCGTTGCCGCACTTTATCTCATCTGTTAAGGGTCAGACCTTTTACAGATGTACTAAAATGCAAGCAAATCTTTTATCGCTGTATGCTGCTTGCGTCTATCTGTCTCTGCATACTCACCTACAAACTGCACATATTGTTGCACTCCCATTCCCTGCATTATCGCTCTTTGAGGATTCACCCACTCTTCATCCTTCAGTCCAATGTAATTGCCGTAGCTCGACCATTTCCATGTTTTATAACTGCGTGGATTAAGGTGTATGTAGCGTGAAATATGTGCCAGGTACGCCTCGTTATTAATGCGTGAGGCTCGAAACGCACTCTGAAACACGTGACCCATCGACTTATATTTCTTGTTGTAATACATAGAATAGGCCGTACTTACAGAACGCATAAAACGTGTTATCTCATGTCGATCTACTTCTTGATACAGCAAAAAATGAAAATGCGAACCCATTAAACAATACGCGACAACTTCAACATCGTAGGTCGGATACAGCGGCTCACTTTCGTCTAGTGACGGCAATAGGTGTCGCTTGACGAGATAGAGGAAGTACTCCCTGTCGGTATTGTCGCGAAATAGTTGACGCTCACCAGACGCACGATTATACACATGATAATGTGCTGGTATATCAAACGACTTTACAATATTTTTTACAGGCATACTATCAGCATACCATAAGCACTATATAATTTTGCATTATATTTTATCTGTTGAGGATTTAACCCTTTGCTATTTCTTTTAGCTAAAGCTATTTCATCATCAACTACATATTGTCAAATCAATAGCAAGGACGAGATATCGCCAGACAGGCTGGCTCCTCCGCTTGCCCTGAAAAATGAGTAAGCTAATTTCTGAGCAGCGCTTCGCCGAACAACGCGGTTGCACGACTGATGTCGTGCTCGCAAGCTCGGATCTCGGTCTTAGCCAAATTAAAATACAACCACAGGGGTTGTATTTTAATTTGGCGGAGAGGGCGAGATATCACAATTGAAACTGCTCTTTCGCTCATTTGTAAAAATATGTAAACACATTTTTACTTCATTCTCTTCACCGAACTCGCGGTCGTTTTGCTTTGCAAAACCCGGACCTCAAACCTAAAGCAATGCTCCGTCATAGAAAAAACACCCAATTGGGTGTTCATTCTATGGCGGAGAGGGCGAGATTCGAACTCGCGGTGAGTTGCCCCACGACGGTTTTCAAGACCGTTACCTTAAACCACTCGGTCACCTCTCCAGGCAACTTTTTAATTTTATCAGAGGTACAAAACTTTCTCAAGGGGTAGACCCCGCCCCATAAAGGGCGGGGGGAGCTGCTTGAAAGACTCGTACGGGGCTACAGCGGCGCCGAGTCGGTCATCAACAGATCCTAAGACACCCTGTGTCCTGCAAGATAGTATATATTATTTAGACATTTGTGCCGCCAGCACCACTACCACCAGTGAAGCTTCCAAGCACAAAATTGATAATGGCGTAAGATAGCAGCGCAATAATGACTCCCACGATCGCATACAAAATGGTGTTTTTCGCAGCTGTAACATTAGTTGAATTGCCACCTGAGATAACGTAGCGCAGGCCACCAATAATAATCATGATCACAGAAATAGCGCCAAGAATAAATAGCAGTACGTTAGTTATAGTAGAAAATATACCGGTGCTACCAAATAGGTTGGCCGTTTGCCCATTACCTCGTGCGGCGTCCGCACCACTCTGAATAGTTCCTTCAAATGCAGAAGCGTGAGGAGTTAGAAAGAGTGCGACTGACAACGCGGCAGATACTGCAAAAACCTTGGCTGTTTGAATGGATGAGCGCTTCATTTGACGTTTTCCTCGTTAAATTTCTACCATAATTGTACCAAAAGCCTCTGATATAGTCTACAAATCGCCTCTGTATTGTGCTACAATATGCCAAGTTGTGTGATGAAAATCACGCATGCTATAGCTGTATGGAGGAGTACCCAAGTGGCTGCTGCGTGAAACGTGAATCAAGCGACGGGCACCGTCCCTCAGCTGCAGTAACATACATTTTATACAAGAGTTCATGGTAAAATGGGCTTTAATACGGAGGAGTACCCAAGTGGCTGAAGGGGACGGTTTGCTAAATCGTTAGTCCGGGGAAACCTGGAGCGGGAGTTCGAATCTCCCCTCCTCCGCCAAATAAAATTACGACCTTTTTGGTCGTTCTTTTATTTGCCTGCAATGGGGAGACGCGAACTCCCGCGTTTTGCGAAGCGAAACCAGCGCGGAGTTCGGCGAAGTGCAGTGAAGAAAAATTGCCTTGCTCATTTTTCGAACAAACGGAGGAGTCAGCTTGTCTGGCGTTATCTCCCCTCCTCCGCGTATCATCCCCGTGCCACATACACATATCATTTCGTCGACTCGAAATCCCAGCGGGTTGGCATTTTGCTCATTCTCCTCATGCTATACTAAAATTATGCAACCACAGCAACCTCAAATGCCGCAACAAGAAGCCGAAACAACGTTCTATCAACCGGTAGAAGCACCTGTTCAGCAAGAGGTACCGGCGGACACTGGGCCGACACGGCTCCCTGAAGTAGAGCCTGTCCAGTGGCAAGCGATTGAATACATGCAGCAAACAAAAACTGCGATTTGGTACGTTGTTTTTGTTGTGGTGGTACTTGTGCTAATGGTTTTGGCTATTTTTGTGATGAAGGCACTGACTTTTGCTTTGCTGCTGCCTGTTATGGCCGGAGCACTCATGGTGTATTCGCACCGTCCCCCGCGGCAGCTTTCGTATGCACTGAGCGAAAAGGGGCTCTACATTAATGATCAGCTTCACCCACTCGAAGAGTTTAAAGCATTTGGCATCCTCCGAAATGAGCAGATAAATTCGTTAGTGCTCATCCCTATCAAACGCTTTCGCCCAGGCCTCACTGTATACTTTCCTACCGAAGTAGGTGAACAAATTGTTGATACACTTGGTGGTTATCTGCCTATGGAAGATGTGCAGCCTGACATGTTTGATGCCATCGTGAATAAGCTACGCATGTAGTCAGCGCACTTGCGAAGAACACCTCTGTTATGTTACACTATCATCTGTTCGCCTTTCGCTAGGCGAAAGCACTTTATAGTTACACTACACGGATAAACTTCCGTGTGTATGCACCCGTAGCTAAAGACTGCGCTAGGCGAAGCCGATGAGAAATTATTAGCGTCGCTCTATACAGCTGTCAGAAGCGAAGGGTTGCTATGCACCCGTAGCTCAGCTGGATAGAGCGTCGGCTTGCGGAGCCGAAGGCCATAGGTTCAAATCCTGTCGGGTGTACCAAGAAAATCGCCTTACCTTGATTGTAGGGCTATTTTCTTAGTTTTGTTT
>CAZIDJ010000018.1:0-9041 GCA_964537815.1 uncultured Candidatus Saccharibacteria bacterium | reverse complement strand
CTGGGCCGAAAACAGCTCGTAACTGCGCACATTGTGCACACGCACCTCGCGGATAGACATACTTGTAGTATAGCAAACCAAACTCTTTGAATTCTTGTGCCACTGCCTGCTTGGGTCGCACTCGAAGCAGGTAGTGGGTAGTTGGTGGTAAACAGGGGTGGAAGTATTGAATCTTTTAGATAATATTGTAAAAGCACTTGACAAATTAAGAGAGAGAGTAATATAGGCATTATAAAACCATAAACGTAATGTTTTAGTAAAGGAATCCACCACAATGTCAATTGATAAACTGTCAGGAAAAAATAACCTTGCAAAAGCTGCTGCAGGTATTATGCTTTCAGCACTTGCGCTGAGTGGTTGCGGTACCAGTGAAACGCCAGCACCTAAAGAATCTACTTCGCACTCAAACCCAGCCCATGAAAAGAAGGAACATGATGCAGTTAGTTCTGTCGAGCTATCAGAGACTGAACTCAGCAACCTTAATAAAACAGCGAAAGCCACAGCCCTTGCAATGATGGGTGAGTTTCCAAATAAGCTTCACGGAGATAGTCATGGCCTAGTTGATGGATGGGACAGCCCAGGTACGTACGACAAAGCTGATAAAAGCTTTGCGCTGATGTCCTTTGTAGATTTTCCAGACTCTTACAGCGAAGATGGGAAAGCGGTCAAAGTCAAGCACGCCACGTATCGTAATCTTGATATAGATGTTGATGGGTCGCTAGGTGGAACTGAGATTGATTTCAGCGCCAGTGAAGGGGAATATTGCGTTAAGCTGAAGAATAATGGCAGAGAAAAACTCGACAAGAACGGCAAACCGATTTTTGTTGAGAAAGGACCGTGTCTTATTGAAACAGGGCAAGATCAAACGCTTGTTTTCACCAATCCAGACATGCAAAGATGGGGTCGGGCGAACAGTCGCCATGATTTAGTTCGGTTTTTGCGTAACCCACATACAACACTGATAGGTGCAAGACTTTCATCTGAATATAACAAAAATGACCCAGGAGCTAGTGATATTGAGTACATAGACTTTAAGATTGTAGGAAACTCAGTTACATCTGATTCGTACATAAATACCGACGATTTGGTGAAGGCGATCAACAGACAATAGACCTGGTCTTTGCATAACTGCTATAATAGTCCTCAAGAAAGAGGACTATTATGTTTGACACAAAACCGTACGAAGTAAAAATGGATCAAGCGCTGGATCATTTTGCTGATGAACTAAAAAAGGTGCGCACTGGCCGGGCACACCCCGATATGCTTTCGGGTGTGATGGTACTAGCCTACGGGGCAAAAATGCCGCTGAATCAGGTGGCGAATGTTACGGCGCCAGAGCCACAGCAACTACTTGTGAGCCCATTTGACCCGGGTAACATTCAGGCTATTACTACTGCTATTCGTGATGACCACAGCCTTGGGTTCAACCCTAGTGACGATGGCCGCGTGGTGCGTGTGCCCATTCCGCCACTAACTGAAGAGCGCAGGCGAGAAATGGTGAAACTGCTCGGTGATAAAGTAGAAGACTGTCGCATTGCGCTGCGTAACGTGCGCCAAGACGCCCTGAAGGATGTCAAGCGCAAAAAAGAGGCCAAGGAACTTTCTGAGGATGATTTGAAGGCGGTTGAGAAAGAATTTGATGGCTTGATGCACAGCTACCAGGCTAAAATAGACGCTGCTTTCAAGGCCAAAGAACAAGAAGTAATGACGGTATAGCTGGCCCGCGTGAGTACTATTCCTGGCCTCGATTACTATGAACCGCTTGCTCGTACGCTGGTAGCATTTTTTGATGAGCTCGAAACTGATCTGCCACCGCTATCAAAGAAGGGCAGGTGGGCGCTCGCAATGTTGCAGAACTACAGCTTGCGGCCAAGCAAACGCATCCGTGGCAGTATTGCAGCCATGATGTACGACCACGCTACCAAACAACAGGGAGATCCGCGAGGGCTAGCGCTCGGTGCAAGCATAGAGCTTATCCAAAACTATTTGTTGATTGTTGATGACGTGATGGATCGCTCGACGATGCGACGTGGGCAGCCGACCGCGCATATTGCCTACGAACGAGATTTTCCGTATAGCCGGGGGCGTGAGGCGGAGATGATTGGGATGCTTGTGGGGATGATTGCACATCATGCATCGAACATGCTGCTCGTAAAAAGTGGGGGCAGCCCGGAGCATATTCGGGCGACGATGGCAGTGCTCGAACGTACGACGCTACTTACCGGCATTGGCCAAATTGATGATCTCGACCAACAGATTGGTAGAGACGTTAGTACAGAGGCGATGCTGCGTAAATATGCGCAAAAAAGTAGTTATTATACGTTTGCGGCGCCGATCGAGGCGGCTCTAACACTGGCAAATGGCGCAGATGCAGCGTATCGGCGTGATGCAGAAAACTACGGTATTCCGGCTGGCATTGCCTTTCAGCTGCGCGATGACTATCTGGGGATTTATGGGGAAACCGCCAAAACTGGCAAGCCAAACCTCGATGATGTGCACGAAGGCAAGTACACGTTGATGGTACATTTGGCGCTCGAAGCAGCTGACGCGGCGACGAAAAAGAAGATTTTAGCGATTGTGGGCGATGCCTCTGCTGGCGAGCCTGAACTCGAGGTACTGCGCACGGTGTTAAGGGAGGTCGGTGCGACAGATGAAGCCTTACAACGAGGCAAAACCTACGCCGACCAAGCCAAAACGGCGGCAAAACGCGCGACTTCGTGGGGTAAAAAAGAAGCTGCTATACTAGAAGACATTATTACCTTTGCTATGGAGCGCGAAAACTAGTGACTAGAGCCACGGTACCAACCCATGTCGGTTTTATCCTCGACGGCAATCGTCGTTGGGCCAAAGCACATGGTTTGCCAACCTACGAAGGCCACCTAGCTGGCTACAACGCCCTAAAAGACGTTATAGCAGCCGTTGCCGATGCTGGCGTGCGGTATATTTCGCTCTATACCTGGAGTACAGAAAACTGGAACCGAGCCGAGCAAGAGGTAAAAGGCATGATGCGGCTTATTAAGCGTGTGTTTGCAGTCGATCTTGCCGAGCTTGTCACACAGGGATACAGGGTGGTGGTGGCTGGCACACGTGATGGTCTGCCGAGCGATATTGTAGAAATTATTGAAAAGACCGAAGCAGCATCGGCAAACGGCACACGCGCTACAGTAGTAATGTGCTTTAACTATGGTGGCCAGCGAGAAATCATCGATGCGGTTAAAACTATTGTTCAGGCTGGATACAGCGCTGATGAAGTGACAGATGAACTTGTTGCGAACAGTTTGTATGTGCCTGAAATTCCACCCTGTGATGTGATTGTGCGAACAAGTGGCGAAAAACGACTTTCAAACTTCATGTTGTGGCGTGCTGCCTACAGTGAATTCATTTTTTTGGAAAAAAACTGGCCAGAGATGACGAGCGAAGATGTTGCTGGTATACTGGAAGAATATCAACGCCGCGAAAGGCGAATTGGAGGGTAAATGCTAGTAGTTGGAATATTGGTTGGGCTGTTCATTTTAGTGCTGCTTGTTGTGGTACACGAACTTGGTCACGGCATTGTGGCACGTCGCAATGGCGTCGTAGTGGAAGAATTTGGGATTGGATTTCCACCGAAAGCATGGGGCAAAAAGGTCAAGCAAAGTGTTCTTGGCAAAAATGTGCTGTTTACGCTCAACTGGCTACCACTTGGTGGCTTTGTACGGCTGCAGGGCGAACATGACAGTGCGACGCACAAGGGTGACTACGGGGCCGCCAGCTACTGGGTAAAAACCAAAATTTTGCTAGCTGGTGTGGCGATGAACTGGCTGATTGCAGCAGTGCTTTTGACGGGTCTCGCATTCGTAGGCATCCCAAAAATCATCACTAACCAGTTTAGTGTGCCGGGCGATACGCAAATTATTCGTAAACCGCTGACTGCTGTAACAGTGCAGTCTGGGTCGCCAGCTGAGAAAGCAGGTCTGAAGCCGAATGACTTGATGCTACGACTTAATGGACTAGCACTTGAAACACCAGAGCGTCTGCAGCAATTAACCGCTGAAAACAGGGGAAAGACAGTCGAAATTATTTACACTCGTGACGGTGTGGAGCGAACAGCCAACGTACCACTAAAAGCTTCGAACAGTGATGGCAAAGGCTATTTGGGTGTCGGCCCAGGCCAGCGTGAAGACATAAAAGCTACATGGTCAGCACCAATTGTTGGTGTGGGCACCACCGCGCAGTTTACTTGGGTTACCCTAAAAGGCACCGGTGAGATAGCATGGAATACCCTAAAAGGGTTTGTGAAATCGTTGGCGTTTTGGAACCAGTCTGCGCAGCAAAGTGGCAATAAAGAGCTGGATACAGTAAGCAAAAATGTGGCTGGCCCCGTTGGCATTTTGGGCGTTATTTTCCCGCAAGCACAGCAAGCTGGCTTTAAGCAGCTGGTGTTCTTGAGCGCAATTATTTCACTTAGCCTGGCGGTGATGAATGCATTGCCGATTCCCGCACTCGATGGTGGGCGCTGGTGGACAATGACAATATTTAAGCTACTCAAAAAACCGCTCACCAAAGAGCGCGAAGAAGCAATTCAAGCAACCGGATTCTTTGTACTCATGGGACTTGTAATATTGGTGACGTGGGCAGATGTCGGCAAATTCTTCCAAAAATAGTACGGCCGCATCACCTCGTATATCGGCACGACGAATGCTAGCACGAAAACCGCGTTTACGTGCAGCCATAGTTGCAGTTGGCTACTTGCTGTGGGTGTTTGTGAGCTTCATTGCCGGCGCTTTGCTGATGGTGCTGCTGCTGAAAACCTTGATTGCACTTGGTGTAGACTATCTTTCACTCAGCGAAGCGGTCCGCTCCACGATAGAGGCGGCAACAGCATTTGGCTTATCACTTATCACAGCGCTATATGTACCGCGTTGGCTGTTTGGCAAGAAAACCACCCGAGATGAACTAGGCCTAAGCCGCGGGCCAACGTGGTTTGACTTACTAGCAGGGCCTCTTGCGCTTATTCCGTACTTCATACTAGCTATTGCTGCTGTTTCGTTAGCGCAAGCTTTTATTCCCGGGTTTGATATAGCCCAAAAGCAAGACGTTGGATTTAATGCCATTGGCACACGTCTCGACTATTCGCTCGCATTCATAACGCTGGTTGTTATTGCTCCAATTGTCGAAGAAACATTGTTTCGAGGCTACCTGTACGGTAAGCTGCGGCCGCGAACAGGAATGATAGTGGCGAGTCTTTTGGTGAGCGCACTATTTGGTTTTTTGCATGGGCAATGGAACGTGGGCGTAAATGTGTTCGCTCTGAGCATTGTGCTGTGCGGACTCCGCGAACTAACAGGTAGTATATGGGCGGGTATACTTTTGCATATGGCAAAAAACGCTGTTGCCTTTTATGCATTATTTGTTGTGCATCTCTGATACAATGGTAATTAACTATGCGAGTATCAAAATTATTCACTAAAACAAGCAAAACCGCGCCAGCTGATGAAGTGGCCAAAAATGCGCAGCTACTAATTCGTGCAGGGTATGTGTACAAAGAAATGGCAGGCGCCTATGCGTATTTGCCGCTGGGTATTCGAGTTGTTGAGAACATCAAGCAAATTGTACGTGAAGAAATGGACGCGATTGATTCGAATGAACTTATTATGACCAGCTTGCAGCGACGAGACATATGGGAGAAAACCGGTCGTTGGAGCGATGATGTTGTCGACATTTGGTTTAAAACGAAGCTAAAAGACGAGACCGAAGTAGGGCTTGGGTGGAGCCATGAAGAGCCGATTGTTGAGATGATGAAACAGTATGTGACGAGCTACAAAGATCTACCGGCTAGCTTGTACCAGTTCCAAACCAAAATGCGCAACGAACTTCGTGCCAAAAGTGGCATTATGCGCGGGCGTGAATTTATCATGAAAGACATGTATAGTTTTCATGCTAGCAAGGAAGATCTTGATGCCTACTACGAAAAAACCATAGAAGCCTACAAGCGTGTCTATGACCGACTTGGTATAGGTGATGATACATATGTAACATTTGCCAGCGGCGGGGCCTTCACAAAGTTTAGCCACGAGTTTCAGACAATCTGTGATGCCGGTGAAGACGTAATTTATCTTCATAAAGGCAGAAACATTGCTATTAATGAGGAAGTGATTGATGATGCCGTAAATGAGCTGGGCATTACTCGTGAAGAACTTGAACCTGTCAAAACTGCTGAGGTGGGGAATATATTCAACTTCGGCACGCAAAAAACTGACGAAATGGGGCTGTATTACACTGACAGTGATGGCAAAAGACAATCGCTGTGGATTGGCAGTTATGGCATTGGTGTAACGCGCGTTATGGGAGTAATTGCCGAAAAAATGAGCGATGAAAAAGGGCTCGTATGGCCAGATGCCATTGCACCATATAAAGTATATTTGGTTTCAATTGGTGAAAAGGGCGCAGCAGAAGCCGACAAGCTATACGATGAGCTTGCTGCAAAGGGTATAGCCGTGTTATACGACGATCGCGACGAACGACCAGGTGCAAAATTCGCCGATGCTGAGCTACTAGGTATACCGTATAGAGTGACAGTGAGCGACCGTGGTGTCGAAGCTGGGGAGTATGAATATACTGTGCGGGCCAGTGGTGAAACAGTCAACCTTACCCCTGTGGAACTTGCAAAAAAGCTTGACAACTACGCTGCCTAGCCGTACAATAAGACGAACTGGAGACTGTTAAGTAATAGGGGCTTTCCAGTTGTATGCTAAAGAAATACGTACAAGTGCCGGGCAAGTTGCGGCGCTTTTTAAAAGACTTTGTTTTACAAAAACAGGAGTAAGAGACTATGAAAAAACTATATCAAATCACTACTGACGGACGTAAAGAACTCGAGGCTGAGCTAGAGAAACTAAAAGGGCGTCGCGGCGAAATTGCCGAAAAAATTGCTGACGCTCGTGGGTATGGCGATTTAAGCGAGAATGCTGAATACGATGCCGCACGCGAAGAGCAGGGGCTGGTTGAAAGCCGTATTGCTGAGATTGAAGATATTTTAACGAACGCTGAAATTATCAAAGCCAGCCGTGCTTCGAGCGTTGGGCTGGGAAGCAAAGTAGAGCTAAAAAATGGTAGTAAAACTGTTCACTACCACGTTGTTGGTCCTGTCGAGGCAAACCCACTTGAGGGTAAGATTTCAAACGAATCACCAATCGGCTTGGCACTAATGGGCAAAAAAGTTGGTGATAGTGCTAGTGTCGTTACACCAAAAGGTGAAATTACCTACAAAGTCGTTGCAGTAAACTAAGCTGCAGATAGTTCATTAGATTCAAGCACCCGATCGAGTGCTTCGTGAACGGGCATCTCTTTTTGTTTTGCCAGCGTCAATGCATGGCAGAGGGCAGGTTGGCCCTCGCCCCCAAACCTGTTTAATGCTATCGCTGCTAAGTCAAACGTAGCATCAGTAGGATTGATGCTGTATGCATGCAGAGCATCCCAAACCTGGCCAAGTCCTAGGTCTCTTGGGGGAATAGTCGGCCGTTCTACTGTCAGCGCTTCAGCAAGTGCAGCGGCGCATTGCTCTAGGCTGTCATGCAGCTCTGGTTGATCTGGTTTTTCACGAAGCTGGGTGGTTATGTCGTGTATGGTCGTAAAACTTACAGTAGCCGTAGGCTCTGCGGGTACCTCAACTGTTGGCCTAAGCGCAATGCCTGATAGTCTTTGTCGTATACGTGTAAAAAAACCTACATCTCCCATAGGCGTAGCTCGTTCCATAGATATACTTGTCATGTTAATCCACCTTTTTGTTTTAATAACAATACACCTCTATTAAACCATTCTAGTAATATAAGTGCAAGCATTTTTACAGTTTTCAACTAGAAAATGTTACAGAGGTAGGGTATACTAAAACTAGTTATGGCCACACTACAAGACTACCGAGACGAACGTTTACGCAAATTAGCTGAGTTGAAGGAGCTTGGTGTTGACGCTTACCCGGCGAATGCTCAGCGGACGCATATCTGCAAGCAGGTGATCGATGAATTTGATTCGTTACAAGGCCAAAATATAACAGTTGTTGGGCGAATTGTCTCGATTCGGAGTTTTGGTAAATTGGCCTTTATAAAACTGCGTGATATGAGCGGTGAGGTGCAGCTGTATTTACAAAAAGACGACGTAGCCGAACTGGATGCCTCGCGTGGCGTGTTGGGCATGAAGCAATTGAAATTGCTCGATACTGGTGACTTCGTGCAGGCAACCGGCGAAATGGTAACCACACAAACTGGCGAAAAGTCTGTGGGAGTGCGCGAGCTACGATTGCTTACAAAAGCGCTGCGGCCAATGCCGATTGAGCTAACGAACAAAGAAGAACGCTTTAGACGCCGCTATGTCGATATGAACGTCAACCTTGATGTGCGCGACCGCTTTGTGCGCCGCAGCAAGTTTTGGCAAGCTACCCGCAAATTCCTCGATGATAACGGTTTTGTTGAAGTTAATATTCCGGTGCTCGAGCACACTACGGGTGGTGCCGATGCCAACCCGTTTGTCACCCATATGGATGCACTCGACGACCAACAATTTTATTTGCGTATCAGCCACGAATTACCACTTAAACGCCTAATTGGTGCTGGGTTTGAGAAGGTCTACGACCTTGGCCCACGTTTTAGGAACGAAAATTATACCGATGAACATCTGCCAGAACATGTAGCCATGGAATGGTACGCCGCCTACTGGAACTGGAAAGACGGCATGAAGTTCATGGAAGACATGTACAAGTATTCCTTAAAAGAAACGTTTGGCACACTGCAGTTCAAACTCGGCAAATTTGATGTTGATATGAGCGGCGAATGGGAAGTGTGGGATTACGCCGAGGTGATTCAAAAACACTATGGGGTTGATGTGTACAATACCACCATCGAAGAAGTGGCCGGCAAACTCAAAGAGCACAGCCTTGAAGTTGAAAAAGCCGATAGTATTCCGCGTAGCATCGATAAATTATGGAAGAATATTCGTAAAGATGTAGCTGGGCCGGTGTGGCTGGTCAACACTCCCAAGTTTATTTCACCACTGGCCAAAACCAACCC
>CAZIDJ010000017.1:0-10978 GCA_964537815.1 uncultured Candidatus Saccharibacteria bacterium | reverse complement strand
CCGAAAGATTTATGCTTGCGAATGAAGAACCGATAGACTTTTCAGGTACAGCTACAATGACTTTTTTCTTGCCTTGGTTAATAAGCTTATCGAGGCCTACATACATGAGTGCACGAGATTTACCAGAAGCAGGCGGTGCTTTGATTAGTAGATGGTTACTGTTTCGCTTTTCGAATGGACGGTGGGGCTTATCATAGAGACAATCGCTGATGTGCAAAAAATACAGTTCAAAAATAACCCTGCAAACAAAGGCAAGTGGATAGAATCGGGCATATGGCGCTACTCACGGCACCCGAATTATTTTGGTGAGATTGTTGTGTGGATCGGTGTGTACATAGTTGCCGCAACCAGCCTGCCATTCGTGCAGGCAGCGATTGGACTGATCAGCCCGCTATTCATTATCGTTCTCCTGCTGTTTGTAAGCGGCATACCCATCCTCGAAAAATCAGCCGACAAGCGTTGGGGTAATGATCCTGCCTACAAAAAATACAAAAAACGCACGAGTCTACTGATACCGCTGCCATAGCTAGTTGCTTAAACCCACCAACAAGATGCGCGCGATGGTGAACAAATGGCCCGGTGTACGCAGAACGGTTTCGTGCGCACCATCAACCTGACTATGCCGAGGACTCACGACGCTGTCATGCAGCGAATAGATAGTTGTGATGCCCTGGCGAGCAGCTGTAGGCAGACCTGGCAACACCTTGTCTAGCTCTCGTAGCAGCGGATACAGCGCCGGGCTACTGCGGCGATAGCCTTGGCCGATTTCTGCTGCGCCTTTGTTGTAACCACAAACAGTGACCACACTATGCACCGCTTGCTGCTGACGACAAAACGTCAGCAGCGCCATAGCCCCACCAGCGCTCTCGCCGACCAGTATTGTCTTTTGCGCAGCCGCTTGCGTGATTACTGCGACAACCCGTGCATATTTTTGCTCATATGTTTCTGTGTTGTCTGCCCAGCGCATAGGTACTAGTGTCACCTGTACGTCGCGGCGTTTCCATCGCTGCAATGCCGCACGGCGCAGCGGATCAAACCGATCACCCAACCCAGGGATGTAAATGTAGTGAATCATAGACTACTTTTATTATAGCAATCGCCGCCAAACCACTGCGCTGGCCAGCCACCGACTTTGACAAATTAACAGTAGTAGCGTACACTAAGGCAAGTATAAAAGGAGCCCTATGGCAAAACATCGAAGCTGGCATAGCGCCGACATCAAACGTGCACGCAAGAAAAAGCTCAAAGCAGCAAAACGCAAAGCGCAACGACCATAACAAAATACGACCACGCATAAATGTGGTCGTATTTTTTTGTTTGTAGTTGCTATTTATTCGGACTCTTCGTTCACACCGTTAAACATCCAACGTATACCAAATTTGTCGACAAGTTCGCCGTATTCTGCGCCCCACTGCTCGGTTTTTAGTTCGCGCACATCGGTTGCGCCGTCGGCAAGCTTGGCAAACAGTCCATGCAGTTCGTCGCTGGTACCGCTTAGGCTCAGCGCTATGCCCGCCGGAGTTTCGCTCATAGCATCGCTGCCCATTATGAGCGTTTTGTCGTCAACCACCAGTGCTGCGTGCATCACGCCATCGGCTGGTTCGTTTGGTATGCCAAACTGGCTAAACGGCACTACGTCTGCCCGACCGCCAAACACAGTCTGGTAAAACGTCATTGCTTGGCGCGCCTGACCTTTAAAGCTGATGTAGGGTTGTAAACTGTAGCTCATGATCTCCCCCTTTGTCTGCTTAGTATCTTATTTCTTGGTCTTTTGAGCGCAAAAAATCGCTAGAATGATCGCTCCAACAAATGGGATCAGTCCCCAGAAGATATTTTGCCAAACGTAACCTGCATCACGCAGACGCCGGACTGTCACAGCTAGCGATGGCAGCAGGATCACAATCCCCCAAATGCTATTAAACACGCCGCCGATTGTTGCATTTTGGTTGATAACAAGCACATCTAATGTACTGATTACTGCACTCACAAGCGCAACAAAAAGTACCCACCACCAAAACTCTGCGCGTGGTGCTCGGCCAGAAAACTCCGAATATTTCGTGACTACCGTTCGTACGGCTGTCGATAGCGATATTGCCTCAGTTTTGCTCATGGTAGTTCTCCTTTTCAGCTACTATGAGCTCTCATGCCGGGCACGTCAACCCTTTGGTGGCCGCCCGCTTGACAATCCATAGATATATCGCTATTATACTTCGCATAACGCTTATGCAAGATTGGTGGCATATCGTACCGTAACAAGGAGTTCCTGTGAGGTATCACAACAAACAAACACATACCCTAAAAACATATATACATCGAATAAGCAGGCTCGCCCTGGCTTTTACCTTTGCCGTTTTGTCGGTCAATTTGTCGGGCGCTTTGTCCTCGACAACTTATGCCGCCGACCCCGACCCCAACCCTTCACTTGTACAAACCTGCGGGCTCGACATCGCTCTTGTTGTCGACAAATCATCGAGCATTGGTGAGCCAGACCGCGTCCTTATACGGCAAGCTCTTGCTGAGTTTGTGACAACCATGAGCAGCTCACCCACGCAGTTTTCTGTGACGCACTTCGGTACCGATGCAAATCTTGTACAGGGCTTTACCGCCGACAGCGCGCTGACTATTGCGGCGATCAACAGCCTACCACCCCCTCCAGGCTTTTTCGACCCCATGGAAACCACCAACTGGGAGGCAGGTATAAACACTGGCCAAGCTACTTTTGCCAGTGCTACAGGCAACCCCGATATCTTGCTACTACTGACCGACGGCGACCCAACCATCAGTAGCGCTGGCCCTTACGACTGGTTCCAGCCAAATGCACACCTAGACCCTGCCATAGTTGCCGCAAACGCGGCCAAGGCTAGCGGCACACGTGTTGTTGCAGTGGGTATTGGTAGCAGCGTAGATGTGACTGTGTCGCGCCTACAGGCTATCTCTGGCACCAATGTTGATACTGGTGACGCTACAACATCCGACGTCATCACGACCGATTTCGATCAGCTTGCAGTACAACTTGCTGACTTTGCCAACCAAACCTGCGGCAATGCAATCAACATCGTGCAAAAAATCGACCTAGACGGCAACCCTGCAACTACCAACGATCAAACCAACGCAGCAGATTGGGCATTCGACGTACGCAGGAGCGACAACTCCCTTGTGCAGTCAACCGTCACCCAGGCGAGTCCTCTTGGTACAGTACCATCCGTCAAAGTCACTCCTACGGGTGGCTACTCGGTCACGCAAACAGCAAAGGCCGGGTACCAATTAGTGTCTGTGAGCTGTACAGGTGGCACAAACAACGGTGCACAGAACGGCAATGCCATTTCTGGCATTGCACTAGCGGCGAATAACATCGTTACTTGTACATTTATCAGCACACCATCTATCATACCGGGAGCACCTTCGACCGGCCTGCCACGCGCTAGCGTTTATGCGCCCATGCAACTTATCGCCCTGTCTATAGGTGGACTTGTTGTTTGCGCAGTCGCGGTTGCTTTTACCTTCCGCCGCGGACGACCATACCGAAAGTAGGGCTGATGCTTCGAGAAACCATGCAAGGAGTACAATAAGAATATAAGCATGGAGGAAAAGATATGAAATATATTGCAACATTTGGCGGCTACTCTACGGATAATTTATCCGCTGCCATGGAATTCTACGAAAGAATCGGCGTAAACATCAACAAAGAATCAATGGGCTTGAAACTGTCGCTCAGCGGTGGTGCGCAAGTGTTTATTTATGAAAAGCCAGATCATCAGCCAGCAACGTTTACCGTGCTGAATTTTGTAGTTGAAAGTATCGACACAGCGATCGACGAGTTGACAGCTGCGGGAGTTACGATGGAGCGGTACAGCGACATGCCCGCCGAACAGGATGAAAGAGGTGTGTTACGTGGTAAAGCCGCCAATATGGGGCCAGATATTGCATGGTTCAAAGACAATGCCGGCAATATACTGGCTGTACTAGAGCCGTAACTAATTCATTAATAAAGGATCTGGCCCTGTATCTAAGCAGAGTATCTATACGATGTTCTACTTCTTCCCAAAAACAAAATAGCCCCGGCATACCGGAGGCTATTTTGCCTACAACAGTAGTGCGGGGCTCTTACTCCAAGCGAGTGAAGTAAGCCTTTTCGTTGAGCATTGGGCCTGGGCATAGGCCATACTCGCCCGCTCGCATCATGAGACCAAAGACGATCTCATGCGGGCTCGTGATGCCACACGGGATGTCGGTGATTGTGTACTCGAACTCTTCACCGATCTCGACACCGTTCTCTCGGGCGTACTCGCTGGCACGACGCAGCATTTCTCCTACATAGTCAGCTTGCTCACCGCCGTCCACCGCCACGGCATCGAGGCTATCACCCCAGCCGCCGCCGGTTGCCTCGACAAATGTCGAAGCCGTATCGCCCGGTTGGGCTTGCGGCTTCTTCCTCCGACCAAAACCAACCATGATTTTCTCCTCTCAGTGAGTCGGTTTTCGTATAGTAACAGCAGATAGCCAATACCGCAAACACAAGCGCTATATGCAATTATTGCCACACGGCGAGTACGGCAGCACCAATCGCCATCACGACGAGAAAGTAGCTGCTGTTCAGCCACAGGAATTTCCAGCTGCGCTTGCTATATAGCGTCACGCCTACTGTTGTCGCAGCGGTAAAGCCCAGCCACAGTAGCAACCCAACCAGTAGCCCGTTTGTTGCGGTTGTCACATCAAGTGAATTCAGCACTACTGCCAGCGCAAGCGCCTGTACCAATGCAGAGACGGCCACCGAAATGATGATTTTGTTGGCTTGTTTGGTCGGGATCTTGAGGATGTCGATACCCGTGTGCTTGGTCCACTGCTTCGCAAAGCCCGCAGTCGAATACCACCATGCGCCTACCGCCATATATAGCACCCACACTACTAACACTGCCCAATAGTTTATACCTGCTAGATCCAACATACACACCTCCTGTTATGTGCTTTTATGATAGCACGCGCTTATTTTTTTAGTAGCGTAACATACGGCAATTTATCAAGACCAGTGTAATTAAACATTTTATAATTTGCGCGGTGCGCGGTCTCTGCCAGTTGGCGCTTTTTCAAATTCTTTTTGGGTATAAACGGATAAAAGCGAATTTCCTGATGTTCACCCGTCTTGTCGCTCCATTTAAAATTAGCGATCAGCGGCGGCATGAGATAGCCCGACTTGAGCACTTTTTCTGTTATATCCCAGCCCGCACCAAAGATCTCTGACTTTGGCTTTAATCGATTAGTCTTAATTTGCGCACGGAAATTACATGCCGAACACTGCACGTCGTTCATAGGAAAGCTCGGCGGCAACAACATCAGCTCCTTGCCGCAATTTGGGCAGGGTACGAGTTCGACAACCTCTCGCTCGCCCTCGTCGCCAAATTGTTTATTGAGTCCTGACATGTTTTTAGTGTAGCGTTTCAGAATGTTTTTGACCATCAAGAGAGTCGTTCTCCAGTGATCATTATTTTTATTCCTGAAAATGGAGAGTCGGATGGCTCAACCGAAGATTTTTATATATTTTGCAATACAACGGGACTTCGACCTACTCAATTGCGATCAGCAGCTCGTGCTCACACGGCTTGACCCACCACTAGCCCCGAACAGTCCATAAATACATCTTTATCATGAGCAAAGGCAGGCCGTACAAGAGAGATCTTGTGCAGCTCCATAAGATACTCCACTTCAAGAATACCTAAGCAACTAAGCTGTCACGGCAACAAGTCGCCCGCGGGCTGAAATGGATAACATCAAACGATCGAATGATGAAACCGGTATCACACGTCGAATGATAAGGATGGTTAAACACTGGAATAACAACACTGGCCACACGATTAAGTCATACATAATAGAAAACCTAGTAGTAGCGTATCTAGATGACGAATACAATGGGCAGCAATGGTCGGAACTTATTGAAGGATTTTTCGCGTGGTTACCATACCAAGAGGATGCAGGGCTGAGCGATGACGCCTTGAGTAGAATTTCCACAGCTACAAATCGAATAGTTATAGCACGTGACTATGAAATTCAAGAGAGCTATGAAGACGCCTGTCTGCAATGGAGGGTTGTTTTCCGTAGTGAATTTCCGACTTATGATGAAACACTCGTCACTGTTCGTCGTCTTGAAAACCGATTTCCTTCTGCTGATGAGCAGTGGATTGAGGACCGATACCCGGTACAAATTGACAGCAGCTTAAACTTGCGCGTTGAATCACTCGTAAATAAAGAGGGTTGGCGAGTTGCGTCAAGACTCCGCGATGCTTTAACTGCATTTCACGGAAAACTACCAAAATCTGCAAAAGTTGAATTTAGGGCGGTAATTGACAACGCAAGTACCTACAACTTCCGTTGGAAGGTACGTAACTTGAGTATCGAAGCTCAAAAAGATGGCAAACTTAGAGGTAAAATAGAACCACCAACTTCCAACCAAGCAGTTTATAAAGATAGTACCGCGTTTGAAGGAACTCATTACGTAGAGTGTTATGCAATTAAAGATGGGGTAGTTGTAGCCCGTAAAAAAGAATTTGTACCGATTGGAGATAACTAATGACCGCAGCGAAGAAGATATTTGAAAACTTAGCATTCACTCATAAGGTACATGAAAAACAGGCCGAGCTGATGTCACTAGGGTCGCAAATTCTACGTATCTTAATCCTTACGAGTTTGTTATTTTCACTTTGGGTTCAACTTGTTCAGCTAATACCGAATTTTTCTACAGGTTCACTTACTACGCTCGGGATTATCTCTACAATAGTTGGTATCGGTTTGGCTTTTTATCAACTGAATTTCAATTACGACAAACTGTTAGATAGTCACCGAGAAGCTGCTAAAGATCTTCTTGAAGTGAAGAATAAGATGATAGTAGCAATGGATAACGGTATGACGAAGGCGGAATTAAACGCTTTCGTTGATGAACTCAATCCAATCTATCGTCGTGCGCCACAAACGGGTTGGTTAGCAAACATTCTCGCATCCTTAGGCTCTCCGAAAAAACCGAAAAAGAAGGCGTAATGGATTTCTTGTCTGTCTCAAGGAGCCAAGCCAAGATTAACGAAGCTGTAACAATTAATTCGCTACTGATTTTTATACATGAGGGAAGAACTGAAACCGACTATTTCATTAGTTATTAAGTATCTGTAGCCTATAGAGTAGTACTAATGTATGGATCCGCTTCCAAGTTCGATCATAAGCACACCACCAATTACAACAAGGATACCGATAGACATAACTAATGTAAGGTGTTCTTTGAAAATAATTTTGCTAAATATAGCTGTGAGGGCAACTCCTGATGCCGCCCAGATACCATAAGCCACACCAAGAGCCATACCGTTGGAGAGTGTCAGTATGAGCATAGTAAATGCTATCATATATGCTCCTGCAACGGCTATCCACCAACGACGTTTCCCTGTACTGGCCATACGTAACGAGAGTGTTGCTGAGACTTCAAAAATGATTGCACCTATAAGAAATAGCCAGCTCATTATGCGTTCCCCGCTTCTTTTTTATTTGCAGCTTGTGAGCCTAATTCAATCATAAGTACACCGACTATGATTACAATAATACCCGCTATCATAATTGTAGTCAGGGGTTCTTTGAATATAAGGTTTGATAGAACGGCAGTTAGAGCAACACCACTAGCACCCCAGATACCATAAGCCACACCAAGAGCCATACCAAGTTTAAGTGCTTTTGTTAAGAAAACGAAAGCAGCCCCATATCCAATTGCAACTACGATGTAAAAGAGGGGATTATCCATTCCAGCTTTGAGAGATAGTGTGGCAGCCACTTCCGATATGATAGCGCCTATCAAAAAAATCCATTGTTTCATTTATTTACTCCATTATTTAGTATCACTTCAGACGTAGATATAATTGATTTACGTTCAACCTCGCTAGTACTTAGCATTCCTAAGCCCCTGTCGAACCATGCACCGTCTGCAATGAGTCGCACGGTAGTTAATGCATTCCTTCTACTTGTGTCTTTAATATCGTTGAAGTCGAACCATCTATCAATCAACTCAGCCCATCTAGTGTATAGTTCGTCCTTTAGCTTATAGTCAGCCATGAATGCGAAGTCGGAGGAATCTATATCGTCTGACAGTGCATAATTTAAGTAAGTCATCATGCGCCCCTCAGGGCTTGAACTAGATGGAGCCTCTTCAAGCATTTTGCTCCAACGCCTTGCAACGTCATCTACAAGACTAATCATAAGTGCCTTTTTGGTAGGGAAGTGATGTACTAAACCGGCTTTAGTTAATCCTATTTTGCGTGCAACTGAGTCCAAAGAAACTGGATCGCCATTTTTCATAAGTTCTTGTGCAGTCACTATAATATCATTCTTCAAGATCATATAACCATACTACCGTATGGTAGGTTTTTAAGTCAATACCTTTTATCTGTTTAATTAATTGTTAAGAATCAACGGCTTAAAAAGACGGCTATAGACCCAATCATAAGCCGTCTATGTCGAACTTGTACAACCGCGTACACTTCGGTTAAGCTGGTCGGTATAGATGACAAAAAAGGTCTTCTAAGCCTAAGGTCGGTGGTTCGACTCCACCCCGGGGCGCCAGTGCAAGAGCCGTTGTTTTATGCAGCGGCTTTTTCATTTGACGGCTTAATTTGACTGCAACAGCCCCCAGTCGCGCTTCCTGTGCTATTCGCGGGCATGTACATCGCATCAGTTATATTGAGACATTTTGAAAGCTATGAACTTTGAGCAATTGAACATGAACTTGAAGGGGTCACAGTCCCCGCATTAAGAACTGCAATATTCTTTGCTTCGTAGTCCCAGTATACAATTTGATTTCCTTGGGCACTATCGCACGTTGTAATGATAATCGTGTTTTCATTACTCGGCGCAGAGCTAGGGAATGCATAAACAAAATTCACACCAGTGACGCTGTAGGGTTTATTATTTGCCGCAGCAGCTGTCAACTGGCCCGTCGTAGTGGGATACGAGCCCACTTCAGCCGCATATGCTTCAATTTTCTTGAGCACCGACTGGGCGGTAGAAATTGCTGATGATTTTTTTGCTCGATTTTGGATACCGTTATACGCAACTATAGTGATCGCGGCAAGTATTGCAATGACAACTACTACTATCAGTAATTCGACAATTGTAAATCCGCTCTTATCTTTTTTTGCCCACATTATATCACGAGTATAGTTTGTTTATTAATAAAGTGCAATAGGATTACTAAGAGCAAAAAGTCACTAGTCGGAGATTCTATGATAATAGCTATGTCTGGCGACTTCTCATAGGCGAGTTATGGAATGTTTCTATAAGTTATGCATTTAGTCGTACCACAGTGGACTCATTGCCTCACCACACGCTTTCAATGTCAGTTGAGTTTAGTTCTAATAATGCTATCTATTTTGTTAATTTAAGCGTACTCTACGCGATTGATATTAACAACTACAACGACCGCAATAAGCCCGTCTTATGTTATCAAAGCAGAAAATCACTTCTTTGATAAAACTTTACGGGCGCGAACTATAAAGACCACAAAAGTGAGTAATCCGAATGATAATAGGGCGGCAACGAGTGGCGCTTTTATGCTTTCTTGTGGCCCTACCCCGGTATTTGGAACGCCAGGGGTAGTAATGCCACCTCCTTCGATTGGGCTTGTTGGGGTTGACGCATTTGTAATGACGAGACGGCGGATAAGCTGATTGTATGTATCAGTTATGAATAATTCTCCTGTTGCGTTGAACGCAATACCAGTAGGTGCGTTAAATTGAGCGGTGGCGCCTGGCCCGTCGGCGTAACCCAAAGCACCAGTACCCGCTATAGTAGCGACGACACCTTCTGAGGAAATAGTGCGAATAGCACCATTAAAAGTATCTGCAATATAAAGTAATCCGTCCGAGTCTACTGTAACGCCAGTTGGTCGATCGAACTGCGCGCCGACACCAGTACCGTCAACAAAACCGGCAACGCCTGAACCCGCAAGTGTCGTGGTAACACCAGCTGGAGTAATCTTACGGATTTTATGGCCACCGAATTCACCGACATATATTGTACCGTCAGGTGCAACTTCTATACCCTGCGGATAACTAAACACCGCGGCAGTACCACTACCATCGGCGTATCCTCCGTTTGGACTTGCAACAACATCTAGGATATCGTCATAGCCTGCAAGTGTCGTGGTAACACCGGCTGGAGTAATGGCACGGATATTGTGTGCGTATGAATCTGCAACATAGATAATCCCATTAGTAGGGTTAACGGCTATTCCCGTAGGGAAGAAAAATTGTGCTGCCGTTCCTGTACCATCAACCATTCCAGGAACACCTGAGCCTGCAAGTGTCGTGACGACACCAGCTGGAGTAATAGCACGGACACGCGGGGTATTGTTATCAAGGCTTGCTTCGGTGACATATAGCACGCCCGTGGTGGGGTTTATAGCAATACTGTGCGGTTCGTTGAACTCAGCAGCTGTTCCTGTGCCGTCCGCTCCACCTCTAACTCCTGATCCTGCAAAAGTTGATACGACACCTCCCGGGCTGATTGCGCGTATTCGGTGGTTTGTCGTGTCGGATACGTATATAGTGCCATCGTTTCCGAATGCAATGTCATGAGGGTAATCCATTTGTGCTAACGAGGCAGGGCCATTAACATATCCGTTCATACCATAAGTACCGGCGAATGTTGAAACGGTGAAATTAGGCGCTGCTTGTGCCTGCGATGTCGCAAACGTAACGTTAATAATACTGATAAAAAGAGGTATAACTAGCAAAACCATTCCTGATTGTTGCCATAGGCTCTTTGTCTGTTTCATTCTGTTATTACCTGTATTTACTTTCATGGCGTCCTCCTAGTTTTTAGATTGATTCCTGAGGGTGATGGAATTATAACGCTGTGGCTATCGTCATTATAAAACAGTTTAACTCGTATGTACAGTAGAATCTTTCAAACACTATAGGTTACATAAATACATGAGTCAGATGTAATTATCGAC
>CAZIDJ010000016.1:0-18142 GCA_964537815.1 uncultured Candidatus Saccharibacteria bacterium | reverse complement strand
CATGATATGTTGCAAATAAGTCAACACTTAGTAGGGAAGTCTTCCGTTTTGATTGGCCCAAATTGTCCTGGCGTCATTGTGCCAGGACACAGCAAACTGGGAATTATACCAGCCACCTTAGCCCTTCCCGGCTCCATTGGCATTGTTAGCCGCAGCGGCACCCTTACGTATGAAATTGCTGCTGGCTTAACCCAGCGTGGAATTGGCCAGAGGTACATTATTGGGATTGGCGGTGATCCAATAAAAGGGACTGATTTCATAGATTACCTCGAACTTTTCCAGAATGATCCTGAGGTTAACTCAATTGTTATGGTTGGTGAGATTGGTGGTGAAAGCGAGCTCGAAGCGGCGTCGTATATTCAAGCCTCCATTGCCAAACCGGTGTATAGCTATATTGCCGGCCACACCGCACCCAAAGGAGTCCAGCTCGGTCACGCCGGCGCCATTATGAGTTCAGCGGACGAGTCAGCGGCAGCCAAAACAAGCGCACTTCAACGGGCCGGCGCACACATCTATACATCGATCACTGATTTAATTACAGCCGTGAAGTAGCGTATACTAAATAGAGATGAAAAAAGTTATATCAGTTTTAATACCTGCCTATAACGAAGTTGAGGTTCTTCCTAAGCTGATTGCTCGCCTCGAAGATCTACAAAACCAGCTAAACACCTACGAGTTAGAGTTTTTGTTTATCAATGACGGCAGTAGCGATGGAACACTGCAGCACATTAAAAAGTATGCCAAAAAGAACCCTACTATTTCATACGTGAATCTATCTCGTAATTTTGGTAAAGAAGCGGCCATGCTAGCCGGTTTTGACTACGCACGTGGTGATGCGGTGGTTATTATTGATGCTGACTTACAAGACCCACCTGAGTTAATACCAGAAATGGTTGCATGTTGGGAAGAGGGGTATGATGATGTATTTGCGCGTCGCAAGTCACGCGCTGGCGAAAGCACTTTAAAAAAGAAAACAAGCGCATGGTATTACAAAATATTGCAACATTCAACAAATATTCCCATCCAAATAGACACCGGCGACTTTCGCCTCCTTGATAGACGATGTATTGAAGCACTAAAGCAATTTCGAGAAAGTGAGCGCTACACAAAAGGGCTCTTTAGTTGGATTGGATTCAAAAAGAAGGAAATTCTTTACAATCGAGATGCCCGGGCTGCAGGTGAGACAAAATGGAACTACCCCAAGCTAATTAACCTTGCTATCGATGGCATCACCAGCTTTACTACTGCCCCACTGCGGATTTCAGCTTATGTCGGCGCATTCGTTTCGTTCGTTGCATTCATTTACATCGCCTATTTACTTATACGACCACTTTTTGGTGTACCGACCGTTCCTGGCTACGCCTCTACGCTTGCTGTCATCCTTTTCCTTGGCGGCCTCCAGCTTCTTAGTCTAGGAATTATCGGAGAGTATATCGGAAGAATTTTTAACGAAACTAAACATAGGCCTGTGTATTTTGTTGAGGAATATCACGAGAGTGAAGCAACTAAAAAACAGTAAGCAAATGACCCGCTTTGCAGTTGTTGGAGCCGCCAACACCATACTTGATTTTGGCATTTTGTTTACGTTACGCTCTTTTGGTATTCCGCTGGTAGTAGCAAACATTGTCTCAACTACCACCGCGTTTTTAGCAAGCTTTGTTGCAAACAAGAAGTATACTTTTAAAACTCAAGGCACAAACGTAAAACGAGAAGTTCTACTTTTCATACTTGTTACACTCTTTGGATTGTGGGTTCTACAGTCAGTAGTATTATGGCTACTCTCACCCCTTTTAACACAACTACTTAACAGCCAACATGTAGTATTACTTGTAGGAAAATTGCTAGCTACTGCCGCATCAATGATATGGAACTATGTATTGTATTCGCTGGTTGTATTTAAAGAACCTACGAACTCTTCTGAGCAATAATAATTTTTCGCTCTCTTCCCTCGCCCTCAGAAAATGTCTGAATATCATCATATTCTGTTGCAACTTGATGCACCACGCGCCTGTCAGCAGCGTTTAGACTTGCTACGTGTGAATCACCCGTCTCTCTTACCGCCTCAATCCATCCACGAGCTTTCTCGGCTATCTTTTCTGCTCGTTGTTTTTTGTAGTCAGCAATGTCGATATTTACTCGATTTGTATACGCGTTGTTGTTACGCAAGACTGTCGAAAGGGTGTACTGTAAGCTACGCAACGTTTCTGCATTGCGACCAATTAATATACTGTTGATGTCTGTGCTGGGAACAGTGATTTCAAGTATTGAACCCTCATACCATGTTTCAACTTCTGTATTGACGCCAAAAAACGCCAACATATCTTCGAGATACTTCTTGGCGTATGCTGCAGTTTCTTCTTCATTCATCACTTTTTCCTCCTTGTATCTTTGGCGACAATTCGCACTACCGTACCCTCTTTCGCAGAGGTTGCGCGGCCTTTGGCTGGTTTTTTAGTAGGACGCTGTGTCACCACTGCTTGATCGGCGATTTCTTCCAATTCAGTTTCATCTTGCTTCAGCAGGTAGTGTTGCTGTGCGACCGCAACGATATTTGAGACAGCGTAATATAATGCAAGTGCACCGGGTACACTAATCATAATAAGTACCATCATAAACGGTAGGATTTTTGTCATTTTACCCATTACAATTGCGTTTATTTCTGCCTGGTCAGCTTCTTTTCCATCAGCTGCTTCGTTCATAATGTCACGAAGTCGCTTTGTTTGAGAATTCTGCGGCATTGTTTGCTTTGACATAATATATTGAGTGATACCAGCCACAACAGCGAGGGCTATAAGAAATATATCAACTTTCCCGCTATGAATAGCTGGACGAACCAGGTCAACTATATTGAGTAGTTTTTCGTTAAACGACGCTGGGTTTTGAATAAGACTTTGAATTGCGGGTATAGTTTCTAAAAAGTCATAGGTAAATTTTGCAATTTGATCGCGGTGGAGGGTGAATATTTGAATCACCTGATACAGTGCAATGAATATTGGCAGTTGTATAAGCAGGATTCCAATAGATCTGAATGGATTAACATTGTGTTTCTTGTATAAATCCATCATCTGTGCAGCTTCAAGCTGGCGGTTTCCATTTGCGTTCTTTTTTATCTTCACAAGCTCTGGTTGGAGTTTTTGCATCGCACGTGACTGGTGAAGCATACTGCGTGTCAGTGGGTAGATCATAAAGCGCACAATGATCGTAAAGAGAATAATAGCAACACCAAAGTCTCGGCCTGGTATAAAACTATAGAGCCCAATCAACAAGTTAAAAATAGGTTGAACAACGACAAGTTCAAAAATGTTCACAAGATTTGTTTACTCCACATTTTACGTTTAGTAATAGTATATCATTTTTTGTCAGTAGGAGCGAACAGGTCGATGGTTTGGTTCTGCAGGGCTGTACTAAGTGTGTCAGCAGGAAGTGTACGTACATCTGCCGATGTAATGATGCATACGATATCATATACTTCTTCCATACCGTCTATGTGGGGACGGAACCATTCGTACACCCGGCGGCGAATACGATTTCTGCCAACCGCACCCTTATATACCTTCTTGCTGACCACTACGGCAAGTCGTGAAGTTTTTCGACGAGGGTTCTTTACATAACGAATCGTCATATATTGTCCACGTTTTACTGTGCCATTTTTGTATGTATAGGCAAGTGAATTGTGTCCGTGAAATCGATGTGTATAAGGAATCATTGTCTTTTATTTAACCATACAAAACCGCCACCTGCGAGGGTGGCGAAGTTTGTTAGATAGCGACTCGAGCGCGACCCTTAATGCGGCGTCGTTTAATAACGGCACGACCGGCTTTTGTGGCAATGCGAGCACGGAAACCATGGGTACGGGCGCGATGACGCTTGTGTGGTTGGTGAGTTCGTTTTGGCATATCTTTACAATTATACCCTATTTGCAATAGTTTCTCAACCTACCGTCTCATCCACAGTTTCCGGGTTGTTTTCCACAGTTTTATATCTGTCGATTTGTTTCTGTGGAAAACCCTCTCTCTGTGCCGGCTATTTAAAGTTCAAATCTGTTCATGGTTGTGGAAAACCATTATTTTAACTACAATGGTAGGTAGTTATTGTCTAAGGGGGAGAGTCTATACCCGACTATGGAACGTGGTGCTTGGAAGAGTGTGCTTGGAGAAATTGAGCTGACAGTCTCTTCTACTGCATTTTCCACATGGTTTAAAAGTACCGAGGTAATTGAGGAGACTGCCGACAAGATACTTGTAGCGGTTCCGAATGTGTTTTCAAAAAATCAATTTGAGAAAAAATTCAATCCTGTTATTAAAGAGATACTTTCTCGCGATAAAACTATGCCTCAGGCGGTAGAGTATGTCGTACAATCAACCAGCAAGCGTGCGGTCATTTCTCGCGAGACGTCCGCTTCGATTGGCACAAACACAAAACAAAGCAGCCACACACCTCACACAACCCTAAACCCTCGCTACACTTTCAAAAATTTCATCGTTGGTTCATCAAACGATCTAGCATATACCGCTTGCCAAACAGTGGCGAAAATTCCTGGCGAAAAGTATAATCCCCTGTTCTTATACGGTGGAGTTGGACTTGGTAAAACCCATCTAATGCAAGCAGTTGGCAACGAGATTTTAGAGAAGAACCCCAATAAGGTAGTGCGCTACATAAGCTCAGCAACCTTTGCCAACGATTTTATCGACAGTATTCGCTACAAGAAGAAGGGGTTTGCCGACAAATACCGAAATGTTGATGTGTTGATTGTTGATGATATTCAGTTCATCGCGAGTAAGGAAAAGACGCAAGAGGAGTTTTTTCACACCTTCAATGCTCTCCACCAGGCAAATAAGCAAATTATTATTAGTAGCGATAAACCGCCTCGAAACATCCCGACACTAACTGAACGTCTCCGTAGTCGTTTTGAGTGGGGTATGGCCATCGATATTCAAATGCCTGATTTTGAAACACGCTGTGCAATCTTAGAATCAAAGGCTGAACAAGTAGGTATGCAGCTCGATCGGGAAGTTGTGGAATATATGGCGAACAATATAAAAACAAACGTGCGCGAGCTTGAGGGTGTATTGAATCAAATTCTAGCAAACGCGGAACTTCGTGGCCTTACTCCAGACATAGCCATGGCTGAGGGGTTTATAAAGAATAGCCACACCAGCCGTCCACAGTATTTAACTGCCAGACAGATTATTGAACGAACTGCTCGCTATTTCCAACTTTCCAGTGAGGAAATTTGTAGTCCAAAGCGTGACAAATATATTATCGTGCCCAGACAGATTGCTATGTACCTACTACGAAGTGAACTTCACCTTAGCTTTCCGCGTATTGCTCAGGAACTTGGTAGAAAGGACCACACCACTGCCATACACTCTATCGACAAAATTGAAAAAGCAACAAAGTTCGATTTCACAATCCGTGAGCAGGTTGCAGAAATACGTGAGGCGCTCTATGTCTAGCAGGTGTGGAAAAGTTGTGTACTACGTTGTGGGTTGGGTTGTGTTTATCTGCGAAAAAGTGTCGTTTTTTGCTTTCTCAATACACAAAACAAAGCGTATGCATGGGTATAACGTAAGGTTACTAAGCAGTTACTCGCTTGTTTTCAACATGAGTTTTACACAGTACTTCTCAAAGCTACTACCTCTGTTAGCTGGTAGGTTTTTCGCAGTTTCCACACCACCTATTACTAATAGAGTTTATTAAAAAGAAGGAAGAATATATATGGAAATCGAAGTCTTACAAGAAAACTTAGTAAAAGCACTAACCAATGTTGGAAGAGTTGCGTCTTCACGCACTGGTTTGCCAATTCTTGGGAATATTCTTCTAAAAACATCATCTAACCGATTACTTGTAGCAGCCACAAACTTAGAGATCGCATCAACCAATCACGTCGGTGCTAAGATTTTAAAACAAGGATCAATAACAATACCCGCCAAAATTATTACTGAGTTTATTCAAAACTTACCAAAACAAGCTGTTAAAATGTCGGTAGTAAAATCGACGCTTCATATAGAGTGTGGCGCCTATACCTCTTCGATAAACGGGGTGAGTGACGAGGAGTTTCCTGAACTTCCTGGCATAGACGAAAAAGCAGCAGTAACCTACAGTCTATCAACACAAGATTTCAAAGAAGCAACCCAGCAAACAATAATTGCAGCCAGCTCTGATAGTACGCGTCCTGTTCTCACTGGGGTCTATTGGCATGTTGACGATGGTGTATTATATTTTGCGGCAACAGATGGATATAGATTGGCAGAAAAACAGATAATGAAAGTAAAGACTACGATCGCTGCAATTGTACCGGTCTCGACAATGCAGGAGGTTTTACGCACAATTACGGATGAAGATAGTCAAATTGAAGTACTATTCGATGAGATACAGGTACGATTTAGAATTAACGATAGTGAAATCACAAGCAAATTGATTGATGGCAACTTCCCCGACTATCGCCAGCTTATTCCAAAATCTTCCGAAATATCTGCTGTAGCTGAACGAAGCGACGTAGCGAGGGTAGCTAAAATTGCTGCTCTATTTGCTCGCGATTCTGGTGGCGCAATTACTCTAAGTGTTGATCCTGAAACAAAAAACTTGCATGTTCACTCGGTTGCGTCTGAACTGGGTGAAAACGCGTCAAGTATACCGCTTCACGAAGTTAAAGGTGGTGGAAGTGTTACTTTAAACGCACGCTACATCCTAGAGCTTCTATCAGTTGTTTCAAGTAACACTATTAATATAGCTTTTTCGGGAGGGCTTACACCAATTGTACTCACGCCAAGTGAAAAACAATCAAACTATACTCACATTATTATGCCGATTAAGAGTTAGTTATTTAGTATATCAAGTATATCAGTAGGTACTCCGGGAGAATTATATACTGTTAAGTAAGGTGATGGTGTTGTCGAGAGAGACCACTTACTGCCAGTCTTGTGTAGAACGATGCGTATATCATCTGTACTGTCGCCATACTCACCTTTGTATATTAAATGAACTCCACACCATTCTCCAAAATGAAATAATAGTTTCCTTTTGTAACTATAGTTACTAATCCCAGGAAAATAACCCATCAATGCATTATCTATTGAATCACTCTCAGCCCTCATTAGTTGGCTAAGCTTTTCGTCAGAGAAATAAGGATTTACCTCGACACTTCTATTGTCTTTGAAATTAACACTACCACTTGAAAAACCAGTTTCCCCAACATATCTTACGGCATATATATTTGATTTTAGTAAACGAACAGAAGTGCCACTACTAGGTATCGGAGCAACTACATTACCGTATTTATCTACAATTTCGGCACGTACAATGTTTTTATAGACAACCACATAATTGCTAGTTGAGAAAAAATAGAAGCTTATGATAGTTATAAATATTCCTACATACAAAAACGGGTTTCGAACAACATTTTTCACAAAGAACTCCTTCTAAGCGGTGGCGAGAATTTATCAAACCTTATATCGATAGACTTTGGATCTACACCCTGTTGTTTAATCCACCTAAGGGCATTAGTTCTCCCGTCCGGGCTTGTTTCTCCAATTGTCACAAAGCTTCGGCTTTCACTGGTAAGGCTATAATCAATCTTAAAAGGTCCACTCGTGTCGCTATACGGCAATTTCGACAGTAATGGGTTCTTGTTTCGAAATGCATCAGATTTACTTTTTGTATCAAGTGCAGATATGGTTTGAGCAGAGCTTAAATTTTTTGGTTCATTAGCCCAGCGAATAGCTTCTTCTGTCTCTGGACTGGTCAGTATTCCAACGTAATCTCTTGAAGATGATACTGTTATGTCTCGATTTGAGGTACGAAAACCTTTTGCAGACACTTCGAAAGCATGCTTACCAGGTGTAAGATATATATCACCTGATGAACTTACATTGCCGTCAATTTTGACGGAGGCGTATTCTGGCCAAGTAGCAACTGTTACTTTGATCTTTCCGTGTTGACTAATGATTGTATAGATACTATATCCAGCAATAAAAACAACAAAAGTTAATATAATATATACAATTCTTTGTTTCATTGTACTGTCTATATACATATACACTCCTACTTTATCACCCTAAACCACCTATAGTCTGGATCTGCTGCTAACTCTTCTCCAGCCCACGGCGCGTGATTACACTGCGATGCTGAAGCTATAGTCGAGTCGAAACCAGGTTGCTTTCCAACGTACATATATGTGTGATGAATTGAATTATTGTTCTGCACAGCAATGTCACCCGGCATATTATCACTACTAGATTTTGGGTGAATTTCCTGATACTTCTCTGGGTGTTCAAGCATATAGCCTAGCTGTATGGCTGTATTTCCACCACCACCATATTTCGGATCCACTCCACTGTCTTGCATGACTCGAGTTACAAATGCACCACAATCAACACCTCCGCCATAACAAGCATCGCCAGTATACTTGCCGGCTTTTTGTGCCGTATCGATTGCATTGGCATAAGAAGGTTTCTTTTTTTGCTTTGGGTCAACATTGCGGTCGGGCCACGCGTAATTTATAGCAGTTTGAACTGCATTACCCGCTGCGGCACCGTTAGCTGCACAACCAGAAATTGCCATCTGCGCAGTATCTGCAGAGGCGGTTGAAGAACCGGTTCCATATTGTTTATATGCTAAGTGAGCGGCTTGTATACGGTTGAATATTCTAGGGCTCCCTGCGCCCTCAATCTTGTCTTCGAACATACGAACAGCAGTTTCAATATCATTAACTTTGCTATATTCAGCGTACATGTTTTTTGCGCCGGTTGGACTTGTGTCTGTCATATGCCACCATAGTATATCGAGCTGTGTCTTCAGTTCGTATATCGGGCCTGTTGTACCGGAATTTTTTGCTAAATCTAAAACTTTATCGCTCGGCGTCCATTGTATAATTCCCCAACCACCCCTGCTGCCATTTTTTTTACTAACCTCCATCGGGTCTTTTGTTTTGTCAGGAGTGTAACCGCTCTGTGTGTTTTCTGGATCACCCCCAGACTCTTGAGATATATTTCCAACCACACCAGCTGCTTGCTCGGCCGAAAGACCCTTGTCTATCATATAGTTGTATATCTTCTCAAGATTCTCTTTACCACGCAGTTCGAGTAAGCTATTATTTGGCAAGCCTGCTGCACAACACCCAGCACTGCTAGTTGACACAGGGTTTCCACTATCACTTCCGCCTGTTCCAGGCTGTTGCGCACCAGATGGGCCGTTGCCACTATTAACTACTGGCCAACCCTCACTGTCGTAACTGATTGGGTCTATCATTAAAACACGGTTATCGCCTCCACTGTAGTAGCCGTGGTACACTATCCACTCATTACCCTTACTGTCTTTTGTTATCGAGTGGTGTCCAGGATAATGAACAGGGTCTTTACCTTCAAGAATAGGCTTCATCTCTTTGTTTGGCGTATATGGCCCGGTAATAGACTTAGATCGAGCAACTAGCACCCGGTACTCAGGTGGGCCATCACTTTTTGAAAAATGGCCTTGTGAATATGTTAAGTAGTACCAGCCATTGCGCTTTTCAACCCAGGATCCTTCGATTGTAGCGTTGCTACCAACACCGCCTTTTGTAAGAAGCTGTGTCTTGCTTCCAGTTTTTTTCAGAGAAACCCCATCGAATGTGAGTTGTATTACATTGATGGTACCCCCGCCGTAAAATAACCAAATTTTTTGATCATCATCAACGAATATATGTGAGTCGATATTAAAGCCGTTAGGAAGATCTATCTCCCCAATATACTTAAACTCTCCACCAGCAGTATCGCTGATAGCATAACCTATGGTTGGGCTACCTGTCCCACCTCCTCGTGGGGTGCCGGTCGGGATGGTGTATGTTAGGATATATTTTGATCCAATCTTGGCTACGTCTGGAGCCCATCGCTTCCCCCCCGCCTTGTTCGGGGCACCTACTAGTTTCCAGTTATCGTCAATTTTCTCCCAATTTACTAAATTTCTTGATTTTAGAAGAGTTCCACCTGTTGCATACACATAGTAGTATCCATCATCCCCCAATATAACTGCCGGATCAGGTGCATTTTTGTTATATACGGGGTTTGTATAGGGCGGGATATTTGCACCCCCGGTATTACTAACAGTATCTGTATCACAAACTGCTTCAGGTTTATAAAACGCGAGTCCATTAGAAGCATAAAACTGAAGATCGATAGCGGTAGCAGTCGATGGCGAACACACAATCAAACACAAACCTGCAAGCATAAGTAATAATCTCTTATACATCCTCACCATCCCTACATATAAAATCATCATAGATCACATCTTGTTTACTAAGACAACTTATCTCTATGCCACTATACCCATCAGTTCCATCCCCCATAGACACCAGGTAGCTTTGGCGAACCGACCCGACATCAACGATAAATGTAGATAAAATTCCCGAATCTGTGGCTTGTTTTTTATACGAATTTTTACGGACCAAACCAGAGACATTAGTTGTATCCTTCTTTGTGGTCATAATACGATACTTTATAGTTTTGATTATACTACCTTGGTCTTCGCTATTGATTGCTAGTTCTTCACTATCTAACCCAACTATTGTAAATGACGTATCACTACCTATTTGCTTCTGTTTTCGAGTCTGATTCGGCGGGATGACCATAGTAACAATTAATACAACTATACTAACAAGAAATACAACAATAAATCCGATAACCCATTTTCTGTTTATCACTTAGGAAACTCCTCGATATATGCAAAGCTATAACCCTTATTCTTATATTCTGCTTCTGTCATTGTTCGTGTACCATAATGAAGGGGCTTGTTAAAATTGTACTCCTCTATTTCAATGGACCCGTCTGGATTTACCTTAGACACAATACCTGTATGGCCAAGTTCGCGATGAGATGTTTGACTAGTTGAGAACACAGAGCCTGGCCTTGCTGTGGACCCTGTTTGGTATCCTAGTTTTGAAAGATTTCCAACAACATCCTTCCCGTTTCCTAGAGCTCCACCATGATACTTTGAGCGATACTTAAGTAAACGATATTTCACAAAACTTACACATTGACCATTACACGGCACACCCAGTGCATTATTGGAGTCACAGGCAGCTCCAAAATCATCTCCAATTAAACTACCGCCCGGTGTCTGTCCCTCGTTTGCCTCTACATTTGGAGTATGGTAGGTTACATAACTTGGGCCATGGTCTGTACCAACAGTTTTATTGTATTTATCAGAAACATGTCCCCAGTCACTAGCGGTTAAATTAACTAGGTTGGTTGACGCATAGATTTGGTCAATAGGTACGCGCCCGCTCGGACAAGGTTGGTTTGATTGTGGCGACTCAGCCAAGTCTTTTCCGTGCTTCAAAGTATTGTCTTTTGTTAGGTAGCAGTAGGCTCCCTCGTGCGAGCCATCACGACTGTCGCCATTATTGAAATCCCCACCCACGACTACAAAGCTTCCTTCAGCTATCCGCTCCTTGCTCCACGCAAGAATCTTTTGAGCATTCTCATAACGGTCGTTTGGACTTCCGTAAGTATCATTTGGTGAGTGAACGGAAAGTGCATAGACACTTTGACTGCCGGCCATAAGATGTACCCAGGGAAAGCTATTATTTTCTGTACTATCACTACTTCCGTTTCCGTTGACACCTGTTAACAATCCAGCATCTACTTTGCTGAATTTTGTCGTGTTCCAAAGAACCGCTTTACCGTTATTCTTTGCCACAACTGCAGGGTAGCTTTCATATGTTCCAAGAGATGACATAAGGGATCTTTGTGTTTTTTGTGAAAGTTCTTGCGCAAGAACTAACTCCATGGGTGTTGTGTTAAATCCAGCTCCACCCCTAATCATACTAGTGATTTTTTCAACCTTGGTTGATTCAGATGGGCAGCTGTGATTTTCCTCCTGACACATATTGTAAGAAGCGGCGGTAAAAGTTCCCAAATTGCCTGATGACATTGCGGTGTCTGGCTCATCGTCCTCACCGTTTACACCTTGCATAACTTGGTAATCAACCAGGAAGGGTGTCCGCGCGGCAAGTGATGCTGCATCCTTAAGATCCGATGGAGTTCCATAATCGGCCGTATTGGCGGAACAGTTTCTTTTATTTTCGTCTTGCACACACTTGTTAGGGCCAAGATCAACACTGCCGGGATTTTTTGATTGACTGTCAATAGTACAACTTGCTGCATTATATATATAGTCGCCAGCTTCTGCGTTTCCACATTCTGTCATGAAATCAGTCAAAGGTGTATCAGCTTTTATGACACCACTCGCCACAAGGTCGTCGAGAGTTGCTTCATCATTAACGTCAACCTCATTATTTATCCAGCCCTCATCCTCCATGTGTTTTACTGCCTTCTCCGTATCCATGTTCGCTTGCTCGGGAGTGATGCCGGTGCAAGGTAGGCCTGAGAGTGTAATGCCAGGTGTGTCTTTCGGACTGGTTGTATCAAGGTAATAGTCACTGGCATAGCCACAATACTCAGATGTCAACCCATTTGTTGCATAGGTATGTGGGACTAGGGTAGTTGCTGCTGATCCAATCAAATTTGAAATAGAGGAGAATAACGAGCTGCCACCGCTCGCGATAGCCGCTGTTTGTGCGCTAAACGCAAGGCTACCAAAAAAAGTGTGTCGACTTGATAAATCAAAGGGACTAAGTGTCGCAACATCCATGGCTTGCTTTGAAAGTTCATTCTCTTGTTTAACTTTTTCATAAGCAGCAAGCTGTGACTGCTTCAGAACAGGCAGTCCGTGGGCCATACCCCCAGCTGCGTAGAATGCTTGACTAGAAACACCCAGAGCATCACCAAGCTTTTCACCTTTTGCATTTGGTATTGTGTCATTACTAGCTAGTTCAGATATCGCTTTTTCAGCACCTAATCCAATTAGATTCTCTACAACTTTAGTAACAACTTCGACTATCGCCAATCCTGCTAATACCTTCACTATTCCGCCGACAATAGTAGCGGAGGTAGCCAGGGTGGCGGCTGAATCTACTGCCATAAATGAGTACATAGCTGATGGGCTCATTATTAAATTGCACTCAGACTCCGTGGCCTTATCAACAGCATTTCCACCCCTAACGAGTGGATTTGTTAATACACTGAAGCCAGGTGCAATATCCTTCGGAACCTTAGGCTTTGCCTTGTTGATGCCCATCGCTGCAAGTAATATTTGGGAATCGAGAGCAGAGGTGTACTTTCCATCACCTTCTCTTGGAGTCTGTTCGGTGATAAGTGAACCAACTGTATCCATGTCGTCCGCACTAAATCCACTACCAACTGCACTTGCTCTTGATTTATCTGCAGGAGAAGCTATAACGTTCATGTAGAGTGGTAATAGTTGCATGAGCTGGGCTCCGGCAACTCCCGCTGCGATATATGACGGTGCTTTGGCGGTGATACAGGATGCCACAGCTATAGTATAGGCAGAGCCGGCCTTCTTTATTTTTCCAAGATGTGTAGAAACCTTTTCTTGAATTCTTGTGCGCAGATCTCCGTTGCTAGTTAGTGACTCCATGCTAGGCATGCTACTTTTTAACTTTTCCTTTGTAGCCTTCAGTTTTTCCTGGACTGTTCCAGTCCGCGACTTGCCGTCGGCCAAACCACCGTTTCGACTGATCTTAAACACCTTATAAAACTTGGCGGCTATATACTTTCCATACCATGCCCGTAGCAACATACTAAAAGCACCAGATCTTCCCAGAACCTTTGCAGCTGCCTCGGGGTTATTTTTTAGAAAGCCTACTACGTCTTTTGCGGCAATATTTTTTGTGGATCCATCTCTCATTTCAAAAGCGTAATGAGTGGGGTTTTTTGACGGGTATCCGCGTTTTCCTGTAGTATTTTCTACGCCTTTCTCGAATATAGGCTTCACACCTTTTTTCTCTAGATTCCGTAGTGCCGAGTTTGATATTTTACCCATTTTGCACTTTAGTTTTTTGCTCGTCGCACATGCGGGATCAGTTGGTTGGGTCATTTTCCCAAAAACTTTATAGAACCGTCGTTCCATAGCCACAGAGGATGAGTCATTAGTTTTTGTCGAATTTTCTAATACATTCATCAGTACGGTTGCGGGTGAAAGAAACCCTGCTAAAAGTCCAAAACCACCAATGAGAACACCAATAATCCCGCCTGCTGGTCCGTATTTACGAAACGCACCAGCAACCAGCATAGAGTTTTTTGTCTTATTGTTTTGTGTGTATGGTATTGATCTTGATTCTTTTCTTTCTAACTCTGCGAGCTGGGCATTCTTGTCAGCTTGTTTATCAAAACCCTTGTTTCTTTGAGCTATTTCTTCAAATTGCTTGTCGTAATCAGCTTGCTCTGCCGCCGCCTCGTCCTCCATGCTGTCCAGACTCTGAGCTGTCTGCTGGTTGTTGAACATATCGCCATAGTGCTCATCGATGTGATCGCCGCGCTTCCGTGTATCAGGCATATGCTACCCGCCGTATTCACCTGGGTTCATATACCCTGGGTTAACTGATGGCTGCCCCTGCTGTGGAGCGGCTTGTTGCGACGAGAGCGGCGTGGTGCTTACCAGTTGTTGTTCGGTTTCCGACGGTACGATTTGAATGTGTACGTGGTTCTGGCCGGCAAAAAACAGGCCCTGCCCCACTGGGAAGTTCGCAAGACGCTTTCGCTCTTCTTCGGTAAGTTTGAACACATCAGCAAGTACATCAACCGCACTTGACGACTGCTTTAATAGCAGCTGCATGGAACTGTTGGCGACAATTGCACGGCCCATTTTGCTTCCCATGAAATCCTCGACATCTTGCGTAATAGTTGTAAGGCCCAGGCCATATTTACGGGCACGTTTTGCCAGGCTGAACAAGAAGTTAGCAGAGTCATCGTACTTCATAAGCTGCCACGCCTCATCAACAATAAGCATGCGCTTTTTTTGCTCACTACGCGTAATGTTCCAGATGTGCGACAGAACAATATACATGGCCACAGGTCGCAATTCATCTTCAAGATCGCGAATATTAAACACCACCATATTGTTGTTGATATCAACATTTGATTGCTGCGAGAAGATACCAGCAAACGTACCGCTGGTGTATTTGCGAAGCCGCTGGGCAAGCTGCGGGCCGGTGCCCCCCATATGTAGCAGGGTATCGTATAGGTCGCTGATAGTTGGTGGCGGACTGTTGTGTGTCAGTGGATCACTAGTAATGCCAGCACGAGCGTAGGTGTCGATTAGTCCTTGATCGAGGTCTGCTTCTTCAGCGGGAGTAAGTCCAGCCATTAGTTGGCCATTGGCGGCCACTTGTGACCCCCCCAGCATAAGACGGAACAGACCATGAAGCGTCACCAGGTTGGCACGCAGTGCATCATCAGCTTCGTCGGTATCGATAACTTTTGGCAAATCAAACGGGTTAATACGAGTATCGCTATTCAAGCTTAGTCGAATGTAGCTACCACCCACAGCATCACTCAATTTCTGGTACTCGTTTTCAGGGTCAATAATTAAAATATCAGACCCCACCATCATACTGCGGAGCGCTTCTAGCTTGACGGTGAACGATTTACCGGCACCAGATTTAGCGAACACCACCATGTTGGCGTTTTCTAGGCGGAACCTGTCAAAGATCACCAAGCCATTGTTGTGCATGTTTATGCCATATAGAATGCCGGCGTTGTCGGTAAGATCGGCGCTGGTGAATGGGAATGAAGTGCTAATTGCACCGGTATTCATGTTTCGACGAATCTGCAGCTGGTCGGCCATTTGTGGCAACGTGCTATTGAGGCCCTGTTCTTGCTGACTACTCGCTACTTTACTAAACACAAGTTGCTGGCCAAAAATAGTTTCAATCTTGTGCTGCACAAAGTTTAGTTCGTCCATACTATCGGCATACACAGTAATGTACAGGCCATAGCGGAAAAAGCGCTCAGCACCGACTTGCAGTTGATCACGTAGCTCTTCGGCATCTTGTATAGCCGCTTCGAGTCCTGGGTCACGCGTCTTACCTTTTTCGGCATTTATCGTCATACTTGCTTCAAGCTGCGTCACTTTTTTGCGCAGGTTTTGCATGACCACCTGGGTATCTACTGGGTAGACAAACATACTAATATCAAGCACATCATCAATATTGATGATGCTACTGAGCCAACCGGTGTAAATCTCGCGCGGGTACCCATATACGTACATGGTGCGGCCATACTTTGTTCCTAGCCGAAAATGTCCATTGTGAATCTCGATACTACTCGGCGCAATAAGGTCGCGGAGGGTGGTAATTCCCTTTAGAAACGCCTGTTCTACTTCGGCTTGTTCGCGTGCTTGCTGCTGTGCGGCAATGTCCATCGGGTCAAGTTTTTTTGCCATACTACACACCTCCTTGTGGCTGGGCTGGTGCTTGACCTGCTTTGCGTACATAGGTGCCAGTAGTAGCTTCAAAATTACCGAGTGGCTGACGAACAGCAGTATCGGGATTGTAAACGTTGTAGTAGAGCTCACCCAGCTCTTTGGTATTTAGCTGCACACTTTTTACACCCATCTGGAACAAGCCACTTGTAACGAGATCAACTCGGTTTTTTATTTCCTCGCGAGCTTTTTCATAGGCAGCTTGGTCTATTTTGGTCGGGCCAGTTTGTGGCTTAGAAATAAGCTTTGTAAAAAAGCCTTTTGTTTGGTCGGTCATTTTACCAATGTTACCGGCTGGAAAAAATGGCACGACGATGAAGAAACTCTTGTCCATAATATTAGCTTCTTGGCTAAGGGCATCTATGAAGTTGATGTAATCATCCATCAAAACATTCAGCAGCATATTGTCTTGGTTGCGACGTATCTCAACGAGTCGGTCGATGTAGGGACCGATATCAACTCGTTGCGAACGAATAAAAATCTGAATGTCAAAGTAAAGCGAGTTTAGGAAGTTCTGGTAGCTGTACTCTACCCCTTCTCGCTCGCGGCTGCTCATGAGGTCAAAATTGATTGACTTACAGGCTACGACAGCTCGAAAACTACCGTCTTTCATAATCACCATGCCATCACGAATCTCAGATATGAGCAAAGTGTTTTGAGTGCTGTTTGGGTTAGACTTTTTGGTGGTGTTGGCGGGCTGCGCGGTCCCTGTTGGCTGCTCTGAACCTACTGTCGCCATTTGGCTCGGGGTAGGTTGAGAAGCCCCAGCTAGTTGCTGTGGCGGTACATTTGGCATTACTGGCTCGGCCGGAGTATTTGGCTGCACTCTTCTTCCCCACTCCTTAGATTATCTAAGAGAAATTACCACTTCATCTTCGGGCAGCGATTCTTTTTCCTTGATTCGCTGCGCCTCATGAGCAATTGTCTCTATCGACAAATCACTATTGTTTGCAAGATTCATTATATCAGGTGAAACACTGTTGGCGCTAGGGGGTTCAGGCGCTTTTGTAGGTGCTTGTTGTGCGGGCTGTTGCGGCGATGCGACGGGCTGGCTGGCTGGTGGTGTTAATGGCTGAACAACAGATTGATTCATCGTTGGGTAGGGATCAATAGCTAGATCTATGACAGGTTCATCCGCGGCAGGCTCGGGTTGTAGTGTGGTATAGGGGTCGGGTATTGGTGGCACAACGGGTTGTGTCGCTTGCTGTGCTGGTGCTGGAGTGGGCGCGGCGATTGTTTGTGCTGCGGGCTGTTGCATGCGCGCCTTTAATTCATCACGGTAGCGTTGGTTGGTTTGTACTAACTGATCATTAATCATGCTAGCGGTGTGACCGGTAGAATCTAATATATCTTCGGCTTGCTGGGCTTCAAAGTACACATCAGTGTTCATGGCGCTGTTGGGGGTTGCTACCGGTCCGGTAACGCCACGTACAGCCCACCCTTGGGTATCAACGATATCAGCAAGATAGGAAAGTCGTCGTTCGGCCTCTGACTGCGACAGGTCTTTTGTGCGCTGCACCTCTACCACTTTTGGCGCAGTGATTTCTATTAGAGTGTCTTGGCCATCCGGGTCCCACAATCGCCGACGCGGCTTCAGGTAGAACGAAATAATTGCCGCCAGGTAGGTTTCCATGGGCTGGTCTTTTCGTAGCGGTAGCGCCAGCGCACCAAATAGCAAGATAATAGGTAGTGGTACGACAGCAAGGGGCAGCAGTACCCGCCCAAGTGCCCACGCGATAGCAATACTCGCTGCTACGATAATAAGGTAAATAAACTGCCGAAAACTAAACGGCCCGATCAGCTTATCGTCGGCTTCAACATCTTG
>CAZIDJ010000015.1:21498-23588 GCA_964537815.1 uncultured Candidatus Saccharibacteria bacterium | reverse complement strand
GCACCAGAATGAAAAACTACAACTCCGCGGTGACCAGCTGCTTTTAGGGTTGTTTGAAGGCGTGCCACGTACACATCAAACGGGGAATGAAGCCGCACTATTGCCAAGTAAAATTACGTTGTTTAAACACGCTATTTTGATGGTAGCACATGATGAAGCGAGCTTGTTTGAGCAAATCAAACGCACATTGTGGCACGAAATTGCACACTATTACGGTCTTAATCACGACGATATGAAATCTCTGCAGAATGGGTTGTAAAATCTTACTTAGTATGGTATAATAATCTCGTGAAATGGGCTTGAGCCCCACCTTGAAGTGGGCGTTCGCCCTTTCAAGTACCCGTGCAACATCTATAAGAAAGAGAGGTGCGCTATGAGCGCACAAGCTACTGAAACAACTCATGCAATCGAGCTGATCGTCGAGCAGGACGAGAAAGGTCAGGTTGCCGCTACCGTGCCGGTGCGATGGAAGATCTCTCCCGAGATGGCCCACAACCTGGCCGAGAAGGGCGTCGAACCATTTATGTTGCTCGTCGTCACTCAGGGAAAGAGTGAGTTGAACCGCTACGTGGTTCCGCTCAAGGAAGGCATGACCTATCTTCAGATGCGTCGCCCTGGCACCCTGACACTCCACGCGACTATTGTGTGGCAAGGTAAGGAGGAACCCTGGCCTGCCAAAAAGGTTGTCATGGCCAAGGATGACTACGGCAACTACAATCTTGAGCTCGTCGGTTGCTACATCCCCGGCTTGACCAAGATAAATCAACAGGTTAACGAGCTTCACTACTACATCTGTTCGAACAGCGACAGTTCCGATGAGGACGAGATCGATAAGGCGAGAAATGAGCTCAACAGGCTTCGCGAGGAGTGCACGAAGCTTAACCAACAAGAGCCTGTCTTCGGCCTGATTGATGCCTTCGAGGCCATCGAACGAACCCCTGAGGGTGACCAGCTCAACATCGAGGTGCCCGAGGCGATGTTCGCCAAAGAGCCACCGCGGTGGATGAGCTGGTTGGCAACACGCTACAAGTGGCCGAAGAAGGCTCAGGATGAGTGCGATTTGCGTCGCCGGGCCCTGTTGACGGTCTTCAGTGCACCGTTCGTTATCCCCGTTGGGCTCGTCTTCGGTGCCATCGCCGTCTGTGGTTTGCTGATGTTCAAATTGACGGCTGTCATCGTGACAGCTGTGTTGTTGTTCTTCGGCAAGCGTAACCTGGACTACTCGGTCATCTACGAGTGGGACAACATCGAATTGAGGGACATCTGGCGCTATTCGAAGCCATCGGTTTGGTACTACAAGAAGGTCAAGACCGAGCAGTCCTACTATGAGGGTGGTCCGAAGCACACTGAGATTAAGTACGAGAAGCGCAACCCAGCTTTCGAGTGGATCAACCCACCGACTCTTGCCTTCTTTATTGTCCTTCAGTTACTCTTCAGAGGAGTTGAGTTGAGCTCAGTGCTGGCTGGAATCTTGTTTCCAGTCATCTTCGGACTGGGGGCGTTCTTCATCGACAGGCGGCGCAAGCTCGACAACAAGAAGGACAAAAAGGTCGTCACAGATGAGCAGCGCAGCAAGCTGCAGCAAAAGCTGAGTACGCTGACTACTGGCGGCGCGGCCCGTATATCGGACTTGCCACCGGAGCAGCGTACCGTTAAGTTGCGTTACCTCGACCTCAAGGCGGCGGTCTGCAAGCCCTTCGCCCGATGATGCACGAATGGCCTAAAAGGGGCCACCGAAACCCTTTTACGGGACTTCCACACCAGCCAGGTGTGGAAGTCCCAGCTCGACCATAGATTACAATAAGCTATGCTGATGAGTCGTAGACGACGAATCGAGTTAAAATGTGCTAAACTTAAAATAACATGAAATGGTGGGGTGGGATTGCTGTGAGTGTGGCGCTGACATTTGTCGGCCTACCGGTTCAGGCTGCAGCGATTACCGACCACGTGGTTATTAACGAAATTATGGCTAACCCAGCCACTGGCGAGGTGGAGTGGATTGAACTATATAACCCTACAGACACTACTGTAGCTATGGCTGGTTGGCGGCTCGTTGTGACGAGCGGGAACTTTAGTGGTGTGTTTGCCAG
>CAZIDJ010000015.1:0-21398 GCA_964537815.1 uncultured Candidatus Saccharibacteria bacterium | reverse complement strand
AAAAGACACGATGTCACCAGTGATCGATAACGTCGTAAGTACAGTGGTGAGCGGACAAGTACGTTTGTCGATTGCGGCAACAGATGAAACATCGGTGCCCACGCTCACGGCATCAGCTGTGCAGTACGGCGCAGAGATTGCCACCGCCGCAGGAAGCGGGCAGGTAACGATAGTATTTGATAGTACGACGTACCCAAATGGAGTAGTGTTGCTCATCATTACCGCTACCGATGCAGCCGGAAATAGCACTACAAAAACAGTTGAACTAACAATTGCTAATGTGGTAGCAACCACGCCAGCACCTACTGCGCCAGTTGCTGTACCCGTAGTTGCCAAGCCAATAAAGACGCCAGTTGCATCGCCGTCACCCAGTACGCCAGTTGCACCAGGTGTTGGCGCCGTAGTGCCTATTTCTACAACGAAGCCCGTCGCGCCAATGGCCACGATAGCGGTAACTGCGAGTGCGGCTAAAGTGGTGGCGGCACCAGCGATAGTACGCACTACGGCTGCGCCCAGTGTGGCAGCACCGACACAAAAATTAAGTAGTAGTGATACGCAGCCGATTATTACGAGCACGCTTGGCGGTATTTCATCTGGCGGCGGTGAATCATTAGCTCAAAAAAGCGTAGTTGTAGCGGCTTCGCAAACCATACCCACGGTGTTCATCGCCACTGGTTTAGCAGTGCTGATTACCTCATACGGCATCTGGCGATATTTGCGTCGAACCAAACCCTGAGCTACACTGGGGTGTATGAATGTTACCAAAGCTATTATTCCGGTAGCGGGCTGGGGAACGCGCATGCTACCTATTACCAAAGCGATAGAAAAATGTATGCTACCCGTTGGTACGCGGCCGGTCATTGATTACGTTGTGCAAGACGTACTGAAAGCTGGTATAAAAGATATTTATTTTGTGGTGGGCGAACAAAGCACGCAAATCCAAAACTATTACCGCACGAATATTCAGTTGAACGACTATCTGAAGCGAAATGGTAAAGAAGATAAACTACCACTCGTGGCGCCACTTGAAGGGGCCAACATTCACTTTGTAGCACAGCCAGCTACCGGCGGGTATGGTACGAGCATTCCGGTAGGGCTGTGTAGCGAATATATCGCCGAAGACGAGTCGGCGATTGTGATTATGGGTGACCAGTTCTTTTGGCGCGATGATGATGGTTCAAATACAAAAGATTTTATCGATGCGGCCACTGCGAAACAAATTAACATTGGAATTTCAGGTGTTGCTGTACCGCTGGAAGGCATAGACAGTAGTATAGAAATGGACAGTGAAGGAAACTTCGTGCGTATTATTGAGAAGCCTGGTCCAGGAGAAGCGCCGACCAATCTTCAAAATGCCAGTTTTTATCTTTTTAACAAACAACTATTTGAACTAGCCCGCACACTACCTGCCAACCCTAAACGCGGCGAGTACGAAATAACTGATGCAATCAATGCATATGTTGCCGCTGGCAACAAGATAATTGTCAATGAAGTTACTGGAAAATATATGGAATGTGGCAGTGTGAGTGGCTGGCTAGCTGCAAACAACGCTATCGTAAAATAGATAGTACTCAAGCTTGCTTAGTGTGTACCAGTTTGTTATTTTCTCTATATGGTCGCAAAAGAGAACGAAGGTGGTTCATACGAGGTCTTTTCAAAATTCCATGAGGCATACTCGCAGTTATTTAATTGCGATCAGCAAACACGCATGTCATATGCGCTATATCTCGATAACCCAAAATATGAAAAAGAAAAAGGGCCCTTTATCGCGTAAGTGAGCTAGTAGACCTATTTGAGCAACTAGTTGAAACCTCTTTTAGTGAGTCAGGACTAGACTGGGAAGTCTGCATCAAAGAACTCGCAACACTTATAGTAACGATTGATGACGATCATTCGTTATTGTTAGCAGAATACACAGATAATGTCGAAGAAGTAGCCGAGCATCGAACACGTCGCCATCGAGACCGAATAATCCGCTGTATCGTCGATAATGAAAATAAAGAGTTGGAGGTTGACCAATTCCGTGTAAAAGAGCATATCATTGAACATTTTGTTGAGGTGCTGGAGGGTGATTGGGAAGTGATAGATAGCATGATCGACGAAATGTCTGCTCGATCATTTGGAAATGCTATCTTACGAGAGATTACAAAGGTGGGGCGCATATCGCTAGGCGTAGCAAGTGGAATCGTCATTGCCAATCGACTCTTACGTCGTCGCGATCAGTAAGCCTCGCAGTGTGATACTTCGCTATTCTGTTCGCAGTGCATCAATCGGGTTTAGTTTGGCCGCTTTGCGGGCGGGGAACCAGCCAGCTAGCATGGCTACGAGCATTAAGGCTATAACTAAGCCAAAAATCGGCAAGAATTCAAAGACAAGAATGCGATTTTCGCCGATACTCAACAGCGTCGATATCCATGGGTTGAGCGCCGTACCAACACCCCAGGCTAACAGTGCTCCGAGCGTACCACCAAGCGCACCAATCCAGGCAGCTTCGTACTGGAATAAACGTCGTACGTGACGACCGCGCATGCCGAGTGCCTTCATCAGCCCAATCTCGCGAGTGCGTTCGAGTACACTAATGTATTGGGTATTGATAATGCCAAATACACTTGCAATGAGTGCAAGCACACCGAATACCAGTACAATTCCTTGAATGACGTTAACGATGGTAAACAGAAGATTTTGCAGGTCTTCAGCAGTCTTAGCGGTAATATACTCTGCATTTTTAGCGTTGTCATACGTGATTTTGAATGCTTCTTTAACCTTTTTCGGATCTTTTCCGTCCTTTACGCGGACAGTAGCGGTAATGTATTTTTGGTATTGATCTGTCCCACTGGTGATGTATTCCGAGAGTTCTTTTGCAGCAGTATCTGAAATAAATAATGCAGCACTGGCTGAAAACGAAGTGCTCGATTTAGCACTAACCGCACGTACTGTATAGGTGACATCACGAGATTCCGCAGCGACAAGTTGTTCAATCGCTGCGGTACCGCCACTAAAAAACGCGGCTTGAATTTGTTCTTCGGTTGGCGGATTACTAGCTTTGATGACGCGGAGCGTAACGTTCTTTCCAATCATATCAGCTGGTTTCATCTTTAATGTCTCGGCGTATGATTCTGGCAAAACAATATCATTTTCATCAAGCTGCCTGCCAAGTGCCGGTAGATTTCCAGCTGCGGTTTCCGCCTTCACGCTCGCATCATAGGCAGTAATATCGGTAGTGTACTTTTTGTCTATACCTTCAAACTGCACGTATTGCGCCGATACAAGGTACATCGGTGCGACGCTTTCAACCCCCTCAGTTTTGCTCATCAGATCGATGTCTGTCTGGTTCAGCGCTTTGAACGTTGCGCCACCGTATTGAGTGGCATTGATGCTATATTCTTTCAAGCCGCCGTTTGGCCCGCCGCCGCCACCAAATAGGGAAGGGTCCTTGGCGACGAATATACTTTGCGGGTCGACGTTGCTTTTAACTAACTTGTCGGCATATTGACGAGCGCCAGTGCCAGCAGCAAGTGCCGCGGTCAGCGTAAACGCGCCGACAGCAATCGCGAGACTCGTTAAAATAGTGCGTCCTTTGGCATTCTTTAAACTGCGCCCAGCTCGGCGAATAGAGTCTGCAATTTTCATTTAGTACCTCCGCGTACGACGCGGCCATCTTTTAAGTTAATTTGTTTATCACACTTAGCGGCTAGATCGTGGTCGTGGGTGACTATCACAAGAGTTGTGCCAAGTGATTTCTTGAAGCTAAAGAGCAAATCTTCGATGCGATCACCAGTGGCGCTATCGAGGTTACCAGTTGGCTCATCGGCAAAAATAATACTTGGCTTATTTACAATAGCGCGGGCGATAGCTAAGCGTTGTTTTTGGCCACCAGAAAGATTTTTGGCTTTTTCGTTCAGCTTGTCTTTTAGATCAACTGATTTAAGTGCTTCTAAAATCAGCTTCTTTCGCTCGCTCTTTGGCACACCAGCAATTTCCAGCGGTAAGCTAACATTCTGAGCACAGGTTTCGTTGGCTTGCACAAAGAACGCCTGAAAAATGAAGCCAATTTTTTCGGCCCTAAACTTATCAAGTGCTTTGTTCTTGAGCTCTGAAATATCTTGCTCATCAATAGTAATAGTGCCATCAGTCGCACGGTCAAGCCCGCTCATAACATGCATCAAGGTGCTTTTTCCCGAGCCGCTTTTGCCAACAATCGCTACACTAGTACCGCTTGGCACTTCAAACGAAACATCATCAAGCGCCGTAAATTCCTGAGATTTTTTCCCGTATATTTTTGAAACTGAATCAACTGTTATCATTCGCTCTAAACCTCCATTTCGTACCAGTATACGCTTTTTGCGCGGCGTAGGCTAGATTGTGCTATTGCTTTTAAGACTAAAGTATGCTATAATACCCCCATGAGCGAAAGACGTAAACCTAACGCTAGAATTGTAGTATTCGACGAGTTTTACTATCACGATGATACACCAGATGATCTTGATACATCTGATGAGTTTGATGCATCAGCACAGCCACTCTCTGAAACTTTTTTGACTGACGATAGTGTAGGGGCGAGCATTGATCGCGAACGACATGAGGTTATTGCTGCGGCACATAACCTTTACGATGCCTGCCGACTGCTAATAGCTATCAAAGATGGCGAGTACGGCGAGATTGACGCCATTGTTATGGCTGGTACACTTGAAGACAATAGACAATACGTCGAAAACCCTATATCATTTACAGAAACCGAGACCTACATCAAACCAGGGTTATTTGGAAACAAAGAAAAAACCCGAACACGTGAAACATTTATCATCCCGACTAAAAACGCTAACGGCGACACAATACTTCCTTCAGTAACCAGCGACGGTCGTGAGCGTTTTGGTGGATTAGAGTGGCGCCAAGCCCACGACAGGATACTTCAAACTGAAGAAGGAAAGCGAGGAAGGGCAGCGGCAATTCTTAGTCAAGCTGCAAAAGAGCTTATCCCAGATACACCAGTTATTATACACAGCGCCGACGTAAGCTACCTAAAGGAGTTACCAGCGGTCGCTCACATTCGAAAAAAACACATTCCCAACCCAGAATCTGAGTTAGCGAAAGCTATCGATGCCATTGTTGAAGCAAAGCAAGCCAACTGATCGGGTTGCAGCAAATCGTCGTATCTGTTACAATGGTTCAGATTGAACGTAATTTAAAGGACATTTCATGAAAGCAGTCGTAAAAATCAGTGGCAAACAGTATGTTGTTGCTGAAAACGAGACCCTCTTGGTGGATCGCCTCCAAGACGGAACAAAAGAGCTCACACTCGACGCACTCATGGTAATCGACGGTGATAAAAGCACCATCGGCACGCCATTTGTAAAAGGTGTAAGCATAAAAGCCAAAGTTGTAGAGGAAGAAGTCAAGGGCGAAAAGCTCCGCATCATCCGCTACAAGGCTAAAAAGCGCGTGCACAAAGAAACTGGGCACCGCCAAAAGCACACTCGCCTGCAAATTGGCAAGTTTGGTAAATAGTTACCCAAGAAACCTCCGCAACGAGCGGAGGTTTTGCTTATGGTTGAATGCGAAGAATTTTTTGTGTATAACTAATAGATATTTCAGTAAAGGGAAGACGAGTATGGCAGAAATTGATGATTTTGAGAAATGGCAAGACGAGATTAATGATGCGGAAGTCCAAGCAGCACAAGAGAGAGAGTATATACGTTCACTGCCTACTGTACGGCCAGGCAAGTGGTCAGACCTTGAGTATTATGACGCACTTCGTAAAGATTCACCTATGACATCTTTGCAGCTTGCACAGTCAATTCAGCGAGCTGCGACGAGTGTGCCTAGGGGTTATCGTATGGCTGAAATTATCAAAAATCAAGGTGAACTCGATGCAAGAGCCCACGACGTAAGAGGTCTACGTGCAAATATTGGAATGCACGATGGTAGCTACTCTGCGGTAGTCGGCGGCTACAGCATTATGAGTGACGAAGAACTAATTGCTTTGCGGCTGCACGAGATTGCAAGTGCCGGCGAAATGAAGGCAGCGAGACATGGTGAAACTGGCCTGCGCTTTACTGGCCCATTGTATGTGCCAGCACTAGCTGTGTGCAGTTTTGCTCTGCTGTCGCGTTGATGTTCTATACATCTTGGTCTACTAACTGAATTGCTGTGGTTAGCTCTGTAAAGCGATCGATTGAAGCACCGACAGATATGTCTTTAAAATCGTCTGGGGTACGCAAGCCACTCTCGAAGCACGCGATAAACTTCATGCCAGCTTTGTTGGCAGCGATACCATCACTCGGTGAATCGCCGACGTATACGCATGTATCGGGAGTGAGGCTGTATTCTTGCAGCAAGGCATCAAACACCCGCGGGTCTGGTTTGATGTGCGATGTGTTGCCAGCGTGGTAAATGTGTACAAATTTATCTGAAAGATTATGGAGTGGGTCGAGTAAGTGTCGACATTCATCTTCGGTGCGAGAGGTGAGAATAAAGAGCTGCAGATTGTGACGTAACAGCGCAGTAAGTGTAGCAATATTTTCTGCAGAAACTACATCAATTTCGCCGGCATCGACCATTTCTTGGTGAACTTGGTTTGCGACGTGCAGATACTCGTTTACATTGATTCCAGGTGAGCGCAGTAAAATAGCATCGGCAATCTGCATACCCCAGGTTTGTACATGCGTTTCTCGACTCATTGGCTGCCTGCCCATGCGTCGCAAGGCTTCATTTTCGAGCACAAAGCAAGCCAGCTCGGTCATTACCAAGGTATCGTCAAAATCGATAATAACCGCATTGAGGCTCATAAAAATAGTATACACGTATAAAAAATGCTCGTGGTATAATAGGGCTAATGAACAGGGGAAATAAACAGTGACTACGGTGATTGCTGTGACGAATCAAAAAGGTGGCGTAGGCAAGACGACCAGCGCGGTTAACTTGGCGTACTACCTATCGAAGGCTGGCAAAAGCGTGCTGTTGATCGACTACGACCCACAGGGGAATGCAACCAGTGGCTTAGGCATCAACAAGCAAGAGCTTGAAACGGGCACGATGAGTGACGTGATGCTGGAAACAAAAACTTTGCAAGAAATAGTGATAGAAACCAAGCACAAAAATTTGTGCCTTGCCCCAACGACGCCACAGCTCGCAAATACAGAGGTAGAGCTGGCGAAAGTTTCACGCAAATTTAGTCGCCTGAAAAATGCTATTGGTACTACTCGCGGTTACGACATCGTTATCATAGACTGTCCGCCAAGTTTGAGTTTGCTGACGGTGAATGCACTGATTGCTGCCCGGTACGTACTGCTGCCAGTTCAGGCAGAATTTTATGCGCTTGAGGGCTTAGGGCAACTACTTGAGACGATGAAACTTATTCGTGAAAAAATGAATCCTACACTCGACTTGGTAGGAGTGCTGCCGACTATGGTAGACGGCCGTACTACACTGTCAAACCAGGTGTATGAAGAAATCGTAAAACACTTCCCGGGTAAAGTGTTCCAGACCGTAATTCCGCGCAATATTCGCCTAGCTGAAGCACCAAGCCACGGCGTACCAATTGGTGCCTATGACAGATTTAGCAAAGGCGCCAGGGCCTATAAAGCAGTTGCCAAAGAGCTACTGGAACGAGTAGGATAGCAATATGGTGAAAAAAGGACTAGGCCGCGGATTTGACTCGCTCATTCCAGCTGATTTGCTGGACGAATCGTTTGACCCAACCGCTGCACAAGATGAGCAAATCAGTGATTTGCGACACATAAAAGTTACCCAAATAGCGGCTAACCCAGATCAGCCCCGTCGATTTTTTGAACCTGCTGCCCTGAGTGAACTTGCTGATTCGATACGTGTGCATGGTGTGTTGCAGCCGATTGTCGTAACACCAAAAGGTCATAACACCTACCAAATTGTTGCCGGCGAACGCCGTTGGCGTGCTGCACAAGTGGCGGGACTGGAAAGTATTCCGGCACTGGTACGTACACTTACCGACCAGCATAAATTGGAGCTTTCACTTATCGAAAACATTCAGCGACGCGACCTCAATGCGCTCGAAACAGCGACAGCATATGCGAAACTGCGTGATCAATTTAGTTTGAATCTCGAGGAAATTGGCAAGCGAGTTGGCGGCAAATCAGTGAGTACAATTAGCAACACGCTTCGGCTGCTGCGGCTGCCACAAAAAGTAAAGCTGGCGGTTGCCGAAGGGCTGCTGAGTGAAGGTCACGCCCGGCCGATGGTAGATCTAGATGAAAAGATTGCCGATGAACTATTGCCGAAAATTTTAGCTGAGCATTGGAATGCCCGCAAGATTGAACAAGTGGTGGCAAGCTACAAAGAGACAAAGAAACCCCTAAAAAATCCAACCCAACGCGTTCCTGATCAGCGTTATGCCTCACAAGCAGACAATTTAACCAAACGGTTTCATGCACCGGTGCACATCAAAGTATCGAAGCGCGGAGCTGGCTCAATTAGTATTGATTTCAAAGACGAAGCAGAGCTAGCGCGTCTCACTGCCTTGCTTACTAACCTCTAGAATCCGCGTATAGCTGTAAATGGCCAAATGCGGAATGCGACAGGGCCGACAACGTCGTAGAATGGGATGGTTCCAAGCCCGCTTCGTGAGTCGTAGGAGTATGAGCCTTGGCGGTGATCTCCACTGACATAGAGTGTTCCCTCCGGAACAATCATGTCCTGCATACCACTGGTAGGTGAACCGGGTTCGCCGTGGTTGGCATCATCAGGGTTGAAACAGTCGGTATTGTTGCTATTGCACACCATAAATTTACCGTCGTTTAGAATAACGTGTTCGCCTGGAAAGGCAATCACGCGTTTCACCAGGTATTCCTCTTTGTTCTGAATACTGTCGAAATTAGGATTCTTAAAAACAATTACTTGGCCGCGCTCGGGAATGTACGATTTCCCCTGAATTTGCGCCCAGGTTACAGGCAAGCGGTTCACAATCAGCCGGTCGCCTGTGTACATTGTTTTTTCCATGCTTTGACCTTCGACATTGAAACTACGAAACACAAAGGCGTTGATAAATAACGTGCCAACAATAACAAGCAGGACAAACAAGCCAAGGCTTAGGGCATCTTTTAGATTTTGGTGGCGGTCAAGATATGAAATAGACATCTTTCCCATTGTACCAGACTTAGGGTAAAGCTCGTGCTTTTTTTGCCGCTGGCATACTAACAGCCAGCGCTATACCAATAAGTAGCCAAACATGAACGACATTGGCGTTGCCCGAGAAGAAACACCACTGAAGCCCAGCACCAGCCAGTAAAGCAAGCAGTAGCCACTGGTGCTGACGGTACAGATAGGTGAGTAGCGTTGTGACAAATCCGGCGAACAAGATGCAGCCCACAATGCCGACCTCAGCGAGCATCTCGAGATAATAGTTGTTGGCAATGCTGCTAGCAGGGTAGATAGGCGAAACAGTGTGAGCACGCGCCCCGAAACTACCACTACCTGTCCCGAACAGTGGAGACTGTTGCCAAATGTGACGAGCCAAGGCTGACATGGAAAGCCGCGAATCGGTGGACGAAGCAACATAGGATGAGACTTGTGGCGAGCTAGTAACAGAGCTGTGTGCGGTTGGTGCAGTAGGAGGAAGGGTTACTACTCCCAATGACAAGTGGGAAATGCTGGCGCGAATTGACTGGTAGCCAGCCTCTAGGCTGTGGGCGCGTACACTCGCTGCCGAAAATATAAGAGCTCCACCTAGCAGGATGCCCCCGAGGAGTGGAGTGCTCACTTTGGTCCAGTGTATATTTGATCGCCTCCACTGCGCAATACCTATCAAACTTGTCACAAGCACTGCTCCCAAAATTGCTCCACGAGAAAGTGTTACGAACAGGAGCGCTGTTGTTATCAATAACCACCACCTTGTACTTCGATTTGGCGACATACTACTGCGCCACAGCCAAATTCCATAGGCTACGAGTAGTAGACTACCAAAAAACTGTGGTTCGAGGGCAAATGCTGTTGGTCTGGCTACTCCAAAAACATCACCACTGTACATAGCAGGTAGTAGGGTAAGGGCAGTAGACACATGCAGCGCGTCCCCAAGTAGTTGCCACAGTGCAAACCCATAACTTGCCGCCATTGTTATGCGCACCCACCGCTCAATAGCCGATGCATGGACAACAAGCTGCGACTTTTTTACCATAATAAAACTTACCAGCAGCACGAGTAGCCACCCGAAGCCGACAGTCAAGAGGCCACGGACTGAGTTAGCACTCCATAGCACTGAAAGTGTTGCGTACAGCCAAAACGCTATCAGCCATCTCCAAGCAGGATGTGACCATACTAATGTGTGGTGGCGCCACAGTAGTGGTATTGACGCCACAGCGCAGCTCCCAAGTATTCCATACAGCAGTGTAATATCTATATGAGTGGCGGCAACGCTGCCAAGTTGTAGAAGCGGATGGTAGCTAAACGGTGCGACGACAAAGACTGCAACAAGCAGGGAAAAGGCAACACTCCAACGCGTATGAGTCATAGCAACTACTATGGCGGCAGGGGCTGAAAAATACAACACGCTCGTGTTTTAATTCATCAAAATGTTTAGTATAGTTAGAACAGTATTTATGCGAAATTCACCTCAAGGTATTGACGGTTTTACCCCTAGGCGCCCTACGCGTGCTATTGGTGACGCCACTGATGCATCGCAGCACCAGCTCGGACAGATGCAGAATGCTACCCAGATAGGGCAGGCGCGTCAGCCTATTACAGCTACGGCATCATCCGCTCAGGTTCTGCCTACACCAATAGCACGCAGTGATATTAATGAGTCGTTGCAGCAAATTGACGACGAAGATGAGGCGCAGCCGAAAAAACGCAGTCGGTTCCGACGCACTAAACCCGCTGCCGTACATCCACGCCGCAAATGGGTGAAGCGAGGCATTATGTTGCTGCTTGTAGCCATGCTACTGGCTGGTGCGTATGTAGGAGTAAAGGCATTTATGGCCAGCTCTAATATTTTTCAGGGTAATTTATTCGATATTTTCCAAAATAAGCCACTTAAAATGGATGCACGCGGAAGAACCAATATATTGGTTTTGGGCAGCACAGACGACGATCCAAATCACCCTGGCAACACACTTACCGACACTATTATGGTGGTCAGCCTCGATCAAAAGAAGAAGGAAGCATCAATGTTTAGCATTCCGCGCGATTTGTGGGTGAAATATGGCAGTGCCTGTACATCTGGGTACGAAGGCAAGATTAACGGATACTTTTACTGTGCAAACGATGGCAAGAGTGCGCAGGATGAGCAGGACCGTTTAAAGAAAACCCAAAGTTTTGTGGGTGAGATCGTTGGCCTCGATATTCAATACGGCGTGCATGTAAATAGTGTGGTAGTGCGCGATGCAGTGGATGCTGTTGGTGGGATTGATGTTGTCATCAATAGCAAACATCCTGATGGAATTTTGGATCGTAACTTTGACGGCCAGTGTAAATTTAAGTGCTACAAGGTGAAATATTCGAATGGTACTCACCACCTGGATGGTGAGGCTGCGATGTACCTTTCTATGGCTCGTGGTTCGCATGCGCCTACTTACGGGCTGGGCAGCAACTTCGAGCGCGAACAAAATCAGCAAAATGTTATGATGGCGCTACAAAAAAAAGCAACCAGCTCGGGTGTACTTTCCAACCCGGCTGCAGTGACAGGCCTCATTGATACAGTCGGCAATAATCTGCGTACTAACTTTGAGAGCAGCGAGATTCAAACATTGATTGGCCTCGCAAAAGACATTCCCACCAGCAAAATCCAGCGGATTCAGCTAAACGACGAGAAAAATCCAGTAGTTGTCGCGGCAAACATTGGTGATGCAAGTGTAGTAAAGCCCGTCGAAGGAGTGTTCGAATACGATGAGCTGCAGCAGTACATCAAAAAACAGATTAGTGCCGACCCAGTAGCGCGTGAAGGTGCGAGTATTGTACTGTACAACGGCTCAGGAATAGCCGGACTCGCCTCTAAAAAATCAGACAAGCTGAGTGAGATGGGCTTTACCATTAGTGACATTGGTACTGCACCAACCGGCACGTACAGTAAGGTAGAAGTATACGCGCTTAACAGCTTTAAGCCAGCAACCGTTGCAAAACTCGAAAGCATTTACGGCATCAAGGCAAAGACCACTACTCCGCCTGTCGTTACTAATAATTCGATAGATATCATTATTATTTATGGGCCGCAGCCTACAGAGACAAACCAATAACAAGGTGATACAATAGGGAAAGATTATGGAGTTTTTACAACATTCGCGCCGACGTAGTCTTGTGAGCGAAACGGTATACGTTCTGCTCAACGTTGCGTTTGCTGTGGCAGCACTTATTGCCGTATCTGCTACCAATTCGGTATGGGTCGGGTTCTTTATCGTACTCCTTGGTAAATGGCGCATTCTGGCTGTTCGACCTCACTACTGGGCTGCCAATGTTATGGCCAATATGGTTGATATTATCACCAGTCTTAGTTACGTGGTGTTTTTGTACGAAGCAGCCGGCAACTGGTGGGTGCAGGTAGGGCTTACTATACTGTACGTAGCGTGGCTCCTGCTTCTAAAGCCCCAGTCGAAACGTCGCTATGTCGTGTGGCAGGCACTGGTGGCAGTCGTGTTTGGCGTCGGCGCCCTTATGCAACTATCGTATGATTGGATCGCTACCGCAGTTGTGGTGGGTATGTGGCTCATAGGATTTATGGCCGCTCGTCACGCACTGAGCGCCTACAAAGAACCACACACTCCCATCTATAGCCTTATTTGGGGGCTGGTATTTGCGGAACTCGGGTGGATTTTCTACCACTGGAACTTTGCATTTGATGTAGGTGTTGGGGGCATAAAGCTAGCATTTGTCACTGTTGTGGTGGCCGCGCTTAGCTTACTTGCCGAACGTATTTACGCCAGCTACCATCGTCACCACAAAATTGTCATGGGTGACATACTGCTGCCGCTTCTATTCACAGTGGGAATTATGACCGTCGGTTTCATCCGCAGCGCACAATTATACGGGGCGTTTGTCGGCCAATAACAGATAAAAAGGGAGGGCACATCGTACAATGCAACCAGCAGAGCCAGTAGTAAAACCAAAAACACGTAGTGGGGTAAAGCTACCCAAGTCAACAATTTTACTGCTACTTTGTTTTGTGGTCGCATTTAGTGGCGCCTGGCTTGGTACGGTGCTTAGTCTGCGTAGCAATAGCACAACACCTGCTACACGCGTTCAAAACGACGGCAACTTAGTAGCAACTAAGCAAGAAGTTGACATGACAGCACTTACCGAAAAAGTCTCGCCCAGTGTTGTATCTATTATTACCTCTGGTGCAAGTATGAGTGCAGGTGGCATGTACGAAGCCGCCGGTACTGGCATGGTGGTCAGCAAAAACGGCTATGTTCTTACCAACAAGCATGTGGTGAGTGGTGCCCGCAGTGCAACAGTTATTATGTCCGATGGAAGCACCCACAAAAACGTTCCTATCGTTGGGACTGATCCGCTTAACGACATCGCGTTCCTGAAAATCCCGGATGTAAATGACCTAAAAGCTATCGAGCTCGGTGATTCAAAAACAGTTCGCGTGGGGCAGCAAGTGGTGGCGATTGGTAATGCGCTTGGGCAGTATGACAACAGTGTGACAAGTGGTATTGTTTCTGGCCTGGGCCGGCCAGTACAGGCGGGTGACGAAAGTGGCCGAAATGTCGAAACGCTTTCTGACCTGTTGCAAACAGATGCGGCAATCAATTCTGGTAATTCTGGCGGGCCGCTACTAAATATGCAGGGGCAAGTAATCGGTATCAATACCGCCGTGGCGGCCGATGCGCAAAATATCGGCTTTGCGATACCAATTGGTTCAGTGAAAGGCGCGTTAGCTGGACTTATTGAAAGTGGCACGGTGGCGCGCGCAATTATGGGCGTACAGTACCTCACTATTACCCCTGAAGTAAAAGCCGAATACAACCTCCCGGTCACTCGTGGTGACTACGTATATGCCGCTGCCGGATCTGCCATTAAAGCAGGCGGCCCTGCCGATCAAGCTGGTATCAAAGATAAAGACATTTTGCTAAAAGTAAACGGCGAGCAGATTAGTGCAGGCAAGAGTGTTGCTACGCTGGTGGGTGAGTACAAGCCGGGTGATGTCGTGGTAATTACGCTGCAGCGCGACGGAAAAACGCAAGACGTACGCGTAAAGCTTGGCAAATACTAGCGTGTTTTGCTAAAACTAACAGCAAATTCACGGGTTGCAACAGGGGTAAATCCACACGTCGCGGCATACGCGGTTATCGCGTCCCACTGTCTCGGGTCAGCTTCAAAAATCGCTACACCCCCATACTCCATGCGGTGCGCTAACTCGTCGAAGCATTTTTTTATCACGCTCAACCCACTATCGCCAGCAAACAACGCTTCTGCGGGCTCATGAGCAGTATCAGGCGAACGTTCCCATGTTTCGTCAACATAGGGCAGATTTGCCAGCACAATATCAGGAGTAAACGGGTAATCGCGTAGCAGGTTGCTTTCCATGCAGTGAACCTGGGCACCAAGCGCACGCGCGTTTTTTTCAGCGGTAGTAAGCGCTGCCTTACTGCTGTCACACAGCGATACATCCAGTTGTGGCCGTTCAAGCTTTGCTGTTATGCCCAAGCAGCCGCTACCGGTGCCAATATCAACAAGTCGCAACATTTCCTGCGATTGTTCAGACACTGCCTCGAGCAGCAGTTCAATTATTTGTTCACTTTCAGGGCGTGGAATGAGAGTGTGAGTAGTCACTGCAAATCGCCGGCCATAAAAATAGCGGTGGCCAATAATATAGGCAACGGGTACATGGTCGAGGCGCAGATCAATTCGGGCGTTGGCAATTTCCTCATGACGAGCATCCAGCGGGTCATTGGTATGGGCGTGCAACCATGTGCGCGGGTGGCCAATCGTGTGCGCTAGCAGTAGTTCGGCATCAAGCCGTGGTGAAGTCAGCATCGCATCGGCGAGCTCATCGGTCGCTTGCTTTAGCCACAGCCCAATTGTCATAACTATAGTATACCACCTCTGTTACGTTTTGACAAGTTACAGAACTGCCTGAAGCCACTCAAACAGCTTGGTTGCCAAAAACGCTAGCGTGCCAACGTTTATAGCAATACCAATTACACCCAAGACTACTGCGAGTGCCCACACTGCAATGTCGCGATATACTAACGAAAATCCAAATAGCATCACGGCAACGCTCGGCGGCGTATCGGCAACTGGTATGATTGTCCAAAAACAGATTGCACACACCACAATGAATAGGGCAGTGACAGCACGAAAGGCTATGTTGTCGAACAAAAATGCTAAACGTGCTCGCGAAAAGCGGCCCGCATGGTGCCAAACTTTATCATGGAATTCGCGGAGTTTTTGAAACGACAGTACTTTATCGCGCGCTGCCATCACGCGTGACTTTTTGCTGAGCGCACTATCAAACAGAAGGCCGGTAATAGCAAGAATAATAATAGGAATCGACATCGCATGAGCAATTCCACCAGTGGCAACTGGCAGGGCGCTCGGTAGCGCCAATATTACCAGTAGCTCTCCAACCAGCTTTTGTTTTTCTGCTTTTGCTGCATCAGCCATATGTATGTATAGTACGACAAACCGCCTGGGTAGAGCAAACACAACAGAGTGGTGTATTGACAAAAATAAGCATAAGTGCTATAGTGAAAGTATGATTGATAACATAAAAAGTAAACCCAACGCTCATGAGCGTTCACGAGAACAAAAGTTTGCTCGTCGGTTTCTTCCTGCCCTTGCGCTTTCTGTTGCTGCTGGCGGGTACGCAGGATACGAGATAAAAGAAAAAGCAGAGTATCATCCAGTTGCTACAGTTGTAGCAGAAGTTGAACCAGGGGAGACGCCTATTGATACGGTTCGCGATGCAGTTGATAGCATGGGCCTAATGACGGAGAGCGGAACACCAGTAGAAATTACGGGTGTTGTACGTGAAGGACAAGAAGTCTCTGAAGAGATAGCAAAACAGGGTGGAGGAAGATTTGTACAGCCTGGTGATGCAATCAAAGTAGTCGTCGCGAAGAATGGCTTCGGTAGTTATGACGTTGAAGCTGATCCTGCGGAAAAAACTGAGTAAATTTAACTTTCAGTACCCTGAGCTTTAAGCTCGCGTTCGGCGGCCTGTAACTTCTCGATTAAATCATCGATATCGCCGTTCATTGCACCAGGGATGCCGCTGCGGCTATAGCCAATACGGTGGTCGGTTATACGATCTTGTGGAAAATTGTAGGTTCGAATCTTCTCGCTGCGATCGCCGCTGCCAATCAGGGCGCGTCGCTCAGCAGTGAGTTTAGCGTTTTCTTCATCGACTTTTATTTGTAGCAGTCGTGAGCGCAGCACGCTCATGGCTTTTTCCTTATTTTTTATCTGTGATTTTTCGTCTTGGTTCGTTACCACCATGCCGGTAGGCAGGTGAGTAATACGCACAGCGCTGTCAGTGGTGTTAACACTTTGACCACCGTGTCCACCGCTACGAAAGACATCGACACGCAAATCATTGGCGTTTATCTCAATATCAGTTTCTTCGGCTTCGGGCAACACGGCAACGGTGACGGTACTGGTATGAATGCGGCCTTGGCTTTCGGTGGCTGGTACACGCTGAACACGGTGCACGCCGCCCTCGAATTTCAGGAACGAATAGGGCATATCGCCACGGATTTCGAAGACGACCTCTTTGTAACCGCCGGTGTCGTTGGCACTTTCGCTCATCAGGTCGGTCTTAAAGCCATGTGCTTCACACCAGCGAAGGTACATGCGGTAGAGTTCGGCCGCAAACAAGCTGGCTTCATCGCCACCTGCACCAGCCCGAATTTCCATAATGACGTTTTTTTCGTCGTTCGGATCTTTCGGGGTGAGCATAATAAACAGTTTTTCTTCAACCTGCTCAAGCTCGGCTAGTAAGGTAGGTAGTTCTTCTTTGGCAAGCTCGGCTAGTTCGTCACCGGCACCTGAAAGCTCCTTAGCTTCCGCGATTTGTTTTTCGAGCGCATCACGTCGATTGCCAGTGGCAATCAAATCGTCGAGTTCGCTAAACCGGCGATTCTTCTTGCTAAAATCAGGGTCGTTAAAGGCATCTGGTCGCGACAAAAAGGCCCCAAGTTCTTCTTTCTCGGTGACTAAGTCGGCAATGTTGAGGTTAATTTTTGGCATCGTGCTTAGTATAACAGAGGTAGCAGTGTGTTTCAATGTGTATTATTGGCAATCGTACCACGATGATGCTTGCACTATAGCAATAACTATGCTATAATAATATAGTTATTTAATTCACTAAAAAAAACATGACAAGTACCCTAGAAGCCGTAAAAGTAGGCCAAGAATGCAAAGGCGATGTTCTTCCAGAGCAGCTTTATCATCAGTTGAAGATGGCTGGATACGACACCCCAGCTAGCATGGAAATGTTGATTCAACAGGCAGAGGCGATGAAGCCATACGCGCGGGTATCTGTGCGTGTGCCACTTGCATCACTTGCCAAGATTGTAGAGGATGGGCGGCTGAAGGCTGTAGATGAAACAAGGACTTCAAATGGGCTAACAGCAGGTGCTGACCGTAACCTGCATAGGTTTGAGGAATATGTTAAGATACGCAAAGAATTTGAGACAGATAAACTTGATTGGCGCGAAGGTAAGCCGCGAATAGTGTACGGATTTCTCGGATACTCTGATGAGTTAGGTGATATTAATTTGCAGGCTCCTACCTACGGTCGTGTCCAGTTGGTGCTCAAACCTGAAGTAGCTGATCGAAGCACTTTCACATCTGGCGATAGTCTGATGAGAGCTTTTGATGATTACCCTCTGGAGTTGCTTGAGCAGGACGACGCCGTCATATTGCAGCAGGCACTCGAGCACAGCAGACAACAGCCGATTAACCCCTTGCAAGGCATACATTATGTGGAGGCGCAGATTCGAGGGGGTGTTATGCTCGATGATTTAGAGTCGATTTGCGTCACGATTAAACCCACTAGCCTGCCTGAGATTAGTAATGTACTAAAAGAACTCCATGACCGCGTGCCGCAATGTAAGCTCATTGTTAATATTGACTACACAACTTCGCAAGGTGTACCGCTTGAACTGATACGATCGTTACCTTTCGTAGAGTTCCGGCCGATAGTTATACACAGAAATAATGTATTTGTTGAACGAAAAACTGTTGGATATGCGAACGACGACGGTGGTAATACTGTCGAATCTGAATATCAGGCGAGCCAAGAACGACTGAGGAATCTTGGAAATAGGTTCATGGAGCTACTTGAGAACGGATATGCTCCGGATAACCTAAAACATCCAACTGCGAGTTTTTTTAGAAATGGCGATAGATTTCCGCCAAACAGTTAATGTTTCCTTTTCTGATTGTTCCATAGCAAAAAAACCCACATTTTGAGCGGGATATTTTGCTAAGAGTACATGATTTATGCTGCTTTTTTAGCGCTCGCGGCAGCCTTTTTCTTGGCTTTGTTAGCAAGTTCTGCTTTGCGGGCTTCAGCGGCTGCGAATTTTGCCTTAAAGCGGTCGACACGACCTTCGGTGTCGATAATTTTTTCTTCACCAGTAAAGAACGGGTGAGAGGCGCTACTAATGTGCACCTTTACGAGTGGGTACTCTTTGCCGTCTTCCCACTTGATAGTTTCAGTGGTAGGGGCAGTGCTTCGTGTTAAGAACGAAAATCCAGCTACTTCGTCGCTAAATACGACAAGCCGGTAGGTTTGTGGGTGAATACTGCTTTTCATAACTTCCCATTGTACTAAAAACGTGTTCAGTTGTCAAAAGGGTTGTTCTGTGGTAATATTACGAGGTAACAAAATTAATAAAGCAACACGCACAGATATCCTAATTACAGGGGTGCGTGTGAAGGGAGAAGGATATCATGGCAGTTGCTGTTGATATGAAGGCTCTATACGAAGCCGGTGTTCATTTTGGACACAAAACAAGTCGTTGGCACCCGAAAATGGCGCCGTACATTCACTCTAAACGCCAAGATAGTCACATTGTTGACTTGGCAAAAACTGTAGAAGGCCTGGAAAAGGCGCTACCATTTATTACCAAGGTAGTTGGTAAGGGTCAAAAAGTGCTATTTGTGGGCACGAAAAAGCAACACAAAGAAATTGTGAAGGCAGCCGCTGAAGCAACTGGCCAGCACTACGTAGTAGAGCGCTGGGTTGGTGGTATGCTTACCAACGTTGGTACTATGACCACGCAGATTAAGAAGCTTAAAGATCTTGAACGCCGCATGGCTGCTGGTGAGCTGGAAAAGCGCTACAACAAGCTAGAAGTGCAACGTTTCCAAGAAGAAATCGACGCACTGAACCTGAAATACAGTGGCATCAAAGATCTGAGCGGCAAGCCAGGCGTGGTAGTAGTGCTCGATACTATTGCTGATGCGAACGCAGTGCGTGAAGCAAAGCGCCTTGGCGTACCGGTCGTTGGCGTGGTTGACACCAATGCCGACCCAAGCCAGGTAGACTACGTTATTCCAGGCAACGACGACGCAATTAAGGGAAGTCAGCTACTGCTCGACTACTTTGTAGCTGCAGTAAAAGAAGGCACAACAAAGTAGGCTAGTAGACTCGTGAGCTGGTGGGCTAGAGAACCCGTCTAGAAGACAGTCTTCTAACAGAGAAGAAAAAGTGTGAACGCGAACTTGAAACCGAATAAATGAACAGAATGGAGAAATTGAACGATGGCAGTTTCAGTTGAAGATATAAAAAAACTAAAGGAACTAACAGGTGTAGGCTTGGGTGATGCTAAAAGCGCGCTGGTAGAAGCTGACGGTGATTTCGATAAAGCACTTGAAGCCATGCGCAAAAAAGGCCTGACAAAAGCCGAGAAAAAAGGCGATCGTGAAACTCGCGAGGGCTTGATTGAAAGCTACGTGCACAGTAACCGTATTGGGGTAGTGGTAGAAGTAAACTGCGAGACAGACTTTGTGGCGCGTCTTCCAGAGTTTAAAGAATTCGCCCACCAAATTGCCATGCAAATTGCTGCCATGAGCCCGAAGTATCCAACTATGGAAGACGTTCCGGCTGACGAAATGGATGCAAAGAAGCAAGAGCTGCTGGCGAGCGATAGCCTAAAGGGCAAACCTAAAGATATGGCTGAAAAAATCGTGGACGGACAGCTAAAGAAACACTTTGCAGAGCAAGTTTTGATGGAACAGGCGTACATTATGGATGACAGTAAAACCGTTGGTCAGTTTGTGAAAGAACAAGTGGCAAAAAGCGGCGAGAACATTCGCATTAGCCAGTTCAAGCGCATTGAACTAGGTGTAACTGAATAGTTTAGTGTCAGTACAAAAAAGGCGTTCAGCAGTGAGCGTCTTTTTGTATGGCTAACCCTGTTGGTTAAAGCTCAATACTGCGTGCGTCAGTTTTTAATTCGTTGCGCAGATCAGTGGCAGTGATGATGGTCTGGTAGGGTTCGAGTGCGTGCATAAGCGCTAGCTCACGCGTTATATCAAGCTCCGAAAATACATCGTCCATAAGAATAAGTGGCGGTTGGCTTGTCAGCTCATGCTGAAGCTCTACTTCCAGCAGTTTGTAGGCTAGCATTATGGTGCGCATTTCACCGCGGCTGGCTGTCTCGGCTGCCGCATGTGCATCGAGCATAATTGTAAAGTCATCTCGGTGGGGCCCATGTGATGTGTAGCCCCGGTAGGCATCGGCAACATGGCTGGTCTGCAGCTGCGCAAAGAGGTTTTGTTGGTAGTGTTGCAGACTGTCGGTGGGCAGCGAATACTGCACGGCAACAGTGTGGCTAGCCTTTGCCAGCTGGCTATATAGTCGCGACAAGTGTCGATTGGAAAGTTCTACAAATTGCCAGCGAGCGTCGACAATCTTGGCAGCAAGCTCAGCAAACTTTACATCCCAGGCAAAGAGCTGTGTTTCCCATGCTTCAGTTGGCATAGTTTCGTGTTGCTTGAGTAGCTCATTGCGCTGCAGCAATGTGCGGCTGTAGCGGCTCAGCAGCGTAGAGTAACTGGGGTATAGGCGCGCCAAGATTCCATCTAAAAAATCGCGCCGACGCTGGGGGCTGCTACTAAGAAGCCGCAGTTCATCGGGCTCGAACAGCACAACTGGTAAGCGCGAACGGCTCGGCAAACGGGCCGATTTTTTACCATCAACCACAAATTCCTTGGAAGCTTTTTGCTGCTCGGCAACCAGGCTCATACGACGCTCCTCGCCACTGTCGAACACAATTTTTATCTCTGCCCGATCTTTGTCGTGGCCAATCATGTCACGGTCGCGCCCACGAAAACTAGTGCCACGATAGAGCACATACAGCGTTTCAAGTAGCGTCGTCTTGCCGCTGCCGTTTTTGCCTAATATTAGCGTCACCCCAGGGTGAAACTGGGCCGAAAACAGCTCGTAACTGCGCACATTGTGCACACGCACCTCGCGGATA
>CAZIDJ010000014.1:0-23718 GCA_964537815.1 uncultured Candidatus Saccharibacteria bacterium | reverse complement strand
GCGGCGATGTCGTCCAGCGTTTTTGTGCCTGTGGCGTATAGCTCAAAGGCTTGGCATACGATTTCCGCCAGTTTTTTATCTACCCAGATTGTTTTTGTCCGCACATCGTTGATATAGCCGACAGGCGCAAGGCGCGGACAATGCCCCTCGCGCACTTTCTGGCGCAAGCCTCGTTTGGTGTTTACCGATAGATTATCTACATACTGTTTTGACGAGTTAAACTCGTTTGCCAGCATATATTTGCCTTGCGGCGTGTTTTCAAACCAGAAGTGGGGGAACTTTAGATCGGCGATAATGTTCTCATCGAGCATATAAATGACACGCCCGCTATCTATTGAGTTGCGCGACAACCTGTCGGGCAACCACGCCAAAACACCGTTTGCCTCGCCGTTTTCTATGCGCTCCAGCATTTTGTTAAACTTCGGGCGTCCTGGCTTTTTCGCCGTCTGCTTTTCTACAATTATGCCCGCAATGCGTAAGCCCATACGCTTGGCAAACTCTTTAAGCTCGATTATCTGTGCCGCCACAGATAATATTTGCTTGTCCTCTACGTCGGTGCTTTTACGCACATAGATGAAATATACCAGCTCTATATTTACTAGTAGTTTCCTCATAGTTGCCCCCTCAACTTAAATAGCCGCCTCGGTGCAACCAATTCAAGCAAGCCTGAACTGTCCAAGACGGCTATTTAAAGCCAAAAATAACAGCTTGCTATGATGAATTGGTTGCTCTTCTATTTTACCACGACGCGGAGCGTGTCGGCTATGCCGACGGAAAACAAAAAAGTGCGCCAGCTTGCTGGCGCTCCAAATCTCATTCCCCCAGAAAAACAGCTGGCTGGCGCTACGCGCCGTCAGAGAAAAAACCGCCCGAATGGGCGGCAATTTCCGTAATTTTACCGTTTTGGTGCAATTTTACACTTTTGCGCGAACCCAATTTCAGCGGAGCTGTGAGTAAGCTCAGCCCCAACGCCTGCGGGCGCACGCGCCCGCTCGCCACCGCCAGACACACCCTTTGCCTATTTTTTGGTAATTTCCCCCGCCGAATTTTATTTTTTAGCTGTAAAGGGTGGTCTGGTGGTGCCGTGTCGCTTTAGCGACATCGACTAGCATTTTCTGTGTATTTACTCCGTAAGCACACAGAAAATGCTATAATTACAGATATGAATACACATCAGCTCCAACTTGCAACAGTCCCATTCAATGCCATCACATCGGGCGCAAAAACTATTGAATCACGACTTTATGATGAAAAGCGCCAAATCATCCAACTTGGCGACACAGTTATTTTTACAAATCGAGAAAGCCCTGATCAAACAGTATCTGGGAAAGTTATCGGATTACTTCGCTACGAAACATTCCATGATCTCTTTTCGCACAACAGCCCAGCTAAGTTTGGCGGTGAAAGTGTCGAGTGGCTTGAAAACCAAATCAATGAGTTCTATTCGATTGAAGAGCAAAAACAAAACGGTGTTATTGGTGTAGAATTTGAGCTGGTTTAGTTGCTTTTCAATACAATCTGTGTTATAATAGAATAGTCCTATCCACTGCTACGTCATAAAATCGTAGCAATCACCTGGAGGTGTACCATGGCCGCATCAACGGTCATTAACAACGTCGTCATTCGCTCCGCAGGAGCTGACGACTTCGAATGGGTCGCTGACCTCATGGTTCGGGCGCTCAGCCCGTTCTACGACGGCGACCACCGTGCGCACGCACAGCGCATCTTCGACACCCACATGGAGGGTGGCATCGACCATGTCGGTCACTTCTCGGCTGGACAGTACATGTTCATTGCCGAGCAGGACGGACAACTGGTCGGTCTCATCCACGTCGTGGAGAAGAAGCAGGAAACGGTGAAGATCAGTCCGCTGATCGTCAGCACCGACTATCGCGGGAAGCTGGGAATCGGAAGCATGTTGCTCAAGCACGCCGAAGATTTCGCTCGCAACCTCGGTGCTCGACAGCTGTACTGTACCGTCGCCTCACCGAACCAGAAGGCGTTGGGATTCTTTCTTCGGAAGGGATTTCACATCACTGGGACGGCGAAGGATCACTACAAGCACGGCGTTGACGAGCACATGCTATACAAGCAGCTGGTCGATGAGGCGGGTTTCGACTCGCCCAACGTGTCGGTGATTCCTTTCAATGAGGAGAAGCATGCCGATGGCGCGCGAACCCTCATCCTGTCGCAGATGAGCGATGTATTCCGTGGCGTAGACGACGACTGGGTTGACGCCCTGTTCGCTGGCTACAAGCGGAAGGATCTTGGCGACGTGAACGCCAAGTACAAGATCATCTTCACTGCCGAGTGTGGCGGTGAGGTGGTCGGTATCGCTGGTGCTACCCCGAAAAAAGGTCAGCCTATCAAGCTGATGCCGCTTGTGGCGAAGACGGAGGCTGCGTTCGAAGCGCTTGTCATCGATCTTCAGGGTCTGTTGGCGGACTACGGCCACAAGCTGTACGTTCACCTCGTTCCTGAACCGTGGCAGGTCGCCTGCCTCCAGCGTCATGGCTGGACGCTCGAAGGTGTGTTCCCGGGAGGGTACGCGCCGAACAGCGTTGTGCAGCAGTGGGGACTGAACTTCAACAAGGAAGGAGCAACCGTGCGTAAGATGCGCATCAAGCGTCCGTATTTCGACGCGATCATGTCGGGTCGCAAGACCCTGGAGGTTCGCGTCGGATATGACAACATCAAGCGCCTGGCGGCCGGCGAGCTGTTGCAGCTCGAGACCGGACACACGTCGGGTGTCGTGCGGATTAAGTCGATCCGCATCTACGACAACTTCGCTGACATGTTGGCGACCGAGCCGTGGCGCGAGATCGTGCCGCAGGTCAACGACGAGGTAACCGCCCTTCGGCTCCTGCGCGAGATCTATCCCGCGCACAAGGAGCGCCTCGGTGTCCACGTCATCGAGGTTGAGAAGCAGTAGGACAATATAGGGTTCGCACCCCTGAGATGGAGAAACTCTCTCTATAATGCGAGTGACTTGGGCCAGTGTCACTGATACCTGTTTTAAGGTATCGAACAACTGGCCTGTTTTCTTTGGAAAAATATAGCAACGAATGTCGCCGTCAACTGTAATTAAGCTATACTTATAAGATATGGACGGCGAATATTTAACAAGGTTCCGTGATGAAATGATAGCTAATTGGTTCAGCTCATTAAAAGTTGGCGACAAAGTCTATAACTACAGTGACGACAGACCCGACAAAGGCATGGTCAGAAAGTTGCGTGAAGGTGTTATTAAAGAAATCCACGACAACGGCAGATATGACCGCTACGTTATTGTCGATAACCTCACAACGGGTAGGCAGAATAAATGGGGTGATTACGCTCTGGTAATGCCACCTGAAATCGAAGCAATATCCGATAAGCTAACCCAGCTCTACACTGTAAATGAAGCCGATTTGCTACAAAAACCAGAAAGAACAGAACCAACCATTGATGAAAAAGCGGCACAAGTTGATTACGAGCGTCTCCTCGAAAGTGCCAAAGAGCTGCTGAAAAATGATGACGTACAGCAAGGGCGTTGTAGTGGTATATACGGTGCATTTAATAAAAAGACTGGCGAGTGTATCTATATCGGTAAATCACGCTCTTCAATCAGTACTCGTTGGCGTGAACACGCACGATTCTGGAAAAAGCTGCGACCTATTCATAGACAGCCACTCCTCACGCAATACCTCCATTTTTTCAGTGACCAAATTGAATGGAAAGTGCTACTGCCTGTTGATAGCGATATAAATAATGACCTACTCGAATACTGCGAACGGCGGCTTTTTGAAAAGCACCGCCCGATTGCAAACTCTATTATTCCGAACGGTACGTTTTACGGTAGAAGTGTCATGGAGGGCGAAGGCGACTCTATTTCGGTATCAGAGTGGAATCCTGGCATGGTTGAAATCAGAATACACAAGGGGCAGTTTAATGGTTTTTCGGACGGAGAGACTCATTTTGAAGATGTGCGCATTATCCAGTAAGCTATCCTCTTATACTTATATAAATAAAGGGAGAGTAAAAACAAACATACACATCTGATAGATGTGTATGTTTTACCTACTATGCACAGTAGGTAAAACAGCGCGGAGCGCGGCGGCTCTGCCGCCTGAGCGAAGCCCCAACGCCTCTACTGCTTTGGCAGTAGTCGTCCACCACCAGACCACCCTTTACAGCTAAAAAATAAAATTCGGCGGGGGGAAATTACCAAAAAATAGGCAAAGGGTGTGTCTGGCGGTGGCGAGCGGGCGCGTGCGCCCGCAGGCGTTGGGGCTGAGCTTACTCACAGCTCCGCTGAAATTGGGTTCGCGCAAAAGTGTAAAATTGCACCAAAATAAAACGACAAGCATACGTTTGTCTTTTTATTTTTGCTTAAAATTTAATCTTGAACCTCCAGCGACTTTTAGCAAGTTAAAAGGTGGATGTAGCGCCGCAGGCGGCTTCTGCACCAAGTCCTCTTCAGTGCACCAAATAAAAAATCTAAGTCTTAGCTTGGGTTTTTTGTTTTATTTAGTATACTGAGTGGTGCATGAAAGTAGGCATATTTACAGGCACTTTTGACCCTGTTCACGAAGGACACATAAGTTTTATTGGTGAGGCTATAGCTAGTTGTGGCCTCGATACGGTTCTTATTTTTCCTGAGCATTCACCCCGTGGTAAACGCGAAGTTACTCCGCAAGCGCATCGTGTGGCGATGCTAGAAATTGCTACTAAGAATTTGCCTACTGAAGTGATGGTAAGTACCGCGAAAAACATTAGTATGCAAGACATTCATGATGCTACGAGTAGCTCATCAGACTTGTATTTGCTGCTAGGTACCGATGTGGCGCTGACGCTAAAAACATGGCCTGAACTACCGCAAATTATTGATCGAATGAAGTTCATTGTAGGCGTTCGTTCAGCCAGTGATGAAAAGCGAGTAGGCACACTGATGTCGCACCTAGGTATTGATAGTGGTGATTACGGCTGCATTACAACACACAACTCATTAGTATCATCGTCAGAAATTCGCACATCACGCGTGCACAAAAACCCAGAAGTAATGCGATATATTCAAACACACGGTTTGTATAAGGTATAATGGTACAAGAATGGCGCCTTGGCCGAGAAGTTAGGCATTGGTCTGCAAAACCAAGTAGACGGGAGCGTTACCCGTAGGTGCCTCCATACGCACATGCGCAGGTGGTGGGTCATCGTGAAACGATGCCATAAGAAACAGTAGACACCATGTCTACCAATTCACGCCGCGCAAAAACTAGATGTCCGAGACGACACTAAACTACAACGCAACTTTATACATGCGCAGGTGGTGGAATTGGTAGACACGAGAGACTTAAAATCTCTTGGGCGAATAGCCCGTGCGGGTTCAAGTCCCGCCCCGCGCACCAGGAATAATTCACAAAGCATATGGCGGGACATTGAACCCGCCTTTTGTGTACCACAAAAAGTGCGGCTAGCGCCCAGGCTTCGTTGCCAAGTCCCGCCCCGCGCACCAGGAATAATTCACAAAGCATATGGCGGGACATTGAACCCGCCTTTTGTCTTTCACAAAAGTTTATTTCGTACCTTGCATCCAACAGTAGTGAACCTGCACATTGTCTGTGGTAGATTTGCTGCAGATGTAGTAAAATAGAAGTACAAATCTAGTAACCTGAGGGGGAAGAAGACAACAATGACAGCACTGTATATCATTTTAGGAATCGTGGCAGTTGTGCTGCTGTTTTTCTGGGCAACATACAACGGTCTTGTTAAATTAAAAGTCCGCGTTGAAGAGGCGTGGAGTGACATTACTGTTCAGATGAAACGCCGAGCCGATTTGATTCCAAATCTTATCGAAACAGTGAAAGGCTACGCTGCTCACGAAAAGGGAGTGTTTGAAGAAGTAACTGCTGCGCGCACAAGCGTGATGAATGCGACCAACCAAGGTCCCGCAGCTGCAGCTAAGGCTGAAAATCAGTTTGAAGGTGCATTAAAGAGCTTATTTGCTGTGGCCGAAAATTACCCAGACCTAAAGGCAAACCAAAACTTTTTACAGCTGCAAAACGAGCTCGTTGATACCGAAGACAAAATCCAAGCTTCACGTCGTTTCTACAACGGTGGTGTGCGTGATTTGAACACTAAAATTCAACAATTTCCTGCCAATTTTGTGGCCAGCATGTTTGGATTTAAGAGCAAGGAATTCTTTGAAGTAGAAGATCAATCAAAAATTGAAAACCCTGTTGCAGTAAAGTTCTAGTACGTAAAGGTTTTACTTACAATGTATAGCGCAATAGCAGCCAATAAACGAAACACTGTCATTATCATGGCAGTGTTTATTGGCGTAGTAGGTGCAGTTGGGTGGGCATTTGGTGCAGCCAGCGGCAACACAGCAATGACACCCTGGATTATTGGCGGCGCAGCAGTTTACGCACTTATCCAGTATTTTATGGCAAGCAAACTTGCTATTATGACGACCGGTGCAGTTGAAATCCAGAAGCGTGATAACCCGCGACTCTACCGAATTGTAGAAAACTTGGCTATTACTAACGGCATGCCTATGCCGAAGGTGTACATGATTGACGACCCGGCCCCTAACGCTTTTGCGACTGGTAGGGATCCAAATAATGCGGTAGTCTGTGCGACGACCGGCATTATGAATATCATGACTGATCGTGAACTAGCTGCTGTGATGGCACACGAGATGGGTCACGTAAAGAATTATGATATACGTGTAAGCATGATCGCATTTGGTCTCGCAAGCGCGATAGGAATTATCAGCGATATGGCGCTTCGGATGATGTGGTTTGGTGGCAGCAGCGATGATCGGGATGTTCCGCCAATTTTTATCGTGATTGGTGTTGTAGTCATAATTCTTGCTCCTATCGTAGCCGCGCTAATTCAAATGGCGATTAGTCGCCAACGCGAATATCTCGCTGATGCAACAGGTGCGATGACCACACGCGATCCTGAAGGACTGGCGAGCGCGCTCGAAAAGTTGCAGGAATATTCACAGCCAATGCAGCGCCAAAGTACCTCGACAGCCCATCTATTTTTTGCTAATCCACTTAAGCCAGGCATGCTTGCTAATATGTTTAGCACGCACCCTCCTCTCGAGGCTAGAATTGCTCGGTTGCGAGAAAACGACGGGAAGTTTTAAGTACTATGCCCAAAAATCCACCTCGCACGGCAACAAAAAAAGCAATTTCAAAGACGAAACAAACACCACTAACACGCCGACAAAAATGGACGCTCAAACGTCGGGCATGGTTGGCGCGTCGTCCGCATCGTAGTTTTCGGCGTACGTACCGCCGTGACTACGAGCGTTCATTGCAATTGCCTGGTTACACTGCTTTTACCTATTCCGTGTGGCAGAGTCTGTGGCAGCATCGCAAAGTTTTTGGTATGAGTATCGTAGTATTCTCGGTACTAAGCGCGGGGCTCATTGGCATTGCCAGTCAAGATGTGTATGTGCAATCCGCTGATGTGATAAAGGAAACCGGTAGCTCGATTTTTAGCGGTGCCTGGGGTGAAATAGGAAAGGGTGCATTGCTATTGGCATCGGTTGCGGGCGGCAACTTTGATAGCGACCGCGGTGAAGTACAACAGGTGTATGGACTGCTAGTATTTTTGTTGGTTTGGCTATGTACGGTGTGGCTTATTCGTGCCCATTTAGCGGGCAATACTCCACGTTTTCGTGATGCGCTTTATAATTCTTCTGCACCGCTCGTGTCGACATTACTTATCGCCTTACTATTTGCTGTGCAACTATTGCCAGCTGCGCTTGGGTTAGTCTTGCTACAAGTTGCAACTGCTACGCTAAGCGGTGCCCCGGCCATGCTCGTCGGGATTGTTACCGTACTTTTATGTGTGCTCACGCTCTACCTTGTTACGAGCACATTTATCGCACTTGTGGTCGTTACGTTGCCGGGGATGTATCCTTGGCAGGCACTCAGTGTAGCAGGTGATTTAGTGATTGGTCGACGGGTACGAATCCTTCTCCGCCTTTTATGGGGAGTGCTAACTACAATCGTTGGCTGGGGTATAGTTATGGTGCCACTTGTGCTTATTACGACATGGATCCAACCTGGAGTGCCTGTAGTAAAATCCTTGCCAGTAGTGCCAATTGCGTTGGTGATTGTATCAACCGCCGCTACGATATTTTTGTCGGCATACGTATACTTGCTGTATCGAAAGGTTGTGAGTGATGACGCAAGTCCCGCCTAAAGAACGCGCCAAACAGCTACGCTCACTGATAAACGACTATCGGTATCATTATCATGTGCTCGATGAATCCATAATGAGTGAAGCGGCAGCTGATAGCTTAAAGCACGAACTTTCACAGCTTGAAGAAAAGTACCCAGAGCTCATCACATCTGACAGTCCTACGCAGCGAGTAGCGGGCGAGGCGCTTGATAAGTTTGAAAAAATTACCCATCAAGTGCCGATGATAAGTTTGAGTGATGTATTCAGCCAACAAGAAGTTGCCGCTTGGATTGCTCGTATGGATAAACTACTTGGGACGACACCACACCAATTTATTGCTGATATAAAAATGGATGGGCTGGCGTGTGCGTTGGTGTACCAAGACGGTATGTTAGTGCAGGCAGTCACTCGTGGCGACAGCAAAGTGGGCGAAAACGTCACCGCCAATGTACGAACCATAGAAAACGTACCACTGCGACTACGAACATCTGAGCGATTTAGCTACTTGCTGCGCGGGCGCACTGAAATTCGCGGTGAAATTGTGATGTACAAAAATGATTTTGAGCGGTTGAATATTCAGCGTGAAAAAGCTGGTCAACCATCGTTCAAAAACCCTCGAAACTTAGCTGCAGGCACTATTCGGCAGCTAGATCCTCGGCTTGTTGCCGAGCGACCATTACATTTTGTTGGCTACGATATTCTCCGTGATAATCCAGTTGATATTGAAACGAATGCCGTGGGTTACAAGGGGATGAGTGAGCTTGGAATTACAACGAGTAAAATGACGCGTGTACTGGCAAACGTAGATGAAATTATGCAGTATGCCAATGAACTCGAGCAAAAGCGCATGACACTCGCGTTTAATACCGATGGGTTGGTGATAAAAATAAATAACCGCGCACAGTTTGCTACGCTGGGCGTAGTAGGAAAAAGTCCGCGTGGTGCTGTGGCCTACAAATACGCCGCCGAAGAAGCAACGACAACTGTGAAAGATATTGTTATTTCGATTGGTCGTACCGGCGCGGCAACACCAGTGGCGGTGTTCGACCCAGTTCAGGTGGCGGGCACAACTGTGCAGCACGCGAGTTTACACAATGCCGATGAAATTGCTCGGCTCGATGTCAGGCGCGGCGATACGGTCATCATCTATAAAGCAGGCGACATTATTCCCCAAGTGCAATCGGTGCTTACTGAACTTCGTCCTAAAAAGTCTGAACCAATCAACTACGAAGTGGAACTACAGCGCCAGTACCCCGAGTTAGAATTTGTCCGTCCGGCTGGTGAAGCTGTGTATCGCGTAAAAGGCGCAACCGGACCGCTGCTTTTGAAACGTGCACTCGAGCATTTTGCTTCTAAGGGCGCGCTCGATATTGATACGCTCGGTGAAAAAAATGTCGTAGCATTGGTAGATGCTGGAATGGTAAACGACCTTGCTGACATATACGTGCTGACAAAAGATCAGCTGTTAGGCCTGGATAGATTTGCTGAGATTTCGGCTCAAAAACTAATTGATGCAATTGCAGCTAAGAAAACTCCAGCGCTTGAAAAATTTGTATACGGGCTTGGTATTCGCCATGTTGGTGTACAGACAGCGATTGATATCGTTAATCATTTTGGTTCGCTTTCAGCTATACAACATGCCACTATTGATGCATTGCAATCAGTTGATGGGGTAGGGGTGGTAGTTGCAGAAAGTATTGCTGCATGGTTTGCCGACGAAGATAATTTGCGATTGCTTGATAAATTCACAAAATTTGGAGTACTACCATACTACGAAAAAAAGACTGGTAAACTAGCTGGTAAAAACTTTGTGATAACCGGAACTTTGCAAACCATGAGCCGTGATGAAGCAGCTGATAAAATCCGCATGGCAGGTGGCACTTTCCAGACCAGCGTAGGCAAAGATACACATTACCTGGTGGCTGGTGGGAAAGTCGGTGCAAGCAAATTACAAAAGGCCGAAAAATACGGAACGAAAATTATTAACGAAAAAGAATTTATGGAGTTACTCTGATGGCAACATTTATCTACGCCAAACTTGTGCGAGATAACATTGCTCGGTTTCATATAGAAGCAGGGCACACACCAAAAGTCACCTACTTAAAGGGCAAAGAACTTATTCGCGCGCTATGCAAAAAATTGCATGAAGAAGCTGATGAAGTTGACGCCGCACTAAGTCGCGAAGAAATGATAGAAGAAATCGCAGATGTGCAGCAGATTCTCGATGATTTGTGTGGAGCCGAAAATATAACAAAAGAAGAACTGGAAACCATACGAAAAGCAAAAGCCAAGAAGAAAGGTGGATTCACAAACGGTGTGTACATCGAAACGGTTGAAATGCCAAATGAGAGCGACGAATGGGTAGCGTATTGCCGCAAAAATCCAGCGAAATATCCAGAAGCAAAATGATCATACTTCCTATTTTTATTACAGGCAACAAACACAAAGCAGCGTACTTAGGTAAATTGTTAGGTATATCTTTAGAGCACAAAAATATTACAATGGATGAAATACAATCTACCGATACAAAGCAAATTACAGAAGACAAAGCACGACGTGCGTATGAAATAGTACAGCAGCCTGTTTTAGTTGAAGATGTTGGCTTGTATTTCGAAGCATGGGGTGATTTGCCAGGACCATTTATTAAATTCTTTGTCGAGCAAGAAAATGGGCTAGAAAAGCTTTGTCGTATGCTCGATGGATTTGCGTCACGACGCGCGAAGACTGTGGTGACAACAACGTATTACGATGGGAGTAACTTTGTACATTTTGATGGCGGTGCTTCTGGTGAAATTGCTGATGCACCGCGCGGCACAGGAGGTTTTGGCTACGATCCTATATGGTGCGTAGATGGGTATGGGGGCCGTACCCGTGCAGAATTAACAGAGGCTGAAGATCATGAAACCTATATCGCGGCTCGACCAATCGAAAAAATGCGGGAGTTTTTAGCCGCAGATGATTGACCCGAAACAACCGACTATACAAACTGGCGTGTACCGACATACCAAAACAGGGAATCTGTATGAGGTAACTGGCATTGCTCTACAAACGGAAACGAATGAGTTTTTGGTGTTGTATAGGGCACTCGTGCCAGATCCGCATAAGACGTATCATTATGAACTTTTTGCTCGGCCATACAATATGTTTATTGAACATGTAGAGATTGATCGGGTCATCGTGCCGAGGTTCGAGTATATTGGTGATAAAAATGACAACTTGCGTGTTAAAATCTAGCAGATGATTAACTCAAATATTTTGCACCATGTTTGAAAGAAAATAGCCCAAGACATCTCTCGGGCTATTTTGCTAAAGCTAACTATTACCAGCTGCGCTGACGGAATGAGCCGCCGCCGTTGCCGCCGCGGTCATTGCCAAAGTCACGTCGTGGGCGATCTTCTTTTGGCTTAGCGATGCTAACGTTGATTGCGCGACCATCAAGCTCTTTGCCATTTAGCTGGTCAATAGCTTTTTGGTTGTCATCGTCGTTTTGCATTTGCACAAAGCCGAAGCCTTTGCTGCGTCCGCTGTCGCGGTCGGTGATAACACGGGCACTTTCAACTGGGCCAACTTGTTCGAAGTGTGCCTTGAGCCCGTCGTCAGTAGTAGCAAATGCTAAGCTACCGATAAATAGATTTTGTGAAGCCATTTGTATGGTTCTCCTTGTATTTTAATAATGCGTTCGTCTAGCCTAGTGCTGCATTTTATACAAATGAAAACCATATGCTTCGTAACTCTCATAGTAAACCATACTTTTTACTGTGATACAACCAAAAGCACCATATAAAGCTTGTGTTTTTGAACACAAAATAGCATAATGTAAGCATGCTGGTACGCAATGGGGTACCCGTTGCGGTTTAAAACAAACATTATTTCACACCGTGCCCCGGGTGGGCGCGTAACAGCTACTCGCCTCTAGAAATAGAGGCGAGATTTTGGTATAATCACTAGGTTGTCCGATACCTTTGGATGGGGTATTAGCTCATTTGGCTAGAGCGCATCGCTGGCAGCGATGAGGTGAGCGGTTCGAATCCGCTATACTCCACCAAAAGATGTCGGTCGATGTATTGTCTAAGGAGGCACATGAAAGACCCAAAATTTATTCGCAACATTGCTATTATTGCACACGTTGACCACGGCAAGACAACACTTGTTGATGGACTTTTAAAACAAAGTAACACGTTTCGTGACAACCAAGCTGAAATGAGCCAAGAGCTGATCATGGATAGTGGTGATCAAGAGCACGAGCGCGGTATTACTATCACCGCGAAACAAACAAGTATCTACCATGGTGATTACAAAGTTAATATCATTGATACGCCAGGGCACGCTGATTTTAGTGGTGAAGTTGAACGCACACTGAACATGGCTGATGGTGTGCTATTAATTGTTGATGCCCAAGAAGGCCCAATGCCACAAACAAAATTTGTGCTAACAAAAGCGCTTGAGCTTGGCTTAAAACCAGTGGTGGTCATTAATAAAATAGATAAACCTGCGCGCCGTATTGCCGAAGTCGAAGACGAACTCGCAGACCTATTTTTGGAGCTTGCAACTGACGATTCGCAGCTACACTACCCAGTGTATTATGCGATTGGTCGCGAAGGTAAAGCATGGGATCACGTGCCCGAAAACCCGAGTGAACACGCCGATCTAACACCGGTATTTGATGCAATTACGAATGACATTCCAGCACCAACAGTCGACACCGAAGGTTCATTGCAGCTGCTCGTCACGAGTCTGGCCTACGATTCATTTTTGGGCAAATATGCGATTGGACGCATTACGCGCGGGAGTGTAAAAAAATCGATGGCAGTAACACTGATTAAGCGTGACGGTGCGACGATTAACGGTCGAGTCGATAAGGTATTTGGCTACCGAGGTTTAAGTCGTGAAGAAATAGCGCAGGCTGGAGCAGGCGATATTGTGGCGCTGACAGGTATTACCGATGCACACATTGGCGAAACCATTGCTGACAAAGAAAACCCCGAAGCTTTGCCAACGATCGAAATTGAGCCGCCAACACTCAGTATGTACCTTGGGCCAAATACGAGCCCAATGAAGGGCAAAGAAGGCGAATTCAACACCAGCCGTCAAATTGGTGATCGCTTGCAGCGCGAACTCGAAACGAATGTAAGCCTGCGGGTCGAAGAAAATGGCATTGGCTTTACCGTGAGCGGCCGCGGCGAACTGCACCTCAGTGTGCTGATTGAAGCGATGCGCCGTGAAGGGTATGAGTTTGAAGTTGGTCGCCCTCAAGTCGTTACTATTGCAGAAGATGGCGTTGAAAAAGAGCCAATTGAAGAGCTGTATATTGAAGTTGGTGCAGAATTTGTTGGTGCGATTAGCCAGGAGCTTGGTACGCGCCGAGCAGAAATGCGTGGCCAAGAAACAACAGGGAGTGGCACGACACGGCTTGACTACTTACTGCCAACTCGTTCACTCATCGGGCTTCGCAATGTTCTGCTTACTGCAACCAAAGGCACCGTTATCATGAATAGTTTGCCGCACGGCTACCAGCCGCTTGGGCCAAAGCTCAGCAGAACACGCAACGGTGTACTGATTGCCTTTGAAGCCGGTACTACCACGCCCTATGCGCTGCAAGCTGCTGAAGCCCGCGGCGAATTATACGTTGGTGCAGGCACTAGTGTGTACGGTGGTATGATTGTTGGCTTAAACCGCCGCCAAGAAGACCTAGAGATTAATGTGTGTAAGGCGAAACACTTAACAAACATGCGTTCGAGTAGCAGCGATGGCGTCGTGCAGTTAACACCATTTACAGATTTAAGCCTTGAGCAATGTATCGATTTCATTGAAGACGATGAGCTACTCGAAGTTACACCAAAAAGTCTGCGCCTGCGCAAACGCTACCTAGACCCGAACGAGCGCAAACGCGCTGCAAAACAATAATTCACACTAAATTTCCTCTGTTAGAAGACTGTCTTCTAGGAGCTAGCGACCATATAGAGCGCCACCATTTATATTCATAATCTCACCTGTTATGTAGCTGGCGTCTTTTGATGCTAAGAATTCGATCCCAGCAGCGATTTCATCGCTCGTTCCGAGTCGCTTAAGGGGAATAAGCGGCATATACGTATCCTTAACCTTATCGGGTGCTTTGCCATTGGGGAAGAAATCGGTCTGATCTATGAGACCGGGAGCAATGGCATTAACAGTAATGCCATCTACCCCCATAGTGCGTGCCATAGTATAGACCATACCATGTAAGCCAGCTTTTGCGGCAGCATACGCCTCGCCAACAACACCACCCTGTTGGCTACCGTTTAAACCAGCGAGTGAGCTGACAAAAATGATGCGACCACCTGGGCTGGCAAGAGATGGTTTGAACGCTGCAATGAAGTTATAGGCACCTGTTAGATTTATAGTAATAATACTATTCCAAAGCTGCAGATTTTCTTCGAGTGTTGAATTTTCTGGTCTCTCACGAGGCACACCACCAGCATTGCTAACAAGAACATCAATAGCAGATGACTTTTTTGTGATAACGCTATACGCTTTTTGCATATCACTGAGTTTTGTAACATCTCCTACTACCGGGAAGATAGTCGGATACTTTTTGGCCGTTTTTTCTAGCTCATCTTTACGACGTCCAATAATATAAACCATGTCACCATTTTGCGCAAACTTCCATGCGGTGGCTTGGCCCATGCCAGTACCACCGCCAGTGATAACAACTGTTCGTTTATTCATAATGATAAGTATAACAAAAAACCACCCCGCTTGTACGTGGGGTGGTTTGGCATTAACCTATATATTTAACTACTATTTTTGTTCGTTTCATGATTGTTCCTTTTTATTTTGCCCTGGTGATGCTTATGATTGTAGCACAGTAGTGCAAAATAGTAAGTGATAGGTGATATGTTTGTGTTTGATCAATCACTGTATTCATATTAGCATAAACACTATAAATTGTCAATAGTATACTGCGCTGCGTACTTAGCCGGCTCCTTGTATACTAGATATATGGTGTACAAAAAGTTATCGAACACTCGTCAGGCGCATAAGCTAAAGTCGGCGTTTGTAAAGACAGCCGGCATGCTCATTCGCAGTAGTCAGAGCCCAGACATTTTGCTGGGTGAATTATTCCACGATGTTCAAAAAAGCGGCGTGTTTGATGATGGCAAGACGTTTGTGGATCTTGTACCACATGGTCGTGCCGCAGCAATAAAAGCCGAGTACGAGCTTGCGCGCCGTGACCCTAGCTTTAATTTGCAAGAATTCGTAAACCGGCATTTCTATGAGTTTGCTCCTTATAAACACCGGAATGCTTTTGTGGCAGACCCTGATCGCCCGGTACGTGAACATATACAGCTACTGTGGCAAGAGCTGGAACGAAGAAACAGAAAGAATCGTGGTTCGCTGCTAGCTTTGCCGCATAGCTACGTAGTGCCTGGTGGCAGATTTAGCGAACAGTTTTACTGGGACACTTATTTCATCATGCTAGGTTTGGCAGCTGATGGTAAGTGGGATCAGATAGAAGACATGATGAAAAATTACGCGTACATGCTACGCAAATGGGGATTTATTCCTACAGCAAATCGCACGTACTTTTTAACGCGCAGTCAGCCGCCATTTTACGCACTTATGGTAGAGCTACTAGCAACCCACCGCAAAAAAACGTTGGTGTATGCAGAGCATTTACCCTACCTACTCGCAGAGTATCGTTTTTGGATGAAAGGCACTCGAAAGCTAACAACAACGGAGCATAGGGCAATATATCGCGTTGCCCAGGTCGCTCCAGCTACGTATCTCAATCGGTATTATGATTCGGCTGCAACACCACGACCAGAAAGTTTACGCGAAGACGAGACAACAGCAGAACGCTCACAAAGAATTAAAAAAGACCGTGTGTATCTGCACCTGCGCGCGGCCGCAGAAAGTGGCTGGGATTTCAGTTCGCGTTGGTTTTTGGACCCGCACGATATTACTACCATCCATACTGCCGATATACTGCCAGTCGACTTAAATTGTTTACTTTACCAACTCGAAACAACGATTGCAGCCTGCTATCAATCATTAAAAAACCCACTGTTGCAGCGGAAATTTGAACGACTTGCTAGCAAGCGAGCAGATGCTATTCAAAAATTTTTCTGGGACGATAACGAAAAGTTTTTTGTTGACTATAATTTTCATCAAAATCAACCTACGGGGCGATTAACGCTTGCTGCAGTATTTCCATTGTTTAGTAACATCGCGACGCCGGCGCAAGCAGCACACGTAGCCGAGCGTTTAGAGCGCGATTTTTTGCGCAGCGGTGGACTCGTAACAACGCTTGTTCGTAGCGGAGAGCAGTGGGATGCACCAAATGGTTGGGCACCGTTGCAGTGGGTGGCTATACAAGGATTACGAAATTACGGGTTTAGTGAACTCGCAGATGAAATAAAAAAACGATGGACTGCAGTGAATTTAGCGGTGTATACATCACACTATAAATTAGTAGAAAAATATAACGTTGAAGACAGCGATGCCTTGGGCGGCGGCGGGGAGTACCCGCTGCAGGATGGTTTTGGCTGGACAAATGGTGTACTTGCAGCTTTGTTAGCTGAAAAGTAATGTAGCATCGCGTTAGCGCGTACTATGCATAGAGTGTTTCAAACTTGCATTGCTGTAGGCATAAGCGGTATACTAGTGATAGATGAAATTACGGTCCACCACACCGGTTTCAAAGTTGCTGCGCATCAGCTGTCTGATGCTTATTGCTGTAGGTACGATTTCACTATCAGTCGGGCTTTCGATACAGACGACGGGTGCACAGACGAACACTGAACGACAGGCGCGTATCGATGAGCTGACTAAAAAGATTGATGAACAAGTAGCTTCAACTCGCGGACTAAACGAGCAAAGCAGTGATCTTGAATCGCAGATTGCTGCTCTAAAACGAGAACGAGACTATTTGCAGGGTGAGCTGCAGAAAAACCAGGCTAGGCAAGCTGCTTTGGTGACCGAGATGGCTGATGTCGAAGTACAAATTAAACAACAGCAAGACGCGCTGGGTCAGGCAATGACAGACGCGTATATGCAAGATACTATAAGTCCAATTGAAATGTTGGCGAGTAGTGACTCAATTGCTGATTATATTGATAGCGCAACGATGAATGAAGCGGTCCGAGCACGACTGCGATCTGCTATTGGTGAAGTAAAAACCCTAAAAGCGAACTTGCTTGCAAAGCAAGATGAAATGCGTCGTATTGTGGGCGACCAACAAAATCAGGCGTTAGCACTCGATGCTAAAAAAGCGGATCAGGAAAAAATGCTGGTTGCTACAAATGATGCAACGGGCAAGCTGGCAGAAATAACCAAAGAAATGGCAGCTGAGCGGCAAGCACTGCAGCAGCAACAGCAGTCTACGCTTGCATCAGTGATGGCAGGTGCGCAGCAAGTTGCACCTGGCACAGTTTCACAGCCAGTCACAAAAGCGCCTGCTCCCATAACGCCTGCGGCCCCCGTCGTGCCAGCACCAGCCCCGTCTGCACCCTCATCCCCAGCGCCAGCTCCTACTCCAACTCCGGCACCAACTCCAGAGCCTGCACCTGTGGTGCTGCCAAATGGTGGCTACCCAAGTTATTTACAAAATTGTTATGTAGACGCGTATGCGCTGAGCTACGGGATCGATCCGTGGGGGTATGGCTGCCGGCAATGTGTCAGCTATACAGCATGGAAAGTGTTGCAAAAAACGGGACGTACAGCAATGTACTGGGGCAATGCTAAAGATTGGCCGGCAAGTGCTCGTCGCGCTGGCTATGCAACAGGCAGTTCACCACGCGCGGGATCGGTGGGTGTTATGACAACTGGCCCGTATGGCCATGTGGTATGGGTGGAAAGCGTGAATAGCAATGGAACGATAAATATAAGTCAGTACAACTACTGGCTGGCAGGCAAATCAAACGGTGGCTGGGGCTGGTATAGTGAGTTTCAAAACGTGAGTCCTTGGGCATATCAGGTATACATCTATACCTAGTGCTAACAGAGATCGAAACAGAATAACTTGATTAAATATTGATAAAAGCTGACCTGCTACAAGGAGGTTCCTTGTAGCACTTTCTACTTGTCGGTAATTTCTTTGGGGAGGAATCCTTCTGAATGTTTAAAGTCGGCCGTCCACTCGTAGTTTTTGCCATACCCTAAATCTTTCATAAGTTTTGTCGGTGCATTTCGTAAATGCAATGGGATGCTGGCGTGTGGGTAGGTTTTGGCGAGTTGTTTTGCTTCAGACATCAAATTAGCTATTTCGCGTGATTTGGGTGAGCGTGCTAATGCTGTGGCGCAGTGGTACAGATTGTAACTTGCTTCGGGCAAACCAACGCGTTCGACAGCTTGGAACGTGGCGACTGCCAGGCTGAGAGCGCCATTGCCGGCCAGACCAACGTCTTCGCTTGCGAAAATTGCCATGCGCCTAGCAATGAATTTTGGATCTTCACCAGCATCGAGCATTCGACTCATGTAATACAGTGTGGCCCGTACGTCACTGCCACGCATACTTTTTATGAATGCGCTGATTGTATCGTAATGTGCATCACCATTTTTATCGTAGCCAGGTAGCTTTCTTTGGGCAGCTGTTTGGGCAATTTCAGGTGTTACTTTTGTTGCTAGCGAAAGTGCTAACTCTAAATTTCCTAGTGCCGCTCTGGCATCACCAGCGCTCATTTCGGCAATGTAATCTAATGCTTTTGGTGTAACATTCTTTTGTTTTTTAATGATCTTTAGAGCACGTTTTAGGATGTCAATAATTTCGTTTTTTGTAAGCTGTTGAAGCACTAAAACTCGCATTCTACTAAGCAGTGGCGCAATGACTTCAAAGCTTGGGTTTTCGGTTGTAGCGCCAATCAAGGTGATTAAGCCACTTTCGACATGCGGCAAAAAGGCGTCTTGTTGAGCTTTGTTGAAACGATGAATCTCATCGACGAATAAAATGGTTCGTACCTGTAAGTTCCAGTTCTGGCGTGCGTGCTCAACGATTTTTTCAACATCTTTTTTGCCACTGGTAACAGCACTAATTTCGATACATTCCGCCTCAACTTCACGAGCGATAATGCGAGCCAGCGTAGTTTTGCCGGTACCTGGTGGTCCCCACAAAATTAAACTAACTGGCTGCTTGTTTTTAACAATTTGCTTAAGAATTTCGTGTTCACCCAGCAGGTGTGTTTGCCCAATCACTTCGTCGAGTGAATGTGGCCGCATCATTTCGGCAAGTGGTACACGTCCCATATGTATAGTATACTAGGCTTGTAATGACTCGTAAAAACATTCTACTTGTTTTTGGTGGCCAATCGCCTGAACACGAGGTTTCTATCATGAGCGCTCGCAACATTTATGCGGCAATGGACAACACGAAGTATCACGTTGATTTGTGTTACATCGATACGCACGGGAAGTGGTGGCTGCTGGATGGCTGGAAAGATAATGTTATGGAACATCATGGTGGTGCACAGCTTATGGCGGCACTTGGCAGTAAGGCGTTCATGACGTTGCCTGGAAATAAGACTATTCACCCTGATGTTTTATACCCCGCTATGCATGGTGATACGGCTGAAGATGGCGTGATTCAAGGATTAGCCAAGCTGCTGCACCTGCCGATAGTGGGAAGTGACACAATCGCCAATGCAGTGGGATGGGATAAACTGTTTACCAAACAACTGCTCAACCAAAATGGCATAAAAATTGTACCGTTTACTACCTATGTAGCTGGACGGCAAAAGCCGACATTCACAAAGGTAAAAGAAGAACTAAAGAGCGACGTTGTATTTGTGAAACCAACACGAGCAGGTAGCTCAATCGGCGTGAGTCGAGTAGAAAATGCTGAGGAATTTGATCAAGCCCTAAGCAAAGCGGCAAAATATAGTTCTACTGTACTGATAGAGAAAGCGATTCAGGGCAGAGAGCTTGAGGTCGCAATCCTAGGTAACCCACCACGCCATAAATCTAGCGGGGTAGGTGAAATAAAACCAGCGAGTAATTTTTATAGCTATGAAGAAAAGTACAGTGCGACAAGTCATACTGAAGTTGTGGTGAATGCCGACGTCGATGATTCGCTTAAGCAAGAACTGAAGGAAACTGCTGAAAGAGTTTTTAAAATTTTAGGCTGTAAAGGTCAGGCACGGATTGATTTTTTGGTGAATGACCAGGCTGCATATGTAAACGAAATAAACACACTACCAGGATTTACTAATATCAGTCAGTACCCAAAGCTGTGGCATGAACAAGGTATTAAGTACCCGCAGCTTATCGACAAATTGATCGAACTTGCGTTAGAATAATAGTATAAGAAAAGGAGTGATATGGAAGGTATAATTTGGCTCATCGTCGTTATCGGCGGATTTATTCTAAGCGGCATAAAAATTGTTAACCAGTACGAACGCGGGGTTGTACTAACGCTAGGTAAATTCACCGGTATTCGCGAGCCGGGGCTTCGTATTGTGGTACCTATTATTCAGCGAATGATAAAAGTTGATATACGTACAAATACAATTGACGTACCTAAACAAGAAGTGATTACTAAAGACAACGTGACGATTGGCGTAGATGCCGTCGTGTATTTCAATGTTGTCGATGCTGAGAAAGCAGTGCTGCAAATAGCAAATTATATTTATGCCACGAGCCAGTTCGCGCAAGCAGCACTTCGCGATGTTTCGGGAAATGTTGAATTGGATGCACTGCTTGGTAAACGCGAAGAAATTAGCCAGCAAATTAAAACGATTGTTGATAGCGAAACCGAAAAATGGGGCATCAATATCGACAGCGTAAAAGTGCAGAATATTGAACTACCACAAGACATGAAGCGCGCTATGGCTAAACAAGCTGAAGCTGAGCGTGAACGTCGTGCTAAGATTATTGCGGCTGAGGGTGAGCAAATGAGCGCAGCCAAACTAGGTGAAGCAGCTGATATCATTAGCCAACACCCAATAGCCTTGCAACTACGTAATTTGCAGGTGCTTACCGAAATTGCCGTTGAAAAAAACAGCACAATTGTTTTCCCTAGTCAGTTTATGGACACGGTTGATAGTGTTAAGAAATTTATGGCAAAAGAAAGTTAGTCAATTCGTCTTGCACTAAAAGCGCTCCTATAGGGAGCGTTTTTACTTGCAAGCTATTCGGCACGGTTATAGCCGTGGCCAGGCTCAGCTACTTCGCCAAGCAGCTCGTCAACAGTCACAAAGCTGTAGTTTCTTTTTTTCAAATTGTCGATGATACATTGGGTTGCCTGCACAGTTGACTGGTGAATATCGTGCAAAATAACAATGCCTCCGGAGCGCGCGCCAGCAACCACGCGGTTGCATACAATAGAAGCATTTCGGTCTGCCCAGTCACGCGTATCTACCGACCAAAACACAGCTGAAAGCGAGAGGCTTTTATACACGCGGTATGTTTTGTTATCAATGGCACCATAAGGTGGCCGCGCGTAGCGGACGGGCTTATTGGTATATTTTTGTATGATCGTATTCGTTTGCGTGAGTTCATCTGTGATTTGCTTTTCCGACTTTGTGGGAAGCCATGGATGATTCCATGTATGGTTACCAATTAGATGTCCATAGTTAATTGCGCGCTTTAGGGTGTCTGGCGATCGTGCGGCATTGCGTCCAATTACAAAAAACGTTGCATGTACCTTGTTGCGTTTAAGTATGCCAAGCAGCTCGGGTGTGTGTATGCCCGGCCCATCATCGTAGGTGAGCGCAATACATTTTTTAGTGGTTGAACACTGCAGGCTGGCAGGTGCAGCGGTAGGTGCAATTGGTTTGGCTGTATCGTCGAATGAATGGGCAGAATCAATTGGTGAGACATCAAGCATGCTGCGTGCTATGTCGTTTTGTAAAAACAATTGCAAATTTGCGATAGGCAGACGGGCAGTAAGTGGTGCTGGTTTTTCGGAGTTAGAAGCTTGAGCGAACGGAAATTCGAGCGTTTGTTTGTCCAGCACAACAAAATTTTGAATACTTAAAGGAGTAACTAGTTCGCGTAAATACTCCGGAGACGCTTGCATATTGTGCTGACGGTAGTTGGCGGCAATTTTGTTTCGGACATAAATTACGCTACGTGCCATAGCATCGGGTGATTGTGCAAATAAATCGCTAAGCGTTACAATGTTCCCGCTACGCATGTCGAACGTCCAGTACAGTGTTTGCGATTGCGGCTCGCTCTGGTCACCGTCGTAAAGCAGGTACACAATGACTGAGACGAACCGTTTATTGTTGTAAGTAATTTGGTAGCTAACCCGTTCAGCAAAGTGTTCAGGATGGGCAGATAGCTCGTATGGGTTCGGTCGCGTAATGCTTTGTCTTGCAGCGGTAATTGCATCAGCTACATAGTGCGTGATTGCTGAATTTTTGAAAATGGGGTATTCGATACTGGATGACTGGCTGGCGCTGGTATTTGACTCATACTTTGTTTTTACTCCTGCATATTTAGAATCAACAAAATAAAAGAGCTCGCTATCAGGTTGAAATAAAATGGAGCTAAAAGCGATAAAGCCCACGGCTGTCAGAATACCAGCTGTGAGTAGCATAAATGAGCGATGCCCATGCGTCAGACGTTTTTTTATTTTTCGTTTTACCACTGTTTCATTATACCGAAGTAGAGAGGGAAGTTGAAGCTGAAAAGACTTCAGCTTTCAGCGAATAATGTGCGCTCTTCACCTGAAGACCTGTGTCACTGTAAACAAAATCTCCCACAAATTGTGGGAGATTCATCTACATTTTGGTGGCTCCTACTGGACTTGAACCAGTGACACAAGGCTCTTCAGGCCTCTGCTCTACCAGCTGAGCTAAAGAGCCACACCGCTCCATTTTACCAGAGAAGGGGTAGTATGCGCAATCTTAAAACAAGCGAAGTTCTTTTATTGCGATCAATGCAACAGCAAAAATGATTACACCAACGACCACGACTATTTCACCCAAGCCTTCAGGTGGCAAGGTGCCAGAACGAATTGCTTTGTCGGCTTCTTTGTAGCGAATGTAACCGACAAGGTTTAATATGCCGCCAAATACAATCGCACCTAAGCCAGCGACTGTTCCCATTCTAGAATCGGTTGCAACAAATGCCACTGCAACACCGCCGGCGATAAGCGTGAGGCCAGTGCGCACCCACGCGAGTAGCGTCCGCTCATTTGCAAGCAAAAATCGTACATCAACATCAAGCTCTTCACGAGATTTTTTTCTAAACATAGTTTGTATTATACGGTATAGGCTTGAAAACTTCGGTAATTTTTCGTATACTTTATCGAGTAAACCCATGCGGGTTTAGCTCAGTTATTCGAGTGAGAGATGCCAGTGGCAGCTCGCAAGGGAATCGCACAAATGGACTATGTTCATTTGCCTGAGTTCCGGGGTCGCGGAACGTGACCGACTTGCTAGGCCAAGGAAGCTTCTAGTAAAACACGATACGAGCAGTACCTTTCAAAAACTATGCGGGTTTAGCTCAGTTGTTAGAGCGCTTCCTTGCCATGGAAGAGGCCAGGAGTTAGAGTCTCCTAACCCGCACCAGATTAGACTTTAAGGACACCTCGGTGTCCTTTTCTATATTCCGAACCCT
>CAZIDJ010000013.1:0-25902 GCA_964537815.1 uncultured Candidatus Saccharibacteria bacterium | reverse complement strand
ATTTACCACTATACAACCGACGTCTTCGGCGTAAGAATACACTAATGGTATCTGTTGGCGAGCCAGATAAAGCAGGCTACATACGTGTGGTGCAAAAAGAGTTTTTAATGGATCAATTACCGACGCCCGAAGCAATTTTAGCTGTGCATGTACGGCGCGGGATGGCAAAGACTACGCTACTAAATCTCATAAAAACATTTGATCTTTGCCCGAAACTGTGTGGGCTCGAAAAGGGCAGGGGCCCGTGTTTTAGCTATCAGCTTGGTAAGTGTCGAGGCGCATGTATAGGTGAGGAATTGCCGATATCATACAATAAACGTCTACAGATTGCTTTTGAGCACCGAGGCATTTCAGCGTGGCCGTATGAAGGGGCGATTCTCGTTATTGAAGGCGCTCCTGGTGCACGCCAACAAGGATTTATTATCGATGAGTGGATTATTCGCGAAACGATCATCTACGAACCTGATTGCGAACCAGTAAAATCAGTTTATATGGAACTTTTCGATTTTGATGCCTATCAGATTGTGGAGTCATATTTGCGTAAAAATTCCTCGAAACTAAAAATCATCCCGTATTTCGCCAACCCTATGGATACATAGAAAGTATGTAATATGCTACTATAAAATGCATAGGAGGCAGTAATGACGAAAAGAAACACATCAGGAATATTAGGTATAAAACAGGGGTTGTTTGCGGAGTTATGCGGCTGGTACGGCATGGTTGCCTTAATCGTGGCGTATTTTTTGGTTAGTTTTGGGATTATACACGGGCAGGGTATGATCTTTCAGTTGCTCAATCTGACGGGTGGTATAGGGCTTCTGATTGTTGCGGCATCAAAGAATGTTATTCAATCAGTGCTATTAAATTTCTTTTGGGCAGCGATCGGAATAGTGGCAATAGCACGACTGCTACTTTAATCGGTAGTTTCAAATAAAAACACCACCTTTCAGTGATGTTTTTAAGCTGGTGGGCGTGGAGGGATTTGAACCCCCGACCTCCTCAACGTCAATGAGGCGCTACTAGCCAGCTGAGCTACACGCCCGTAGCCCCATAATTGTAGCAAACAGGGGCGGGCATTGCAATTTACCCAAGGAGTTTGTAGTATAGAAACAAGCGATGATAGAGATTAACCACCTCTTGAGCACGTGAAGGCGGTTGCTGGAGCACGTAAAATTCTAGGAACAATAGTAATAGCCAAGGTGGAACCGCCTGAAATATGGCCCGAGGCACGCACAATACATAGATTTGTAGCGTGCTTTTATTATTTACAAGGAGGTTTCATGAACGACGAACAACTATACGCAATGCGCCACAGCTTAGCGCATATTATGGCACAAGCAGTGCAACATCTGTGGCCACAAGCTAAATTTGGCGTGGGGCCTGTGGTCGAAAACGGGTTTTATTATGATATCGATATTCCAGACGTAAAAATATCTGAAGCCGATTTCAAAAAAATCGAAAAAGAAATGCGGGCGATTATTAACAAAGATTATGCATTTGAACGCAGCGAAAAGCAAGTTGATGAAGCGCTAGAGTGGGCGCATGAGGCCAAGCAGCCGTACAAAGAAGAGCTATTGAACGACCTCAAACGAGCGGGCACAACCATTGCCAAAGATTTGGATGTAAATGAGCTTGGGTTGGCGGCGGACGGCAATGCGGCAATTGAAAACGTATCATTCTACACGGATGGCGACTTTACTGATCTCTGCCGTGGCCCACACGCTGAAAGTACCGGTAAAGTAGGTGCATTTAAGCTCATGCGCGTGGCTGGTGCCTATTGGCGCGGCAAAGAAACCAATCCACAGATGCAGCGACTCTACGGTGTAGCGTTTGCAACAGATGAAGAGTTGAAAAACTACTTAGAAATGCTTGAAGAAGCCAAAAAGCGTGATCATCGAAAACTAGGGGAAGAGTTGCAGCTTTTTACTTTTAGCGAAGATGTTGGGAAAGGCCTACCATTGATGATGCCACGAGGTTCAGTGGTTAAAAATCTTTTGAGTCGTTACATGCGTCAGCTCGAAGAGGAGCGTGGCTACCAGTATGTTGATACACCTGTTATTACGCATGAACGGCTCTATCAAAAGTCTGGGCATGCTAAGTTCTACTCCGAAGACATGTTTTCGATGGAAGATGCCGAGGGTCAAAAATTCTATGTCTCACCAATGAACTGCCCGCATCATCATCAGATTTATAACAAAGTAGTGCAAAGCTATAACCATCTGCCACTGCGCTTAGCAGAACACGCTGGCCTATATCGACATGAGCTATCCGGTACACTAACTGGATTGATTCGAGTCCGTGGTCCAATCACACAAAATGACGCTCATCTTTATGTGACCAAAGATCAGCTGAAAGACGAGTTTAAGAAAGTCCTTGAGCTATTTCGTGAAGTGTATGAAACATTTGGCATAGATGACTACTGGTATCGTTTGTCGTTGCCCGATTTTGATAAGGATAAGTTTGAAGGCGACAAAACAGTGTGGCAAGAGTCGGGTGATATTATTCGTGAAGCCATGGATGAGCTGGGTGTGAAGTATGTCGAAGCTGAAGGTGAAGCGGCGTTTTATGGCCCAAAGGTTGATGTGCAAACTCGCAATGTTTTAGGCAAGGAGGATTCAATTGCAACGTCACAAATTGATGTATTAATTCCAGAACGAATGGATTTGACATATGTCGATGCCGAAGGAAACAAGCAGCGCCCAATAATTATTCATCGAGCGATACTTGGTTCAATTGAGAGATTTATTGGATTTTACTTAGAAAAAACAGCAGGGTGGTTTCCGTTCTGGCTAGCACCAGAGCAAGTACGGATTCTGACTATCAACGATACCGTCCTACCGTATGTTGACGAAATTAAAACGATTTTAACAGATACAGTTTTAATGAAACCAGTAAAATACAACGAAGTACGTTTTACAACAGATGATCGAAATGAAAGCCTGGGTAAAAAGATTCGCGAAGCAACTGCTATGAAAATTCCGGTGCAACTTATCGTTGGGCCGAAGGATGTTGAAGCTCGTGAAGTGAGCGTGCGCACGCAGCAGGGTGAAGAAAAAGTGGCACTTGAAAAACTAAGCGAGTATCTAAAAGGCTTGTAGTGAAACGACCTGTTATTGCGATTGATGTTGATGATGTTTTGGCTGATAATGCAGCTGGTTTTGTTGCATTTAGTAACAAAAAGTGGGGCACAACCCTGACGGTTGATGACTATGATGAGCATTGGTCGGACGTATGGAAAACAGACTGGGAAGAAACATTACGGCGACGAGATGTATTTCTTGGCTCGGGTGCGCAAAATGAGTATGATTACATCGATGGAGCGAAGGATGTTCTGGAAAAGTTGAAAGCTAGCTATGACCTATATGTTGTGACTGCACGTATGCTTCGAACAAAAGATGATACACAGGCTTGGATTCATAAGCACTATCCTGGGATTTTTACCGACGAAACGATTCACTTTGCAGGCGTGTGGGATAATCCAGACAAGAATAGCCATAAGCAAACAAAAGCCGATGTGCTCATTGGATTGGGTGTTGATTATTTCATTGATGACCAACTAAAGCACTGTCTCGGTGCGGCCGAAAAAGGAATTACTAGTATAATTTTTGGTGATTACAAATGGAACCAGGCGCAAGATCTACCAAAAAACATTGTACGTTGCCATACATGGAGAGAGGTCGAGGAGTACTTTGCAAACCAACACTAATTTTCGCGAGAAAGTGTATGACATCGTAATGCAGATTCCTGAAGGCCGCGTAATGACCTATGGTGATATTGCGGCATTTGCTGGGCACTCATATGCGGCACGGCAGGTTGGTGGGTTGGCACATTTTGGCCCAACCGATTTGCCGTGGCATAGGGTAGTTAATAGGCTGGGTGAATGCGCTAGCGGGTACTATGGTGGCAAGGAAGGCCACAGGCAAGCGCTAGAAGCTGAAGGTTTTACAGTTATAGATTATCGAATTGTAGATTTTACGGAGCGACGATGGACTCCACACCATTAACCTACAGAATAATCCAAAAACGAACGGGTACGACCCATTCGTTGAAGGGTGAAAATAGTAATATTAAGGGTTGTCCTGGGCATGCGTGATCTACCGCTGATTGTGATTGTTGGACCGACGGCGAGCGGTAAAACAAGCTTGGCAATTGATATTGCTAAGCAGTTTGGCGGTGAAATTATATGTGCTGATTCTCGCACAGTATACATAGGTATGGATATTGGAACAGCGAAACCTAGTAGGGCTGAACAAGCAATGGTACCGCACTGGGCACTAGATTTGGTTGAGCCAGGGCAGCGATTCACGGCAGCTGATTTTAAAGAATATGCGAACAAAAAAATTGCCGAAATACGTAGCCGAGGCAATATTCCGATGATTGTAGGTGGTACGGGACTCTACGTAGACGGTGTGATATTTGATTATAAATTTGGTGATGATGTAAATACAACACAGCGTGAAAAGCTAGATGAAATGAGCTTAGAGCAACTGCACAAATACTGTGAAAAAAACAACGTAGAACTACCTGAAAACAAACAAAACAAGCGGTATGTAATACGAGCTATTGAGCAAAAAAGCATAAACGTAAAGAGGCGAGACCAGCCAATTGATAATACCATAGTTGTAGGAATTTCAACGGAACGTGAAGAATTGCGAACCAGAATTTCGGCTAGGACTGAACAGTTATTTGCCAATGGAGTGGTGGAAGAGGCGAAGATGTTGGGCAAAAAGTATGGCTGGGAAAATGAGGCCATGACAGGCAATATCTACCCAATTGCAAGACAACTGCTAAATGGAGAAATTTCTGAAAATGAAGCAAAATCTAAATTTACAACACAAGACTGGCACTTGGCAAAACGTCAACTCACATGGTTTAAACGACGCCAAAGCATAGTGTGGCTCAGCCTTTTGGATGCCAAGAGGTATCTACAAAAAGTGCTCACTGTGGTATGATAGAACCAAGAAATTTATTCGGGGAAAGGTATGATTGACCAACTATTTGGCTCAAAGACACGCATTAAGCTACTCCACCTGTTTTTGAACAATCCAGGTAAGTCGTACTATGTGCGCGAAATTACGCGCCTGATAGATGAGCAGATTAATTCTGTTCGTCGGGAACTTTCAAATATGTTGAGTGTAGGAATAATTAAGAGTTCTGAAGCGGACAATAAGTTGTACTACGAAGTTAATCAACGCTACGAGCACTACGTACCTCTGCGCGCTATTTTTGCAGATGATGTCGCAGCTAGTCAGCCGCTCGATGTCAAGAAGCCATCTACACTAGATTGGCAAGCCAAATTAGACGAGTTAGGCAACATAAAGTTAGCGGTACTCTCTGGTATTTTTGTAGAAGGATCAGTGAGCAATCTTGATTTGCTGCTTGTAGGTAATCCTGCCCCTGCAAAACAAAAAGCATTTATGAAAAGTCTTGAAAAGAAAGAGGGCCGGGAACTCAACTACACAGTTATGCCGTATGACGAATTCTATTACCGGCTGAGTATTCGTGATAAATTTATAACCGAAGTTGTGAGTAGCAAACACATAGTACTGCGCGACGAAGAGCACATACTGAATAAGCAGAAATAGGAGGAAAGCACGTGTTTGATGTTGAATATAAAGGTGGAAATGCAGTTGTAATAACAACAAAAAAATCAAAGTTAGTAGTAGACCCTAAACTTTCAGGCCTAGGATTAAAAGATGTAAACACCAAAGATGCTGTAGTAATAGCAACAGAAGAAAGCCTAGTAGCCGGTACATCTGACAGTTCGTTGGTGATTGATGGCCCAGGTGAATACGAAGTGGGTGACTTTTCAATTCGAGGTGTGGCTGCAAGACGTCATATCGATACAGAAAACGATGTAAAAAAAGCAACAGTATATCGCGTCGAGGTTGGTGATGTACGTATAGCTGTGTTAGGAAACATAGACTATCGCTTAAACGATGATCAGCTTGAAGAGATTGGTCTTGTAGATATTGTGATTGTACCTGTAGGAGGGGGTGGCTATACGCTGGATGCCACTAATGCCGCAGCGCTTGTTCGTAAAATAGACTGTAAAGTGGCAATTCCGGTGCACTATGCAGACAAAGCATTACACTACGAAGTACCGCAGGAGGAAGTAGGAGTATTTGTGAAAGAATTTGGTGGTGAGCACGAAGTAACACCGAAATACAAAGTAAAATCAGCCGCAAGCGTTCCCACATCAACGACAGTTATTGAGATTACTCGAAGCTAGTATCTCTTGACGAAAAGGGTAAAAACAGCTACAATGGTGTAGATTGATTAATAATACTAAAGGAAGTAATCATGGCAGCTAAGTGCGAACTGACCGGTAAAGGTAAACAATTCGGCCACAACGTGAGCTTCTCTTTGCGACGCACTAAGCGCGTGTTTAAGCCAAACCTACAAAAGAAAACGTTTGTAGTTGATGGCCAAAAAGTCACAATGACTATTAGCACTCAAGCTATTCGTACGCTAAAGAAAAAGGGACTACTCAATACCCCTGTTGCTACTAAAGCCGCAAAGTAACATTTGCCCATAATGAATCTCGCCCCTGACCTATGTGGGGCGTTTTTTATGCTCCAAGTGCATGCAACGAATGATATACTAGGTAGCAATGGACATAGGGTATATCGCAATAGTATTAGGAGTGATCTTAGTGTCAATGACACTGCATGAGGCAATGCACGGATTTATGGCCTATTGGCTAGGGGACGACACCGCAAAGCTAGAAGGTCGTCTGACACTAAATCCGATAAAACATATCGATCCTTTCTTGACGATACTGCTCCCACTTATATTAGCGGTTAGCGGTGCGCCGGTGTTCGGTGGCGCAAAGCCGGTGCCCTTTAACCCAAACAGAGTTAAGTACGATGAATGGGGCGCTGCGCTCGTTGCCTTAGCGGGGCCGCTTACAAATTTCATCATTGCCTTTGTGCTATTTGCAATTTTTGTACTGATTAGCATGCCAAGCAGCGGGGTTGTAAAAGATATTTTGGTGATTGGCGTAGGGGTGAATCTTGGATTTTTCGTATTTAACATGCTGCCTATTCCTCCACTTGATGGTTCACGGGTACTATATGCGCTTGCCCCGGAGTTTGTGCGAAGAGCTATGGAAACAATAGAGCAGTACGGTCTTATATTGATTTTCGCTATTGTGATGCTAGGAAGCTCGTTGATTGGTAGTTATATGGGCGGAGCTATCAACAGCATTTTGCGGCTGTTCTATGCGTTGTTTGGAATAGCATAGTGTAGTGCGTCCCTATATCTATGGGGGTGATACGTGAAGATACACGTGCAATGCCTTTGCTAAGTTTTGGCTACAGTAGTATAATAAGAGTAGTCCCTAAGACTTGGCGTACATGATTTCCTAACGTCATTTGATAGGGGTTCAGACCGTATGATTACCGAGGTAACCTACTGAGAACTCCACCTTGCATTTACGCGGGGATATATCAAGCGTCGAGTTCGAAGGGGCTTTTATGATGCATGAGACAAACCTACGGTTTTTCTCATCGCGCGGTGGGTCGAAGTAAATTCGCCCGGACCGGCTGCTCTTTTCCCTGAAGCAGCAGAAATGCTATGGGTCGCGGAACGTGACCGCACGCCGCTCGCATAAGAATGTACGGTATAATAAGCTAAAATAGTGATATAAGTTTCGGGGTGTGGCGCAGTCTGGTAGCGCGCACGTCTGGGGGACGTGAGGTCGCTGGTTCAAGTCCAGTCATCCCGACCAATCTGGTATACTTAAAAGCGTATGATAGGCAACACAAACACATGAAACAACTAATATCAGTTCGAGCAATCATTAGAAATGATGAAAAGACGCTACTCCTAAAGCGTGCTGGTGGTCGCGAGAGCATTTTGGGGAAGTTCGAGTTGCCGGGTGGCAAGCTAGAATATGGCGAGCAGCCAGAGGATGCGCTGCGGCGATACCTAAAGGATGATGCTGGACTGACTATGCAAACAGCGCAGCTCTTCGATGTGCTGACGTATATTGACCATGACGATAGGGACATACAGTACACGTTCATACTATACTTGGTAAGTTTAGGGGCAGGGGGTGCAAAGCCTGTATTGAGCCAAAACTATAGCGAATATTTATGGGAAAAAATAGCTGCTATAAATCAACAAGAACTCACAGAATCGTCAAAGCTTTTGCTTGGAATTTCTCAGCAAAATATACAGAAAGATGAGAAAGGAACAGAGGTAGTTCGAGCAGATTTTGTACCCGATGCAGAGCTTGGTGATCATGTTATCATTTATTCAGATGGCGGCTCACGTGGCAACCCTGGTCCGAGTGCGAGTGGATTTGTGATCATGAATGCCAAAGAGGAAGTGGTGCACCAAGGTGGATTATATCTTGGAATTACTACAAACAACCAAGCAGAGTATCATGGTGTGCGACTAGGGCTTGAAAAGGCGTTAGAAATGGGCGCAAAAACCGTTGATTTCAGGATGGATAGCTTGCTGGTAGTAAACCAATTAACAGGGGTATACAAGATAAAAAACCGCGATTTGTGGCCAATTCATGAACGTATTAAAGAGCTGGCAACGCAGTTTGAGAAAGTGACCTACATGCATGTTCGTCGTGAATTTAATCAGCTAGCCGATGGCATGGTAAATAAGATACTGAATGCTCATGAGGAGCAAAACACCCAGCGTTAGCAGGGTGTTTTCATGCGTAGCTTATCTGTAAGCCGGGTTCTGTCGTGAGTAGTCATCTATCTAGATTAGCCATCGCTGACTAATTCAAGCGGGTATCGACCTACCAGCGGACACTGTTTGATGTAGATCTCCTTGCAGCAGACAGGGTTTACCTCCTCCGCATGTCACCATGCGTCGCTGTGAGCTCTTACCTCACTCCTTTCACCCTTACCGGCTAGGCCGGCGGTATCGTTTCTGTGGCACTTTCCCTAGGTTTTCACCCGGTTGCCGTTAGCAACTGTCATGTCCTACGCTGCCCGGACTTTCCTCTAATGTCTTTATAACACTAGCGACTACTTAATGAGCTACTATAGATAGTATACAAGAAAACCCAACGTTATGTCGGGTTTTCGGCTGTTGATAGTAGGATGGGGTCGCTATTTTGTTGCAGCTTTTACGATAGCCGCAAATGCCTTAGGGTCGCTTACGGCAATTTCTGCCAAAACCTTGCGGTCGAGTTCCATACCAGCGGCTCGCATGCCAGCGATTAGCTTACCGTAGGTAGTGCCATTTTCGCGGGCAGCAGCGTTGATACGGGTAATCCATAGTTGGCGCATGTCGCGTTTGCGGGTGCGGCGGTCGCGGTAGGCATATTGCAGGGCACGAATAACGGCTTGTTTCGCTAGGCGGAAACTGCGGGTGCGGTTGTGCTGCATGCCTTTAGCAGCTTTTAGAATCTTCTTGTGTTTGGCGCGTGCGGGGACGCCTCGTTTAACTCGCATGTCTATAACTCCTTATATAGTGGCGGGCTGGGCTAGATACCGAGCGCTCGTTTAATGTTTTTAGCCATTTTGCCGGTTACTTCACCGGTGACATTGATTGCGCGTTTGCGGCTTTTGCTCTTTTTGGCGAGCATGTGACCACCCGAAGCGCGTTGGCGGGTGATTTTTCCACTAGCGGTAATTTTTACACGCTTTGCGGTGCCTTTGTGCGTTTTAAGCTTTGGCATTACTTACTCCTTACGGTAATACTTAGGTTGCGACCAGCCATTTGGGGCTGTTGCTCTACAATCGCGTCCGCTTCGAGGAGGGTAACGATCTTGTTGATAAGATCATACCCAAGCTCCTTGTGAGCCATTTCACGTCCTCGGTAAAATATTTGAATTCGCACTTTGTGTCCGTCTGCTAAGAACTCACGAATCTTTCGAAGCTTGATTTCGAGGTCACCGGACCCAATTTTTAAGCCAAACCGCATTTGCTTTAGTTCAACCTGTTTGCTAGAACGTCGATTTTTCTGTTGCTCCTTCATTTTTTGGTACTGGAATTTACCCCAGTCAATGATTTTAGCAACCGGCGGATCGGCGTTCGGGGAGATTTCGACAAGATCAACTCCGGCTTGTTCGGCGAGCTTAAGAGCCTCATTTCGGGGAAGGATGCCTAGTTGCTCCCCACTTGACCCGATAACGCGTAACTCTTTGGCACGAATAGCTTCGTTAATACGAATTGATTGGCTGATTTGTTTTGTCTCCTGATAATTACCTTTTACGTTAGACGCTCTTGTAGACGAGCATTAACTCGCTTATCAGCATACCACAAGCTACTAGTGTTTTACAAGAGGTGGGGGAGAGAGCTGTAGCTCAGTATTGATCTACGCGGTATGTTCACTTGCGCCCAGATGCACACAAGCTGTTTCGAAGCAGGCTGCGGAACTCGCGCCGACATGCATGTCGGGCTCAAACAGTCCTCGCCTGGCTTGAAACATCTAGTGCTACATTGGGGCGCGCTCATAATACCGCATAGAGCGATACCGAGTTAGCTCGGTTAAATGGGGCCGAAAGACTATTTTTGAATACGATATTGAATAGCCTCAGCGATGTGTTGTGGTTCAATTTCGGTGGCATTTTCTAGGTCGGCAATTGTGCGGGCAACTTTGATAATTTTAAAATAACTGCGGGCACTGACATTTAGCTTTTCGGTGGCTTTGGTGAGTAATTGGCGAACGGCAGGGGAGAGTGCTAGTTTTGATTTAACATCTCGAGATGACAGATTACTGTTGTGTAAAACGCTACTTTTGTATCGGTTAGATTGTAAAGTATAAGCATGTTGTATGGCTTCCGTAGCTTCATTATGTTGTGAATTATTCATCGATGCATGATTAAGCAGCTCTTCATTCGTAACACGTCCAACATTTACTACCAGATCAATGCGGTCGAGAAGTGGCCCGGAAAGACGCTGTTGGTAGCCAAGGATTTGCTGCTGCGAGCAGGTACATTCACGTTTTTCATCACCATAAAACCCACAAGGGCAGGGATTCATGGTTGCTACAAGCATGAAATTTGCTGGGTAGGTAACATGGCCGCCTGCACGAGAGATTGAAACACAATTATCTTCGAGCGGCTGACGTAAAGCCTCTAGGGTGGTGCGTGGATATTCGGGTATTTCATCGAGGAACAGTACTCCTAAATGTGCTAGACTTATTTCACCTGGTTTTGGCTTGGCTCCGCCTCCTATAAGAGCAATGCGGCTTGCAGTATGATGAGGCGAGCGAAACGGACGGGACGTAAGGACATCGTCGATTGCCTCACCTGCTAAACTATGCAGTTTGGTTACCGCAATTTGTTCTTCGTTGGAAAGGGGTGGGAGTAGAGACGGGATGATTTGGGCGAGCATTGTTTTACCGGCACCAGGTGAACCAGAGAGGAGTATGTTGTGGTGCCCAGCAGCAGCAATTGTAATAGCTCGTTTGGCCTGCAGCTGTCCGTGAACATCGTCGAGAGTGGGTCCGGAGGGCATCTGAGACGCTACAATGGGCTCAGATGCGGCAGGGCGCAGTAATTGCTCACGTTTAAGGTGCAAAAACAGCTGCTTGAGGTTCGGAACGCCAATAACCGTGATGTCCTCGACCAGAGTCGCTTGTTTTGCATTTGCAACTGGAACATATAGCGCAGAAAATCCACCTTTTTTGGCAGCTTCGGCTATGGAAATAGTGCCGCGGATGGGGCGCAAGCTACCATCGAGCGCTAATTCTCCAGCAAAAACAGCGTTTGCCACTTCACGTTGTTGTAGTTGACCGCTCCCGACCAGTATAGCGAGGGCGATTGCGAGGTCGTAGTGACTGCCGTCTTTTGGAAGCTCGGCAGGAGCGAGGTTGATAACGACTTTGCGAGGAGGAAACTCAAGCAGAGAGTTTGTGATAGCACTTCGTACACGCTCTTTGGCCTCATCTATTGCTTTACTACCAAGTCCAACGATCTGTAGGTTGGGCAAGCCATTTTTCAGGTCGCACTCAACTTCTACTAAACTAGCATCGTAGCCAACAGGGGCAACTGAGACAATTTTTGCCACACCACTCATAGTGTCTTTAGTTAAGCACAAGTAGATTTTCAGCGCAAATTGTGATACAATAACAGATACGTGGGGCTGATACAGCTTTCGACGATTGGACTTTAACAGACTACTTTGCAAGCCGAACTATACACGTACGTATTACAATAAATGCAAACACATTTGCTAAAGCAAAAGCATTTGTAGCGAGCGCTTTCGCGCCACGCGCAGCTTTTGCGCCAATCGCAGCCTAATCGCAGCGACATCGCAACCTGTAGGCAACATGTCAGGTGGCGGTGCTATATTTATGTTGCTTGTCATATGGACGGAAGCGACGTTCGTATGAGACCTTCTTCGCGTAACGGCTAATAGTATTTTTGTTTCGCTTTTAGCTTTTGGACGTTATAAAACCAAGTAAGCAAAACTATGCTTGTAGACGAATAGTATGTTACCAACCGGACCCGGGGGCAGTACCCGGCAGCTCCACCAACGAAAAACCCCAACCTGCGGAAGCGGCGTTGGGGTTTTTCGTTGGTGTGTGCGAGCTCCGAGTACTGCCCGAGAGGGCGAGAACAGCCGGGGGCTGTTTGAGTTATCATTGCTTGGCCGCAGCGATAGGGCTTTAGCCCGTGAGCGAAGCAATATGATAGTACCCGGCAGCAATGGCAACGAAAGTGTCAAACTTGCCAAAAGCAAGGTTGGGCGTTTTCGTTGGAACTGGATGCTATGGCTTTGAGCACAACTATGAACATAGTTCTGAATTAAAAAACAACCGCCTGCGAGGAACGGTTGTTTCTTTTGTGGAGTTTTTTCTATGATTTTTTGTTTTTGGCCCCTGCATAATTTTTTTATTCAGAGACTACCCCTATAATAGGGCTAATAAATGCTTATGTCAATACATTTTTTGACTATTTTATAAGTAAAAAATACTACGCGTTTATATAGTGGTTACAGGTCAATTCCGAACACTATTTCTACAAGTTACATGTACACACATACACAAGTGCGCATATGCTTTGAACAATGAATAGTAGTCTGCACTTGTCAGCAGTCGAAGTACTTAGTGTGAGTTAGTGGGGAAATATATGCAGAAGCTTGGCGCATAAATACGCGAACGATGAAAAAACTAGCGCAGGGGAGGCATAGGTAATTCGAACGTGATAGTCATAGTGTGCAATATGGCAGCAAACATCCACATGCAAACAATGAGACGGTTGAATGTAAACATCAAGTTAAGTTTTCTTACGCGGGCATGATTGTTACTATTCGTTTCATTTTTAATCATTGGGTGGTAGTAAGCCACACACTGCAGGTGAACCAACTGCCTAGAAAACTTACTCCACGGACACAGTAGCTATATGATTGTCGTATAGCTAAGTGACAGAGCGTAGTGTGCTGTCGGGCATGTATAGAGTAGTATGAAACATGAATGGTGTAAAAATAACGCGAGTAAGCAAGCGAGCTTATAATCAACTGTAGATAAATAAACAACATAGTATCTATATAATTTACAGATTGATATTGTAGCAAAAATACATTTTTACAACATAAAAACACAGGCATATTATTGACATACCATAGTGCTTGTGCTATGCTTTATTCAAGCTTTACAAAAAACAAAAAGCCAAAAAACCTTAACAATTTAAACTGCACAGACCGCTCCAGCTACGAGCCGAACGAAATATCGCGAACTCATGTGGACGGAAAGATGGCAACACAATATAGGAACAGTCACACTATGGGCTACCTTTCGTAGCTCACGCACCTTTAGTTCCTACCATAACAAGTTGCGTTGCCGTCGCTTCGCCTGAATAAGGCAGAGCAATGTATAGGTCGAGAAAGTACCTATACGCTGAGTTAATCCTTGTAAGGGTCCACACCTTATAGTGAGAACACTCAGCGTATACGCGGAACACTCCCTTTACACATAATTGCCCTAGCACTTGCTAGAGCGGTCAGTCGTCTCTCGGCGGATGGGTCGTCTACTGATACACGGGTTTATTATTTACTTTTTAGAACCGACAGTGCTTATCTAGACATATGATTCAACCGCCAGAGGCACCCTAGAACTCTCTTCACGCATATCTCTTATGCTACAATATGAAATATGTTAGCAAAGGCTATCACTCTTGGTACCTTGATTGCAGGAACACTTCTTGCAATTGTTTTAACTACAGTACCGCTTTCGGCGGGTCCAGTCGGCATTTTAGCCGTCTTTTTTTTATTGTATGTGTGTTTGGTTGGCCTGTTTGCCTGGAGCGCATACGGTGCGAATCGGCTCATTCGTTTTGTTTCAAAGAGCATGTCGTTTAGAAAACCTGTCCAGAAGATAACACTTCTTCATTCCTACTACTTGGCTTCAATTTTGGCCTTGGGCCCTGTAATGCTGCTAGGTATGAATACTGTGAGCAAGGTAGGACTATATGACGCTCTGCTGGTACTACTTTTTCTCGCAATTGGGGTTTTTTACGTACAAAAACGCGTAAATTAGTACCACTTTTTGCGTACAGGCTATGCTATAATTACAGATATGGAACCAAAGATGCCTGCAGGCTCACCTGAGCAAGTGCCTAGTCGTGTTGAATACACGCCTTCGTTGCCTGGGTTTGAGGTAAAGCCTGATCAAGGGCCAGAAAAAACAGGCGAGCGACCACCGGAATTCCAGGGTGAGCAGCATCGTGCTATAACCACGACGGCTCAACCTACGCCAGTCGTTCTACCGACACCTGTTCAGACTCCGGTTGACGACACTGTAGCAGATGACAACACCCCTGCAGTGGCCGCAGATGAAGATTTGATTGAAAAAGAGTGGGTGGACTCGGCAAAAAAAATTATTGAAACAACCAAAGACGATCCCTATGCGCGCGAGCGCCAAGTGAATAAACTACAGGTTGATTATCTACAAAAGAGATACGGTAAGAAACTAGGAAGCTCTGAGTGAGGGTAGAGCAATGCTTGGTTCTGTAATTGGGGTGGTGACATTTGCAGCGTTGGTCCTGGGAGCAGGAATTCTTATATTTTTCCAATACCAAAAGAATTTGCGCGAAGCAAAGAACTTTGAACGTGGCTTGAAAATGGTCCCGATGATTATCCACTTACCACCCACAAGTGAAGATATCGACGGAGGCGGTCGAGACCAGCGTGATCTTACTGAAGAAATACTAAGCCAAGCACAAGTAATGTATAACGTGATTGCCAGCACCGCTACCAAAGGCTTTAAGAGTAAAGTATATGGACAACGTCACATTTCATTTGAGATAGTCGCGAAGGGCGGATTGGTGTACTACTATGCTGTGGTACCTATTGCCTTGGTGGATGTTGTTCGCCAGGCGATCGCTGCTGCGTACCCAGCTGCTCGACTCGAAGAGGTAGAAGAGCACAATTTGTTTAGTGAAGTGGGCAAGATGAGCGGTACGATTGGTGGTGAATTTACACTTAAAAAACCAAGTCATTACCCAATTGCTACCTATCAAGAAACGAAGCGAGATGCTTCGCGCGCACTACTGAATGCGCTTTCGACTGCAACCAGAGAGGACGGTGTGGGCCTTCAAATATTGCTACGACCTACAAATGACGGTTGGATCAATTCATCACGCCACGCTGTAGAGAAGATAAAAAAGGATCGCGCGGCAGGCCGTACAGCCGGAGGTTTATTTGCTATGCGCGACATTACCCAAGCTTTGTGGCGACCACCAAATCCAGCTGAAAATCATCCGAAAGAACATAATGTTGATGTAGAACTAACAGCAGTTGAACAAAAAACAATTGAAGCACTTGAAGAAAAGACGCGCTATCCAGGGTATGAAGTGCTGGTACGAGTTGTTGTATCTTCTAACACAGCTGCGCGCTCGCAGGTGTTGCTTAATAATGTGGTTTCGGCATTTGCTTTGTTTGACTCTCCTTCGTATAACGGCTTTAAATTTGCAATCTCACGTAATATAGAACAGCTTGTAACCGCATATATTTTTCGGTTTTTCCCGCAAAGTGTAAACAACAACATTCTAAATACTGTTGAGCTTTCTACAATGTTTCACCTGCCTGACCAAAGCAACATTCCTACGTCGCAAGTAAAACGGCAAATGAGTAAGCAAGTGGATGGGCCGACCGAGATTATGGACGAAGGAGTACTGCTTGGCTATAACGAGTTCCGCGGCGTTAAGAAGCCAATACGACTTAGTGTAAATGACCGTCGTCGCCACACCTATATTATTGGACAAACTGGAACAGGTAAGTCGATTTTGCTCGAGAACCAAGCGTATCAAGACATGATGGACGGCAAAGGATTCGCGTTTGTTGACCCGCACGGAGATTCGGTTGAAGCACTTTTGAGCAGGGTGCCAAAAGACAGGGTTGAAGACATTATTTACTTTAATCCAGGTGACATGACACACCCAATTGGTCTTAATATGTTTGAGTTTGATCATCCAGACCAGAAAGACTTTTTGGTTCAGGAAGCAATTAATATGCTATATGGACTCTATGACCCAGGACACACCGGTATCGTTGGTCCGCGGCTCGAGCATATCTTCCGTAACTGTGCGCTGCTGCTGATGAGTGACCCTGCCGGTGGTACATTCATTGATATTCCAAAATGTTTAATTGATCAAGATTTTGTAAAAAGTAAATTGAAGCATGTCACTGATCAGACTGTGCTTGATTTTTGGACAAAAGAATTCCCAGCATCGCAGCGTTCGAATGAAGCCGGAGAAGTAATAAGCTGGGTGGTATCAAAGTTTGGTCCATTTATATCAAACGACGCTATGCGTAATATTATCGGGCAAACTAAGAGTGGATTTAACTTGCGCGAGATTATGGATGGCAAGAAGATTTTGCTTGTAAACCTTTCAAAAGGAAAGATGGGTGAGCTAAATTCCAAGCTGCTCGGTATTATTTTCGTGATGAAGTTTCAGGCAGCCGCGATGAGCCGTGCGAACATACCGGAAAGCGAACGTGTTGACTTCTCACTGTATGTTGACGAGTTTCAGAACTTTGCTACCGACAGCTTCGAGTCGATATTGAGTGAGGCACGAAAATACCGACTGAATCTGGTGCTGGGTAACCAGTTTATGACACAGCTCACTGATAAAATTCGCGAAGCGATTATTGGTAACGTTGGTACAGTGATCTGTGGTCGCATTGGTATTACCGACGCCGAAATACTTGTGAAAAAATTTGCACCAACATTTGACGTAGAAGATATCACAAAACTTCCTAATTATCAGTCGATCACGAGTGTCATGATTAACAATGTTCCATCAGCTCCGTTTAGCATGTCGTGGATTCCACCTATGGGAACGCCAAACTTGCAGTTAAATGGAGCGTTGAAGCGTCTATCTGCTGCAAAATTCGGCAAGCCTAGGGCAGTAGTAGAGAAAGAAATATTTGAGCGGCTTGGTGCAGCGGACAAGGAAAAGAAAGAGCGTATAGAACGACTTAAGGCTGGTATGCCTGGAGGAGGGGCGCCAGCAGCACAAGGCCAAAAGCCTGCAGGGTCTTCGTTTTTGGATGACTGGCTCGCAAAGCGAAAACAATTGGGTGGCACGACGCCACCGAGATTGTCAGCGAATCCTGCTCCGTTGGCACCTGTATCATCGTCTGCAGCCATTGGCTTGGCTCCTGCTGCACCAGTGGCTCAACAGCCCGTTCCTGCACCTGATGCAACTGCACAAGCGCAGCCGTCTCAACCGAGTACTAATGCGGGACAAAGCGTTTCACCCCCATCTGGGCAGCCTGAAGCACCTGCGCAGCCCGCAGAAGCAGCGCCTACCGCTATACAAGCTGATGACCAAAAGTTTAGTCTACGAGATGCCTCACAGCATGATAAATCAGGTAGTGAAGTAACAATCAAGCTTCACTAAACTAAAAACCGCGCTAGCGTAGAGAATATGTAGCGCGGTTTATTGGTGCAAATAATAAGTTACGAGGAACGTCCACCTGAGAGTGTAATTCGCACGTAATCCACTATCATGCCAACAAGCCAGCCGACAATGAATGCAGCGATTGTCTCGAAGCCTGATAGAGGGTAGCCAGAGTGTTGTGCCCAGAAGTAAATGGTAGCAGTAAGAACGAAAGCAAAAATTGATCCGTACAGTATAGCGTTCGGCCGTGCAATTGTTGCTCCGGTAACTTCACTAACTTTCTCTACAGCTTTGTTGTGGATGACTTTGCTAAATGCACGCTTCGTGGCAGGCATCTCGCTTTGAATGCGTGTCATCTCTTTTTTAAACACTGCATCGCGAACTGCTTTGGTATTTTTTACCGGTGCATCGCGACGTTTCTCGGCGGGTGAGGCAGCTGCTTTTTCTTTGTTTCTTTTTTCTTGCTCAGCAACAGCTCGCTCAACTTCGTGTCGAGCTGATTCTTTCTCAGCACCGCTTCGTTCTTTTTCTGCTGACTGCTCACGCTCACGCGCTAATTGCTTGTTACGCTCAGTTGCTTCTTGCTCAAGCGCTTTGTCGTTGTAGCGCTCTGAACCAGTTTGATTTAATCGTTCTGACATTATATAAACCCACCTTTATCTTTATATTGCCCCTGCATGTACATCACGTCGAATAAGTCGCACTTCTTGTCCAAGCTGACGTGAACGTGCCCAGAAGTAAACAACAATTGCTAGTAGGCTACCTGCGAAAATCATATTCTCTCGAGGGCCAGTGTGAGGCAGCTCTTTCACAAGCTGTTCAGCAACTTGTTTTTCGACAGGGCAGCTGACGGCAACTGTTAGGGTGTTGCCAAAGCTGTTTACCATTTTACAGTCGAATGATTGTTGTTGTGTTACCCCAGTATTCGTTGTTGGAATAGGATTGCGTACCTGAACCGCAATAACTCGTGTTGTCTTTTCTTTTGGAGCAAGCGAAACAGTCGGCCAAGTAAGTGTTTTTGTGTTCCTGTCGAATTGGCCACCACCATTATCGATGATTTCTGCGTACTCAAGTACATCAGAAAGGTCCTCAGCAATTGTTGCTTTGGCAGGAGCAGTACCCTTATTTTCTGCTGTTAATGTGAAAGTAATCTTGTCTGAGGCGTTAGCTGTAACCTTTGTGGCATCAGTTTTGCCTTGTGTCAGGTTTAGGCCTGTCTTAGTCAGGACGACGTCAGGGTGACACTTTTCATCTTTAATCCAGATTTCGTCATTGCCTGGGCACGGCTGACAATCAGGGTGGCTTGGTGGCAGTAGCGGATTATACTGACAGACATTAGGCGGCGATATGGCGAAGTTTGTCACACAGCTTGTTGTGTTTGTTTTATCGCCAAGGCTAGTTTGCACCACAAGCTGCACACTATATTTTCCGTCTTTTGTGAGTTCAACTGCGCTTGTTGCAGCACGATTGCTCGTACTTGGTACAACAACTCGCTTAACAACACGTCCTGCAGTATCTTTCACAATGAACGTATAGCTTGTGATTTTTGCACCGCCAGATGCTTGTGCTGTACCAGTGAAGTATGCTTGAGTTCGGTTATTAACAACCACTGAAACGGCACTACAACTTGCAATGGGAGTCGGAGGCTGAACCACAAATGATTTGGTGCAGTCAGCTCCGCTACGTGTACCGAGAGATGTAGTGACGGTCAAAACTGCTTTGTAAGTGCCAGGTGTACTGTTTTCGTATACAACCGATGCTGTCGTAGCGTTGGTCACTACAGGCTTCTCGACGGTTTGGCCATTTGGCAGAGTAATAACGAATGAATACTTACTAATAGTGGCATTTGTAACTGCAGCAGTACCAGTAAGCGTAAAACGAGTATCACTTTGCGCGGTAACATTTAAGCTGCTACAGGTTGCAGAGGTTACAGGTGCTTTGCAATCAAGAGTACCGTGGCCGTAGGCAATGACTGGCAACACGTTATGTGTGCCATAGGTAAGATCAACCTGGTAGTAGCAACCTTTTGCTTCGGTACTGTTTGGTGGCAGCGCCACTGACATAGTGTAGCGGCCAGGTGTATCGTAAATCTTGGTGATGCGTTGGTAGAGAACTTGCTTGTTGTACGGGCGACCATCCATAGAGGGGGCATAGAAAGAATTTGCTGACAGCTGAACCTTACAGTTTTTTCCACCAGTGATGTCGAATGAAACAGTCGCCATTTTATTCTCATCGACCGTAAAGGCGCTGCCACGAGGGCCCACGGAGCTTACGGTACAGCGAGGCGCGCTTCCAACTTGGCCAGGAGTGGAAGCATTTGATGCCTCGGGTGGCACGAAGACTGCAAGTGACTGAATTGCAATAGCAAATACAGTAAAGATAAGTCCTATTCTGCGAGTTACTTCTTCTTTTCGTAAACGCTTGGCATAAAAGCTAAGCTGCCCGACGAGTGCGGGACTAAATGGTAGGTTTGATACTATTTTGCGAAACATGGCCACTGTTCCTATTTTTATTTGTTAATATTATTAATCTTTTTGATTTTTACAGTACGCGTACTACTGTTTAACCCAAGATTAGCATAAGTATTGTGTTCAATGCAATACCCTAGCGCGAACATAAATTTTCATATATAATGATGGTAGTGTAAATACCAAATCGTCTGAAGTGAGGGGAAACATGACAAAACAGACAAAAGACTCGTATGACGGGTCGCAAATTCAAGTGCTAGAGGGCTTGGAGCCAGTTCGCAAGCGTCCTGGAATGTATATTGGTAGCACCGGCTACGACGGGGTGCACCACTTAATTAAAGAAATCGCTGACAACTCAATCGATGAGGCTATTGCTGGATTTGCTACAAGAGTAGATGTTCGCATCTTGCAGGATGGAGGCATAACAATTGTCGACGATGGTCGTGGTATTCCGGTCGACAAACACCCAAAAACCGGCCTTAGTACCCTTGAGACGGTACTGACGATTCTTCACGCCGGTGGTAAGTTTGGTGGCGGTGGTTACAAAGTGTCAAGTGGACTGCACGGTGTTGGTTCAAGCGTTGTGAACGCACTTTCAACTAAGCTGATCGCCGAGGTAGTAAAAGATGGTGATCTTTACCACATAGAGTTTGAACGAGGTGCAAGCACCATGCCTCTAAAAAAGTTGGGTAAAACCGATCGGCCCAACGGTACAACGATTACCTTTTATCCAGACCCTACTATTTTTAAAGAGACGGTTGAGTTTGATTACAAATGGGTGGTGAGCTACCTTCGACACCAGGCATATCTTACAAAAGGCATATATACTTCTGTTGTAGATGAGCGAACGGGTGATCGCAAAGCATTCTACTTTGAAGGTGGTATACAGAGTTATGTTAAACACCTTAATATTGGCAAAGACGTCGTAAGCGATTCGATCTTCTATGTAGAGAAACAAGTCGAAGACTCTGGTGTTGAAGTAGCGGTGCAGTATAATGATACATTTACAGAGATAGTGAAGCCATTTGCCAATAACGTGCTTACTCCTGATGGTGGTACGCATCTAATTGGATTCCGATCAGCACTTACCCGAGTGATAAACGACTATGCTCGCAAGAGTGGATTGCTAAAAGAAAAAGAAGAAAACCTTTCAGGTGATGATATTCGTGAAGGTCTCACAGCAATTATCCTCGTTAAATTGCCTGACCCACAATTTGAAGGCCAGACAAAGAATAAGCTCGGTAACCCAGAGGTGAGGCGTTACGTAGAGCAAGTAATGAACGAGTACTTTAGCTACTACCTAGAAGAAAACCCAGATGTAGCTAAGAAAATCGTTGGTAAGGCTATTCTAGCGGCCAGGGCTCGCAAGGCTGCCCGTGCGGCTCGCGACAATGTGCTACGCAAGGGTGCGCTGGACGGCATGGGCCTACCTGGTAAGCTGTGGGATTGCTCAAGCAAGAGTCCTGTTGATAGTGAAATATATATCGTAGAGGGTAACTCTGCTGCCGGTTCAGCAAAAGAAGGCCGCGATAACCACACTCAGGCGATATTGCCACTAAGGGGTAAAGTATTAAATACCGAACGCGCTCGGCTTGATAAGATGTTTGCAAACAAAGAAATTGTGGCCATGATTCAAGCGTTCGGCGTTGGCATCGGTGAACAATTCGATATTAATGGGTTGCGTTACCACAAAATTATCATTATGACCGATGCCGATGTAGACGGCAGTCACATCTCAACATTATTGCTGACATTCTTTTTCCGCTATATGAAAGAAGTAGTTGAGGGCGGCTATATCTATTTAGCAAAACCGCCGCTCTATAGCATCAACCGCGGCCAGAAAAAGCACTATGCGTATGACGAACTAGAGCGCGATAAAATTCTCGATGAGATTATTGCTGATAAAACTGCTCGTGGCGCTGTAGTAAGTGAAGAAGAGGACAAAATGAAGCAAGCCGGTGTCACAATATCGCGCTTTAAGGGGCTTGGTGAAATGGATGCTGACCAGCTATGGGAAACAACCATGAACCCTGAAAACCGCGTATTAGTCCAGGTGCGTATCGAGGATGCCGAAGAGGCGGACGCGGTGTTTACACGGCTAATGGGCGATGAAGTAAGCTTGCGCAAGAGTTTTATTCAGAACCGAGCCAAAGAAGCAGACCTAGAGGAGCTAGATATTTAGTATGAACGACGAGAGCAACCTACCAAAGAAATACGAAGACGCAGCACAACCACTTCCTGCAGACAGCTCAGGGCTTGAATATCGCACGCTTGAAAATGTCATGAAGGACAGTTTCTTCCGTTACTCGATGAGTGTGATTATTGACCGTGCTTTGCCAGACGTGCGTGATGGTTTAAAGCCCGTTCATCGCCGTATTTTGTACTCAATGAGTCAAAATGGTAATCGTTCAGGCAGTAAATATGTAAAAAGTGCTTTGATTGTTGGTGACGTAATGGGTAAATATCACCCGCATGGCGACAGTGCGATTTATGATTCGATGGTGCGCCTGGCACAACCATGGAGCCTACGCTATCCAATGGTAGATGGTCAGGGTAACTTTGGTAGTATGGATGGTGACCCAGCTGCCGCGATGCGCTACACTGAGGCGCGCATGGCGAAGCCAGCTGACGAAATGTTGGTGGACATCGAGAAGGAAACTGTTGATTTTCGCGACAACTATGACGGGTCACGCCAGGAGCCGGTGGTGTTGCCAGCGAAAATTCCAAACTTGCTCCTTAACGGACAAATTGGTATTGCGGTTGGTATGGCAACAAATATTCCGCCGCACAATCTGGGCGAGCTAGTAGACGCTTCAATTGAGCTTATTGATAACCCTGAAGCAACGATCGATGACCTGCTACAACATGTTAAAGGTCCAGACTTTCCAACAGGGGCAACTATTTATGGCGGGTTGCCCATGAAGCAAGCCTACCAAACTGGTCGTGGAAGTGTAATGGTGCGAGCAGTTGCCGAGATAGAGGAGACAAAGAAGGGTCGTCACCAAATTGTAGTGACTGAAGTACCGTATGCTGTAAATAAAGCAACACTTATTGAAAAAATTGCTGAACTTGTTAAAGAAAAGAAGATTACCGGAATTAGTGACCTGCGCGATGAGAGTGCGCGCGGTAAGGTACGAGTTGTCATTGAGCTTAAGAAGGATGCGTACCCTAAAAAGCTGCTTAACCAGCTCTATAAACTTACTGCCTTGCAAACCAGCTTTAATTTCAATATGCTGTCGCTCGTCGATGGGATTCAGCCAAGAATATTGGGCCTACAAGAGATGCTTGATGAGTTTATTAAGCACCGTCAAAAGGTAGTTCGACGTCGCACTGAGTTTGAGCTTCGCAAGGCGAAAGAGCGTGCACACGTGCTTGAAGGCCTCAAGATTGCTCTTGATCACATTGATGAGGTGATAAAGCTGATTCGTGCAAGCAAGAACTACGACGAAGCACTTGAAGGATTAATGAAGAAATTCAAGCTATCAGAGATTCAAGGTCGCGCTATCTTGGCGATGCAGCTGCGTAAGCTTACTGGGCTTGATAGGCAAGAAATTGAAAACGAGCTGAAAGAACTCCTAGAACTCATTGGAAAACTTGAAGCAATTTTGGCTGATGAAAAAGAGATTCTGAAAATCATCAAGACTGAGCTGCTTGAAATGAAAGAAAAGTATGGTGATGAACGCCGTAGTAAAATTATCAACCATGAGCTTGGTAAATTCAGTGACGAAGAGCTGATTCCAGAGGAAGAAAGCGTTATACTTCTTACAACAGAAAACTACATCAAGCGAACGTTGCTTAGTGATTATCGCCGACAAAACCGTGGAGGCAAAGGCAAACGCGGTATGACTACCAAAGAAGAGGATGTGATTGATCAGTTGGTGCCAGCTAGTACGCACGATTACTTACTGTTCTTCACTAACAAGGGTCGAGTGTTCCGACTAAAAGCATACGAAGTACCGGCTGCGAGCCTGCAAGCCAAGGGTGTCGCTGCAGTAAACTTGCTGCAATTGCAACCTGAAGAGAAAATTACATCGATTATTAAACACGAAAAAGATGCGAATGATGATGGCTACCTCTTCATGACAACCACGAAGGGAACAGTAAAGAAAACACCGTTTAAAGACTACGCAAATATTCGTACCAATGGGTTGATAGCCATTAAGCTAGATGACGGTGATGAACTGCGCTGGATCAAAAAGACAGATGGCGAAAAGGATGTAATTATCTCAACGTCTGCGGGCCAGGCAATTCGTTTTAATGAAAAGGACGCAAGGCCAATGGGACGTTCAGCGCGTGGCGTACGCGGTGCCAGGTTGCGGCCAAATGACATAGTGGTGGGTATGGATGTTGTAACTAGTGAAGAACAAACACTACTTGTTATAAGTGAAAAAGGCTTTGGTAAGCGAACTAAAGTAGATAATTTCCCAAGTCACAAGCGCGGTGGTGTTGGTATCAAGGCTGCAGTCGTAACCTCGAAGACCGGACCGATCATATCGGTGCAGACGATCGATCCAGATATGACTGATGCGATTATGATATCGAAGAATGGTCAGACAATACGTTTGCGACTTAACGACATCAAGTTACTTGGGCGAACCACCCAAGGAGTGACGATTATGCGACTCGGCGAGAACGACAGCGTATCATCTATCGGACTGATGCCAGAGCAGACTGCCAATGAAGAGGGTGGAGAGTAGCAATGGAGTGGCTATACCTTATAGCGCCGGGATTGGCGTGGGCCGTTGCTCAAGGAGCCAAGCAGCTATTCTATCGCTACAACAAACGACGCAAGGTACTCGATAGTCCAACTCCAAATAAATTTATACTGCCATCAGGTGGTATGCCAAGTGCCCACAGTGCGACAGTAATCGCTTTATTGACTGCAGTCGGGCTCAGAGAAGGCATCACGTCAGTTGCCTTTGGCATAACATTCTGGGTTGCGGCAATTGTGGTATACGATGCGATTATGGTTCGGTATGCATCTGGACAGCAGGGCGATGCGTTGAATCGACTGATTGATGAACAGAAGAGTAAGGTTATAAAACCGCGTGTTGCACACGGTCACACGCTACCTGAAGTCACTGTTGGTGCTGCAATTGGTGCTGTCGTAACATTTGTTGTCTTTATGGCTACAAAATAACGCATTGAAGCTCTTGACGCACCTCTTTTAATCCTGTATGATTGATAACAGTCTGCTAAAAACTGCGAGGAAAAAGTGGCAACACAAGTAGTTTGAGGTGGTTCATTAACAATTTAGTTGTGCAATTTTAGATAATTATTTATCTAGAGGAATCATTTATTTGATTCTTCATCGTCAGTCTATTTTTGAGTAGATGTTTTCTTTTATGAACATTTAAACAATCTTGATAGAAACGAACCCAAGAGTCTCGTCAGAGACTCCTTCAGGGGGAGTAGCCGGTCTCAAGCAATTTACTTGCTTGCACCGCGCGAGAGGGGCGAGCCCCTCGTCTATCTATTATGGAGAGTTTGATCCTGGCTCAGGATGAACGCTGGCGGCGTGCCTAATACATGCAAGTCGTGCGACTCTTCGAGAGGAGCGGCGGACGGCTGAGTAACGCGTGGGAACGTGCCCCAAAGTGAGGGATAACT
>CAZIDJ010000012.1:0-28289 GCA_964537815.1 uncultured Candidatus Saccharibacteria bacterium | reverse complement strand
CGACCTCACGGTCCCAAACCGCGCGCGCTAGCCAACTGCGCCACACCCCGATGTGTGATAAAAGTATAACTGATAAATGTACACGAAGCTAGTCGCGCGCGATACCCGCGGTCACGTTCCGCGACCCCGTCGCCACATCTTTGAAAAACTAGTTTTCAAGAGTGGACTCCCTTGCAAATTGCCACTGGCAATTCTCACGCTAGCCAACTGCGCCACACCCTGATGGTGTTTTCACTTTTGGTATTATAACGAAACTACGAACCGATGTCCAGAGGTGGAGTGCTTGCTTTTGTTATGCAACCGGTTACTATAGAAACATGACAAACAAACATTCACGATTTTTTTGGGCGTATGTACTTGTAATTGCACTTTTTGCTGCTGGGCTTAGTTTGTGGATTGGCATGAACCAAAGTATATGGTTTGACGAAGCTTATTCTATTATGGTTGCTAAACAGCCAGTTGCGCAAGCTATTCATCTTGCAGCCGTCGATACCCACCCGCCGCTCTACTACCTGCTGCTTCATGTTTGGGGGAGTATTGTTAATTGGGATGTACTAGGGCTGCGTGCGTTAAGTGTCGGTATGTACGGTGCTTCTCTACTAGTGGCGGCACTACTAGCCCGCCGTTTGTTTGGTACACGAGCAGGTATATGCACGGTAGCACTTATAGGCGTGGCGCCGTTATTGCTGCGCTATGGATTTGAAATACGTATGTATTCGCTCGCGTCTTTGATTGGCATTGGCGCAACCTATGTAATGGTTCGTGCTCGCACAGCAAAAGGCAAGCATAGCATGGTGCTATGGGGGGTATACGCACTACTTGTGGCGCTAGGAATGTATACGCTCTACTATCTTGCGCTTCTGTGGGTTGCCCATCTGTTGTGGCTGCTATACACGACATACAGAGAAGACAACTTGGCAAAAATTCATAAGCAAGCGTGGCCTTGGGCGTATGTAGCGAGTGTGGTGCCGTTTTTGCCTTGGCTACCAACATTCCTAAAGCAAATGAATAATGGTGCGCTGGCACCCATCGGTCAGCAAATGAACCTGGAAAATATTGTGGGCATTGCTACCTTTAATGTGCTGTATCAGCCGCTGTGGCAGATAGACGTAAAAGCAACTATCGTGCTGCTTGCTGCGGCTATGGCGTGGGTTTATATTGCGCGGCGAGGTTTGACTGCTGCCAAAAAAACCGAGCGACCATACGTACTGCTGCTGGCAATGTACGTGGCGGTTCCTGTTGCACTGCTTATCTTGCTATCATTCTCGCGTTCAATGTACGTTGAACGGTATTTATCGCATATTGCGATTGGCCTGATAATACTTGGTGGTGTACTGATTAGTCTGAGCTTACGAAAACCTTCGCGAGTGCTTTTTGCTGCGATTGGTGTGGCGGGGGTAAGTATGTTGATTGGCGTAAACGGACTTATACATACCGGCAATTATAATTTTCAGCGCATGGCGAAACCAGAGGTAGCGGCTGTTGCTAAGCGAGTAGGCGACTGCAGTGCAAGTAATGTCGTTGCTGCTGATCCGTATGTGTATATTGAACTTGCGGCGTATCTACCACCAACATGTTCGATGCAATTTTATAGTGAATGGGATTCACTAGGCGGCGGCTATGCACCGCTCAGTGGTAGCTCCCAGCAGCTGAAAAATACCCAGCTACCAACAGGGAGTGCTACAACGTACTATGTGTATTACGATGAACCAAAACTTTCAACCGACAACCTTACGGTCACCGCAAAAGAACGCTACGGAAACCTATCGATCGAAACGCTTCGCTCTCGTTAACGTGGAATAACCCGGTTGATACCAGGTATCTTTAGGAGCGCCCATGTGGTAGCGATACACGCGATAGTAAGAAGAGTGTTGAGCCAAAATTGCCCATCGGTTGGAGGGAAAAGTATTTGAACAATGACCAGTGGTACAATATGCAAAATGTATGCCGTAAGCGAGCGCTCACCGAACGTCAGCAGCCAACGACCCCACTTTTTTAGCACCGGCAATGCGTAGGTAAATAAGCTCAGTAGGCCAGCAAACCACAGCATCGCCATCGGCACGGTGGGCCACGAAAGCGGTCGCCGAGTAAAGAATGGATCGGTGTATGTACCAGGCGTATGCCCTAGGATGACATTCAGCGAATATAAAAAGGTACCAAGCATACCTGCGATGGCACCCAATCGAATGGTGGTTTTTACACTTCGTGGCAGCGCGCGGAACGTAGCAAGTACCGCATCGAAATGATAGCCCAGAGTGGCCGCACCGAAGAATAGTATCTGCCACTGCAGCCACTCGACTTCATGATACAGACCATAGATGTAGGCAAGAACACTAGTTGCAAGTACAATCCACCATTTACCTTGTCGGAGGAGCCATATTGCAACTGGTGAAACAACGAGATACAGCGCGTAAAGATATAGGAAGTGGGTGAGTGAATGCGCATAGTTAAATTCGAACATCAATTTTATAAGTTCATTCCAGTCGCCAACCTGCACTGGTATGTAGGCCATGCCTCCTTTTGGTGCCCAGTTCCAAGTAATTGCAACCAGTGGAATAGTGGTAAGCCACATCCATACGTACAGCATAATACCGCGCTTAATTAGCTTCCAAGACAGTGGCGTAAGCGGTGTTTTTCGCTTTTTAAAGCCGTGGACATAGCCTACCAAAAGCCCAGAAATCAAAATAAATCCTTCAGCGGCCGATACCCACATTTCGCCTCGTCCAGTGACATACTGGAACATGTTAGGCCAGCGCCATAGGTGGTCGATAATAATAACGGTAATGAAGAAGCCGCGCAAATAATCAAGCGCAACAACCCTGCCTGTTGATGGAGATTTGCTTTTCGCAGTCATCTGAATCATTATACCAGACCGAAACTGAGAAGAAGGACTGCTATACTAGAAGTATGACACAGCAAACTCCCTACCAAGCACCAGATTTTTCACTCCAAAACCAAGACGGCACTATCGTACAGCTAAAAGATTTTGCAGGCAACTGGCTAGTATTGTATTTTTACCCAAAAGACGACACGCCAGGCTGCACCATGGAAGCATGTAGCTTACGTGATGCACGCGACGAGTTGACTGAGCTGGGCGCTGAAGTTGTAGGCATAAGCAAAGATGACGCTGCGAGCCACGAAAAGTTCAAAACAAAATTCAACCTACATTTCAATTTGCTATCAGATCCCGAAGGCAAAACAATTGAAGCGTACGGTGCATGGGGCAAGAAAATGTTTGGTCGTGAAGGTATTTTGCGCAAAACATTTATCATTGACCCAAATGGAATGGTGCAAAAAGTCTATGGCCGTGTCACACCTATGGGTCATGGTGAACAGGTTATCGCTGAGCTCAAACGACTGCAATCTTAGCGCGGACGAGTGAGGGCAATTTCGCGTGCTTTTCGAGTGAATGTATCGTCGGTAGCTTGCGGGGTGAACGAACCATAGCGTCGAGTGACAGCTTGTTTGATCAACCAATCGGCAACCTGAGGATTCTTTGGGAGGAGCGAGCCATGCATATATGTGCCAATCACATTTTTATATCTGGCTCCCTCGGTCTTGTCGTCGCCGTTATTCCCGGCACCGCTACGCACTGTGCCAAACGGCTGTGCGTTTGCTCCCAGTGTTGTTTTTCCGCTGTGGTTTTCGTAGCCAATAATTTCGCCAAATTCATTGCTCGTAGTTACGATATTACCAATCAATCGGTCGCTTCCTGCAGTAGTTGTGATATCAAGAATTGAAATGCCCTGAATTTCATCGCCAGTATTGGTAATAAACTTTGACCCAAATAGCTGGTAGAGCCCACAAATCATCAGCATGGGCACCCCGTCGTTGGCAAGCGCGTGTAGCTTAGGGCTGATAGTTACTAAATCATCTTGGATTTTGCTTTGACCAGAGTCCTGCCCACCGCCACCAACAATTATGTCAACATCCTCTGGGAATGCATCACCGGGATTATATTCCAGCAGCTCTGGCTGGTAGCCGTGCCACTCAAGCCGCTTCTTCAACACCAGCGTATTACCCCAATCGCCATAAATATTCATATCACGGGGGTATAGCTGCAAAATGCGAATTGTTTTCATAGTACTTTCTCCACAGCGGCATGTTTTTCGAGCTGTTTACGAAGCGCCAGCATAGCAGTGTAGGTGCAGTAAATTCGCTTTGGTTGATGTGCGTGAAGACGTATAAACCGTTCCAAGCTTTCGTGTGTATCAACTAAAACGGCGTCTTTTTCTACCGGCACATCATCGTACTGCAGCCGCAGTGCCATATCGTAAGCGCGGATGCCTGTGACTGCTTGCACACCTGCACTCGTTAGGCTATGAAAATCAACATCCCATAGCCAGCTCATGTCGCGACCATCGGCGTAGTTGTCGTTTATTGCAATCATAGTTGCGTAGCCATTTGGGTCAAATGATTGTAGACCTAGGCGAAAACCGCTGGGGTTTTTAACCAGTACAAGCTCTAATGGCTGGCCCTGTACCATTATCGTTTCGCCACGGCCAAAGGCGGGTGTAATTGTTGCTAAGCGTTCGATCAGTTTGGTATAGCTTGTGTTTTCACCACATATAGTTGCAACGAGTGTCAGCGCAGCAACCGCATTATACGTATTGTAAATTCCTTCTAGCTGCAGCGCCGCTACGTGCTCACGGCCACCTAGTTCAAAACGAACTTTTTTACCATTCAGGCTCAGCAACGTGCCGCTTGCATCGGGGAGATTTTTGTTCGCTTCTGATGTGCCGCTTCGCATGTCATCATCACTAACAAAGGTTTTGCGAAGGGGTTCAGAGAGCCCATAGTACACAGGCTTTTGTGCCGGTAGAGCAGTTCCGATAGTCAGGAGACGAGGGTCTTCGCGGTTAATTACAACAGATTTGTTTGTCACTTCGGCGATTGTTTGCAGCATCTTGGCGGTAGTGTCAATTTCACCAAATCTATCAAGCTGATCACGCATCACATTCAACAGCAAGCTGTAATTTGGCGCCACTGTTTTAACAAAATGAACAGCATGGGCCTCGTCAAGTTCCAGTACGGCAATATCAGCCCGAATTTTTCCGCCCAGTGTAGCATCGTTAGCTAGCGCAGCTGCTACTCCGCGTACAAAGTTGCTACCGGTTTTGTTGGTAAATACAGTTAGACCCTGACTCTCTAGCAGCTCAACTACCATTTTGGTCGTGGTTGTCTTTCCGTTGGTTCCACTCACAACCACTACACCCAGAGGAAGCTGCCGCAACATTGAGGCAACGTAGGTTGAGTCAATCTTCTCAATCACAAGACCAGGAAGTGCCGATCCGCCACCACCACGTAGTTTAGTGGCAGTGCGCACAGCTTTGCCGATAGAAGTAACAATGAGTTTTTTCACTCCACTTATTATAGCGCACCTGTTGGCATATGGTTATTGTGCAGCGCCTGCGATACAATAAGATCATGGAATTAGTGGGCCTTCTTGGGTGGTGGTATACAGCAGGGTGGAAGCGGATGATAATGATGCGTGTTGATGGTTTAGCCTCTACTGCAGACTATTTTTCAATAGGCATCTTGGCGTCAACACTTTTTGCACCATTTCGACAAATTTCAGCCGGCAAGGTACGCGGGCCTATTGCCATACAGCTACGAGCATTTGTCGACAGAGTCTTTTCACGGTGTATTGGTGCAATTATGCGCACGATTATGATTTTTATTGGCACTATGGCACTTGTTTTGCAAGCAGTGTGGGCGGCAATTAGTATTGTGCTGTGGGCGGCGGTTCCACTGCTGCCGATTGCAGGGCTCATTATGGCGTTTATCGGATGGGCACCACGATGGATGTAAAATTGCGCTATCACGATATGCGAGCCGCAAAAGCACGCTTTGCGGTCCGATTTAGCGGTACGTGGCAGCGAGTCGCTACGATTACCACGCTGCTCTTTCTACTAGTAGGGGTAGCATGTATTGTTTTGGGCGAAGCCGTTGGCTGGCTACTGGTAGGCTTAGCAGCAATCCCTGCTATGGTGGTGGAATGGTATAACGGCGAGCTAAAAGAACTTGCACCAGCGAAAAATCAAACATCAGTTACTGCAATTCTAGATGGTGAAATCTTGGGGAGGCTTCCCAAAAATCCCACGGCACATGATATCGCTCAAGCGGTAGGGCAAACTCGTGGTGGGCAATTTTTAGGTGCGCGACTCGGTGTAACGGCAAACCTGCTAAAGGACATTACTGAACACGTTAATCCTTCGCCCGAGTCTGTTTTAAGTGATGCGATTGAGCTGCGTGAACAACTAGGTCAGTCTACCATTACACCTGGAGTACTTGCGTTTGCGCTTCTTCGTCAGTTTTCACAGTACGAAACCTTACTTGCAAAAATCAATTTGCAGCCTGCCGACATCATCGAGGGAATACGCTGGTACGAAAACCTAGGCTTGTTAATTAAGAATCATTCCACCAAAGTCCGCACTGGGGGCATTGGACGTGATTGGTCGTTTGGGTACATACCAACGCTTTCACGATTTGGGCAAAATATAAGTGAGCAAATTTCACGCGGCGGGTTGTTGCATGTAGACCTTGAAGCACACGCAAAAGCGCTCGATCAAATGATCACTTCGTTTGACGGTGGCGGACAGAGTATTGTACTGGTTGGCAAGGTTGGTGTTGGGAAGTCTACGCTTGTACATGCGTTAGCACAGCGACTTTTAGATGCTCGTGCAGCTGTGCCGCCATCACTTAAATTTCAACAAATTTTTATGCTAGATGCCACTTCGCTGTTATCGGCAGCACCTGAAAGGGGTGAGCTGGAAGACCTGTTGATGACAATTCTCAGTGAAGCATATACAGCAAAAAACATCATTATTTTTCTCGATAATGCTCAACTCTTCTTCGAAGAAGGCCCTGGATCGATAGACATTACGAATGCAATTATGCCAGTGCTCGAGGCAGGGCGGTTGCGCATGATATTGTCGATGGACGAACAGCGCTATCTGCAAGTTAGCAGCCGCACTCCTGCACTCGCTACTGCGCTTGCTCGAGTTAATTTACAGCCAGCCACGCAGACGGAAACGATGCGTGTATTGCAAGATCAGCTGATTACCATAGAGTTTGCTCGCAATGTTACCTACACATACCAATCTCTCAAAGAGGCCTATCGTTTAAGTGAGCGGTACGTACACGATCTTGCTATGCCAGGACGAGCGCTTTCACTGCTTGAAGCAGCAGCAGGCTACAGCGAAAATGGTTTGGTGACCATCAATTCTGTGCAGCGTGCTATCGAAGAAACGCTGGATGTTAAAGTGAGCGTTGCAAGTGAAGTAGACGAACGGGAGCGCTTGCTCCATCTAGAGGAACACATTCATGAGCGGATGATTAATCAAACACGTGCGGTTGGCGTGGTAAGTGATGCACTTCGGCGAGCACGTGCAGGTGTGCGCAACCCTGACCGGCCAATTGGCACGTTCCTGTTTTTGGGACCAACTGGTGTCGGGAAAACTGAGCTGGCGAAAGCACTAGCCGATGTGTATTTTGGTGGCGAGTCAAAAATTGTTCGCCTCGATCTAAATGAGTATGTGCAAAACGAAGATGTTCTGCGGCTCATTGCAGATGGTGCGCGCGACGCCTCGAGCCTTACTGCACAAGTGATGAAGCAGCCATTCAGTGTCGTGCTGCTCGACGAAATTGAAAAAGCCCATCCAAACGTACTTACAACATTACTGCAGCTACTTGACGAAGGAATTTTACGTGATGAACGAAACCGTGAGGTAAGTTTTCGCGATGCGATTGTAATCGCTACGAGCAATGCTGGCGCTGATAGAATCCGTGAGCTCGTAATGCGCGGTCAGCAGCCCGATCAATTCCAAGATCAATTTATGGATGAGCTTATCAGCAGTGGCCAGTTTAAACCAGAGTTTATAAACCGTTTTGATGAAATCGTTATGTTCACACCACTCACAAAAAACGATTTACTAAAAGTCGTTGACCTGATGATTGCTGGGGTAAATAAAACACTGCAAGTCCAGCACGTGAACATAGAGGTAGACGAAGATGCAAAGATGCTGCTTGTCGAGAAAGGCTACGACCCGCGACTGGGAGCTCGACCAATGCGACGTGTTGTGCAGAAGGCCGTTGAAAATACCGTCGCAAAAGCTATGTTAGCAGGAGAGGCGGCTGCCGGTACTACAGTCACTATTACGTACCAGCAAGTCGAAGCAATTCTTGGTGCTCACAGCCAGGCCCGCGAAATTGAAGCAACTGTGTAAAATGTCACAGCAGTGCGATCCGCACTCCTTTATACTCTGAATTAGCTTACAAATAAAGCTAAAAAGGAGTTTCTATGATTACTAATTTGGCCCACAGCTTCCAAGGATTTGCCAGCACAATCATGATTTTTGCCGGAAATGTTCTTTTAGTAGCTATGCTTTTTCTCGGCAGTTCACTTGTATAGTTGAGCGTATGGCTTCATACTAATGTGTGTATGAAAACCATCCAGCCGAGCAGTGAAAAACACATTGATGTTCCTTCCAGCGCAGATAGAACTGATATCAGTGATTTGTATTTGAAAACAGGCGAGATGGTACAAGCTACGAGTGAAAATATTGCAAGCGCACAAGCTGAAGACGCCGCTAATCGACCGCTCTCTGTACAGCCTGAATTTCGTGTTAGTGATGCAGCTGGCATAGCTGGGGGGCTGTTGGCACTTATCTGCACACCTCTAGTGGCTCAGCCTCTCCTAAGTCTTGGAGCAGGTAATGGTGGTAATGTAATTGCAGGTGTTTCATTTACATTTTTAATGGGGTACGTCGTTATCTTTGCGATTAGGGCACTTTACGGCGCTATTCAAAAATTCTGTGTTGCCGCTGATATCAGCTTTGGTCTTACACTGGCCGTGCTCGTTGTCCCGGTTCTTCTTGCTGTCTGGCTATATATACGGCTGTACAGCGTGGGAAACACGAATGGTAGTCTGATCGTTATAGCATTGGCTGGGTTTGCGTTTTATGGTTGTTTAGCTGGCGTGTATGCATTTGTGCACCGCAAGCGACTATTCAAGAAAAAAGACTGATACTGTCTGGTGCCCCGAGGTGGATTCGGCGAAGCATGGCGGAGGAGCCAGCTTGTCTGGCGATAGCGCCGGTTTTTGCTTTAGCAAAAATTCGGTGGTTTGTGGCCAAGTGATGAAATAATCTTAAGTGAAAAATAAACTGTAATAATCTCTGGTGCCCCGAGGTGGATTCGAACCACCGGCCTTAGGCTTAGAAGTCCTCTGCTCTATCCAGCTGAGCTATCAGGGCACAATATAGTTGTAAACTAGTTCCCATATAGCTACATAGCAGCTGGATAGAGCAGATTTCTGCATTATTCTATCGCTTAAGGCTGCCCAGCTGAGCTATTAGGGCACTTGCTTATTTTAACAGATAAATACAGCTGAGTATAAGTACGTAGGTGTATAATGAACGTATGAGAAAAAGTGAGATTGTCACTCAGGATGCATTAAAAAGCCTTATCGTGTGCCATAAGTGCGGTGAACCTATGAGAAAAATTAGCTGGAAAGTTACAGCAGGGTCATATGATGCAGGAAAGGAAGTTGAACAGCTAGTCTTTGAATGCTCAAATGACAAAAATACACTTTGCATAGAAGTGACAACTGGCGAACCATCTGAATTTTCATATGACCATATGCAGTGACCCTAAATTACCCAAAGCCGGCTGTTCCAAATTGTTAGTTGAAGCAAGATTATTAAACCTATACAAATATCAGAACTGGCCTTGTGTCGGTTTTTAATATTGGCGCAGGTGGCGAGAAGAACGCAAGATGCCATAGCTATTCTAGCTCTGACATCAGCTAAATTCTGTCAAATCAAAGATTATGACAGAATGCGAACTCTTCTCGTTCGATTCGTATACCAACAAACCAAAGTAAAAACTCGACGTAAAGCCGAGTTTTTACTTTGGTGCAGGTGGCGAGAATCGAACTCGCATCGTTTGCTTGGAAGGCAGACATATTAGCCATTATACGACACCTGCATATGGGGCGAATGATGGGAATTGAACCCACGGCCTTCGGAGCCACAACCCGACGCTCTAACCAACTGAGCTACATCCGCCATATAGGTAAATTGTAATAAAGTACAAGCATTTGAATATCAGTTGGTTAGAGCGTCGACGCTGAATATCAACGCTGAAGGCTCTCAACTGAGCTACATCCGCCTTGTCGAAAATCACTCCAAGTTTTCGCATCCAAACATAGTTTGAATGCTGACACTCTTCGTTGTTTCTCCTCTCGTCTTTTGAAACAGCCTTGAGGCTTGGTATCAAAAGCCGTGAACCATTAGTGGTTGGTTCTTAAAAAATTGTAGCACAACAGAGGCGTGAAGGCTAGACTTCGTGAATAGTTTCGATATCTGCACCCAGCTTGTTCAGGCGGTTTGCAAAATCTTCGTAGCCGCGATTGATGTTGTAAACGTCGCGCAGAATTGAACGACCTTCGGCGGCAAGCATAGCGAGCAGAACAACAACGGAAGGCCGGAGTGCGGGCGGAGCAACGACATCTGCGCTGCGCCACCTGGTAGGGCCACTAATGTACACGCGGTGAGGATCTACCATCTCTATGTGCGCACCAAGCTTGGTTAATTCAGTAAAGTAGATGGCGCGGTTTTCGTAGCTCCAGTCATGCACGAGTGTACGGCCTTCTGCCATGGTAGCAATAAGACCTAAAAATGGTAGATTATCCATGTTTATGCCCGGGAAAGGCATGCTATGTAGTTTATCTTTGGGGGCCACTAGCTTTGAAGGAAAAACGGTCACATCTACCAGCCTGGTTGCACCATTGCGCGCAAGATACTCACTTGACAGTGCGTAACGCAGACCCATGCCTTCAAGGACGGCAAGCTCTAGTTCGACGAACTCTATTGGTGCTCGCCGTACTGTAATTTCTGAGTCAGTCACCACGCCAGCTGCGATAAAACTCATGGCTTCGATAGGATCTTCGCTAAGATAATAATCCACTGTTTGGTTAATGGTCTTTTTGCCGCGAATTTTCAAAATAGTTGTGCCGATGCCCTCAATTTTGACGCCGAGCTTTAGCAAATAAAAACACAAATCTTGCACCATATAGTTTGGGCTCGCATTGCGTATGATGGTCTCGCCATCATGAAGCGCAGCTGCCATAATAACATTCTCGGTCACTGTGTCGCCACGCTCGGTTAAAAGAATTGCACGGCTGGGTGTTTGTGGTGATGAAGTTGCATGATAGGCGTCATCGCTTGCTGTGACTTTCATGCCAAAAGGTTCCAGTCCGCTAAGGTGCGGTTCAACGGTGCGCTTGCCTAAATCGCATCCACCTGCAAATGGCAGGCTAAAATCTGTGTATTGCCACAAAAGCGGACCCAAAAACATAATAACTGTTCGGGTACGCATTGCCGCTTTTACATCCATTTCATCTAGCTTGAGCTTGGCAGGCGGTGTGATTTCTAGGTCGTTGTGCGGCAGCCACTTGGTTTTTACACCAATACTGTTTAGCACTTCAATAATGCGATTGACTTCTTCTATGCGCGCTACGCGTCGCAGCGTTGTTTTGCCTTTGTTCAGCAAACTTGCACACAGTAGCGCAACGGCAGCATTCTTGCTGGTATTAACAGTTATCTCACCGGTGAGTTTTTTGCCACCGCGAATGCGAAAATTTGTTTTTCCATCGTCATTTAGGGTAATAATGCTACTGTCGAGCACGTCGCTAATACGCCCGAGCATTTCGACGCTCATGTTTTGGCCACCTTTTTCAATCCGTCCTATGGCACTTTGCGAGGTGCCAATTTTTTCAGCAAGCTCAGCCTGAGTAAGCCCGCGTGCGGTGCGTGTTTGCTGAATAATCAGCCCAATTTTTTGAGCGTAGGTGGCAGCTTTCATCGAGTTTAGTATACCACATACGCTATATTTGCAATATACCAGCACCGCGCATTATAATGTAAGCATGATCTGACATATTTTCATGGGTGAGGGACAAATTAATAGGAGGGAAAATCCATGAATGATGATGCTGTAGCAAAACTTATCCAAGGCGAAGAGCAACGTGAGCGTGAAGGCCTTGAACTGATTCCAAGCGAGAACTATGTTTCGCAAGATGTATTACACGCACTTGGAAGTGTATTTACAAATAAATATTCGGAAGGCTATCCGGGTCGCCGCTACTATGGTGGGCAAACGTTTACCGATCCGCTTGAGCAGCTAGCGATTGATCGCGCTAAAAAGCTTTTCGGTGCCGATCATGCAAATGTGCAGCCACATAGCGGTGCGCCTGCAAACGAAGCTGTGTATAGTGCATGGTTCGAGCCTGGCGACACTGTCTTGGCCATGGACCTTAGTCATGGTGGGCACCTAACGCATGGTAACCCAATGACCCGTAGTGCGAAGCTGTACAATTTTGTTCCCTACAAAATGAAAGACATCGAAACGGGTGAGATAGATTACGAGCACTTGCGCGAATTGGCATTAAAACACAAACCAAAGATTGTTCTGGCTGGATTTAGTGGCTACCCGCGTGAGCTCGATTATGAAAAGTTTGCAGCTATCGGAAACGAAGTGGGCGCACTACTGATGGCCGACATGGCGCACATCGCTGGGCTCATCGCAGCTGGTGTGGCAAAGAATCCATTTGACTACGGATTTCATGTTATTACAACTACGACGCACAAGACATTGCGCGGCCCACGCGGCGGCATGATTTTGTCAAAGGGTGTGGTGGGTAATCCACTGAAGGCACCTGAAAAAACGCTTGAAAACATTCCGACACTTATCGATCGTGCCATTTTCCCAGGTATGCAGGGCGGCCCTCACATGCACGTTATTGCTGCAAAAGCCGTTGCATTTGGTGAAGCTCTAAAACCTGAGTTTAAAGATTACGCAAAGCAGATTTTAAAAAATGCGAGCGCGCTCGCTGACGAGATGAAAAAACGCGGATTTGTACTGGTAACGGGCGGAACGAGTAACCACTTGATATTAGCCGATGTGAAAAGAAGTTTTGATTTGGATGGAAAAGTTGTCGAGGAAGTACTAGACAAGATTGGGCTTACACTCAATAAAAACTCAGTACCCGATGATACTTTGCCGCCATTTCGACCAAGCGGAATTCGCCTTGGAACACCCGCAATGACAACACGTGGACTGAAGGAAGAAGACATGGAAAAAATTGCCCAGTGGATGAAGCAAGCAATTGATGCGCGTGATGACGAGATCAAGCTAAAGGCTTTGCGCGAGGAAGTCAAAGAGTTCATGAAGGCACATCCACCTCACGCAAAATCTTTGTAAAACACTAGCATTTTGAGCCAACTGAGAATATACTGAGCTTATAGATGTAGGTAAATTTGGAGGTGGGTGTGAAAAAGTTTAGCTTATCGGTGCTTTTGTCGTTATTTATAGCAAGTAGTATGGCTGTAGGCGTTAATGCTGCAGGGGAGAATATATGGAAGCAAGATCAAAAATTTGAAGTGACCAAGTCAGCCTACATTGATGGTCCTGCTGAAAGGGGAGGTTGCACTATGGCTAAAATTGTTGCAATAAGCTCATTCAACACCGAAATTCTTGTTGATGCGTGTATTATCGGTGGTGCTGAACTCTCAATCGCCAGATTTACTGAGACACCTCCGTGGCCTACACCACCTATTGACAGGTACGGAATAAAAAAGAAGGGCGATATTGTTTACCACGTACTAGAGGGTGTAAGTCCTGCACATATTATTTTTCAGATTTTACCTACCACTAACTATCTATTGGTCCACAATACAATATATGATGCTGAAAATACAAATCCTGATTACGCATTACTTCGGGATGCCGCGTCAGCTTTTCAGTACGACGTAAATACTAGTCTATATAATTATGATACCTCAAACCTAATTAAGCTTTTTTCTAGACGTGACCCGAGTAATGCTGATAATTATGCCAATGTCGTATCTGCTACCGTATCAAAAAACGGTAGATTTATGTTGGCGTATGTTGACTATAGGTTAGTGGTTACTGTAGATTTGTTAAGTGCACGTGAAAAAGTAATTGGTAAACTGTTTACGTCACCGTATGGATCAGTTATGCCTTACGCTGGCGCGATATCAGAGGATGGTCGGTACGCTTACATAGCCAACCAAAACTACGTTTATTACATGAACGATACGTGTGGCGAACCGCTTAATGTTGACACCAAAAATAGCTGGTATAATCTTGCAGAACCATGTGAACTTACAAGCTTAATACCCGTATTGGCAGAAGCTATCAATTATGAATATAGCGGTGTCTTGTATGAGTTTAGTAACGATAATACAGTGTTGAAGTTTGTAACCTACTATATTTACTCTGCAAACGGCAAAAGGGAAAATATAGAGGTGAAAACTCAGGCCCATAGTCAGTCTAAAAATCTACAGTATTTGGCATTAGGTGACTCATATACTAGTGGTGAAGGCGACATATCACGGGATGGCACAAACTATTACAGCCAAGCTACTAGCCATGTAGGCGGTTGCCACTTAAGTAGTCGTTCTTACCCTTATTTGCTACAGCAGGCGCGCGGCATTGACAAGAGCAGTATGACATCTGTCGCTTGTTCTGGAGCACTTCTAGAAGATGATATGGCAAATGAGTCAAAAACATATCTAGGTCAAGGCCTTAGGCTTGCAGGTAAAACAAACAGTGAACTAGCTGACATTAAGACTCAGGCACTGAATAACTTTACTCCGGGAATTTTGCCACAACTCGACTTTGTAAGAAAGTATCAGCCAGATGCAGTCACGATTATGGGTGGTGGAAATGATGTTGGATTTGCAGAAATAATTAAGTATTGCGCAACTATCAATGACACTTATATCAAGCACGCTGGAACATGTGATTATGTACTTTCCGGCAGCGACTTGAACAAATTGCTGCTTGCATCGATAAAAAGTCAATACGACAATGCAGCAAGTTTGATCACTAGGATTAAAACGATATCTCCAAGTACAAAAATTTATATAATAGGTTACCCAAAGTTTTTAGCAGCACAGTACGAAGGAAATTGTAAACTCGGAGCTGGCTTTCTGAATCTTGCAGAAAGACGAGGTATAAATAATGGCACAGGCCTATTGAATATAGTGCTAAAAAAAGTAGCCTTTGATCATAAAGTAAATTATATAAACGTTGAGGATTCTTTAGCAGGTGGCCGAATGTGTGAAAAAACTGCCCACTACGTTACTGATCTGAATGATCTAATGGGTGGACCTCTTGGCTCGTATCAGGAAAACATGGCCCAGGCTTTTCACCCAAATGCTGAGGGCCACCTAAGAATTGCAAACTCAGCTTTACAAGACTCAAGCGACCTTCTTGTTAGGGGCAAGGAGACTACATATGTACCAGCACCAGTGATCTTACCTAACCAACTTACTGACTCTACATTAAGCAAAGCGTCACGCAATCTTCTTCTCAATATGGGTTCAGCAAAAGGTCTGATAAAAATTAGTGCGCCTGCAGGTACGTTTAAGTCAAATACTCGTGTGGAACTAGTTATTCACTCAAGGGAAGCCAAGTTGGGTTATGTAATCAGTGAGGCTGACGGATCAATAAAAGAAAGTACTTTTCAATTACCTAAGGGTATTGATGCTGGTCAGCATGTTGTCGTGGCAAGGTCCTTTGACGCAGCTGGCAAAACAAAAATCGCATATCAGTTTATTATGATTGAAAATTCGAACTTGAATGTACACCATGGCCAGTGCCAAGAGCATTCCGCTAAGCCGAATAAATCGCAATGTGTTCAAGACTGACCCTTTCTGGGCATCCTATTTACTCAAATTATCTGTACGGGTATTGGGGCAAAGTAATTACGCACAAACCCTTCATACGTAATATGCCTGAATATTATTCTATATAAAGTGCCAAAATAGTGAATAGTTTTCTGCAACTTTCTCAAAAACTAGAGGAGCAATCTCACTAATGATAAAAACCTAAACGTTGTCATTTAAGAATAGCACAAAGACCCTGAGTAGTTTATACTCAGGGTCTCGTAGTATAAGTAGTTACTGTGAATCGATAGAACTAACAGCCGGCACCAGCTTTAACAGCTGTGCTTTGTGCTGGAGTCGCTGCAGAGTAGTCCCAGTACCAAATATTAGCACCAGCTGCACATCCCCATACTGCAACCGTTTGACCATTGTTGCCAGTAGTCGCAGTTAGTCCACTCACTGTAGCGCTGGTGGCAGCGATTACTGTACCAGTCTGATCTAGTACTGCTTCTTTTATAGCTGGAGTTCCATTTGCAATGGCATTGATATCAGTACCAGTTTTTCCAACAGCTGTACCAGGGAAGTAAGTGCCTGTTACTGCGTTAATTGCTTCTATCTTCTTAAGAACCTGGTTAGCCGTTGCGGCACCAGAGTTTGCCTTTCCTCGGTTCGTAATACCGTTGTAAGCAACAATAGAGATAGCTGCTAGAATGGCGATGACGACGATCACGATGAGAAGTTCAACGAGAGTGAAACCGCGGTCTTTAGTGTTGATATTCTTAAGCATATGTATACGCCCCCTATTTATTACTATTTATACCAGTATAATACTACGCTGCAGCGATAAGCACAAGCGAAATCGTCTAAAAATTCGAACTTTGTGCATTCAGTGTAAGTGTAAGCGGGAGGTCTGCTCCAGCAACACGCTGGGTAGTAGTGAGCGTAACCGACACACCAGTGGCCGTTGCTTGCGTTGTGGTAGCTCCTGTTTTATCGATGTAGGTAAAGCTGAATGAGCTGACATTGGACACTAACGGAGAGTCTGTAGTTGCACAGCCTGCAGTCGTAACTCCTTCAGGACAACTCGCTCGGTACCAGCCTGCTAGTGCTCCAGGGCTGGTACTGCTACAAATTGCATTGTATGCTGGGTAGCCTGCTTCAGCTGGCGCTGTTATGGTTCTTTCGTATAACGTACCACCACTCACAAAGTAGACGAGCGTAACAGGGTATATATCGTTGGATGAAACAGTGCTGCTGCCGCAAGGATTAGATGCAGTGGCGGCATATAATACTGTACGGCCTGGAGTAAGCGGGCTTTTATCGATGGCTGGCACGCGTATAATCAGCACGCCAGGGTTGGTGCCAGTGGCAGTGAATGTAGTTGAATCACTAGGTATGGTAGTGCTGCTATTTTTCCCCTGTCCAGAAGGGGGTGTTATGCTCGCAGGGAAGGCCTTGTTGGCTGTTGGTAGCGGCGCTGCTCGGTACACACTATTTTCTATAGTGTTCAGGGCATCTTGACTATCAAACGTCGCGTTTACTTGCCCACGAACTTGGAGTGAATCGGTAGATAAGACCGTTATGCCCACTACCAAACTTGCCACAACAAGCATAGCAATAGGGATGATAATCAGCATTTCTATGAGAGTGAAGCCGGGCGCGTAATGTGAGTTATTTGAGTACTGCATGAGTGATCGTTTGTGAACCCGCTGAGTTCGTATACGTTATTTTAGTAGTAAAACGGTTCATGTTCCCAAGAGGGGCGCTATTGCCATACGGGCAATCGATAACAGTGGTGACAGTAGCATTTTTGACGGTAGTGCCGTTATAGGTGACGGACGTGATAGTAGGGGGCGTAACAGGGCAGGGACGCACTATGTTGGCAGCTATGGATGACTGTTTCCGAAGCTCGGCGTAAGCTGCATTAGAAGCCTCGGCCGCCTGGGCAGTTTGTGTGCCTCCGCGGAATGTGTAGGTGTATAGCTGATACCCAGATATGAGGAAGATACTTGCCACAATAAGTGCGACCAGTAGTTCGACTGCTGATAATCCAGGTTGGTATTTCATTAGCGGCGCTCACCCTTTAACGATTTAATGGCGCCAGTGGCTTCTTCGCGCCAATATAAGATATAGCTAACACAGTTTCCACAACAACATACATTACCTGCTGCATCAACAGGAGCGTAGATGTACTTATCAGCACCTACTACACCAACAGCATTGCTGGCTTGAGTGGCATCTGTAGCGGGTGCACATGCCCACACACACAGTAGATCAAAAGGTTGACCGCTTGGAGAGATGAGATTTGCTGAGGTCACACCTTTGAGAAGCGATGTGTAATAGCCACCAGGAACAAAGGCGGGTGTCCAACCACCCTGGGCTGTCAAATCATCACCTCTAGCATGGAACATTTCCCAGTTACCCGGATAGCTTCCGGGGGTGATCGTTGCTTGACTTGCATTTGCTGTACTTGCAATAACATTTCCATTACTGTAGCGGGCTTCGAGCCCTCGAGCGATTGTTTGTATATCAGTTTCACGTTCTTTGTCGCGAGCTTGTACCTGCATGCTCCCTACCGCAGCAACTCCTAGCGACAGGAGTCCTGCCATGACGACAAGCGTGATCAAAATTTCGATAATAGTAAATCCACGCACCACCTTGTTCATATATTAAGCATATGCTTTTTTTACTATGCGAGCAAGTGCTATAGCTCAAGTGGTTCTTGAACTATAGAGATACGGAACATGTCTCGCACCGCGGTGGCTATTTCATCTCGTGCGGCTGCTAAATCGCTGTAGCCACGTGCTGACTCATTAATTAATACCAAGCAGTTTTTATCGTGCACTCGCATGCCATGGAGTAGCTGGCCTTTTAGCCCTGTTTGCTCGATGAGCCACCCAGTTGGTATCTTTTGTGTACCATCCCCCATGTCGTAGTGGGGCATAGCGGGGAAGCGCTGTAAAAGTTCGTCAACAAGCCATGTATCAACAATGGAATTTTTAAAGAATGATCCACTATTCGGGCGCTGGGCGGGGTCCGGCAATTTGTTGGTGCGAATTGCTAAGGTTGCAGTGCGCACTTCTTGGGGGGTAATCAGACTAATTTCGTGTTCATCAAAGTAGGCTTGAATGGGGGCATAAAATGGCGGCTGCGGCAGTGATGTATAGAGTCGTAATGTGATAGAGCAAATGGCGTAGCGACCCGCAGCGGTACCCCGAAATATACTATGGCGATAACTAAACCCGCACTGCTCGTTTTTTAACGTCACCATAGCATCATCTTGGCTGTCGTAGGCGTCCAGCTCTACTAATGTCTCGGCAACTTCTTGTCCATACGCACCAATGTTTTGCACTGGTGCTGCACCAGCCGTGCCAGGAATGCCTGAGAGTGCTTCAATGCCGCTCAGATTCATTTCGACTGTTCGCTTAACTACCTCATCCCAGTTTTCGCCACCGCCAATTTTTATAGTAGTCGATGTACTGTCGGCGGCGACGACTTCAAACCCGCCAATTCGATTACGAATTACTCTACCGCGAAAGCCCTCGTCGTGCGCAATAACATTGCTACCACCTCCGATGATATAGTGGGGTATGCCTTGTTGCGTTGCCTCGGTGATAGCTTGAGCCAGTTCGTCGGGTGTATGTGCGTCAACCATTTGGTCAGCAGGGCCGCCAATTTGCATCGTTAGGTAATTCTTTAGCGGAATATTTATGTGGGGTTGCATAGCTTAAGTATACCGCACGCAGCATAACAGTGGTATAATATGAAGAATCATACGCACCCGTAGCTCAGCGGATTAGAGCACTGGTCTTCGGAACCAGGTGTCGCAAGTTCGAATCTTGCCGGGTGTACCAAAAGAAGTAGGCCAGTTCACTGGTCTTTTTCTTTTGGTTTATTTCTGAGCAAGATTTGAACTTGGCTTTTGCGAAGCAAAAGAAGTTCGGCGTAATGAGTGAAATGAAAATGTGTTTACATATTTTCATAAGCAAATGGAGTAGGCTTTAGCCGATATCTTGCCGGGTGTACCAAAAGAAGTAGGCCAGTTCACTGGTCTTTTTCTTTACTTTAGACGACACACTCTAGACAAAATCACCCCTGTTTGCTATAGTGGGGAAGTTGTTTTGGGCCAGTAGCTCAGCTGGTTAGAGCACCTGCCTCTTAAGCAGGGTGTCGTGGGTTCAAGCCCCACCTGGCCCTCCAAAGAAATGCCACCCCTCGTGGGTGGTTTTTCTTTGGAGCGATGTTTGCTTGAATGCACGACACCCAGGTGTCGCGGGTGAGAACTGCCTGTGGCAGTTCGCAAGGAAACCTTCCCTCGAAAGCTTGCTTTCGCAGGCGAAGTTTCGGGGTCGCGGAACGTGACCAAGCCCCACCTGGCCCTCCAAAGAAAATACCCCGTGTCGTATGACAGGGGTATTTTCTTTAGGAACGATAGTTGTTATTTATTGTTCAACTTCTTTGAGCGTAGCATTCAGTGTACCTTCATCATCTTCAACATCATCGATGTTGAGTGTGTCGATAGCTGAATCAGCCTTGTCGAGATCGGCAGTTTGCTCAATGGTAGGAGCAGTTGCTACTGTAGTTTCTTCAACTTTCTTGACAGCTGCAAGCTGCTGGGAGGTATCTTTTTTGCTCGCCACTTGAGTTTCGTAGCGAGAATACGCAGTGTAGCCCAAAAATCCCACGAGTGTAATGATTGCTACTACCGCAACAAGTTCAAAAATTGCAAATCCACGTTGTGTTTTCATTGCTTTACCTCCGCTGTAGTCTCTGACTGGAGGGATTTAACATCAACAATTAGCTGGCGCACGCTTTGTTTGTAGGTTTGCATGGCACTGCGCTTGGCTTTTAGCACATCACGTACCGACTGGAGAGCAGCCTGAGGGTTGTCGCCACATGTAAATACTTCAGACACAGCTTTTACATTGGCTACTGCGGCTTCTGCAGCCGTCTTTTTTGCCGCTACATCAGCAACCAGCGCATCATAGCTATCGAGCACTTTGCCCTTTTTTTCGTAAAAGGCTTGGGTGCGTTCGGTTATTTTGCTAAATACTGCAATGTGGTTTGTCGCACGTTCAGCTACGTGAGCCAAAGATTTCTTTATTTCAGTCTCGCGATTAGTGCATGCTCGCAGCTTTGCCGCAGCACGGTTTTTGTTGTCTTTTTGCTTAGCCTCAGCTTGATTATCATCGCGTGCTTGTCGAGATGGTTGACGTTTGTCCGTTCGCGTACGGGAATCGTCAGTGGTCTGGCGTGTTTCTTGGCGCTCGCTGCTTTCTGTTTCGGGAGCTTCGAGTCCATATGCTGGCCGTACCATGCCTAAGCCTGCCACAGCTATGACAGCCGTTACAATATACGTAATTTTCTTGTTCATGCGGATGTAATTCTCCTTATGGTTACACCACTATTTTATCATGCGATGCAAGAGGCTAAAAACCTATGTCACAGTGCGGCAAATATGCTACTCTGGTAACAGATGAAACTACTCGATGGCAAAGAAATGGCAGGCTTTATTCAGGAGCGACAAGCCAAGCAGGTGCGTGCGCTGCGACAGGCAGAAGGTGTGGTGCCAAAGTTAGCAATTGTTCAAACTGCTGATGACCCCGTGATAGACACCTATGTACGTATGAAGCAAGCCTACGGTGCAGAGATTTTAATAGAGGTTGAGCACCACAAAACAAGTGCCGAAAGGCTGCTTGAAACCATTGATAGCTTGAATGCTGATAGCAGTGTCCATGGCATTATTGTGCAGTTGCCACTTGCAAACCGCGAACAGACAGATGAGGCGGTCAATCGCGTGGCGCCTGAAAAAGATGTCGATGGGCTAGGGCAGGCAGCACAGTTTGACCCGGCAACCCCTATGGCAATCGACTGGCTGGTGAACGGGTATAATATCGAGCTAAAAGGTAAGAAAATTGCCATTGTTGGTAATGGCCGACTGGTGGGTGCGCCATTGGCCCGACTGTGGCAAACAGCTGGGTATGCAGTAACGGTATTTGACAATTCATCGCCTGCAGTGGCGAGCAAGCTTCGCCGGTACCAAGTGGTCGTTAGCGCAGCAGGTGTTCCTGGTTTAGTTACAAGTCAATCGATACAGCCAGGCGCGGTGGTGATTGACGCTGCCACCGCCACTGAAGAAGGCAAGGTAGTAGGTGATATAGCAGATGATGTTCGGGAACGAACTGACCTGACGATTACACCCAAAAAGGGAGGAGTGGGCCCCTTAACGGTATGTGCATTGTTTGACAACGTAATCCGAGCAGCTCGCCGTACGGTGTCTACAAACTAAGTGTTTCTTTTACCTTTGCCACAACTTGACTTGGTGTTAAATCCGCTTTTACAATGTATGTTTGAACACCAAGCTTTTTTAGAATGGCGGGTGATTCTTCTTGGCCAAGATTGGTGAGAATAATAACAGGCACGGTCTTACCCCAGTCGTGCTTACGAATCTCAGCTAACACTTCGGCCCCATCCATTTCTGGCATCTGCAAATCGAGGAGTACGATGTCGGGTGAAAAATTCTGCACGAGTGCAACGCCCAACCGGCCATTGTTTGCCATTTGCACATCAAATCCCTCTGATTGGAATTTAATCCGATACATTTGACTAATCGTTTGGTCGTCTTCAATTATGGCAATTTTTGTCATACGTGATTTTAGTCTACCATATCACAGCGAATGGACGGTAGTTTGCAAACCAGTTATAGTAGAGGTACATGGTGGGAATATACACTGTAGTCATATGGGGGCTCATACTATGGGCAATCTGTTGGTATGTAGTTATGCGGTCTCGTCGACAGGCAGCAATACATAGCTTAGCAGCACAGCTCGACACAGTGCTCGCAATTTCTGGCAGCGTAAACACAGCTGCAGAATATGCAGCGCACCAAATAGCAAATACACTTGGCGTGGCGAAAGTTGGCGTCTATTTTCGTGGATCGGCAGAAAACTACGCCGTGGGGGGTACTATTGGCCATCCGCGCATTGCACCGCGCGATCTAGAGTGGCTTGAGAAACGGCTGCTGAGTACGGAGTTACAGCGCACTGCCTCCCTTCCTCCACACTCCCAGCTCTGCAGATTGCTTAGAAGCCACAGTATTACTGCTTTGTTGCCACTTATTCAGAACAATCAAACGATTGGGTTTGTCGCGGTGAATGCGGGCGGTGCAAGCCAAGATTACGCAGCGCTCGTGGCAAACGCACGCAAATTAACAACGGTGTTATCGTATCAAGCCACATTGAGTGAGCTGCGTGCGGCCAATGCACGGTTGTCGCAGCAACGTGATCTAATAGAAGGAAAAATGCATGCTAATGAGCTCCGGGTGCACCGGCTCGATGCCACTAAAGACGAGTTTATTAGCATGGCGTCGCATCAGCTGCGGACACCATTAACCAGCATCAAGGGATACGTAAGCATGGTGCTCGAAGGCGATGCCGGGGCAATCACTCCTGACCAACGTCATCTGCTCCAAGAGGCCTTCACAAGTAGCGAACGCATGGTACACCTCATCCACGACTTTTTAAATGTTTCGCGCCTTCAGAATGGTAAATTCATGCTCGATACGCATCCTTGTGACATTGTGGCGCTGGTAAAGAGTGAAGTTGCCAGCTTGCAAGCGTCTGCTAAAAATCGCCAGCTAAAACTCGTCTGCAAGACCAAGCTGCGCCGCACCATGCTGTCGATAGATGAGACAAAAATACGACAAGTGGTGATGAATTTTATTGATAACGCGCTGTACTATTCGCGACCAAAAAGCACGATAACTGTAACGTTAGAGATGAAGGGCGCGGCCATTGAGCTTCGCGTTATAGATACTGGTATAGGTGTGCCGAAATCTGAGCAACGGCAGCTGTTTAGCAAATTCTTTCGCGCTACCAACGCTCGCAAGCAGCGTCCAGATGGCACAGGGGTCGGCCTGTACCTAGCAAAAAAGGTTGTCGATGCCCACAAAGGAAAGATTATTTTCAAGAGTGCGGAAGGCGCTGGCAGTACCTTTGGTTTTGTACTCCCTATTGCAGACTAGACTATAGAGCGGCTCTACGTAAAACCCCCTGGTGCCGGAGAGGTCCAGGGGGTTTTATAGCGGTGGTGTGTCTACCGCAAGAGTGAGCGGTCAGACTCTAGCCGTTACGACGACTGACGAGGTAGTAGGCGGCACCCGCAGCAAGTGAGACTGCTCCTACTAGCTTGGCTACAACCTCTGCTCCAGTGCGTGGAAGCTCCGTAACAACAGGGGTAGTAGGCGTAGTAACAGGTGCTGGCTGACAGCGTGATAGGTCAGTAGTGTGACGGCCAGTTACAAAGTCACTTTTCTTGATAGTAACAATTTGTTTGGTTGTAAGATCACACACCTTGATGCTTTCACATTTTGGGTCGTCTTTTGGCAGGTAGTTGCCCTTTTTATCTTCAGGGACAGTGATGATTGTGCCTGTTGATGGGTCACATACTTCTACCATGTTTGGTGGAACTACTTCTACGGTTGCATCGTCACAATCGTCTGCAGCTGTGCTGCCAGGATTTACCTCAGGTGCATTCACACATACGGTGTTCTTTATCTGGCCAGCCTTGTAGGCAGGTACGGTGGCAGTAATGGTAAAGCTTGCACTTTGGCCAACAGCTAGCGTAGCGATTGTGTGGTTCCAGGTTGATGCAGTAACAGTTCCTGCGCTCGCGCTCACAAATGTCACGCCTGGTTGTACGGTGTCGGCTACTGCTACGTTCGTTAGAGCAACATCACCCGTGTTCTTTACGGTTATTTGGTAGCTAAACTGCACGTTTGTGTTTACTCGCACAAAGTCGGTGCCATTTACTGTTTTCTCAACATCGATACGTGGAGTGAGAGCAGGTGGCGTTACATCTACCGTTGCGTCGTCACATGCGTCGTCTTTGGTAGGCTCACCAGTGTTTACTTCAGGGGCGTTCACACAAGCGGTGTTCTTAAGCACACCAGGTACATAGGCTTTTACAACACCGTTTAGTGTGAAGATCATTGACTGGCCAACCGCAAGGTTTGGAATGCTGTAGTTCCATACATTGCCAGTGATTGTACCAGCGCTTGCGCCCGTTAGGGTTACGCCAGCTGGTGCGTTGTCACGTACTGCTACATTTGTTAAGGCAACATCACCGGTGTTCTTTACGGTTACTTGGTAGGCAAAGGCTTGGTTGATGCCAACAGTTACGTGTTCTTGGCCGTTTACCGTTTTAACAATGCTTACCGCAGGGTTGGCAGCAGGCGGCGTTACATCTACCGTTGCGTCGTCACATGCGTCGTCTTTGGTAGGTTCACCAGTGTTTACTTCAGGGGCGTTCACACAAGCGGTGTTCTTTAGTGTTCCGGCAACATATGCTTTCACGACTGCGCTTAGGGTGAACGTTTTGCTTTCGCCTACAGCTAGGCTAGGAATTGTGTAGTTCCACACCGCGCCGTTTACGGTACCAGCACTTGCGCCCGTTAGGGTTACGCCAGCTGGTGCGTTATCACGTACTGCTACATTTGTTAAGGCAATGTCACCGGTGTTTGTAACAACTACTTCGTAGGTGAATGGTTCGTTTACTTTTACAGTTTGGTGCTCAGTGTCATTGACTGTCTTTACGATGCTTACGGCAGGGCGACTTACTGGAGTCGTTACTGTTGCGTCATCACAGTCGTCAGGGTTGCCAGGTACAGCAGGTGCATCAACACAAGCCGTGTTCTTGATTGGGTTAGCTGATTCAGCAGTTACTTTCGCCTGAATTTTAATGGTTAGTTCGTACCCAACTTTTAGTTCAGGAATTGTGTAGCTAAACTGCGTTTTTGTAACTGATGCGCTTGGGATGTTTGATGAGATGAACTCTACACCAGCTGGCGCAGTGTCACGCACAGCAACGTTTGTAAGATCAACTTGGCCGTCGTTGGTAACAACAAGTACGTAGTCATAGGTTTCACCGACTTTTACCGTTTTGTTTTCGGTTGTGCGGTCATTAATTGTCTTTTCAATCTTTACGTGAGGAGTTTTAGGAGTTGTACCACAATTTTCGATAGCACCATGTGCGTAGGCGAGAACTGGTCGTACGTTGTGAATACCATACGTGAGGTCCAGTTGGTAGAAACAGCCTTGAGCAGGAGTGCTTGTCGTAGGCACAGGGATGCTCATGCTGTACGTACCTGGAACAAACTCTTTGGTAGTTCGTTTGTAGAGAATTTGTTTGTTGTAAGGACGGCCGTCCATTGCTGGGGCATAAAATGCAGCAGTAGAAAGACGAACTTTACAGCCCTTTTTGCCGTATACTTTAAACTTTACTGTTGCTTCGTCGTTGGCAATTGAGAATGCGCTGCTGCGTGCTCCAATTGCCTCAACTGTACAGCGTGGTGCTGTACCAACTTGCCCTGAAAGGGCGTTTGTTTGTAGCGAAACAATACCAGCTGTCGCAACAGCGAGCAGGGCAGCTACAAGTCCTATTATCTTTGCTTTCATGCGTTTTTCCTCCTCACAGGATCTACATATTACTTATGCTTACACACAAAAAGGGGTCGCAATTTCTTGCGAACCCTCCTAGTGCAAACCACTCCCAAACGAGTGCTTTATATCAGTTTATCACAAAACATAAATTATGTCAACTATTACGACACCTTTTTGTATAAAATTGGCCTCGGTAGTGAGGCCAATTTTATACCTGTGTATCAGATACTATGAGTCGCGGCGACGGCTAACGAGGTAGTAGCCTGATGCACCAGCGAGTGATGCGGCTCCTACGACTTGCATGGCACCGTCCATGGGACCAGTTTCAGGTAGTGCAGCAGGCACTACTTCCTTCTCAGGACATGTGCTTGTGTAGTTTGCAGCTTCAGATTTTTTAACGGTAATCATGGTGCCTGATTTTTCGTCACAGACGGTTACTTTACTACATTCATCGCTCGTAACAGGCTGGTAGTTGCCTTTGTCTTTCTCGTCTACCCATATGATAGTGCCTGTAGAGGCGTCACATACCTGTACTTTGTTTGGTAGTGCTTGGACGGTGAATGTTGCTTGACAGTTAGCGTTCTTGATTTGACCCGCTGAACTTGCAACCGTTACAGCAACAGTGTAGGTGCCAGGAGCTGCTTGGCTGTATGAGTAGCTACTTGTTGTTGCAGAGGTTTGAATGGTTTTAGTAGCAACAACATTGCCGTCTTTGCTGACAGTGTACGTGTAGCCATTTATTTTAGCGCCGTTTTTGGTGCTTGCTTTGGTAGTGAAGGTAAAGCTTGTGCGAGAAACAGGGTTCACGGTGAGTGCGTCACAGGTGGCAATAGGGTTCGGTGCTGGGGGAACGCTACAGTCAACCGCACCGTGTCCGTAGGCAAGCACCGGAGTTACGTTGTGTACGCCGTACGTAAGATCAAGCTGGTAGAAACAGCCTTGTGCTTCGGTGCTTTTCTGTGGCACTGCTACGGTCATTGTGTAGTGCCCAGGAGTGAATATCTTAGTGTTACGCTGGTAAAGAATTTGCTTGTTGTATGGGCGGCCATCCATTGCCTGCGCATAAAAGGCAGCAGTAGACAGCTTTACCTTACAGTCGTTTGATCCGTTTACTTTAAAGCCAACCGTAGCAATGCCGTTTTTAATGCTAAACGCGCTACTTCTAGCGCCATCAGCTACAACGGTACAGCGTGGCGCACCAGGTACTTTGCCTGGTTCGGCTGCCTGTACCTGCAACTGAGCAACACCAAGTGTAGCTACGGCAACAAGTCCGGCAACAAACCCTAATAATTTAACTTTCATGGTACAACCTCCTCGCACGGTACACACAAAATAGTATTGCCTTTCAGTTTAACACAAAACATATATATTGTCAATGCTCATGCTTGACTATTGGTAGATATGTGACTTAAGTTACACCGATCCACATATAGTGCCTTGATAGAGTACGACAACACTATATAAAGCAATAGTTGACAATTTTTGTCAATGGACGTATGGTTTATAGCATCACATGCGGGCAATGGGCCCGGTCACCATGTGCAACCCCCGAAAGGGTGATTTGATGCCCGCAGCATCAACCAGTCAGGCAGTCCCAAGGGTTTCATCTGAAATGGCGGCGGTCTTCGAAGGCGTCGCTGGTTCACTGAAACTCTATAGGCGCTTCACCCAGCATGAACTGCTCAAGAAGTGCACTACAGATGAACATGTTGTTCAGCTCCTGGTGTGGCTGTGCGAGCACGTGCAGATCAAGTTCGTCATTACGGACATCAAGCTCGTCGATCGGAATCTCGCGCTTCGACTTGCTCGCAGCCAGATGGGGACCGCCTGACGCCCGCACGGTGACACGCTCGGCTTCGGCCTGAGCGTGTCACCGTGCACGCGGAACCCCTTTTCAAGGGGTTATTTTTTTGATATAATCTTTCGAGTTGCATATGGTCCCGTCGTCTAACGGTATGCGGAGCGAGGAGCGCAGTAAAAAACTGCCTTGGTTGTTTTTTCGAGCACCGCAGCGGAGGAGCGAGTTTATAGCGAGCGATGGACACCAGGTTTTCATCCTGTGGCCAAGCAACAGCACATTCCGGTATACTGAACATATGGTCCCGTCGTCTAACGGTTAGGACACCAGGTTTTCATCCTGGCAACAGGGGTT
>CAZIDJ010000011.1:0-30581 GCA_964537815.1 uncultured Candidatus Saccharibacteria bacterium | reverse complement strand
TTGATACCAGGACCCATGGTTGTGGCTACAGAGGTAGATTTTACATAGACATTTTTAAGTGAGCTTGGTTTCTGGCTTTGCAGACTGTCAAAAAATGCTTGAGCATTCTCTTGTAGCTTTTTCGCACCAAAGCTTACCTTGCCAATACTTAGGTGCACTACTGCTTGCTTGTCAACACGGTACTCAACTTTACCGCCCTTCGCTTCAGTTACCGCCTTGGCAACATCAGTAGCTACCGTACCACTCTTTGGGTTTGGCATTAGCCCGCGTGGCCCTAGTAGGCGCGCGTACTTACCAAGCTTTGGCATGTACTGTGGAGTTGCAACCAGTACGTCAAAATCAAGCACTTCTTTGTCGAGTTGCTTAATAAATTCTTCGTCACCAACAACATCAGCTCCAGCTTTTTTAGCAGCAGCGTGGTCGCCCTCTGGTGCAAACACTGCTACGCGAACTGTTTTACCTGTTCCGTGTGGCAGGCTAACCGTTGCGCGAACATTTTGGTCAGCCTGGCGAGGATCAACGCCCAGACGTACATGTACTTCTACACTCGCGTCAAATTTAACTGAACTTGTTTTGGTAGCAAGCTCCATGGCTTCTGCAAGTGTGTACACTTTACCAGCCTCAAGTTCTTTCGCTACTTTGCGGTAGCCTTTGCTGCGACGCTCAAGACGCGGACGCGTAACAGGCTTTGGGCCTTTCTTCACGTGGGCTTCAGCTTCATCACGTTGTGGTGTAGTGTCACCGGCTTCTTTACGGGCTTCTTTTTCGGCCTTTTCTTCGGCTTCTTTTAGCGCTTTCTCACTACGCTTGCCTGCTTTTGCTACGTGAGCTTCACGCACTTCGTGCTTCTCTGCCCCAGCAATTGCTTCCTCAATCTCGGCAATAGTATTTTTTTCGCTGACATCGAGCTTTAGCTCGGCAGCCTTTTCTAATAGTTCAGCTTTTTTAGCCATATAGGTAGAAACCCTTTCTGTGGTACAAGCGGTAGTTAGCCTCCCAACATTGATTTGATTGTCCTTTCATTATAGCACATTTAAACAATTTTTACCAGCTCCCATGAGCTACCCCGCGCATCGGCGCGCAGGTGAAACGTTCTGCTGCCATCAGTAAGGGCAACAAGTAGGTACCGCATGGTGCTACTTGTAACATGCATGTGCAGGCCTCGGTCATTAAAACTGTATGCAACCCCATCCACTTCGATACGACGTGGCATACATAGCCCGCGGTCAAAACGATACGCGGTAACAGTAAATGTTGGTAATTTCATAGCATACTCTCCTATGTGGCGGAACACGTTTATATAAGTAGTACGGCGAGTGGTGAGTATGAGCTACGAGTCTGGGAAGTATTTTCGCCGTAAAATACGTCTATATAACTGAAGTAGCTGAGTAGTGTGAATATGTATTCGAGTTTGTGAGTAGAAAGTGCCGTTCAGGCTCAGTACGCACATAACTGTACCTAGTATACCGTGCCTATTTGTTGACGCGTCAATACATAGCGCGTTGTTAAATACACCTAATTTTTGCGGGCAATTGTAATTAATACAATCGCGTATAGGCACAGTGGTAGAAGCCGCAAAAAAAGCACGCGTAGTGTCGCTATGATTGACATAAGCACTACGCGTTTGATACGATGGTTCCTAGTGTTTTTTGAAACCTTGTGATTGAGAGCACAAGGCTAACAGAGGCATTGCGCCCACGCTTATATAATAATACAAGTCGTGTGGGGGTATATTCAAGGAGGAAATGAATGCAAATCAATGTAAAATTAACAGCAGCTATTCTTGCTGGATCAATCAGTCTGTTCGGGTTATCGGCTACTGCGAGTGCAACTGACGGAGCTACCCCTGCAAAGGCAGAGGCGAAGACCACGACGGTTGAGGTAAAAGAGGGTGATTCGCTCAGCTCAATTGCAGACGCGAACAAAACGACATTCGTGCGCATCTTTAACGCAAACGAATCACTCGCCAACCCTGATGTTATAAATGCAGGTGACAAGCTACGCATTCCTAAGGATGACGAGCAGCTCCCTGACCGGTACAGCGAGTACATGGCGAGCGCCGCGGCAGCTCCAGCAGCCGCAGTTGCCAGCACGGCTACTACCTACACCACTCGTGGCTACACAAGCGCACCGGTAAATTCTAAAAGCTACTACGTAGGAAATGGTATGTGGTGCACCGACTATGTACATTCAAAGCGCCCAGACGTGCCTGTATACGGCAATGCTGGATACAGCTGGATTAGTGCTGCTCAGCGTGATGGTAAGGCAACCGGTACCACACCACAAGCAGGTGCAGTTGCCGTACAGAATGGCCACGTAGCATACGTAAACAGTGTAAATGCAGATGGTAGCTACAATGTTTCTGAAATGGGATGGAACTACCAAGCTGGTAACTACAACGAGCGTACCGTTAAGCCCGGTACCTTCGGCGCCTTCATCTACTAGTTGCTCTGTTCATCTGATATACTAGAGATACACCATGAGGTTATCAAACCAAATCATCGTATCTAATCGACTGCCTATTAGCGCCGTGCGTTCTAACGACGGCGCTATTTCATTTGCCGAGAGTTCTGGCGGACTGGCGACTGCTATGTCTTCGCTCGAATCTGATGCTCAGGTATGGGTGGGATGGTGTGGACTGGCAAGTGACACGCTCACACCAAAAGAGCGGAGCTATATTACAAAAGAATTCGCAAAACGAGCTTGCGTGCCAGTTTTTATGACCGAAGATGAAGTTAAGCTCTACTACGAGGGTTATGCAAACGATACAATTTGGCCGCTTTTTCACTATTTTCAGTCAGTAGCCAATTATAAAAATGAGTATTGGAACGCCTACGAGCAGGTAAATAAAGCTTTTGCTATCGCCGTGGAAAACGTTAGTGCGAAGAACGCTAGTATATGGGTGCACGATTACCATTTAATGTTACTGCCAGAGTTGCTGCGAGCACGGCTCCCGCTGGCGAAAATCGGCTTCTTCCTCCATATTCCTTTTCCTAGTTTTGAAATCTTTCGACTATTGCCACAAAGAACTGAAATTTTGAACGGATTGCTGGGGGCTGATATTGTTGGCTTTCATACGCATGACTATGGAAGGCATTTTTTGAGCAGCTGCTTGCGACTACTGGGCACATCGCTGACCGATAGAGCAGTATCGTACAACGGCCGCCACGTTCAGATTGGTACCTACCCTATTGGTATAGATTACAAAAAATTCCAGCAGCAGCTTGCCAAAAAAAGTACTGTTGCGTCGCTCAAGCAGCTCGATGAGTCGTATCGTGACGAGAAACTGATACTTTCGATTGATCGGTTGGACTATTCAAAAGGCATTTTGGAGCGGCTTGAAGCGTTTCGGCTGCTACTCGATATGTACCCAGCCAACCATGGTAAAGTAAAGTTGTTTATGGTGGCTGTTCCATCACGTACTGAAGTTGATGCCTACAAGAATTTGCGAGATGAAATAGAAATGACTGTCAGTCGCATAAATGGCACCTATGGCAGTATTGACTGGGCTCCAATTTCTTACCAGTTTCAGAATAGGCCGTTCGACGAAATTGTTGCACTGTATGCACGTGCCGATATTATGCTCGTTACGCCAATTCGCGATGGCATGAATTTGGTTGCAAAAGAATACGTTGCATCAAAGAAAGATCGAAATGGTGTGTTGATTCTGAGTGAAATGACGGGGGCGATAGACGAACTGCCTGAAGCGCTGGCGGTAAATCCTAACGATAGTCGATCGATAATGCGGGCAATAGAGCAAGGCTTGAAGATGGGCACAAGCGAACAGCGCAGCCGGCTGGATGCTATGCAGCGACGCTTAAAAACCTACACTGTTGAGCACTGGGCAAACGCATTTATGCACGACCTTTCGCTGGCAGACACTACAGGGAGTCATGATTCAAAGCTGTTAACCCCGAGTGACGTCCAGGTACTCGCTACAAACTATCAAGCGGCCTCACACAAACTTGTCATTCTAGACTACGATGGTACCCTAAAAAGTCACATTAAAACTCCGTCAGCTCTCGCTGCCTCCCCAAGCATCCGTGTACTACGGCTACTAGCACTTCTAAGCGAAGACCCGACGGTAACAACAGTTATTGTAAGCGGCCGTCACAAGAAAGCGCTCCAAAGTTGGTTCTTTAGCTTGCCAAAGCTAAAGTTAGTGGCAGAGCACGGCGCATGGAAGCGCTACCACAAGCAGTGGAAAGAGATTTCGATCAATTTCAAGCAGTACAAACCGACAATACGAGCCATAATGGAAGAGTATACTGAACGCACCAAGGGTTCGTTGGTGGAAGAAAAGGACTATGCGCTGGTGTGGCACTACATAAATGTCAAACCAGAACTCGCTTACAAGCGCTCGAAAGAACTATTTCATGACTTAAAAACAGCCCTAAAGGCGGAACCAATTGATGTCAAGGCTGGTAAGAACATTATTGAGGTGAAGCCAAATGGTGTATCAAAGGGGCGGATCGTAGAAGAATTGCTGCGTGAATTCCCGGCAGATAGTGTGGTGTGTATTGGCGATGATTACACGGACGAAGATATGTTTGCGGCACTACAGAATACCAATCATGCAGTAACAATAAAAGTTGGTGATGGTGAAACGCAGGCTCGTTACCGCGTGGCAGCAGTGCCCGATGTTATTGCATTTTTGGAGTCTCTCACTTCTAAAGGTCTATTGCCGCTCCTAACGAAAAAGCTTCCTCAGATTCCGAGGAAGCTTCCAGCGCTTGTGAATAAATCGATCAAGCGAATTCGTGGTACAAAAGACTAGTCAGTGACTTCTACGCCCATTGAGCGTGCAGTACCAGCGATTACCTTAATGCGGCCTTCGTCGTCGATGGCGTTCAAGTGCTCTTTCTTAGCTTCAGCAATTTCTGCGAGCTGTGCGCGGCTAATTTTGCCTACTTTTTCGCTGTGCGGCTTGCCGCTCCCTTTTTTGATACCAGCTTTTTCGCGAATCATGTCGTCGACTGGCTGTCCTAGACTCTTCCAGGTAAAAGTACGGTCTTCGTATACTTGAATGTGCACAATAACGTCTTTGCCCATGTCACCTTTTGTAGCGTCGTTAAATGGGTTGATGAAATCCATCATGTTGAGTCCCCACTGACCAAGAGTGCTACCAACTGGAGGCCCAGCGGTTGCACGACCAGCAGGAATACGTAACTTCAAGTTACCGATAATCTTTTTTGCCATAGTTATAAATTCCTTTTTAGATTACTGCTATAAAGTTGAAGCATTAGCAGTGCGTAACGTGATTATTATACTAAAACAGTAGCTAATTATCAAGTATGAGCTGCTGAGCACGGAGAAGCGCCTCACGACGTCTTGCAAGAAGTATAGCTGTGTTTTCATTTTTCGCAAGCTCTTTCTGAAGCATTAGCTTTTCGGCCGCTAACGCACGTCGAGCATCATCGTTGAACGCCAGCTCGCTGGCAATTTCATCTAACGTCAACCTATCAGTATCGCCAATGCGTAGGTCATCCTCATGAGTAGTGACGACAAGGGGCGCTCAGTCATGATGCACTTTCGATAGCCGAGTAAATCATCATTAGTCTTAGCGCTGCTTCACCTACTTCTGGCTTAGTTTTCGTTTTATCGTTATCGGCTCTCAGCTCATTTGCGCGCCGGATCTCATCTAGCTTAGCGTCAAACGGATTATGCTGTTCAAGATCCATAAGCTACACCTTTTTTACTTGCAATGCATCGAGCTCGACAGGGGTGTCGCGGCCAAACATGCTAACCATAACTTTAATCTTGCCTTTTACCGCATCGATTTCGCTAATCGAGCCATCAAAGCCTTTGAATGGACCGTCAGTAATTGAAACAACTTCACCTTCAGCAAAGTCAATCTGGTGCTTAGGGTCTTCAACGCCCATGCGCTTCTTGATCTTCTTTATTTCACCTTCGCTTACTGGAGTAGGCTCCGTACCGCTGCCCACAAAACCAGTTACGCCAGGTGTGTTGCGCACAATGTACCATGTTTCATCGGTTAGTTTCATTTCAACCAGCACGTAGCCCTGGAAGATTTTGGCTTCAACAACTTTGCGTTTGCCATTCTTGATTTGAATTTGCTTTTCCTTCGGCACCATTACATCAAAGATTTTGTCAGCCATGTCGACGGCGTTGATGCGCTGCCGTATGCTGTCAGCTACTTTTTCTTCGTACCCGCTATAGGTATGTACTGCATACCATTGTCTTGTTGAGTCATATCGATTTTTTGCCATGTTAATTCCTTCCTATTGCTTGTAAAGTAGTTCAAATAAATATTTAAATCCGGCGTCAATCAGTAGAATAAAGACAACGAAAAATGCTGAAAAAAGTAGCACAGCGATTGTTAGCCCCCATGTAGCTTTGCGGGTCGGCCAGCGCACTTGCTTTAGTTCGTACCAGGCACCTTTGAAGTAGCCAATGATTGCTGAGAGTGGCCCAAATTTTCTTTTAGTGGTTTCGGGTTTTGTTGCAGCGACTTTCTTTACTGCCTTTTTTGATGCTGCTGTTTTTTGTTTTTTTGGAGCATCGTCAGTTGCTGAAATGCGCACAACCGAGCTATCGCTCTTTGCTGGTGCTCGCTTCGTAGCGGTCTTTTTTGCTTTTGCCATAAGTTTCTCCCAATTAAAAAAGTTTGCCTGGGCAAACTGTCAAGTACTAGTATATGCTACCCCAATCAAGTCGTCAAGTCATGCTACACTAAACTATATGAACATAGGGCTTTGGGGGTTAATCATTTCAGGTGCATTATCAGGGTTCATTGCCTACAAAGTTGCCTATGCTGTGCAGCGCTACCGTGGATTTATAACGATTGATACACCCAAACCAGCCGATGATCTGCCAACTATTTCTGTGTGCATTCCAGCACGTAACGAAATGCATGCCTTAGCTCAGTGTCTTGAACACGTGTTAGCCAGCGACTATGAAAAGCTTGAAATACTAGTGCTCGACGATAGTTCAAGCGATGATACGCCCCATATCATTGCGTCGTTTGCGCACGCTGGCGTTCGGTTTATACCAGGAACACCGTTACCGCCTGGTTGGCTGGGAAAGAACCATGCACTCGCCACCCTAGCGGATGCAGCAAGTGGTGACTACCTACTCTTTTTGGATGTCGATGCACTTATTTCTGTGCGTACCATTTCGCGATTGGTCGCAAAACTACGCAGTACGAATCTCGAGATGCTATCGCTGATGCCGCGGCGTGATGATATGCACCATACAAGCGCACTATTTGGTACGGCTCGCCACATGTGGGAGCTTGTGTGGGCCACTGCTACGCAGCCACCTAGCGCCAGCACAATATGGTTAATTCGTCGTGCCACACTGAATGAACTTGAGACACGGTTGTCAGATTACGGTAGCTCGGTGCGCCCTGATCACCACATTGCAAGTGCCTTGGCAAAACGCGCAAGTTATCGCTACTACATCGGTACTCGGGCGATCGGTGTTCGGTATGAAAAGCGACTTCATTCACAGATTGAAACCGCGGAGCGACTCTACTTCGCAATGCTCGGTATGTCCTGGCTGCGTCTTGCAATAATTATAGTGAGCGGCATACTTCTGCTATTGCCGTTTTTTATGCTCGGAACCACGTGGTGGCTGCTGGCGCTTATTGCGCTTATTATTCAGTATTCTACCTTTGCGCTGTTTACCATTACAACTTCACCTGTTGGGCCCGGTGCTACTATGCGAATGATCGTTTGGCCCTACGTACTCGTTCAGGACATAGTGTTACTTCTTTTTAGCGCCGCAAGATACGCGTCGCATCACGTTGTCTGGAAAGGACGAAACGTCACCGCCCAGCAACGCGCAACCGCTGTTATGTTAGACGAATAAATCTAGCCTTTTTCTCCACGCTGTAACGCTATACTAAAGGTAGATCCATGATTGAGACGACTCGTGACTTCAATTTTAGTGCCTAGCTTTCGTGCAAGTTTGGCCGCGACATAAAGACCTAAGCCAGTGCCACCAGTTTCACGTGTGCGATAGTCTTCGCTGCGGTAAAACTTATTAAATATCTTTGCCTGGTCACTTTTTGAAATGCCAATTCCTGAATCTTTCACCCCAAGCACAATAGCCTTGCCTTCTTTCTTGGCCCATAGCCGTACAGTGCCTTCTTTGGTGTATTTAATGGCGTTCGTAATGAAATTTTGGAGTAGCTCTTCAAGGTAGAGACGGCTTGTGGTGACCGACCCAATAGACTGAATGACATCCAAGTTTAGTTGCAAGCCTTTTTCCTGAGCCTGTGGCGCATATTGCTGGTAGAGCTTTTGCAGCAGCTGAGCAACGTTTATTTCTTCCACTTTATCACCAACACCACGCTCGGCGCGCGAAAGGGTCGATAAGTCATTCACCATAGTAGCTAAAAATCGCACTTGGTCGTAAGCAAGTTTGACGCCTTGCTTTGTTTTTGCTTCAGGCACATCTTTGCGATCCAACATCAACAGTGCGTTGCTGATGGTGCCTTCGGCAATAGCAATAGGCGTACGCAGCTCGTGACTAATAACACTAATAAATTCATCGCGCTCTTCCTCGAGGCTTTTTTCTTTTGTGATATCACGTAAAATGCATACATATTCATCTTTGTGTTTCGATACATCAGAGTAGCTTGACTGTATTGTATTGCCGTTAATGTGAAGTCGCATGGTGTCATTAGCATCAACTTTTATCATCAAGTCATCGCGCTCGAAGTGGTGATTTGATTTCATGATATCAAGGAGCGATACCTCGTTACCTTCTGCATCGCGCAGCGCGAGTACGCTATCAATCGCAGTGTTGTCGAGCGTTTTATTTGTATCAATCAGCCCCAGGAATGCTGAATTGTACAGCTGAATTTTGCCAGTTGATGACACAGTAACGATAGCTTGCGTTGTACTATTAATAATAGTTGACAAGGCCTCTTGCTGGCGTTCAGCACGTGCCTGACTTTGTTCAAGTTTTTTGCGGTCACCAGCTTGCAATGCGCTAAGCGATATAGCAGTGAGTGCGACCGCCACTCCTATGGCCAGTGTTATAGCACTGATTGCAGCAGCACTCAATGAAATACCCCCTGCTACTACATACAGTAACCATGCGCCGTATATACTTGCAATACTTAGCTGCAATCCACGGCTTGAAAAGAAAATGTAGCTCATGAAATAGAGGAACGCCCAGCAACATACTACCGGAGCGGTAAAACCTACCCCCAACACCATTACCGCAATAGCAAAGAGGTGGTGCACCACGAGCACAGCGATAATTTGCTTAGATGTGTAATCTTCGCGCGTGAATTGAATCAGTGAGAATATCAACCAAAGACCGAATAGGCCATACAGTACGGCATCGTCTAGGTATATATCTGAGCTGCCATAGCTCAAACTAATGATAAGTACATACAGCAGTGGCACCGTTGATACTATTAAACCAACCATCTGCATGCTACGCAGAACTTTTGGTTCGTACACTTGGCTGCCCACTCTCATTTGCTTGTATTATACTCTGTGTGCTACCAGAATTAAATAGCCGGTGTATGTGCTTTTAATAGTTTGCGGTGTTGTTTAAACCGTGGATCTGCTGCTGCTACTAGCTCCCAAAACGCTGGACTATGGTTCATTTGCTTAGTGTGGCAAAGTTCGTGCACCAGTACATAATCGATAAGTTCAAAGGGTAGTTTCATGAGTGCGATATTCAGGCTAATAGTTCCGTTGCTGCTACAACTTCCCCACCGTGAACTGGCATGTGAAAACCGCAGTGTCGCATAGCTATAGCCATGCTGCTTAGCAAGATGCTGTAAGCGTTTAGGTAAATAATGTTTTGCTTCGCGCCGCAATATGCGTATCACTTCTGCTCGCACTGCCGATTGTACGTGTTGGCTTTCAAGCTTTACTCCGTCTGGTAGTGTAACCAGTAGCACTCGATCGGTACGCTTTATAGTGAAGGCAGCGCCGTTTCGTGTTTGCAGCGTATGGCTTTTGCCAAGTTGCATGCCATCGTAAAATTCGGTTTTTGTATTCGTTTGCAGAAGTTTACGAATCGATGGACGCGACGATTCAAGTAATCGCTTGGCCATAAACAGCGGTGTAAGTGGCGGCATAGTGATGCGTAGTACGCCAGCGGGCGTAACTTTCAAGCTAATCGATGAACGGCCACGTACGCGGTGAACTTGGATTGCTCCGAATTCACTATCTTGTAGTTCCGATACGGCCATATTATTGAATACGTACTGATTGAGATGGGCGTGCGGCCGGTTTTAACTCGCGAGCAGCGGCCGTACGCGGCTCCGTCAGGCGCTTCAGAACAGCTCGTGCTTGCGCAGTATAGGTGTGCTTGCCACTGATCACCAGTGCTTTTTCGCTGATATGTGGGGGGCTAAATAGTCGAAGCTGTTCATCAAACTCGTCAGCAGTCAATGTTTTAGCTTTTAGCGTGCGTTGCTTTGCGGTTTTGCTATCGACCTGTACCCACACAAACAGTGTTGAATACCCGGCTTGTTTGACAAGCTTAGCGATTTCGCTACGACTTGTGCGTGTGTCGGTGCTCAGTTCTAGTACGACAGAACCCTTTGTTTTTAGTATCTCAACAAGTTGATTGTACGCGAGCTCTGCGGCAGCTTCGGGGGTGCTTGATCGTTCTGCAATATATGCCAAATTGATGTAGGGCACCTCAAACATCTCAACAAATTTGTTAGCAAAGTGTGATTTTCCGCTGCCCGGAACGCCAACCATAACAATGGCAAACGGCTGCTGCAAGGTTTGTAATTTCATACTAGTACTTAGTATAGCAAATATACTTGTCAGTTTCACCTATTTAGTGGGTAGCTTCCAGGAATTTTAACAGTTTGCTTCCACGGCGCTTCGTATACAAATTAAATCGACCGACTTGAAGCCGATCGGACTAATTTGGCAGGGGCACGTGGAAAGCGGCTACAGCCTTTTCCGCTTGCTTGAAAAGAAAATACTTCGTGCTTTCTTTTCTGCGCTGCGCTACACCGAACCACGATCTTTGCGTCAGCTGAAGCTGCCGCGATCGTGGCTCAACCCATATACTCTTGCAAGAAAAATCTGCCTACACAAATATAGGCAGATTTTTCTTGGCAGGGGCACGTGGAATCGAACCACGATCTAAGGTTTTGGAGACCTTTATACTAACCGTTGTACTATGCCCCTTTACGTTGTGGTATTATAGCAAATTCTGCTCTAGCTCGCTACTTATCGCGAGCAACGCGCACAGCACGATTAAACTTGCGTTCAGCATCTGGATCGGCAAAACGAGCAAACGGTGCATTTGCCAGTAAACGCTCAGTTCGTTTCTTCCCTTTATCGAGCGCTTTAACAGCTTCAACAAAGTAGTCCTGTATAAGCCAATCTCGCCCCGGCGGCGTTTGTCCTACCACTGTTATACGCCAAACTCCACTTTCCCATTTTTCACGAGCGACAATTTTTAGTGGTTTTGCTAGCATCATGGTGCCACTAGGAATGGCTGATATAAGCTTGTTGATGGCTTTTTCACCTCGTTCCTTATCTACCACAAACACCTCAACGGCCATCGTCCGTACTCCACGAGGAGTCACATGTACACCGGTAATGTGCTGGTTGTGTACCCAAATAATTTCACCACTCAGCGAACGAATACGGGTTGAACGCAGTGTAAATCGCTCTACCACCCCTGCTACGTCCCAAAACGGCTCAATTTTAATAAAGTCACCAATCTTAAACCATCCTTCGGTAATCATGATCGATCCTGCGGTGAGGTCGCGCAGAATGATGCCCACGGTTTGGCCGGCAATAACGATAAAGAAAGCTCCTGCTCCAATTGCTGCTGCACTGCCCGAAATGTTTGTGGCATCGAGTGGATTGAGCAGGCGCCATGTAATATAGCCAACAATGGCTACCGCAAGTGCACGTGCAATAGCTGTTGCGATACTGAGGTAGGTTTCGACCTGGCGCAATCGTATAACACGAGCATCGTTTGATTCACTATCACTTCGTACGGCAATTTTTTGTGCAACCCATACGATTGCCTGCGCCAAAAAGCGGCTTAACCAGTAGGCAACAATGAGAGCGAGTACAAAAACCATTACGGTGCGTACCGCGTTAGGTTTAGTTAGGAAGTTGATAACATCATCATAAATAGAGGTAATAAGTGTGTCCATTGCACATTTCATGGTAGCAGCTAGCTCCGACACATTCAACCCTGTAAAACAAGGGAAAAACAAGTTGATTTCTACCATAAGCGGGTTTATAATGAATACCAAACGAACTGTAAACCAAAACCAGGGGGTGGCCTAGGCAGTGCATAGTCTAGCTAAGCAAGAATGAAAATACTAATGTTAGGGTGGGAACTACCGCCCCACAACAGTGGGGGTCTTGGTGTGGCGTGTTACCACATGTCAAAAGCGCTTGCTGTTGAAGGCGCTAGCATTGATTTCGTAGTACCCTACGCTGCTAAGCATGCAGATATCGACTTCATGCATATCCATTCTGCAACGACTCTGCCGCCGCTTCACAGGTTTGGCTGGGGCGCCTATGATGGCTATAGTACCGATGGCACTCGTATTCAGCACATTCCCGCTAGTTTGCGTGATATTCAACGGCAATACGTTGAATATGTCGAAGATTTTGTCAAAACTCACCCTTCGCCCTCAGTTATTCATGCCCACGATTGGCTTACCATGGAGGCCGGTGTGCGTGCCAAACAACTCAGCGGCAGCCCACTCATCGTCCACGTTCATGCCACCGAGTTCGACCGATCGGGCTCAAGCTATGGCAACCCAATCATCCACGAAATTGAAGAACAAGCGCTACTGATGGCCGATCATATCATCGCCGTCAGCAATATCACTAAAAGTATCATTGTACAGCGCTACCACATTCCAGCCGAAAAGATAGAGGTAGTACACAACGCTCTCGACCCAGCAAGCCTAGGCGAGCATCAGTACAACGATATTACCTATCGATATCTCGAACATCTTAAAGCCGATGGCTACACCGTGGTAGGTGTTGTTACACGCTTTACTATTCAAAAAGGACTAGTGAATTTTTTGCGTGGAGCAGCCAAGGCTTGTAGCGTGTACGATAAGCTTGTATTCCTGCTAGCCGGTGACGGTGAGCAGCGCGACGAACTACTACGGCTCAGTGCTGACCTGGGGATTGCCGACAAAGTGTTTTTCACTGGGTTTGTACGCGGCCAAGCCTGGCGTGATGCCTATAGCGTTATCGATATCTTTGTCATGAGCTCAGTCAGTGAGCCATTTGGGCTAACAGCTCTTGAGGCTGCCCACCACGATACGGCCCTGGTTATTTCACGCCAATCAGGTGTTGGTGAGGTACTTTCAAATGTCCTGCGATATGATTTTTGGGACACCACAACACTTGCAGATGAGCTGGTTGGCATGGCAACCTCGCATGCACTGCTACGTAGCCTAAAAGATAATGTTAAACACGAGTATGCGCGTATATCGTGGCGCGCTGTTGCACTTTCCTGTATGCGACTTTACAGTGGTACCCATGTGAAGGCGGTAGCAACATGAGCGAAATAAACCGCGGTATAACCTTGTACTTACACGTACACCAGCCATGGCGAGTGCGTGACTATACTGTATTCGACACGGCTAATGACCACAACTACTTTACGACGAGCCAGCCAGCACTCAGCAACAAAGCCATCATGGAAAAAGTAGCCGAAAAGTCGTATCGCCCCATGAATGCGCTGCTTGAGAAGTTGCTCCATACCCATCCAGATTTTAAAGTTTCACTTAGTATTACCGGTACATTCATCGAACAAGCACAGGAGTGGACACCTGATGTTATCGAAAGTTTTCAACGACTCGTCCATACTGGTCGTGTCGAAATTGTTGCCGAAACCTACTATCACTCGCTTGCGTTCTTCTACAGTCGCCATGAATTTGAACGCCAAGTAGAAGCGCACCGCGCAAAAATTCAAGAGTTGTTTGGGGTGACACCGCAAGTATTCCGCAACACTGAGCTTGCCTACAACGATGAGCTAGCGCAGTGGGCCGACCGTGCCGGCTACAAAGGTATTCTTGCCGAAGGCTGGGATCCGGTGCTGGGATGGCGCAGTCCAAATTACGTGTATCGTCCACCCGAAACCAACACAATTGGGCTACTTCTGAAAAACTATCGCCTTAGCGATGATTTAGCGTTTCGTTTTAGCAACCGAGCCTGGCAACAATGGCCTCTCACCGCAGATACCTACAGTGAATGGGCGAATGCCGCGCTCGATGAGGCTCCACTTATTAATCTATTTATGGACTACGAAACGTTCGGCGAACACCAATGGGCCGACACCGGTATCTTTGATTTCTTTGAAAGCTTTGTGGGCAAATGGCTAGGTCGCGGTGATACAACCTTTTACACGGCTTCTGAAGCAATAGAAGCCCACGAACCACGTGGCGAACTGAGCATGCCTCACACTGTTACATGGGCCGATACCGAGCGTGATCTCACCGCTTGGCTTGGCAACAGCATGCAACACGAAGCCATGCGCTACCTCTACGCACTCGAAGACAGTGTCATGCACTCTGGCGATAGCAAGCTTATTCACGATTGGCGACGTCTACAAACATCTGACCACGCCTACTATATGTGCACCAAGTGGTTTACCGACGGCGATGTTCATGCGTACTTTAGCCCCTACGATTCACCATACGATGCATTTTTGTACTACATGAACGTGCTGCGCGATATGCGGTACCGTGTCATGACCGAACGTCAAATTGGAGGCACAAATGGCTAGACCTATTGTACTGAGCAACGGCAACATGCATGTTGGCATAAATAAGTTTGGGCTCGTGCACGATTTGTACTACCCCTATGTGGGGCTCGAAAATCATTCGGCGGGCAAAGATTTGCGACACAAAGTTGGAATTTGGGTAGATGGAAGTGTTAGCTGGCTTGATGATGGCAGCTGGGACATTCAGTTCGAATCACAGCTTGAACTACTAGGTGGCCGAGTCAGAGCATACCAACGCCATGTAGGAGTTATCATCGAGTTTGATGATGTGGTCGATAGCTCACTCGATGCCTTTTTGCGCACAGTGCACGTCATAAATACTCGACCTGAAGAGCGTGATATACGCCTGTTTATGCACCAAGCTTTTGTCATCGGCGACAGTCGCAGCAACACTGACACTGCACAGTACTTGCCTCACAATAAGGCAATCGTACACTACCGCGGCCGTCGCGCGTTTGTGGTGGGTGCGACTAGCGATGACAACATGCCATTCGATCAATTTAGCATAGGTATTTTTGGTATTGAAGGCAAAGAAGGTAGCTTCCGTGATGCAGACGATGGTGAGCTGCAGGGGTGTACTGTCGAACACGGCCGCGTTGACTCGACAATTCGGTTCAGGTTCAGTATCCCGGGTCACGAGTCACGCCGCGTTTACTACTGGCTTTCGGCTGGACAGTCGCTTCGTGAAGCACTGCAAGTGCATAAAACAATCGAACTCCAAGGCTACGATAAACGTCACCGTGAAACTGCTACGTGGTGGCGCAAATGGCTCGCCCCAACCGTAAAGGCTGCCAAAAAGCTTCCCAAGCATCAGCGTGAGCTCTTCATTAAAAGTGCGCTAGTGCTAAAGTCACACGTTGATAACAGGGGCGCGGTGATTGCAAGTACCGACACTGCGATGTTGAATTACTGGCGCGATGTATATGGGTACTGTTGGCCACGTGATGGTGCATACGTGTTGTGGCCACTTATTCGACTCGGTTACACCAAAGAGCCGCTCGACTTCTTTCGGTTCTGCCGCGATCAGCTCCATCCTCGGGGCTACTTGCATCACAAATACCGTGCTGACGGCGCACTCGGAAGCAGCTGGCATTCCTATGTGCATGGCGAAGAAGTTGCAGCACCCATACAAGAAGATGAAACCGCTATCACTTTGTTTACGTTTACTCAGTACTACCACGCTCATCCGTCTGCGGAACTGCTCGATGAATTCTACACCTCGCTGATTAAGCCAATGGCTGATTTTATGACGAGCTACATTGATGACACGACTCACCTTCCCAAGGCAACCTATGATCTATGGGAAGAAGTATTCATAACATCAACGTACACCACCGCAGTTGTTCATGCCGCGCTTCTTGCTGCCGCTGAGCTTGCTGATGTTCGCCACGATGATAAATCTGCTGTTGCCTGGCGTGCTGCAGCCGATGATATTCAGGTCGCTGCCCATAAACATCTGTACGATCATACGCGAAAGCTGCTTCGTAAAGGGCTTCGTGTAAAAGATGCCGGTGCTATTGAATATGACAATACGCTTGATATGGCCAGTTTTTATGGCTGCTTTATGTTCGGGCTATTCGCAGTAGACAGCCCAGAAATTACCTCAACGCTTGAGGCCGCGCGATCGATCTTTTTACCAAATCCAGAAGAATTTACTGGTCTGCCGCGCTATGAAAATGATAATTACTTGCGACGCTCTAGCATGGCTCCAAATGCCTGGTTTATTACATCGTTATGGGCAGCGCAGTACTACACTGAGATAGGTAAGATAGACAAAGCCAAGGAAATTCTGCAATGGGTCGAAGACAGGGCGTCTCCAACGGGACACTTTTCAGAGCAAATTGATCATGTCACACGTGAGCAATTCTCTGTCTCACCACTGGTTTGGAGTCATGCAGAATACATGGCAACACTGCTCGATACTGTTACTGAGGTGCAAGAATGAAGCGAGCTATACGTGGCTCGGCACGTGTTCTAAAAGGATTATCACCGCTTAAATTGCGAAAGCGACGTAATAAAAAGCGTAGTATTACTAGATTTTGCGAAGAGGTCGGGCTTGTTTACTTTGGTTTTGTAAGCCAGCGCGATGATGACCATCATATTGTGCGCGGGTTGACGGTTTCAAACAAGCACCAAGATCACCACTACTGCATCGGCTCACATGGCGGCTACGATGTCGTATTTGTTGAACGTAGCGATACGATTCTCACAAATCATCATCACGTGTGGCACATTATGGAATTTGATTTAAAGTATGCACGTGAACTGCCGCATATTTTTGTTGGCTCGCCAACGCACGGATTAGGCTTTCATTCACTGTTAAAAGCCAAGTACCCTCAGCTGCATTCAGCGCATTTAGGCGTGTTTGGTCGACACAGCACTGAATTTATCGATTATTTCAAAATCTTTGCCAAACCCGATCAGTGGCTGGCCGCTGAACGAATTTTCACCCCCGATATTACAGCTCAGATTGGTAAGCATTTTCGTGGTCTCGTACTAGAAATTATCAATGATTCGCTGTATATATATTCTGAAAAAGCCTTTATCACGCACGAGTTGTTAGCCACTATGCTGGCAAATGGTTTGTGGCTTGCTCGAGCTATAGACGAAAAAAGCCGGCCCGAAGGCCAGCCTGAAGAATCAGCTGAACACGCGAATTAACTCTTGCGAGCCTTTACTTCGTTTCGACCCAAGTTCTTTTTGGTTTCAGTGTACACAGCGTGCTTGCGCGCGATCGGGTCGTACTTTTTTAGCTCCAATTTATCTGGAGTGTTTTGCGTATTCTTTTTGGTGTAGTACGTACGGTGACCGCTCAAGCTGCTCACCAATCCAACTAACTTGCGCTTTGATTTTGAATTCTTTGCCATAGTTCTCTCTTAAATTATATGCGTTCTTCATTCTATTATAGCATAAGCCCCCATAAAATACTAGATGCAGCTATAACAAACCGCGCACCAAGGGGTAGTGCGCGGTCGGGGGTAATAAAGGGTGTTTTTATTGCTGGGTAGAGGTACCAGTTGTGTCATCCGCTCCGTTGCTATCACGGTGCTGGCCACGTCCATCGCGTGGGGCTCCCTTTCCCATGCCATCGTGGGTGCTCGTAACAGTGAAGTTGGCGTCTAGGAATACTGTCACTTGGCTTCCATCACTCTTTTGCATATGCACTTCATAGGTGCCGTCGCCATCCGCGTCGGTTTCAGCACGGACAACCGTCGCACCACTTACTTTAGCTTCAGCCGCAGCCTTTGCCTTCGCAAGCTGATCTCCGGTTAGCTCGGTCTCTGTCTTACCATTTGCCTGGTGCGGGCCAGCTGGTGCGCCCTTACTGCCACGGCCTTCTCTCTTTGAGCCTGCTGCGCTTTTTGACATAGTCTTTGAGCTCGTGTCACTCGACCCAGTCACCGTGCCTTCAGCATTCGCTGCGATGTTAGTGCCAACAATTCCGGCTACCATACCAAGTGCCGCAATTCCTGGCACTACTAATTTGTTTTTTATCATGTGGCTGTCATTCTCCTTTTGTACATATATTCACATGTTAGTTGCTTTTGCTTGCAAGCACTACTTACTATGATGTATGTAGCTTTCAAAAAGCTGAAAGACGCTATTTCTTTGTAGCCAGCCAAAACCGCTTCTTTTGCCCAATACTCGGTTTACCTCGAGTGTCTTCGTATACGCCACCAGCTTTTCGTATTACTGCTTCAGATGCTATGTTGGTCTCATCACAGGTAATAAGAGCTTTACTCATTCCTTTGGCAGCCGCTTGCTCCATGCAAGTTAGCACCATTTCATAGGCATAGCCTTTTCTACGTTCGCTCGGTCGTACACTATAGCCAATGTGTCCACCAAAATCTTCAAGGTACTGATTAAGATTGTGTCGAAGCTGAATACAGCCGACAAGTTTGCCTGAACTGCGTTCAAAAGCTAGGTACTGGGTAGAGGGAACTATATCGCGCTCAGGCTTGCCATCTTTACCGTCTCGTACGGCTTCGAGCCATTCTTCATACGATACGTGCTTACCAAGTGCGGCAGAGCCGGGAATATGATCAGATTCAAATAAAAATTCTTCGCGGAAATCCCAGACAACATCTTTGTCGTCATAAGTGGGTTCGCGAAGTATCAAACGTTTCATACAAGTATAATGGAGCGATTTTACGCGCTCGCTAGAACCTATTTTAACAGATAACCACCGAAAGTACCCAAGCCCCGCCGCCTGTTCCAGCAAAGCTGGAACGCGCCCCGCCAGAAAAAATCCTTTGCATTATTTTTTTTAGATTTCCTCCGCCGAGATTTTTTGGAAAAGGAAAAGGGATTTTTCTGTCGGTTCGCCTACCCTTAAGGGCAGAGGCGGCGTGGCTTTAGTCGGCAAAGCCGACGCGCTTCGCGCAAAACAACAGCGTAGAAATGCTATAATAAAAACATATGAAAATCTATTTACTGCTCTTGCGCGGTATCAATGTTGGCGGTAAAAACAAAGTGCCAATGAAAACATTGAAAGACTGCTTGACTGAACTTGGATTTTTCAATGTTACAACCTATATTGCCAGCGGCAATGTGATTTTGCAGTCCGACAAAAAGCCTGCTGAAATCCAACAAATGATTGAAACGGCTTTACCCAAATCCTTTACTCTTGATAGCGAACTTATAAAAGTACTGGTGATGACGCGCGACCAGCTTGCGGACGTTATCGCCAACAAACCGCAGGGTTTTGGCGACCAGCCAGACACCTACCATAGCGACGCTATCTTCTTAATGGGCATTACCTCAAGCGAAGCAATGCCTATTTTTAACCCACGCGAGGGTGTTGATACGGTTTGGCAAGGCGACGGTGTGATTTATTCGCAGCGAGTGAGTAGCTTGCGTACAAAAAGCCGCTTAAGTACCGTAATGATGTCACCACTGTATAAATCAATGACGGTGCGCAACTGGAATACAACAGTAAAGTTACTAGACCTAGCAAATACGCTAGCCAATAGGGAGGTATAAACTATGAAAATAACCCACATCAACCCAGACACGCTCTACAAAAGCCCTGTTTTCTCACAAGCGGTGTTGGCCGAGGGCGGCAAGACGTTGTATATTGGCGGTCAAAACGGTATTTTGGCAGACGGCACAATGGCAGGCGATACGTTAGGCGCACAAACCGAACAAGCCCTAAAGAACATATTGGAAATCTTGAGAACTGTTGGAGCGTCGCAAGAAAACGTGGTCAAACTCACCATTTACACCTCTAGGGGGCAAGACATACGAGAGGGCTACGCTGCTTCGCAAAAGGTTTGGGGCAATAACCCAACAGCAATTACTGGTTTCTTTGTAGAGAGCCTTAGTGTACCTGGGGCTTTGGTGGAAATTGAAGCCGTTGCTGTTATAGAAAGTTAAGCCGCCAAGTCGCTGAAGCGACAGCGCAGCCGACAGAAAAATCCCTTTTCCTTTTCCAAAAAATCTCGGCGGAGGAAATCTAAAAAAAATAATGCAAAGGATTTTTTCTGGCGGGGCGCGTTCCAGCTTTGCTGGAACAGGCGGCGGGGCTTGGGTACTTTCGGTGGTTATCTGTTAAAATAGGTTCTAGCGAGCGCGTAAAATCGCTCCAGAAACGGAAAAAACTCGGAATTAGCGGCGCGTTGCGCCGTTTTTTCTCTGGTTGCGCGGAGCGCAAACCAAGGGGTTTTCTGGGGGGGGAGATTTGAAATTGCCACGCGCTTGCGCGTGGATTTTTGTGCAAGCGACACAGTCGCTCACTTCGTGGTAAAATACAAATGGACACAAATCAACGGACAAGTTTTATTTATTGGCTTCAAACAGCCACTTCGTACAAGTTAGACTTGTCTGATTTGTGTCCAGCGAAGTGGCTTTTTGAGTGCCGGAAATGGGGGTAACTATGACAAATAACAGATATATTTTGTATGCTCGCAAGAGTACAGACGTTGAGGACAAGCAAGTCTTGTCCATTGAGGCGCAACTGGCAGAACTCCGCAAGTTTGCCAAAGACAACGGTTTACTTGTCGTTGACACTATTATTGAAAAGAAATCTGCCAAAATGCCTGGACGCGCCAAGTTCGCGGCAATGCTGGAGCGCATACAAGCTGGCGAGGCGAACGCAATACTTGCGTGGCACCCTGACAGATTGGCGCGCAACAGCATAGATGGTGGACAACTGATTTATCTTTTAGATCAGCGAAAACTCGCTGACTTAAAGTTTCAAACTTTTTGGTTTGAAAACACCTCTCAAGGCAAGTTTATGCTCAACATTGCCTTTGGGCAAAGCAAATACTATGTAGACAACTTGAGTGAAAACACCAAGCGTGGACTGCGCCAAAAAGTACGGCGCGGCGAATACCCCAGCAACGCCCCCTTTGGCTACTACAACAACACTAAAACCAAGACTATTCACATAGATAAGATGCGCGCCGCGCTGGTCGTTGAGATATTTGAGCTGTATGCGCGGAACGAAAGTCGTTTCCAAGACATTGCTGACTATTTGTTTGCGCGTGGGGTAAAAACCAAAGGCGGCAAGGTGTATAAACCAGATAAAGTCAAAAAGATTTTGACCAATCCATTTTACTACGGACATTTTGTGTATGGCGGCGAACTGCACGAGGGTAAACATACTCCGCTTATGAGCAAAAAACTGTTTGATGAGGTGCAAGCGGTGATTGCCCAGCGCTGTTTTCGGCAACAAGACCACACCAGAGAGCCAATGCCCTACTGCGGACTACTCAAATGTCCCTGCGGTATGATGGTTACTGCCGAAAACAAAACCAAACGGCAAAAAAATGGCAACGTTCATAACTATGTGTATTACCGTTGCTCGCGCAAAAGCAAGAACGTGGCTTGCGTTGAGTTGCCTGTGCGCTCCGAGCCACTAGACGAGCAGTTATCTGGCTTGCTTGTGCAATTTGCCCTGCCTGACGGCTGGGCGAACTATCTGCGCCAACGTATTGACGAGGACGAGCGTAGCGAGCAAGGCGCAAACACCACTATACAGGACGATTTGCGCGGACAAGTGGCGCAGATTTCAGGCAAGTTGCAAAGACTTCTTGATACGTTTTTGGATGAAGTGATTGACCGCCAGACCTACACCACCAAGAAAGCCGAGCTTATGAGCCAAAAGAAGTCTTTGGAGGAACAAATGAGCAACCTCGCGCTAGGGGAATGTGGCTGGGTTGAACCTATGCGAAGTTGGCTAGACAAGGCTGTTTCTATCTGTTCGGTTGCTCAAACCGACGACTTTTCTGCCAAAAAGAGCTTGTTGCTGGAAATCTTTGGGTTGAACCTGTTTTTGAGCAACAAAAATGTCGCCGAAAACGGATACCAATTTCAAATCTCCCCCCAGAAAACCCCTTGGTTTGCGCTCCGCGCAACCAGAGAAAAAACGGCGCAACGCGCCGCTAATTCCGAGTTTTTTCCGTTTCTGGAGCCACGATCGGGGCTTGAACCCGAGACCTCATCCTTCGCTTATACCTCTATTTCTTGGCGTATTATTAGAGGGCTAGACTGTATCTTGAGCTTATCTTTCGACGTAGCTTCCCTTGTCAGTCGTTCGGGCCTTTCTTTTCGAATTGCCACGGTCTTGCCCATTTACGCGGGTATTGACCGTTATTCGGGATTCATCTTGCAAATTTCTTATGCAAGCGGGCAGGAGTCTTGCGACCCACCATGGATGCGCTCTACCAGCTGAGCTATCGCGGCATTTGATCTAGTGCACTAATTAATATATCACGTAGTTTCTTATTATGAAAATACAGTGTTAATACACCTGTTGTGTTTTTGTGTCGGTATGTACCGACCTTACCCGATATTGTAACAGTTGTTTTATAAAATTGCGAGCGACTGACACTGAGTGCATTTGCCCAGTATTTCTCTGCATTTTCAACATCTGTATCTGAGAATGTTTGTAAACTGAACTTTAACTTACCTCGATCGACTCTGTAGAACTTTTCTAGAAAAGTTAAAAACGCTTTTATGATGCCTGGGTCAGTATTGCCAATCCGAACCGAGTGTTGGTTTGCCTTATTTCCTTCACCCCAAAATAGTCCAATTGCAAGACCATATTCATACCACTCCTTTGATGTTCTAGGTGATACGAAAGTAAAAGGGTCACCTTCGGGATTTCGCTTAGCGTAAGCTGCTTCACTAATCGATCTCCGTGGAATTGAGTATTTTACCAGCCAATATTCCACCTTGTGCCGACTAACACCGCATTTTTGTGCAATTTCAGTTACAGACAGCTTGTCGTTTGCATACAGTTTTCTTAGTATGTTTTCATCCATCACTTCTATTATATCGCAGGGATTCTGTGGATGGCGTAAACGAAAGCATTATTATACCGCGCTAACCCCGAGTTAATTTTGGTACCGGAGGTAGGACAGCGCGTTGCTCTTTCGCTCACAAGCAAAAATATGTAAACACATTTTTGCTTCGCTCACTTCACCGAACCTTTTTGCTTCGCAAAAAACGGTTCGAGGCATACAATCAAACCAAAGTAAAAGGCCTACAAAATGTAGACCTTTTACTTTGGTACCGGAGGTAGGACTCGAACCTACGAAGACTTACGTCGGGAGATTTACAGTCTCCTGTCATTGCCACTAGACGACTCCGGCGTACCAAGATGCACACACGATATACATATACACATCTTGGAGCCGCTTCAGGGATTCGAACCCAGGACCTGCTGTTTACAAAACAGCTGCTCTAACCAACTGAGCTAAAGCGGCATTCAACTATTACGTAACAGTATTAGATTGTAGCAAATAATAGCACTTTTGCCTAGAGCTACATAACAACTTTGCGGGGCTGTTTGATGCGGCGAGGAGTTTTTGCACTTGGGCGAGCGATGAGTTTTTGTGCTTGCTTTCGCAGGTCGGCAGCACGCTCTGGCTGCCCCACCCTGTCACACGCATCCGCCAAGATAGCGAGTGTTTGCGGATTTTTCTCCAGCTCGAGCGCACGTTCAAGCGACGAAAGCATTTTCTTTGTATTGCCCAGCTTTTCTTGCACCTTTGCATAGGCTATATGGCGCGATGCCACCTCCTCTTCAACACTTAGCGCTTGCTCGAATGCGAGCGCTGCCTTATCGTACGTCTCTGTTTCGTAATAAATAAGCCCCACATTGTGCAAGCTTGAAGCGCTTGGCTCCAGGCTTTGCGCGATTTCAAAACACTCAATCGCATCATCAAACGCTTGCTGCTTGGCATATAAAATGCCTAAACGATTATACGCCGTAGCATTGCGCTCATCTACGCGCAAAATGGTTAAAAGTGCTTTCTCTGCCCGCAAATATTTACGGTCTTTTAGTGCGTCTTGAGCGATTTCCCATAGCCTATCGAGCTTATCAGAAAGCTTAGTGGGCAAATCTGCTACCACTTCGCTAAATGTTTGATGCTGCCATAGTGCAACACCGCCAAGAACTGTAAGGGTAATTACGCCCAACATACCTTTTAGTATACCATAGCACGAGCTAAATGCAGGCGTATATTGCCACCGCGTTCTATGGCTTCATAGCTTTTCAATAGCTCTGCCGTCCGTTCCACCACGGCATCTGAACGGCTTCGAGCCAAAAACTGCAACATGCGCTGCAGCAATGCAAGGGCCGATTTTCTATCGAACTTTTCTTTCTGCAGCACCACCAATCGTTCGTAAGGAGCACTTTCAACAAGCTGCTTTGCAAGCGTTGCCTGCGCAGCCACCGCGCGAAAATACTGCTCATCATGCAGCAACCTACGTAGTTCAGCAGGCAAGCCATTTGCGATGTAACTCAGCTGCTGCCTTTTCGTTGAGTCTTGAAGTGTATCGAGCAACGAATTGGCAGCATTGGTAGGTAAAATAGTAACAGTTTGGAGTCGTGAGCGTATGGTGGGAAGCAGCCTATCAGGCAAGTGGGATGTCAAAACAAACCGCGTATTTGCTGGCGGCTCCTCAAGAAGCTTCAGAAAGCTATTTTGTGCCGGGAGCGTCATTGTATCGGCATCATCTATGACTACTGTTTGCAGCTTGCTATTCTTGCCTCGTGTTAGCGTATATAGCTCGCGTACTTGTTCAATACTTATTTGCGGAATGGTACTGGTTTTTGTTAGTAGCTGCGGTACTACGGTGCGTATTGGCTGAGTATAAGCAGTAGCAATCGTCTTTAGACCGACTCCAGGCAAGCCCACTAGCAGCACGGCGTGGCTCTCAGAAGCAAACGTGGCCTGCAATGCCTTTTCCGATGTCGGGTGAATAATTATCTTCATGGTAGTACGAATTCGCTTGGCACTTCAGCCGTAAATATGTGGTTTTCACCACTTGGCAGGGTTATTTGCAGCTGGTATGCATGCAAATACAGTCTGTCGCTGGGCTTTCCGTACACCGCGTCGCCCTTTATCGGGGTGTGGATGTGAGCCATGTGGACACGTAGCTGATGGGTGCGTCCGGTCGTTGGCTGCAACTTTACCAACGCATTTTTCCCATTTTCAGCCTGCACTTCATAATACGTTTGGGCAGATTTACCATTCGGGTCGGCCCGGAACGTGCTCGGCGCCTTTGGATTACGACCAATTGGCACATCAATTGTCGCCTTCATCTGTGCAGGTACGCCATCTGTTATGGCATAGTAGGTCTTTTTTGCTGTGCGGCGTTCGAACTGCTTGCTCAGCATTGTGGCTGCGGCTTCATTCTTTACGCACAGCAGCACACCGCTCGTTGCACGATCCAAGCGGTGAATTATTCCCGGGCGATTTGTATCTGCTTTGTAGGTTGTTTTTGGCTTTACAAAATCTGCAACCGTGAATTCTTCAGCAATGGTGCCTTTGGCGTGTGTTAAAACGCCAGCTGGCTTATTTATTACAATCACATCATCGTCTTCGTACAGCACGGGGAATTCAATTGTTTGGGTAGGTTCATCAGGCAGTTTTACGGTTATATCGTCCTCTTCTGATACATCGTATTTTCCACTGTCAATACACGCCCCATTTACGCACACATTCCCCTGCTTAATAAGTTTTTGCCAGGCCGAACGCGAATACTCCGGACGTGTTTCTGCTAAATATGCATCAAGCCGCATGATATCGCAGTCCAACAGCTTGCTGTACTTTTAGTAAAGTAGCAGCGGCCTGTTCGCGCATAGCGTGTTCTGACGATTCTAGCTTACTTAGTACGGCAGTATCATCTACATCTTGCAAGCTCGCCTGAAAATCGGCAATGAAATCGCGTACTTGCTCGGCAACTTCTTTTTTGAGTTCACCATACCTCGTTTGACCATCATGATGTTCAATTACTTTTTTCAATGATTCACCTGAAAGTAATGCATGAATTTCTAGCAAGTTGCTAATTCCCGGCTGGGCGCTCTTATCATAGTGCACTACACCCACAGAATCTGTTGTGGCGCTCATAACTTTTTTGGCCGCTGCGTCTGGGTTGTCGCTAAGGAATATAACACCTTTGCCGCTGTGATCGCTTTTGCTCATCTTCTTGGTCGGATCCGCTAAGTCCATGATACGCAGGCCTTGATGCATGCCATTTTCTCTTTGGTGGGAGCTTCCAAAAAACTCATGCTGCTTTTTGACAGGCTCAGGTACAACAAATAGCTCGCCAAACCGCGCATTCATGCGCTCTGCAATATCACGTGTAATTTCGAGGTGCTGCGTTTGGTCGTCACCCACCGGCACGTATTTCGCACCGTACAGCAAAATATCTGCCGCCATAAGTACTGGGTAATCAAACAGCCCCACGCTCACGCGGTCATTCGATAATTTGCCTGACTTATCTTTATACTGCGTCATGCGCTCCATTTCGCCCATTCCCACAAAGTTATTTAAAATAACTGTTAGTTCGCTATGAGCTGGCACATAACTTTGCCTGTACAAGTGGATACTGTCATCGTTAAGCGGCAAACCAGCGGCTACAAATAACCGTGCTGTTTGGAGTATTTGTTCGTGCAACTTACTATGGTCGATCGGCGTTGTAAAGCTATGCAAATCAGGAATAAACATATTTACCTGATATTCATCGCTATGGTTTTTTGCCATATCAATAATTGGCAACATACCGCCAAAATAGTTACCGAGTGTTAAATCGTTGTTGGCGCGTAAGCCAGTTAGAATTACAGGTTTCGTCATTGTGTCTATTATACCTTATATTTTCTAAGACTAATGAGCGGTTAAGTTTTACTAAACAAAAAACTCCCCGTAGTGGAGAGTCTTTTGCCTGCGGTAGGGCGAAATTAACGCTTACTAAATTGTTCGCGTTTACGTGCGCTGCGAAGACCGTATTTTTTACGTTCTTTCTCACGTGGGTCACGCATTAGTAGCTCAGCTTTCTTTAGCGTACCACGAAGATCGCTGTGTGCCACTGTAATAGCTTTGGCGATTGCCAACTTAATGGCGTCAACTTGACCGCTCATACCACCACCGCTTACGCGAATAGTGATATCGAAATCTTTTTGCTTACCAACAACTGCAAGCGGGTCGGTAATTTCAGCCAACAACGTTTTGTTACCATCAAAGTACTCTTCGGCGGTTTTTTCGTTAATGGTGAATTTGCCTTTACCAGCATACAATCGAGCGCGAGCAGTAGCGCTTTTACGTCGGCCGAGGCCGTAGAAATATTTAGCGTCTGCCATATTACTGTACCTCAACTTTCTGTGGCTTCTGCGCAGCGTGTGAGTGCTCCTGCCCAACAAATACCTTCAGACGAGCCATGCGGTCTGGTGAAAGCTTGTTTTTAGGGAGCATACCCTTTACTGCATTTTCAATGATTCGTTCAGGGAATTTCTCGCGAACTTCTTCAAGTCGTGCGTCTTTGATGCCACCCGGGAAACCGCTGTGTCGGTAATATACCTTCGCGCGTTCTTTGTCGCCAGTTACCACTGCTTTTTCGGCGTTGATAACAACAACGTAGTCGCCACCGTCAATGTGGGGAGTGTACGTAGGCTTATATTTACCAATAAGGTACTTAGCGATTTCAGTTGCAACGCGACCAAGCGGTGCGCTCGATGCGTCGATCAAGATCCAGCGGCGAGAAACTTCAGAAGGCTTTTGTGAGTATGTTTTTGTGCTCATTATTTTTCCTTCCTTACTTCTTGTTTCTTACTACTTTCTACTGGTTTTAGCTCATCAACAAAGCTAATACGCGCCATTTCTGCTGCGTCACCCACACGAATGCGAGTGCGCTCAACACGTACGTGACCGCTTGTGCGACCAGTAAGTTGTGGAGCGATTTCGTCCACAAGCTTAAACGCTGCAGCTTGGGTTGATAGCTTAGCAATTACTTGGCGACGGTTGTGGAGGTCGCCTTTTTTTGCCTTTGTAATGACTTTTTCAATGTACCGACTTAGTTCTTTGGCTTTTGGAAGCGTGGTCTCGATACTACCGTGCTCTACAAGGCTTGTTGCCAAACCTTTTAGCAAGGCGCGTCGTTGGTCACGCTCGCGACCAAACTTTCGTCCTTTATATCCGTGTCGATGCATATACTATAACTCCAACTCCGCAAGCTTGTCTTTGACTTCGTCGAGCGCTTTAGAGCCAAAGCCCTTAAGTTCGCGAAGATCTTGCTCGCTTAGGGTTACTAGGTCGTGCACAGTGCGGATGTCGTTGTTTACCAACGCGTTAGCGGTACGAGCACTAAGGTTCAAATCCTCAATTGGCGTACTTAGTTCGCCTTCGTCGTCGCTCGCAGACTGTCCAAGTGCTGGTGCAGCCTCAACAGTTGTGCTGCCAGCAAGTGCGCTAAATTGGTTCGACAAGATAGCTGAAGCTTCTTCAAACGCTTCACGCGGGCTCAAAGCACCGTCAGTTTCTACCGTAAGTCGAAGTTTATCAAGGTTAGTTTCTTGGCCAACACGCGTTGGGTCAACCTTGTAACGCACACGTAGCACTGGACTAAAGACGGCGTCAAGCGCAATCATATCGCTGTGCAGACGTTCTTTCGATGAATCTTCAATGGTGCGGTATCCGCGACCTGATTCAACGACTAGATCCATTACCACTGAAGTTTTTGCGTCATCAATTGTAGCAATGACTTGTGTTGGGTTAACAACTTCAACGTCGGCGGTTGTTTTGATGTCGGCAGCAGTAATAACGCCAGCACCCTTTTTCTCGAGTCGTAGCTCTACTGGCTCATCGGTGTGAACTTTTAGGCGAACGTTCTTGAGGTTAAGCATGATGTCGACGACATCTTCTTTTACCCCTTTTACAGTAGTAAATTCATGGCTCGCACCTTCAACACGAAATGCCACGATAGCACCACCACGGATGCTCGAAAGCAAAACACGGCGAAGGCTGTTACCCAAGGTGTTTCCGTAGCCAGTGTGAAGTGGCTCGATAACGAAAGTTGCGCTTTTTGCCGAGTGGTCTTCGACGCCCATGAGTGCAGGATTGTGAATAGCTTTTGACATAGTTATGTTCTCCTTCTAGCGTGAGTAGTACTCAACAATTAGCTGTTCGTTAATATCAGTGTCGGCTTCGGCGCGCGTAGGAACACCCGTTACCTCGATTTTCATCTTCTTTACATCACTCTTCAGCCAGCTGAGCGGACCTTGAACGCTATTTGCATTCACATCTGCAAGTTGACTAAAGTAGCCGTTTTTCTCGCTTTTTGGTCGAACAGTAATGACGTCACCGGCCTTAACACGAATTGATGGAATATCAACACGTCGACCGTTGAGCATAAAGTTGCCGTGGCTTACTAATTGGCGTGCACCGCGACGACTTGTTGCAAAGCCAGCGCGATATACGGTGTTATCAAGACGAAGCTCCAAAAGCTGAAGCAAGTTTTCACCAGCCAGACCTTTGCGGCGAGTAGCCTCGGTCATTAGCTTGGCAAACTGCTTTTCAAGGAGTCCGTACAAACGACGAACCTTTTGCTTTTCACGGAGCTGCATAGCGTACAAGCTTGGTTTGCTCTGGCGACCACCAGCGTGCTGGCCAGGAATACCACTCTTTTTCACCATGATTTTGTGCGCCTTAGGGTGCAGTGCATAACCCTCACGGCGACTTTGTTTCACAATAGGCGAAGTGTCTCGTGCCATTAGATATGCCCTCCTGTGATTTTGCTAGCGCAAAGCTGGACAGTTTTGTCTAGAACGTTTGAAGCATGACAAGATGTAGCGGTGACTACATCGCGGAATGCTGAAGACGTACTAGGTGAAACTGACAGATATGAGGTAGTGAAATTATAGGTTGTCATATCTTATACCCTTCGTGCCTTTCGTGGGCGCGCACCACCGTGTGGTACACCCGTTACGTCTTTAATGCTATCGACTTGCATGCCGAAATTAGTCAGTGCACGAACCGCGCTGTCGCGCCCAAGTCCGACACCTTTTACAAACACATCAACGGTTTTCATACCGTGAAGGCTTTGTACTAATTCTGCAGCCTTTTCAGCAGCAACCTGTGCTGCATAGGCTGTACCTTTTTTGCTCCCGCGGAAGCCGCACGCACCAGCGCTTGATGCGCATAGTACTGCACCTTTTTTGTCGGTGAAGGTAATAATTGTGTTGTTAAAACTTGCCTGAACATGCATTTGCCCTGATGGAACAGCGCGGCGCTGTTTTTTACGTCCAGTTGTTGTAGTCGTTTTTGCTTCTGCCATACTGCTCCTTTCTAGGTCTTACTTGCTGCTTTAGGTTGTGTACCACCCACTGCTACGGCGCGACCCTTACGAGTTCGTGCGTTCGTACGTGTGCGCTGTCCGCGTGTAGGAAGACCAGCCTTGTGGCGTAGTCCTCGGTAGGCGTTCACATCCTTTAGACGTTTAATATTGTTAGTTACGAGACGTTGGAGATCACCTTCGGTGGTATAATCTTTGTCGATTATTTCACGAAGTTTCTGTTCTTCAGCCTCGGTGAGATCTTTCACCCGAGTGGTCGGCTCAATCTTAGCCGC
>CAZIDJ010000010.1:0-36754 GCA_964537815.1 uncultured Candidatus Saccharibacteria bacterium | reverse complement strand
GCAGGTGGAGGTGTCTTCTTTTTGCTGACATTTACCGTCTTTCCAAGTGCCGCCCTTCGATTCACAGTCCGATTTTGAGACGATATCCTCCACTGTACTGTTAACCTGGTCACTAGTAGCCTTCCTTCCTTTCGTGATTGCATCCTTAATTGCAACTACAGGCTTCATAAACCGTATATCAGGGTTATTTTTTAGTGCGGCATAAACACATTTAGCAGTAAAGTCATCACTTGCCGTTCCGTCTTTTGAATCACGGCCATTTTGGTAGTAGCACTGGGGGCTATAGTATGCTTTTCGAACAGCTTTTGCGCAGGGAATTTGCTGCGAGGCTTGAGAGTCTGTTTGTGCGACACCACATAGTAGCACAACTAAACCGTCTGCTTCTTGACGGATCGCGGCATCGATCTTTAGAGATTGTTCTTTGGAAAGCTCTGCTTTCCGACCCGCGCTACACTCATATAAAGTTCCGTGTGATGGATTGTTTGCATCTATTGGTTTAACTGTGCAGGGGCCTTCTTTGGTAGGGTCAATACATTCATTGATAAACCTCTGCACCATACCATCGACGCTAACTTCGCTTGACTGATGTTTATTAAGGTTTGAATAGCACCAATCGATTTGTTTGGAACCTAATACTTGGCGTCCAGCAACAGTATCGTATTCGTTAAACCACCAGTCTGGACTACTAATAGCATAAACAGAACTAAGCGGAAGGAGCACCATGATGGCGAATGAGGCTACAAGCCCCCATAAGTAGCGCAACCTTAATCGAGCCGCATAGTTTATCATGCAACTATAATAGCATAAGCATAACAACAACGATGATAGGGTAGTAGGCTACCTAAGGTCCGATTGGTCCACCAGTAACCATAACCCATTATTTTCACCAAGTACGGGTAGTGGTATGAAAACGGAAGTAAGGTCAACTGTTTGGCCTAGGTGTCTAACAGTTATTGTTTTCTTGACTGTTTGACTACTGTCTATCGGATTGACGTATGGCAGGTTCTTGGTTGTATGAGTGACAGTTATATCATTTATGTCTTGATCACCTAATCGTCCAGCCTTAGTAGTGTTTTCGACAGTATCAAGCATTGACTTGAAGACCTTTGTTTTTGGACTGATTGCAAAGGCGCTAATCATCTTTTTGGCAAACTCTTGGTTAATAGGTCCATTACCATCTACGGATAGGTCATCCTTTGAGCCTTTTATAAGTTGCTCGGCATACGTAGACTGTCTTACAATGTCTGATCCACTAGCAGATTCACTTAATGCTTTCCAAAAAGGCGACCATTCGCCCAAGATTGTGCCGTCATCAACATACTTCTGATTTAGAAAGTCGGAAAGATAGCCGTTATCGTTGATCTCTTGTTCTTTGGCCAATACCCACTGCAGGCGCTTTTCGAGTGGGAGTTTATTAAACTCAGCAGCACTCATTAGATCGAGTTCGCTTACTAAGGCTTCATCTATTGCAGGCGCTTCGGTTGGTGTCGGTGTTGCTTCTGGTTGTGCCGACGGAGTGTCAGATTCTGCTGGGCTGGCAGATGCGGTCGGATCGGCGGGTGCAGTTACACCTGGTTCTTTTGGTTGAGAGGCTGCATTTTTACTTTTGCCTGAAAGAGCTATACCGCCTCCGACCATTGCGGCCGCTAGTGCCCCGGTGCCTATAAGTGCAACTGGCTTACGGTACCAAGGCGTTGCTTCGTGTTTGTCATCGCGGTGCTCGGGTGGCGGCACTACAACATTTTCATTGGTTGGTGCCGGTGGCATGTTGCTGATGTCTATTGGAGTGTTCGACTTGTGATCAGGGGTCAATGTCATACTATGGTTCCTTGTTGGACAACTTAGATAGTGTGTTTTTATTATACACCAAATTGCTTAAAAATGCAAGTGCTTACTTACGTATACATATTCTTTAGCGAGGCCCAGTTGGTTCTGTACCACCAAATGTATCGGGTAGCCCGTAGAATTCGTCTGTTGTGTAGTTGGTTGGTATCGGTGTTTCTGTCGATGCCTCGTAGGTTCTTTTGTCGCTGAGAGGGATTACTGGGCGAGGGTCATTAATGTATTTTTGAATAACACCAATCATCTTTTGTTCACGAGGGGCTATACTTGCCTTAATTTGCGGGTCGTTTAGTGCAAAGTCGATAGTTTCGGTAAGAGTTTTGTAAGCCTCTGGTGATTGACGGCGCAGGTTTTCGCGGGCACTATCATCACGAAGTACCTGTACCATACGCATCAACTCGTCGATATCGGTGCCAGCAATACGGGTAGCGTTAATCTTTTGATCACGAATGTCGCGCAGAATGGTTTCTTGGCTCGACATAGTGAAGGTACCGTTTTCAAGCAGTCCTCTGTCTGTACCTGAAAGGTTTTGAACCTTGTGCTTAGACTGGTTGTAGGCATCGACAAAGATTTGCTGACGAGTACGCCGTGCCTCGATAACTTCTGGGTCGGTGATTTCACTCGCTGGGCTTTTTGATTTATCATCGTAGTATTTATTGGTTGCTTCATCATAGTACATACCCTGCGATGCAATATGGTCTTTAAGCTTTTGGACAGACCAGTTGTTACCTTTTGCGAGCAGCGTTTCTTGGATAGCGGCATCAATCTCGGCCTGTGTGGCCTGTGTGCCATCTCGTCGCTTACCTTTCATGGCAATATCGAGCACCTCGACTATACTGTGGTCGCTAATAATCGATCGTGAATTCTTGACGTCTTCTAGGTATGTCGAAACGATATCTGCGGTTGCTTTGGCATACACTCGGTTTGAACCGCTTGTACCGGCAATACCGCCAGCGTAATCTCGAATATTGGTTTCGATAACAATAGGCTTGCCAGTCGCATCTTCGCGGTTAATAGTCAAGACTCCCTCCTTAAGGTTCTTAGCAAGATTTTCTTGTAGAACCACCTCTGCACTTTGCTTGCGCAGGGCTTCAACGGAAATTCGTTTAGCGGTAGTTTGGATTGCATCAATTTGACTCTGGAGTGCTTTTTGGTTCTGTGCTGTGAGTCCGCGTTCAGCAAACGGGTCCTTACCGGCTTTCATCTCAGTGTACACAGTTTCCAGTTTTTCTTTAGAAAGCTGAGCTTGATCGCTTAGTTTACGTGTTTCAACCTCACGATCAAAAGTGTCTTGGTTGAAATGCTTGTTACCCAGCTCCATGCGTTCATTCCAGTGCTTTTCATGTTCTGCTTCTGTGCGTTTATGCATAGCGTCCGTAGTGCGCTTGTATGTATCGAGATGTTCACGTTGGTCCTCAAACGGCTTTCCGGTATCGAATGGACTGTAACTGTCTCTACCCATGCGCTGAAACTTCTCATCGTCGTGGATGGCTGCGGCAGTACGCTCTTGCCATACTTTTTGTTGTTCCTCACGGTGCATTCTGGCACGCTCATGTCGATACGATAGATTTGTTGGACGGAATCTATCACGATTGCGCTTGATTTTTCCATCTTTATCGAAACGCTTTGCTGCATTAGCACGAAGTCGATCTTTGTGCATATCTGCGCGGCCGTGTGCAAACTTCTTTGTTCGATCAATCAGACCCTTATTAGGGTTATTTACCATCCCGGCAATGCGACCAAGGAGAGACCCGCTAAACTTAACGATGATTGGCGTTAATACCAGGGGTGCAACTTGAACGGCTAGACCCATGATTGCGATAGCAGTTGCAAACCCGTTGTTTACATATTGAGCATTTTGTATGATTATTGCACCGGCAAGCTGCGAGCCACCAAAGATCACTGAAAAAATTGGGAACATGAACATCATGGTCGCAAACACGTCGCGCCACTTAGCGAACCATTTTTCAGTGTTTGGCAGTAGGTACAGCACAAAGGCTAGCGGTGCCACGATAACGAGTATGGTTATAAGAGCTTGGCGAGCTGCCAAGACAAGGAGTGCGACGAGTGCAGCCATAATGACTGAGACAATCACAATAAGGAAAAGGTAGAGCGAACCGATAACTCCATACACGGAGAAAACCGAGTATAGGCCTGCCCCTGTCCCGACAGCGATAGCTCCATTGGACAGTATTGCTTCGGCAACTTCTCCCCATCTAAACGGCCGCATCTGAAACGGCGTTGTTGCTAGGGATTCACGTATAATGTTGAACAAATCTTGAACCGAGTAGCCCAGGATGTTTGAGGCATCAACAGCAAGACTACAGATCCAGTAAGAAGTATTTACAAGCACCGCCGCAACAACAATACGCGGCATAATCTTTTTAATAGTGTAGTTGGCGCTTGTGCCACCGGTGACCTGTGTATAAATAATGATTAAAAAGCCAATGATAAAACAGATGTTTGCAAGGTTTCGAGCAACATCCCACGCCATATACAACGGGCCGTTGGTGGTAGTTTGAAGTGGTTGAACCTTAAGAAACTCTGAAATAACATCGTAGATGCTGTCCATCGCGTTTGCTATCCATCGCGTAGAAGGGCAAATAATCCACCCTAGTCCTCCCTCGACACTACAGCTATTAAGCTCTCCAGGTTTTAGCTTTTCACCGGTGTCGGCAGCAGCTGTGGGCTCAATTGTGAACGATTTCTCTTGCGAGCCATTCGTGAATTTACCGTTGGTTAGTGTGTATGTTTTGTGCTTTGCCTCACTGGCTTGTGGGGGGCTGGTGCCAGAGGCAAAGTAAATGATAAAAGCTTTTCGTGCCTGGGTGCCAGGTATAGGCTCGGTGTACAGATAGTATTCTGTGCCAGCTGCAAGGCCAAGATTATCGCTTGAGGTAGCGGTTTGCTTGGTGTAGGTGTGATCAGCATAGACGATTGCGCCGTCTTTCCAGTAGGCATCGGCCGCGTGAACAGGGGTGGAAATGAACAGTAGGTGCGCAAGAAAAGCCACTAGGCATGTGGCGAGCAACACAATTAAATTCCGCGCCGATACTCTACCGCGCGGGGCTCGTACGAGTCCTTCCCACATATCTCTTTGATTGTACCATTTTACAGATAAAAAGTCAATACTATTCGTCGCGCACCATCTCTTGTGCAAGGCGAGCTGAAAGTTATTGCCAAATACAGTGAAATATCGTACGCTACTAGTATATGAAGATAAAACAAAAAATAGTAACACTCGTGGCACTTCTAAGTGTCCTGGCTATGCCCCTCCTTGTGTCATATCCTGTCGGGGCTGCACAATGTGGCGCCGATGGTGATGGGAAACCTCTTGAGACAGCGATCATCAACTGCGACCAAAGAAATGATGCTAGCAAGGGCGTACAAGGTAACGGTGTGTGGGGTTTGCTTTTGATAGCGATAAACATCTTGACAGCAGGTGTGGGTATAGCAGCGGTAGGTGGACTAATATTGGCCGGAATTACCTACGCAACAGCTAGCAACGACCAAAACAAGATCGTAAAGGCCAAAGAGATGATTTACAACGTAGTGTTGGGTATTGTCATGTTTGCACTTATGTGGTCATTCTTGCAATATCTTATACCTGGTGGGGTGTTTAAGGGATGATACGCAAGTACTGTGCGCTGCTAGTGGCTTCATTTGCAATGATTGCCGGACTGGTGGTAATGACACCAGCCACTACTCATGCTGCCTGCAACACTCGTTTCCTTACCTTCCCTACTTGGTACAATGGACTAACAGATGGCAACTGCCAGATAAATAGCCCAGACAAAGAAGGCGGTATACAGAAATTTATTCTAAAAATTGCCTTAAACTTTCTCGACATTATGTTCCAGGCGGTAGCCTATATTACTGTTGGCTATATATTGTGGGGAGGGTTTAAGTACGTTACTAGCTTTGGTGAATCAAGTGATATCGTGCTGGCACGGCAACGCATATTAAACGCGATTATTGGGCTAGTGATAGCTATGGTTGCTGCAGGTATTGTTAATTATGTCGGGAGTATTTTGAAATGAGCCTTAAATACACAATGCTGCAACTTGCAGTTGACACTTCGGTAAAAGTCCACACTAATGCTGGGAATGATGGTGATCCAAGCACAACAATAAACAATGTCAGTAAGCTTGGCGCTGATTCAGTTATGAGCGGCATTTTAAATGGCGTTTATTTCATGATTGGCATCGCAGCGGTTATTTCTATTATTGTGGGTGGAATCATTTACGCAACATCAGGGGGTGACCCAAATGGTGCTAAACGCGGTAAAGATATTATTTTATATGCAATAATTGGATTAGTAGTAAGCCTAATGGCGTTTGTTATAACCGGTTTTGTAATAGCGAGAGTAGGATGATAGAATGCAACGAATAACACGAATACTAACAAGTGCTTTTGTAGCCATGGGGCTGTTTGCAGTGGTAGGCGGTAGCACGACATTTGCAATCGACCCCTTAAAAGCAGGCTGTGATGCAAATCAAAAGTCAGAAATCTGTGCACAGACAAAAGGTTCAGGCGCTTCGGTCTCTACCACCATTAAAAACATTATCTCCCTACTGTTGTTTGTGCTTGGTGTTATTTGTGTGATCGTTATTATTGTGGCGGGTATTCAGTACGCCGTGGCGGCAGGCGACTCTAACCAAATAACACGCGCTAAAAATAGCATTCTGTACGCGATTGTTGGGCTCGTGATAGCACTACTAGCGTATACAATAGTAAACTTTGTTATTGACCAGTTTAGATAAAAGGAGCACATATGAAACGACTACGAGAAGTTGGAGCAAGTATAGTAATGGCACTGATGTTGGTGTTTGCCCTCACACCGGTCGCGTTTGCTGAGTCTGTTAACCCAGTCGACTCTATACAAAAAGGTGTAGATGCATCAGGGGGCAGTTCAACGAAAGGATCAGACGGATTAAAAGGCAGCTTGAAAAACATCGTTGATATACTGCTATTTATTTTGGGGGCTATTGCAGTCATTATGGTGGTCGTTGGGGGGCTGCGATATGTGCTTTCGGGTGGTGACTCCAACCAGATAACGGCCGCTAAAAATACCATACTCTATGCGATTGTTGGAGTAGTTGTTGCCATCCTTGCATATGCCATCGTTCATTGGGTTATCGACCAGTTTTAAACTAAGGTGTTAACAAATAACTAAATTTTTGATATAACTTAGATAAGAGAAGACACGAAAGGATATTATTTTTATGAAAAAGACACTAACGGCCCTAGCACGAAACAGTAGCGTGGCGGCACTGTTGGTATTCGTACTGAACATGGCAGTTGTGCCTGTTGCAAGTGCAGCGCCAACAGGTGGTATTGGCGGTGGTGCTGATGCCGCAAAGGGTTCTAATACACCTACTGACCTGTTTGGTGACGGTGGTATGTTCCAGACCATTACCGATGTACTACTCTTCGTTATTGGTGCTGTAGCAGTTATCATGCTGATCGTCGGCGGTATTCGCTACACAGTATCAGGTGGTGATAGTAATGCAATCACAAGTGCTAAAAACACTATTTTGTACGCGATTGTTGGAATCATCGTTGCAATTCTTGCTTACGCCGTTGTCCACTGGGTCATTGGCAGCTTTTCACAAGCCTAGATCGCTAGTTGCAAAATAAAATAGCCATGACTTTGTCTGGCTATTTTATTTATAAAAATACATACGACATTTAGATGAAGGTCGTATGTATTTATGCAAAATCGTCTATTATGAAATTGCAATTTTCTTAGCTTGCTCTTGTTGTACCTTAGGGAAGCTAATGGTAAGAACGCCATCTTTTAGGGCGGCTTCAGCCTCATCTTCCTTTACAGCAACAGGTAGTGCTACAGTACGGCTAAATTCACCCCAGTAACACTCTTGGATGTGCCAGTTTTGCACATCAGTCTCGTCACCGCTGCTTAGCGTGCCGCTAATGGTTAGAATCCCGTCAGAAATACTAACGTCGAGGTCTTCTTTGTTAACCCCTGCAGTACGAGCTTTTACAACGAGACGATTCTCGCTTTCGTACACGTCAACTGCTAGTTGGCCAGGAAAATCTTCCTCACCCTCTTCCCAATTCTCGTCAGCTGGCTGAGCAGGTACTTGTGGTTGCTGCACAGGAGCGCTTGAATCGGTGCTCTGTAGATCGTCATCAGTCAGAAAGGCGGCGGCCAATTCGTCCTCAATCAGAAGATCGTCATTTTGTTTGCGTGCCATTGATTCCTCCACTTCTCTCTTTGGCTTGACAGATAGTCTCTTTCAGTATACCTAAGCATGGGGGTATAATCAACAAAGGATGGGTAGATACGTAAAAAATACAATAGTTGATTCGCTGCTTGGTGTCATAGCGCCGCACTACTGTTGTGGGTGCGGTAAAACCGGCACACTGCTGTGCGATAATTGTAAATACAACATCACTAATGAGTCATATGACGGCTGTGTGGCATGCGGGAAGGCTACAACTCGAGGCGTTTGTAGCGATTGCAAAACGGCGTATAGCCGCGCATGGTGTGTAGGCGAGCGAGACGATGCCTTAAAGGTGTTAATTGATGGGTATAAGTTTAGCCGAAAGAAAGCAAGCGCACACGAACTGTCGCTTCTTTTACATCATCAGGTCGCGATGCTGCCTCCTGGTGCCATTGTGACTGCTGTACCTACTGTCGGACGTCACATACGAATGCGAGGGTATGATCATGCTGAGCTACTTGCGAAGGAATTTGCTCGGTTGCGTGGTCTGCATTTCCAACGAACGCTGTATCGCACAACCAAAACTCGACAACGCGGAGCAAATCGTACTACGCGGCTTGCACAAGCCAAAACAGCATTTGCACCAATGAGCCAGGTGCAAACAGCGGTTCCCTATTTGCTGGTGGATGATGTTGTTACAACAGGCGCATCGCTGCACTATGCAGCGCAGACACTGCGAAATGCCGGTGCAACCGAAGTGTGGGTAGCAGTTGTGGCACGACAGCCACTGAAATAAACAAATTCATGTGTACCTATGAACGTAGATATATGGCGGAGAGAACAGGATTCGAACCTGCGATAACGTTGCCGCTATACACGCTTTCCAAGCGTGCGCCTTCAACCACTCGGCCATCTCTCCTTACCAAAATAGTATACCAGTTGTATAATTTACCCATCATAATGCTTGCTTCCAAGGTTCATTCGTACATATAATAGTAGCAATGTCAAAGACTGCGAGTCCACCTGTTATTGAACTCAGGGCGCTAAAAAAGCGCTTTGGTGTTGGTGATGCTGAACACTATGCGCTCAATGGGGTTGATTTGACGGTTGAAAAAGGTGAATTCATCGCGATTATGGGGCCAAGCGGATGTGGTAAAACGACGCTGCTTAACATTATTGGCCTTCTCGACAGGGCGACTGATGGCGAGTACGAGCTTGATGGCAAAGAAGTCCAGAGTGTTTCGAGTGCCAAGCAGTCTGAAGTGCGAGCGCGCCATATTGGCTTTGTGTTTCAGAATTTCAATTTGATTGAGCGCATGAATGTACTCGAAAACGTAGCGCTCCCTCTTACTTACAACGGTGTACCGCACTTAAAACGACTTGAAATGGCGAGTGCTATGTTGAAAAAATTCCATCTTCAGGAGCGTGAATACTACATGCCGTGGCAGCTTAGTGGTGGCCAGAGCCAGCGGGTGGCAATTGCCCGTGCGCTTGTTTCAAATCCCTCCATCATTTTGGCCGACGAACCAACCGGTAATCTTGATAGCAAATCAAGTCACATCATTATGGAAGAGCTATCTGACATTCACAGGCAAGGTAATACCATCATTATGGTGACGCACAACCCAGATTTGACCACCTACGCGTCACGCGTTATTACAATGATTGATGGAACGATCGCCACTGATACAAACGATATGAAACCGGCAAAGAAGTCCCCGGCCAGCAAGCGTGCACTTGGCAAGCCGGTGAAAGCGGCTACGAAAAAATCAGTCAAAAAGCCAAAAAAGAAGGTAAAGAAATCATGAGGCTACTTTTTAAAGAGCACTTCCGGACAGCAGTGGCTTCGCTACGACAATCGCGGACGCGCACCGTTCTTACCATGGTGGGCGTAGCGATTGGTGTTGCAAGTATAACAACGATACTCGCGCTATCTGCGGGCGTAACAAGTATTTTGAACAAGCAAATTCGCGATTTAGGAAGTAATGTTGTCGTGGTGCGTCCAGCAGAGCGCGTGCTTAGCTTTGGTGACTTTGGTAACGCAATAGCACAAACTGCGTATAGCACGAGTCCTATCACTGAGCGCGACCTAGAGGTGCTGCAGCAAAGTCCAAATGTAGAAGACGTGGCGCCACTCATGACACTGGGGGGGAATGTTCACTCAAAACAGCACACGCCAGAGCGCGTTGTTATTCTCGCAACAACTCCTGCGTTTGTTAAAATTACTCCGCTTAGCTTTAGTGAAGGCCAGTTTATGGATGAGTCGACGCTAGACAACACGGCCGTGATCGGCAACCAGCTGGCGATTGATCTGTTTGGCACCGACCAGGCGATGGGCAAAACATTTTCTATTCGCGGCCAGGACTTCACTGTTATTGGCGTACTGCGACGGCAAAATGAGCCGGTAAACGTTAATAATATTGATTATGACCAAGCGGTAATGATTAGTTTTAAGAGCGGAAAATTATTTAACAATGGCGCGGCGCAAATCCAGCAAATAAATGTGCGTGCAAAGTCTGGCGTTGAAACGAAGAAATTGCGACATGAAGTGCAGGATACATTGGTGCGAAATCACGGCAATCAAGTGGACGTACAGGCACTTGTGGGTGCGGAAATTGCTCAAACCAGCACAGCATTCTTTAGAGTGGTAAACGTTGTTATGAGCGCAATTGCTGGAATATCGCTGCTGGTTGGTGGAATCGGTATCATGAACATCATGCTTGTTAGTGTGGCAGAGCGAACACGTGAGATTGGGCTACGTAAAGCGGTCGGTGCATCGAATCGTATGATTGTAACGCAGTTTATGATTGAGGCGCTTATTATCAGTATCATTGGTGGTATTGTCGGCTATGTTGGTGGGTATGTTTTGGCCTACGCTATTAGCTTCTTTTTGCCGTATGACCCAACATTTAGCTGGTTCGTTGTGGCAGCAGCATTGGCACTCTCTGTAGGTGTTGGCGCCGTGTTTGGCCTTTACCCCGCCGTACGTGCTGCACGAAAAGATCCCATCGAATCGCTGCGACGGCTGCACTAAACAGCGTATAATAAGAGATATGCCACAAAAGAATACCTACCCAAAAGTTGCTATCGTTGCAGATTGGTTAACTAATATGGCAGGGGCTGAAGCAGTTATATTAGCATTCCATGAAGCCTTTCCAGGGGCGCCAATATATACCAGTGTATATAGTTCTGAAAATCTACCCGCTTTCAAAGGTATTGATGTGCGGACAACCTATCTACAAAAGCTCCCAAAGTTTTTGCGTAACTTACATAAGTTTATGCCGATGCTGCGCGTCCACGCATTTCGTACACTTGATCTTTCTGAGTACGACATTATTCTTTCAAGCAGCAGCGCTGAAGCAAAACAAGTCCGAAAAACCCGCCCTGGCCAAATCCATATTTGCTATTGTCATACGCCTATTCGCTACTATTGGAGTCATTATGACGAATACAAAAAAAATCCTGGTTTCGGCAAACTAAACTGGCTCGTGCGACTAGCAATGCCTTTTATGGTTCCACCTCTCAAGCGTGCAGATTATAAGGCTGCACAGCAAGTTGACTACTTTATTGCCAATTCAACAGTGGTCAAAGAACGTATAGCGAACTACTACAATAAGAATGCTGAGGTTATCTTCCCCCCCGTCGACACCAAGCGATTTAGTGCAAGCAGCAATCGCAAAGATTACTACGTAACACTAGGTAGGCAGATCCCCTACAAAAAACACGAACTGGTTGTGAGGGCGTGCACAGAGTTAGGCGTGCAGCTGCGTGTATACGGTAATGGCAGTGAACACGAACGACTACGACAAGCTGCAGGCAGCACCGTCGCATTTTATACGGACAGATATGGTGATGCTTCTGATGCGAATGTGGCTAACGCTTTAGCGCACGCAAAAGGCTTTATTTTTGCTGCTGAAGAAGACTTTGGCATCGTTTCGGTGGAAGCACTAGCAGCAGGCGCTCCAGTGATAACCTACGCAAAAGGCGGTTCAAGAGACATAGTAACGAATAACGAAACTGGAGTGGTTTTTAATGAGCAAACTGTAGGTGGCATTGCTGATGCCATCAGAACAGCGGAATCGACTACCTTCTCACCCGCACTGCTACGTAACCGAGCAAAGCGATTTGATAAGAAGTTATTTATAACGAAAATCCGCAACTATACTGCAAAAGCATATGAAAGGAGCAAAGATGGCTCATATAGTGATTGATGCACGACGGATAAATTCATCAACTGGGCACTATATGCTGCGTTTAGTCCAGCATCTTGAGAAAATTGACAGTACTAATCGCTATACAGTAGTCGTTCTTGAAAAAGAAAAAGACTACTATGCTCCTAGGGCAAAAAACTTTGCAGTACATACAACACCAGCCGATCACTACACACTAGCGGAGCAGACAACTCTAGCGCTTCTTCTCTATAGGCTTAAACCAGACCTAGTGCATTTCACTATGCCCCAGCAGCCACTTGTGTGGTTTGGAAAACGCGTAACGACGATCCATGACACTACGCTGATTCGTTACGAAAACATTGATGGTAATAAGTATGTGTACAAAATTCAAAAGGCCATATTCTATGCGCTAATGCGTAATGTGATTCGCCGATCACGGTATATACTATCTCCATCTGAGTACGTATCCAAGGATCTTGATACGTGGACTGGTGGCAGATACACAAATAAGTTGTTGCCAATAAAAATTGCCGGAGACCCAGTTGAAGGCACGCCGAAACCCGTGGCTGAATTAGTGGGCAAACAATATTTATTCTGGGTGGGGAACGCTTTTCCATATAAAAATGTCGATAAAATTGTCGATGCATTTGCGCTTGTTAAAAAAACACACAAAAACTTGCACCTGGTACTGGCGGGAAAGCGCGACATATTTTACCAAAAAATTGAAGAGCAAGTGAAGCAGAAAAAGATTGCTGATGTTCATATTCTTGGTTACATTTCAGATGAGGAGAAAATATGGCTGTTCAAAAATGCCCAAACATATGTTGTGGCTTCCTTGTCCGAAGGATTTCACATGCCGTTGCATGAAGCAATGCACGCTGGCTGTGCTGTAATTTCATCTAACGCAACTTGTTTACCTGAAGTTGCTGGCGATGCTGCACTTTACTTTGATCCGAATAATATTACTGAGCTTGCGGACAAGATCATGCTTGTTTTGAAAGATAAGAGATTTGTCCAAAGTTTACGGCGGAAAGGGTATGTACAGGTAAAAAAATTTTCGTGGGAAACGTCTGCAAAGCAGACGTTAGAGACGTATCGAAAGTCACTAAGTTGATTGAGTTTTTAAACACATGATCCTGTTAAAATTAGTCCTCGTGACCTAACTCTTGATTGATGCGAGTCGAGGAATCTGGCTTAATATGACCGCGAACATTAGTACCAACACCAAATACCATCTTGATGCCCCGTTCGATACATAAGTCACCCTCGGGCCCAGGTAGTCGATTAGCGTCTGATCTGTCGCCACCATTTGCAAAGACTAACTCGTCATTCGGATACTTGTCAGCGATAAGTCGAAGTGTTTCTGTGCTTGGATAATTTGGATGTTCAGGGTCGATACCAATAATTACTTCGTCGACATCACGTAGTGCAGCCATCAAGCGTGCACGGTTGGTTTCGTCCAAGATGATCTTCCCTTTTTTCGTCATTTGGTGAATATCATTGTTGACGATGACAATGAGATAGTCACCCATTTCTTTTGCCGCTTCAATCATATCCAAGTGTCCACCATGGAGCGGATTAAAGAATCCACTGACAATTACACGCTTCATTTTTCTTCCTCTCTATCGACTATAGTCATCTTGTAGTCTAATTATATCAGCTTCACTAGACGGCTTATGGGGATCTGTATGCTGCCAAATTTCTGCTACCAATGTCCAGTTTTGATCGTCATACGCACAAAGTCTATGACGTTCGCCTTGAGCGAACTGTACAATTGTGTCGACAGTGGCTTTCATTCGCTTTCCTTGTGAATTACTCATGCTTTTATGGTATGCACCGTTACTTAAGAACCGCCACAACTCGGCTCTTCGCTCATGGTATTGCCAGCTTAAACGTTGGCCAGGCGCAACAAGCAGAAACTTTGGGCTAACCTCTCTACTACTATTGCCAAGCCTAGCGTTAATTGGGTCAACTCCAGGAAAGAACTCCTTAATGAATCTATTGGCTTCTTCTGAATTAATCCTATAAAATGCGCCCCATGGTCGGTTCTCATCCTTATCAACAACCGTGTAGTCAAGATCAGTAATTGCATCTCGCAGACGTCGTATGGCAACAGATCTTGGCGTTAATCTTGTTAAGCCGGGGAAATAGTCGTTGGTAAACTCGTCGGTTTTTTTGTATATTTTATGGATTTTCCTCCCAAACATTTTTTCTTTACTGTGGACGTCGAGTATGTCATTTCCACCAAGCATGTCTCGAGTAGTTCTTCGAACCCACCATACAGTAGTCTTTAGCAGACTGGCAGGTCGTAGATCTACTGACTTTATGCGATCAACACTATTTCTCTTTGACATGGTGGTTATAATTTAGGCCAATTCTTTCTTAAAACGCTCGATCAATGCCACTGGGCTTGGGTCAACACCATTTAGGATACCCATATAGATGGTCGCAAAGTCACCAAACAGAACGAGGTACAGCAGTTGCTCAAGTGCAGTCTCCCCTTTCGCCTGTACAGTAATGGCGTGTGGCCGCATGCCTGAAAGTAGACGGTCGCTTACTTCAAAACGTTTTTTGATGCGTTCGTGATCGAAGTCAGAAATAAGGTCTACCACTGCAAATGGCTTTTCAACTGGGTGAGATGTCCAGCCCATAAATTCGTTATGGTTAAACTCAGGCATTACGTTGTACCAGGCTGTGTTCTTCGCATTTTCGTTTACACCGATTTTCCATTTGTATGCCGCTGCAGCCATGTGCGATGACGCATAGAATATAGGTGTTTTACCAACTAACTTCTCAGCGAGTTGCTTTGCGGGATTATCAACGTGCGGTACGGTTTTGCCCCACTTTACTACTTCGACTTCAAGATGACGTGAGGCCTTTTCAAGCTCACTTATAGCCGAAGCTTCAATTACCCCATACGCTACAAGCATTTCAATAAGCATACGGAATGAGTAAAATACTGCCATTCGAGGTTGCACAGCTTTGGGGATTTGGGCAAATAGATCGCCGTACTGCTCGGCTTGTTCCATTAACTTTCCTCCACCTGCCATCACGCCAATCATGGCATCTTTTTCGTGTGCAGCAGCAAGCGATGAGAGCGTCTCCTCAGTGTTTCCAGAGTAGCTTGCAACGAGTACAAGTGTATGTTCATCCGCAAATTCAGGTAGGTCATAGTCTCGCCACAACACAAACGGTACACGCAGTGTCGGCCATGCCTTTATGAATTCTGCCTGAAGTGCACTCCCGCCCATTCCGGCAAACACAATATTGCGAATGTCATTCTTGTGTTTTACGGACGGGATATTGAATGCGTGACGAAGCTGTTCGGGTGTATTACTGGCTAACCCGAGTGCATCAAATGTATCTTTTTCGGCAATATAATTTTGGTTATCTAGCATGATAGTGTGGTCCTTTCTCTTGCGAACTGCTATGTATCGTATATGCTTGTTCCAAACATATAAAACGTCGTTGCTCGAAAGAAATCAGCAGATGCTTAGTTCTTTACTCGCTTCCTAGTTCTATGATACAGTATTACTAAACGAAGCATAAGTACTAACAGGGGTGGGCATGGACGACGCAGTAAATCAAAAACCAATTAGTGATGATCAAGAGCTTGCAAAGGTGCTGGCAGGTGTTTCACAGCAAGCAGATACCGTAAATCAAGCGCCGGTCATGCCGTCGGTGCCACCGCTGCCAACAGTGCCACCTATGCCACCAGTGAGTGATCCAGTAGCTACTCCGGTAGTACCAACACCTGTAACCTCAGAGCCTGTGGCTCACCCCACAACGCATGGTTCGGGTGAACTCGATAGCATCAAGCTAGAAGCATTGAACGAACTTCGACCACTTGTTGACAAACTTGATGTTCCGGCAGATGAAAAGTTCGATACCTACCTGCTACTTCTCCGTAGTACCGACGATAAGTCGCTCATAGCTCCCGCCCACGAGGCCGCCAAAGCAATCGCCGACGAAGCACGTCGGGCACAGGCGCTTCTCGATATTATTAAAGAAATCGACTTTTTGAGTCAAAGTCAAAAGTAACTGCGCTTAAAAATGAAGATGCCCCGGCTTTCGCCGGGGACTTTTCATAGTCTTTGCGCACTATGAGGGCGTTTTGCACGAAAAGCTCGTCGCTACACTATCTCGTTCCAGAGATCAATTGTCGTCCTCATCGGACGAGTTCTCATCGTCGATGACCAGGTTGACGTAGTCCACCACTCGCGGCTTGAGACGCTTGGTGCGCTTGCCACTGTTGATGTGATTAACGATCAGTTGGTACAGGACGTCGCGAGACTTTCCAGAGGTGCTGGCGAGCGTCACCACAGACGGGTCTGTGGTCGGAAAACCGGTCAGCTTGCGCTTCAGCGGCGCCTCGACGAACAGCCGATTGTCACGCCAGAAGTCCTCGTGGTTGGACAGTACGCGTGCCAACGTGACCAGGAAGTTCTCCTTGGTGTGGATGGCCCCACCACGCAGCTGGATGCCGCGGATGTTGTAGCACTCATCCACCAGGTCGAAGAATGCCTTGATGTTGTCGCGCATGACGTTCCGCCCGATGAGGTTCATCACGCCGCCGAGGGCTTCGAGACGTTTGTCATTGTCTGTGGTCGAAACCGGTCCGAGGTGAGCATGCAGTGCCGCCACAACCTTGGTGTAGGTCGTCGCCGAGATGATCTCGCCTGCCTTCTGGCGCTGAGTCCAGCAGACCCTGCCGTACATCACGAACTGACGATCGTTCGTCAGCTTGTACAACATATCGGCGAGCGGACACGAAGCCGCCTTGTTCCTGATCAGAACGTTGGAGCTGAGCTTGTTCCGCTCCTTGTTCAGTACGTGGAACTGCTCCCGCTCCCACGCTTCAGTGGTGCCGAAGTAGATCGTGGCACCGAGACGTGGCGCGTAGCCGTTCTCGAGTGCTCGGAGAGCTGCCGTTCTGCGCTGCAGACCATCGATGATGTAGACATCATCTTGCAGGTACTCAGCATCGCCACGCGAATGAACCCGGTGACCGCGCATGCCGAGGACAATGTCCCCGATTGTGCCACCCTTCTCGAAGACGCGTACCAGCTCATTCGCCCGGGTTCCCGGAATGATTTCGCGCTGGTAGTCTGCGACCAGGAGGCCACGAAGCGATTCAGGGTCGATGACTCCCCGGAGAATGATATCTCCGGTCGCCGTCTCATCGAGAGCGGCACTGACAATCTTGATGGAATTACCCATCGCCGTACCTTTCGTCGGTGGTGTGCATCCTTGCATCAGCAGAGGGATTCGTTCACCATCTGGAAATGAACACTTCGAGAGAACCCTCTCGAAGCTAGGTGCTATTTTACTCTCTCTCTCTCGTTTTGTCAATACCATACAATAATTTCGCAAAAATAAAAGGTCTCCGAAACAGAGACCTTTTCACTTTAGGGGGATGTCTACATCATCCCTGGCATGCCGCCGCCCATTGGGGGCATTGGGGCTTCTTTCTCAGGAATGTCCACAACCAGTGCACCCATGGTTGCCGCTGTACTGGCGATAGATACAGCGTTTTGCACGGCTTCTTTGGTGACGCGGGTTGGGTCAATCACACCGGCCTTCTTTACATCAACCACCCCTTTTTCTGGCTGCATAACGTTCACGCCCATACCTGCCTTGGCCGCTTCTACTTGTGCAAGAAGCGCTTCGCTATTAAGGCCAGCATTTGAAGTAATCTGCAGGAATGGCTGGCGCAAAGCGTGTTTCAGGATTTGTCGACCAGCGCTAACACTATCGCTCCCGACCACTTTTATACCAGCAGCAAGATTCACAAGTGTCACACCACCACCGGCGACAATACCTTCAGCCAAGGCAGCCTTGGTAGCAGCTACAGCATCATCAACACGGAACTTCTTTTCATCAATCTCGGTTTCGGTTGCGCCACCAACTTTTATAACCGCTACTTTGCCACCGAGTGCAGCAGCGCGTTTTTCAAACTGCTCTTTTTCGTATTCGCTACTAGCATTTTCAGCTTGAGCCAAAATTTGTGCTACACGAGCCTTTACGTCGCTATCTTTGCCGGCGCCTTCTACAACGGTAGTTTCATCTTTGCCAACCAATACTTTGCGGGCAGTTCCTACTACCTCAAGCCCTACGTTTTCGAAGCTCAGGCCCTGATCTTCCGAAATAACCTGTGCGCCAACCAGTACGGCCATATCAGCCATCACTTCTTTGCGCCTGTCGCCAAAGCTCGGCGCCTTTACAACTACGGTGTTCAGTACGCCCTTTAGTTTATTCAGCACCAAAATAGACAGCGCTTCGCCTTCTACTTCATCGGCAACGAGCACAATATCTTTTTTGCCGGCCGCAGCTAGTTTTTCAATCAATGGCAGCAGTTCCGCAGCGGTTGATATCTTTTTGTCGGTTATAACGATAGCCGGCTTGTCGTATACAGCTTCTTGACGGTTAGTATCGGTAACAAAGAATGGACTTGCCCAGCCTTTATCGAGGCTAAAGCCTTCAACAACTTCAGCTTCCATCTCAAGACCTTGCCCGGCTTCAACAGTAATAACGGCATCCTTGCCTACTTTACCAATAACATCGGCAATTAGCTTCCCGATCGTCTCGTCACCGGCGCTAATGGTTGCCACCTCTGCTACGCGGTCTTTTTTTCCCTCAATGCTCTCGCTTAGGTTTGAAAGCTCTTTTACTACTTCAGCACCCGCAGCTTCAATCCCCTTCTTTAGTTCCATTGGGTTGTGGCCGGCTGCAATTAAGCGGTTGGCTTCTTTTAAAATACTGTACGTTAGTACCGTAACAGTAGTAGTGCCATCACCGGCAACTTTGTTAAGCTTGCTGGCGGCTTGTTTAATAAGTTCGGCGCCTACCTTGTAGCCCAGTGTTTCATCGTCGTTCTCGGGCAAGTCTACACCTTCGGCAACAGTCACACCGTCGTGGGTAACGGTTGGGCCACCATAGCCCTTAGCTATCACTACGTTGCGGCCCTTAGGCCCATAGGTCACCTTTACTGCATCGTAGAGGGCCTTTGCGCCGCCAAGTACGCGGGCACGTGCATCATCATCGTAAAAAACTTTTTTTGCCATAAATCTCCGTTCCGCTCCGCTTCACTTATGAGACAAAACTACGTTTTTTCTCATCGCGCCGTGCGCCGAAGTGAATTCGGACGCGCGGGCTGCTCTTTTTCCTTTGGAGCTAATAATTATTTTAAAGCGTTCCTAAAATATCTTCTTCTTTAACAATCAAATACTCAGTTCCATCAATTTTGATCTCAGTCGTTGAGTATTCTTTGTACAAAATTTTATCGCCAACCTTTATAGTCTTTGCATCTTTACCGGCTGCAACAACTTTGGCTACAACTGGCTTTTCCTTGGCGGCATCTGGTAAGTACAAGCCACTGGCTGTCTTGGTTTGGGCTTCCTCTCGCACCGCTACAACGCGGTCGCCAAGAGGTTTGATTGGTGAACTCATGTTCTCTTGTCTCCTCCGTTACTATTCTTTGTAATATAACTATTGTAACGCAACAAATTAGCACTCGTCAAGCTAGAGTGCTAATTTTGCAATTAAACCAAGATTTACTTTTTGAGTTTTTCGATTTTTGCTGCAATGTGGTCAGCGTTTTGGAGCTCGATAGGCGGAACATAGTGTCCAGATTGACTCAAGCGCCCTAGGCGAACTCCGTTTGTATATTGCTGCTGTGCGTACTTAATCATTTGCGGGCTCGAGAGCGCATCGACTACCATCTTTCTATTTTCATCTACTTGTACAGTTGAAGATATGTAGGCATCCAGCTCTTGGCGTGTTGCAGCTGGGAGCCTATCGCTGTCCATGTCAGCGTGAGGAATGATGGCTGCATCCTCTAGGTCGACCGCACGTGGTCCCGATCTGTCAAAGGCCAAGTTTTTTGCCTCAGCATCACCATGTATAACTCTTGCGCCGTGAAACATACCTAAGCCAAGTATCCCCATTGCAAATGTTTTTCTAATATTTTCTGGTCGAAGGGCTTCTGGTTCAGTTCCGTAGTCTGCCCAGAATGTTTGATCACCGGTCTGTATGCCATGTTCGTATACCGTTATAATAGAAAAGTTACCGTCTTTATTGCGATGTATGCCTAATGGCAGCAAAGCAAACTGGTCCTCGAAAACACCATTTAAGTATTGGCTGATTGCCCACTCATGTTTTAGTTGCTCTATACTATCTAGCGTCTTTATAGCTACAAGTTCTGGTAGTTCGTGCACGCCAGGGCCGTTCAGGATCATTTGCCCAAATTCGATTGGATGCTTGCCGATGTCTCTTCCTAGTCCAAATTCGTCCTTAGGCGTAAATGATGCTCTTGCTGTTCCCTGCGGGAATATATCGTACTCGAGAGTATCCAAAAGTAAGCTACCTTTGCCAAGCTTTTTAAGGAGTTTGGTAGGTGCACCGTCATTTAGCCATGTTTCATCCCATGCCGATAGCTCCTTAGCTTGTCGAGCTTCTCCGAGTTTACGAGATGGACCAGTAAAACGAACAGATGTCATATCAGCCATATTAACATATAATTATGCTAATGTCAATTGTCTTGAGCTGGAGATGTATACTACAATATGGTATATGCCTATTCATTTTGCAACCGAAGATGAAATAACTAACTGGAACAGTTTAGTTAATGCTAACCCCGACGGTGGCAATATTTTGCAAGGTAAAGAATTTTTAGAACAAAAGGCGGAGGCTGGCTGGACGATACGCTATATTATGGCTGGCGATAGAGCGATTGGTGTAATGGAAAAGCACGTTCCGTTACTTGGGAAACTGTGGTACATACCAAAAGGCCCCTCTGTTACTTCGCTCAATGATTTACAGAACCTACTAAAGCAACTGGTGCCATTTGCGAAAAAAAGCGGTGTATTTAGCATAAAAGTTGAACCAGAACTACCACACGATACTGATATGTCGAGCATAGACGGGGTAAAGACGAACCCCGTACAGTATAATTATGCGACGGTGTTGGTCGACCTATCACCATCACTCGACGATATTTTGATGCACATGAACCAGAAAGGCCGTCATGCGGTGCGCAGGGCCGAACGCGACGGAGTAATAGTAAAAGCTGTCGACACTACTGATGAAAATTGCAAGATTATGTATGATTTGCTCGCTGAAACCGGAAGTGGTGCCGGCTTTCCCATTCGCCCACCAGAATACTACAAAAAATTCTATCGCCGGTATGGTGACAACGGACAGCTATTCCTCGCCTATTTTGATGGTAGGCCAGTAGCTGGGGCATTTGCGATGGTGCAAGGTAAAAAAAGCATGTATAAAGACGGGGCGAGCGTTCGTGAGCGTCCTGCATATGGTGCGAGCCACTTGCTGCAGTGGCACGTGATACAGTGGGCAAAAGAAAACGGATCACTCGAACACGATTTAGCCGGTGCGCCACCGATTGCGAGCGTACACGATAAAAACCACCCCTTTTACAACATTGGGCGATTTAAACGGCAATTTAACGATGAAATAACAGAGTACGTAGGTGCCTGCAATGTCACGGTTCGTCCACTGCAATCATTTATATGGAATAAGTTCGGTGAAAAGTTGGTACGTAAACTCTACTTTATGAAACACCACGAGTCGTATTACTAGGGTATACTGGAATAATGAACTCTGTAGTACTTGCCAGCGGCACTGAATATTTTAGCGACGAACAACCTATCAACCCTTTTATGGACAAAGATGCGGTGATTGATCTAGGCGCGGCAAGGGCTGAACACGCGGCGATTATGGCTGCCCTGCAAGGCGTTGGAGTGACAGTACTGCGCGTCGCACCACCTGAAAACTGCCAAGATGGCGTGTTCACTGCCAACTGGGCGCTGGTGCGGGGAAAGAAGGCTGTGATGGCGCGCCTACCCAATGCCCGAAAAAACGAAGAAGCGTACGCACGCCAGGTGCTTGAAGCGCGCGGACTTGAAGCCATAGTACTACCTGAAAACCTTAAATTTAGCGGCCAAGGTGATGCACTTCCCTGTGGTGATTTGTTGTTTTGTGGAAGTGGCTATAGGTCGGATGAAGCGGCACAAAAAATTGCTGCCGACACGCTTGGATTTCGGCGTGTGCAACTACAGACCAAACCGCAGTTGGGAAATGATGGTCAGCCGGTGGTCAATGCCTACTCTGGCCTGCCTGACAGCTTCTACTACGACATCGATCTTGCGATTTCTATTTTGAAGTTTCCAACTGAAACTGAAAAGGGCTTGATTGCGTGGTGCCCCGAAGCTTTTCTGCCAGAAAGCGTTGCTACTATGCGCGCGCTCGATGAGGTAGATAAGATAGAGATAAGTGAGGAGGAGGCTATGCAGGCTCTGTGCTGCAATCTTGTTTCCACTGGTACGCATGTGGTTATGAACGCTGGTGCACCGCTGTTCACTGATGCACTGCGGGCACATGGCCTGACCCCCATTTTGCTTTCTAACCCAGAACTCGCAAAAGGCGGTGGTAGTATGCGCTGCACCACTCTAACTCTTGTCTAACATATCTAGAAGACAGTCTTCTAACAGAGAAGAATAAGTGTGATATACTAGTTGTATGCCTGCAAAAAATACATTGAAACTTGATGAAGTGAACTCATATTATCATGTCTACGCACGAGGAATTGCTAAGCTGCCCATATTTATGGATGACCAGGATTTCTCATATTTTATTCAGCTATTTTCCCGTTATTTATCAATAGAAGCTGTTGTTAGTAAAGCCGGTGTCGTGTACCCACACTACCGCGGACAGATCGAATTACTGTCGTACTGCCTGATGTCCAATCACTTTCACCTACTTGTCTATCAGCACCAACAGACTGCTCTGACTTCCCTCATGCGAAGTGTTATGACGGCGTACAGTAAATACTTCAACCTACGATACAAACGCACAGGGCCGGTATTCGAGTCACGGTATAAGGCAGTTCGTATTGATTCAGATACGTACCTAAGTCACATAAGTCGTTATATTCATATGAACCCACGGTATTACATCACCTATAAATACTCCAGCTACACAGCGTATGTAAATGGCAGTGCGCCCGAATGGTTGCAGACTGAGCGAATATCAGGAATGTTTGAGTCGGGAGACAGGTATGCCAGTTTTTGTAGTGATTACGTCGACAGGCGTGAAGTTTTGCAACGAGTGAAGACTGAATTAGCGGATTATTGAAATTCACACTGAAATCTCTCTGTTAGAAGACTGTCTTCTAGGGAAGGTTGAGTGCTTGAATAGCTTTTTTCACCTCGTCTGCTTCGTTCCAAGGGTGCTCACCATCGGCACGTTCGATGGTTTTCTCGTGGCCTTTGCCAAGGAAAATTACTGTGTCGGTGGCGTTATTCACTCGCGTTATGGCAAACTGAATGGCACTCGAACGATCGAGTATAAGAAACAAATCTTTTTCGCGCACTTTGCCCGCTTTTTCGGCACCTGATGCAATTTGGTTTAGGATTTCATTGCCGTCAATGTCGCGGTCATCTTCTTCGGTAAGGACTACTTCATCACAGTAGGTACCGGCGATTTTTCCCTGTATCGCACGTTTAGCTTCGTCGCGTCGACCGGCACTTCCAAATACCGCGACCAATTTGCCTTTCGTACTTGCACGAACATCTTTTAAAAGTCGCTCAAAACTATCTGGCGTATGAGCAAAGTCGATAATTACACTGTATTTTTGTCCTGCGTTTATCGTATCCATGCGGCCCTCAACACCCTTTAGGGCAGCAATACCCTGCTCTATTTGGCGCTTAGTCAGTCCAAGATGTCTGCCTACCGCAAGTGCAGCCAGGCTATTTGAAACATTGAATTCGCCGGGGATGTTCACATGCATCACATACCTGTCGCCGCCGACTGTGGCGACATACCGACTGCCAGAAGGTGACGCAGTAATATCGTGTGCACAGATGTCGCCCCCTTTTGTACCGTAGGTAATGCAGCGGCCCAGTGCCGATGTAAAGCTCTCGGCATTTTCATCATCGGCGTTTATTACACCAAACCCGCTCTGGTGTCGGCCCGCTAATGTGAATAGGCGGCGTTTTGCTTGCAGGTACCGCTTGAATGACCCATGATAATCGAGATGCTCGTGGGTAATATTGGTCATGACAGCAATCTCGAACGGCACTCCCCACACACGGTGTTGTGCGAGCGCGTGGCTTGTGACTTCTAGGACGAGCCATTCCACCCCTTGTTTTTTAAACTGCTGGATGCGCTTATTTAGTTCGGGCGCAGAAACAGTGGTCATATGGGCAATTTGAGGTGTAATGGAATCGCCTACGCCGTAGGCTACTGTTGTCATTAACGCAACATTGTAGCCGGCTTCTATCAACATTCGGTGAATCATAAAGCAGGTCGTCGTTTTGCCGTTTGTGCCGGTTACTCCTATGACCCGCATTTTGCGAGCAGGCATGCCGTGAGCGGTGCTTACTATCGCGGCTTCGATGAGGTGGCCGGTCGGTTCAACATGCCGAAACACTGAATGCGGAATGACTGACTTCACAGCCTTTCGAAGTCTGTGTGTCATTAGTCGGTAATCCGTTCAACAATCGATTGGGCTACGGTAGTACCATCCTGTGTTGCGCCATACGATGTTCCGAGGAGTAGTACGTAGTCGTCTTTTTTGGCACTACGAAGTGCTACAAGTGCGGCAGATTGTGCATTTTCAGCAGCAGTTACGCCCCCTACTTCATCTTTGTCGGTACCGACAACCACAACGCGGTTCGCTATTTCTTTGGCATAGCGTCTTCCCTGTTTGTCGACAGTTTCGTCGCACGCCACGATAAGGCGGCGCTTCGCCAGTGCTTTGGCTGTTTCAAGTACGAGCTCGTAGGACACGTGGTGCCTGGCGCTATCGACGGCGACATCGTACGGTTTATCTGTAGGTATTGGTACGTAATTGCCTGACACCCCCTCAAGTCGTGCTATGCCTTCCTCGAACAAATCGGTATCAATTCCCAATACATAGGCTGCTGCAACAGCTGCTGCAACATTTCGTACGTTGGCTTTTCCAACCAAGAAGGTGGCGAGCTGTAATGTCGTTTGATGGTCAACGACGAGCTCGATTTCTGTTCCCTTTTTGAATAGTTTAATTGATTGGATCTTAGCATCAGCGAGGACGTTTTCACCATAACTAATAGCCTGATGCGCAGGTACGCTTGCCTGTTCCATGTCAAAGTCGCTTGGCACAACCATGTAGTCAACCTGATGCGCAAGCAGCGTCTCGGCTTCGGGGCTCAAACTAGTAATAATCGACATATCAATCGAGAGCGTCTCGAGGATGTGTTCATGTGCAAGCGTGTCTGTCAAAACAACAATTACCGCCCGCATACCGTGCTTTCGTGCCTTTGCGAGTTGCTTTTGGAGAGCTGCGGCGCTTCCATCATAGCCTTGCTTGTAGGGCTTTCCCGCCATGTGTGAAGTGAGCGGTGTCAGCACCATAGTAGGCCAGCGAGCTTCATCGAGAAGCTCACCGAGCAGGAGTGCCGTAGTAGAAGCACCATACTCACCCGCTACCATGATGATTCGAAGTGCGCGCGACGGATGGCCGTGCCGCAACGCCGCTGTTTTTGCCCGTAACTGCGCCGTAAAATCGCGTTTCATTACTATTATTTTACATTGAAGACGCCACTATTACTAGTTGAAACACACGAACAGTGAGCAACTACAGATGACATACTCATATCATTCAACAGAGAGCGTGCTATACTTGTAACAGATGAAAATTTTGGGAATTGAAAGTAGCTGTGATGAAACTGCAGCCGCAGTTGTCGAAGATGGTGTGCGGGTGCTTTCTAATGTTGTTCAATCCCAGGTAGATATTCACGCTGAATACGGAGGAGTGGTGCCAGAGGTTGCTGCTAGGAGCCACATTGAGGTGATAAACCCTGTTATACGGGCGGCACTCAAGCAGGCAAACTGCACGTGGGATGACATCGATGCGATTGCTGTGGCTTACGCACCAGGGCTTATAGGCTCCTTACTCGTCGGCGTTTTGGCGGCACGCACGTTAGCAATTTTGCAACAAAAGCCCTTATACGCAGTACACCATGTGGAGGCGCATGTGTATGCCAACTTTATTACCGATCAGTCAGGTGCAACATCGTACACACTCCCATCTTTGACTCCGCGCTTTCCTATGCTGGCGCTGGCAGTGAGCGGGCTTCATTCGCAGCTTATTTTGTTTAATGACCACGGTAACTATCAGTTACTGGGACAAACCTACGACGATGCGGTCGGCGAAGCATTCGATAAGGTGGCGCGAATCTTAGGACTACCCTACCCTGGCGGCCCGGCAATTGCTGTTGCAGCGATGAATGGGGATCCTGCCGCCTACCCTCTTCCTAAGGCTAAGCTTAAAAGCAAGTACGACTTTAGCTTTTCAGGGCTCAAGACAGCCGTTTTACGGGCAGTTCAGCGTGAAGTGGGTGTCGACCACACTTTTCCTTCTCGTGAGCTTGCAGCGCGTTTAAACGACGTTCAGAGGGCAAACTTTGCAGCAAGCTTTCAATATACGGCAGTTAAAACGCTCGTTGATGCCGCTGAAGCCGCCTATAATGAGCATCATCCACAGACCGTAGTGATCGCTGGAGGCGTGGCTGCAAATCAGGAACTTCGTCGTCAGCTAACAGAGAGGCTCCCAATACAAATTGAGTACGCTCCTATACAGCTATGCACCGACAATGGCGCAATGGTAGCGGCGTTGGGATACTATTATGCTCAGGTGCAGCCACCTGCTGACCCCTATAATGTTGATGTTGTACCAAGTCTTTCAATGACACAAACCGCCTGGGCTGCCTAGCGCTTGCTGCGCTTGGCCATGCGAACGAGGTTTTTTATCGATGGTAGTAATGTTGTCCATACATAATACACTGGTGACAATGGGTAATCATACGCACCAGCAAGCACAGTCTCTTGCTCGGCAAATCCTTGCTTGAAGGTACTGATACCGTCGTTAAGAAGGCCGTTCATGTCGTACGCGCCAACACCCCACTCTCTACACTTGCGAATTGCATGCCACTTTAGGCTATAGTTAGCACGTAGTTTTTGCCCTTCATCGTTCATTCCGCCATATAGCTCGAATGCTGTGTGTTGGCTTACTACAAGCCACACAAAAGCCACCAACTCTTGCCCTTTGTACGCGCCAAACACCACTGATGCTTCGCCCATTTGACGGCGAATTGTATGATAATACTCATCATCGTGGATATCAAAGCCAGCACGCTCAGCAGTTTGTTTATAAATAGCTAAGCATTCTTCGATCGCTTCCGGTGAAGTCACCCGCTGAATATTCACCCCTTCATTCGCAGATTTCCGTATATATTGGCGAGTTTTTTTCGCCATCCCAGCCAGTAGTTGTTCCTCCGATAACGTGAGATCGAGCGCGATCGTCCGTGCTAACAGAATAGAGTTTGGGCTTTTTCGCCACCCCTTCCCTACTGTAAACGATTCGCTATTCGGTTCTATGCACAGGTGAGTAGGATGCCACGTTCTTTTAATGTAAGCTGGCAATTCCTTGGCGACTGTCTCACTAGCACCAAACGGACCACGGGGTACATACACCAGGGCTCTAAACGGCGCCGGAAGTGGCCGGATGAGTAGTTGCGCGCCACCAATAACCTCGTTGCCGTTACGCACAAGTATCCGCTCGGTCTTCCAGTTATAAGCAGATTTTACTGCTCCCCATCCCCATAGTTGCAATGGATGTCCATCCATAGAAAGCACGTGTTCATTCCAGGTTTTTTCATCACTAATTACGTCAATCATTGCTAGTAGTATACCCTGTTTCGTGGTACACTAACAGGTAGAACAAACACGTGAAACCAGTAATATGGGAGGTTTTCACAGGAAAATCTTGTATCTGCTGTGCTGCTTTCACGTGAAAACTAAGCGGAAACTACCTACAAATGAACTTACCAAAAACCTACACGCCAGATCAGTACGAAGCAACTATCTACGCAATGTGGGAGAGTACTGCTGCATTTGCTCCAACAGGGAAGGGCGAGCCATACAGTATCATGATGCCACCGCCGAATGCGAACGGTAACTTGCACATTGGACACGCACTGATGGCAGTGATAGAGGACATTTTGGTTCGCTACCATCGTATGAAAGGCCGGGATGCGATTTTTATTCCTGGTGCTGACCACGCGGGGTTCGAGACATGGGTAGTTTACGAGCGCGAACTTCAGAAAAAAGCACTAAGTCGATTTGAGTTTTCGCGCGAGCAGCTCTATAGCCAAGTATGGAACTTTGTTGATGAACAACGAGGTAACATGGAGCTCCAGCTGCGAGCGTTGGGTGTTAGTGCTGACTGGAGTAAGCTAGTATTCACGCTTGATAAAAAAGTCATCGATACTACCTACGCCACGTTTAAGAAACTATGGGATGAAAATCTTATTTACAGAGGTGAGCGCATCGTTAACTACTGTACGACACATCAAACAAGCTTTGCTGATATAGAGGTTGAGCACAAAACAGAGAAGGGGAAACTGTGGCAGATTGCCTACCCAACACTCGATAAGATCGACGAAATTATTGTGGCCACAACTCGCCCAGAAACTATGTTGGGTGACGTTGCCGTTGCTGTGCACCCCAATGACGAGCGCTATAGACACTTGGTTGGCACAAAGGTATTACTGCCACTGGTAGAGCGCGAAATCCCGATTATTGCCGATGAATATGTTGATCCGGCGTACGGAACAGGGGTAGTCAAGATCACTCCAGCCCATGATCCGAACGATTACGAAGTTGCTTTGCGGCATAATCTTGAAATGCTCCGCGTGATTGATTTTGACGGCACGATGATACACGTGCCTTCGCAGTTTGCAGGCAGTAGTGCGCTGGAAGCCCGAAAACGAGTGCTGGCGGCGCTTACTGCCGGTGAGTTCCTACGGGGAGAAACGGAAATAGAGCATGCCGTAGGACACTGCTATAAATGCGGCAGCGTGATTGAACCAATGCTCAAGGATCAGTGGTTTATTCGTATGCAGAATCTAGCCCAAGAGGCCATACGCGTCATCGAGGCAAAGGAAATTGAATTTGTCCCAAACTCAAAGGGTAAGTTGCTCGTGCAGTACCTCAAGAACCTGAAAGACTGGAACCTCAGTCGTCAGATTCCATGGGGGATTCCGATTCCTGCATTTCAGAACGTACACAACCCAGATGATTGGATATTTGATACTCGGGTGGATGAGCCAACGATAGAGGTGGATGGCAAAACCTACCGTCGCGAAGAAGATACGTTTGATACGTGGTTCTCAAGTGGACAGTGGCCGTTTATTACTACCGACTATCTGGATGGTGGGGAATTAGCAAGATTTTACCCAACGAGTGTACTAGAAACAGGTCACGACATTTTGTACCCGTGGGTGTCGCGTATGATAATGCTCGGGCTAAAGGTAACAGGGAAAGTGCCATTCAAAACCGTTTACCTGCACGGCCTGGTGCTTGATGAGCACGGCCAGAAAATGAGTAAGAGTAAGGGAAATGTAATAAATCCAATGGAGGCCCTCAGTGAATATGGTTCCGATGCGCTCCGTATGGGATTGATTGCCAGCCGCTCAGCAGGTCAGAACCAAGCATTTAGCAGCTCAAAAGTGGTTGCAGGCCGTAATTTCGCAAACAAACTATGGAACATGACAAGGTTCATTGAGGGTAAACTAGGGGACGGGTATATTCTTACTGCCCCAAAACCGCAATCTCAGGCTGATCACTGGATTATGCGCGAGCTTTCTCAAGCGGCTGAGCTGGTAGGAAAACACGTTGAACAGTATAGGTTTTCGGAAGCGGCAGAAGTGGTGTACCACAGTATTTGGAGCAGTTTAGCCGATTGGTATATCGAAGCCAGTAAACAACAGCTGAATGCTGATGTGCTTGCATGGGCACTCGACTGTAGCCTACGGATGGCACATCCATTTTTGCCATTTGTTACCGAAACAATTTGGCAAACCCTGCCGTGGTACCCAGAAGGCACGATGCTAATTCGTGCCCCATGGCCAGAGAAAGCTGACTACTCAGCTGAGCAGGCAGTTCAATTCGATAGCCTACGCGCCCTTGTAACAGAGATACGTTTTGTCACAAACGAACTGCCAGGTACCAATACCTACCCATTGCTCGTACGCGCAGACGACAGCCATGCGTTAGCAAATGCGGAGCTCGTCATGCAACTTGCAAAGGTGCAGTCAGTCGAGGGTAGTGATGATCCTAAGGGGCTGCGAGTGGCCGTGGCAGACCGTGATGCGTGGCTTGCGATCGATGCGAAAACCCTCGAGGAACATCAATCAAACCTTGAGATCCGCATTGCATCGACACATAAAGTGGTAGCTAGTTTGCAGGCTCGGCTTGCTACACCAAGCTATGTCGAAAAGGCACCTGCTCACTTAGTGGAAGAAACAAAGCGCGAGCTCGAAGAAAAAACCGCTCTCGTAGAGCGGTTGCAGCAAGAGCTTACGAGTTTAGCTAACTAAAAAGCGGCAGCAGGTAGTTGTCGAACGGATGACGGCCCCGGGGCACGTTTTGCTGGAGTACATGCTGTTTTCCCTCTATATAACGCAGACGATTGGCGGGCACTTTGTTGCCAAAGGCCGATGTTACATTGACACGTTCTACGTGAGTGTGAGGGTCGCCGCGCATACCGGCTATTTGATTTGTCCCAGCAAGCGCCGCGTAGCCCGCGGTTGCCGAAATTAATTTATCGAGCTTATTCTCGTGCAGTGTCACCCCAAGCAGGGTTGCAAGGGTTATCAGAACAGAGGTAGTGGTTGTGATTGTTTTTAGTGTCATGGTGTTTATTTTTTGGTGACAATAATATCATATTAACACAAGCTTTATAGAAAGTCAAGTATATATTATTCGTGGTGGTAGCGACCGCCATTGGCGATTGACTGCGCTCGGTAGAGTTGCTCAATGAGAATCAACCGAACAAGCTGATGGGGGAATACGAGTGGTGATAGCGACCATACGGTATCGGCACGCGAACGCAGTTCGTCGCTGACTCCGTAGGCTCCGCCGATGACAAAAACGACTGATTTTCCGTTTGTAAATAGCTGGTCTAGGGTGCGGGCGAGGGCAGTGGAGTCAAATTGTGTGCCCATCTCATCAAGCAAGATAACGGTATCGGTTGGTCGTAGCTTTGAAAGTATACGCTGGGACTCTTCGTTTCGTGCCTGTTGGCCTTCGAGCGATGCATGTGGCAACAGTTCCCAGTTGACCTCCCACGCGCCACGTAAACGTTTCTGGTAGCGTTCTATGCCCGCCTGTAGCCAGTCGTCGTGCTTTTTTCCTATGGCAACAATGCGCATCATTTAGAAACGGAGCTTTTCTGCCATTTCAGCGAGAGATGTGTCGTCAGCTGGCGCACCAGGTCCATCGAGCGTACGCTTGAGCTCGCCAGCGTGCGAAAACCCAACGACGTGCACGTGTGCGTGGGGTACATCTGTTCCCACGATGATATCACCAACATACGGCGTCTGTAACACTTCTTTGATACGCTTCGCTACCCGTTTTACGGTTTCCATAACGGCATGATAGTCAGTGTCATTCATGTCCCACACAAATTCCACCTCTGTTTTTGGCACAACAAGCGTGTGACCTGGCGCGACGGGATTAATATCTAAGAATGCGAGAGTTTTCTCGTCTTCGTATATTTTGTGGCAGGGGATTTCACCGTTAATGATTTTGGTAAAGATGCTAGGGTTTCTCATACGTTTACTATATCAGTTTTTTATTGTACAAGAATAGTATTGACTACTGTAGAATAGAAATAATGGAAGACCACCACACAGGGGAGCACTCTACGCATTCGAGGGCGTATCGGTACGGGCGCCTACTTGGCACTGTTGCTGCTGCCGCGCTATTTGGTGGTGCATTAGGGTGGGCACATTTAACAGATGAAAAAAAGACAGAAGTTGCAGGCTCGCAAGCTACAACTACCCTAACGACCGACGGGCATGCTACCCTTCATTTTGGCATTTTGCCTGACGTACGTATGCACACAAATTCGACGTTTGGTGTGGATGTAACACTTGGTAATAGTTTGACGCCAGCAAGCAGTACTAGCGATGCAGAGATGCTTAATAGTTTGGGGCAAAGCTTCGGAGCATTTTTGTATCGACCCGAAGCTGAGATTGAAGCTATAGCTTCTCAAACTCGCGAACGAGCAGCTGAAGCATTGGGTATAGCGTTGCTAGGCGCATTAGGGGCAGCCGGCGGTATTCGATATGCGGGTGATAGCTTGAACATGATCGCTAACAGAATAGCATCTGACGGACACATGGCACCAATACTAGCAGTCGCAACGGCAGCTTCATTCTCTGCGTTTGCGCACATCGAATCTAACATGGCAGAATTCGAAGAAGTAGGATTTGTGAAAATTACCGATAAGGTGCCTGAGGCAGCTACGGTACCGTTTTTAGCCAACATGGAAATTCGCGATATTCCACTTACATCAAGTGCTGCACGTCTTATGCAGGGTGCGATTCAGAGCTATGAACAGTCACAAACGTACTTCGATGGTCTTAAGGCTGAGTTTGAGCAGCAGAGGTCGTTGTTGCATACCCCTCAGGAAGGCCAGAGGGTCGGCATCGTAGTATCTGATAGACATGATAACATTTTGGCAGATCAGCTACTGCGTGACGTGGCTGATGCGGCTGGTGCATCATTTGTGATGAATCTGGGTGACAACACAGCTTCAGGGTCTTCCTATGAAGCATTTAGCTTGCGTTCATTTAACGAGGCGTTTAAAGGGATGACGATAATGGTACTTATCGGCAACCACGACCAAGGTAGCCACGTAAAGCAATACTGGAAACATGAAGGCGCGATAGTGGCCAGCGATAAAGTAGTAGAGTACGAAGGTATTCGGTTTATTCTACGGGATGACTACAGGACAAGTGACTTTACACCTGAACGAGCTATAAATAATACGACGAAGGATGAAATGATCAACGGCATTACGAGGCTTGCGTGTGACAGTGACGAAAGAGTAGATGTTGCGCTTTTGCCGCAAGCATCAATCGGAAGAGAGGCGCTCGAAAAGGGGTGTGTGACGCTAGTTCTAGGAGGTGACACTCACCAGCAAACAACACTAGAAGAAGTAGTTTCAGAAGACAGGGTACCGGGGTATACGCAAACAGTTGGCACCAGTGGTGGTGCTGCATATGCGGTTACTATAGGTAAGTTCCGACGCGAAGCGAGCGTTATGCTGGTTACGTTTAATGATGAGGGTTCACCAATTGGCACCCAAAGTGTGCTGTTTACAACAACTGGTAACGTAAAAATAGAACATTTCCAAGAGATGTCCCCAAGCTAGGCTTCACAACTAGGGTAGTTTTATTTGGCGGAGAGGGGGAGATTTGAACTCCCGGTACGGGAAAACCGCACACCGCTTTTCGAGAGCGGCACCTTAAACCACTCAGACACCTCTCCGTATAGCTCTATTTTAACAGATGGGAATAGGGCTAGTTTATTGGTGTTGCTATTATAACAACACGATTATCACGCTCACCGCCAAGGCCACATGAATACATAGTAAGCTGCGGCTTTGCTGTTCGACGCTCGATATCGGTAGCTGTCGGGGGAACATTGCTAATGCGATCTACTTGGTACGTATAGCGTATGCCGCCCCAATCGACGTATAACTTATCACCTACTGCTAATCTATCGATATGAAAGAACGGCGACTGTTTCACAACATTGCGCGGCGTGATGCCAAACGTAAACCGGTGCGCAGCCAGTACAAAATTGCCACCATCTTTCGGGTTGCCGCTTTCTGGTGCTCGGTGAGCTGCGCCATCGAGAAGCGCCTGCGTTTCGTTACCATTCTTAATTTCATTTATCGGGACAGCGATTCCCATTTTAGGTACATAAAAGCGATTTTGTTCTACAACGGCTGGCTTACTAAGTGCTACTTCAACTGTGCGGCTATCGACAGGTACGATAAAGGGTGCGGCGGTGAGTGACAGCGCATATATTCCCCCTGCGATCAGCACTACTCCGAACAAAAGAATACGCCGACTCGCAGGTTTTTTCCTGGTTTTAAGTCGGCGTAAACTCATACTTCTTCACCTATATTCTTGCTATAAAGTGACGTATGCGGGCTGATTGGGTAATGCCTAGTCCAGATAGTACTACTCCAAGTGCTGCTGCGATAAGAAGGGGACCACTCATACCTGTTTGGGCAAGTGTGAATCGTACCGGTGTAGGGCTAGCGGTATCACCGTGTGCTGACGTAGGCAGTGCAGCGGCGTTGGTCGAGCTGTCAAACGTTAGTGCGCCGGCTGGCTGTTGTGGACCAGTGACAGGGTAGGTGTAGCCAGCATTTGGACCAGCAGCCGTTGAGCTAGCATAGGCCATGTTCTGTTGGTCATCTTGTGGAACACTGGCGCGGTCTGGGTAAGTAAGTTTAACAGTGAAGGCAAGCGTACACGATTGACCGGCAGTAAGCGAGTTTGTGCCACTCAACAGTCCGAAGACGGATATGCCATTAAAGGCGCTATTGATAGTGCAAGGCCCGTTTGTCACAGATTTGCTCGTTACCTCAACGGTTGGTTTGCCAGCTGCAAATGTTTCTGACAAGTTGTCTGAAACTTGAACATTCGGTAACGTGACAGCTGCTGTGTTTCCTACAACGAGTGTGTATGGGATTGTGTAAGTTGTGTCATTTATAGTAGTCACCGTTCCGACAGATTTCACTACATCAATTACGTAGTAGGCAAGCACTACAGGAGTTGGGGTTGGTGTGTCTGCATTCGGGGTGCCAGGGAAGTTTGAGCCATCAGTGGATGTATCGGTTGCAAGAACATTGAATGGTTCAACAGGGGTATTGCCTGAGTAAGTGTGGCCATCGTTCGGCCCGGTTGCTGTGGTGCTGGCAAGCGCAGTATTTAGCTGTTGACCAGACGGGACGTTGGCTGCTGAAGCATAGACCAGGTGAACAGTTAGGCTAAGGGTACAGCTCGCTCCTGCGTTAAGTGTGTCCGTACCGGCGAGGAGCCGTATATCAGTAGTACCATTGTACGCATTGTTTTTCGTACAGGAACCTGCGCTTACAGTAAGGTTACTAACAGTAATGGTTGGCGTACCGCTTGCAAACGTGAGCGGAAGCTTATCGACAAGTTGCACGTTCGGGTCGGCAACTGTACCGGTGTTTTTTACGCCGATGGTGTACGTAACATCGAATGTTGTACTGTTTACTGCTGTTACTGAAGCTGCGGACTTTACAGTATCAATCTTGTTGTTAACAGGGACACATGATGTTCCATCACTATTGAAGGTTGTTGGACCATTTTTAACAAGCGTTAATTGGTTGGTCGTTTTATCAACAGTGACAAGCATACCTTTGGCATTACCAGCATCGTTGTTAATGTAGGCCATCATTGCACCACTCGCTGTCATGAACATGCTGCCCACACCGTTATTGCCAAGTGATACACCACTACCGAGTGGTACGCTACCGGCTACGGCTGTAGCGGTGCCGTTCGTTGGGTTAACTGTATAGAGACGACCGGTGTCATTGTCCATTGCGTACAGAGTGCTGTTTGTATGGTCGTAGTAGACATCACCCATCTGTATGTACTGTGAGACTGTTTGCTCAGCTGACACTGTCATTGCTACACCTGGCGCGGCATCGAGTCCGGTAATAGAGTACAAATAGGTAGTTGATAGTCCAACATGACCAAATGCATAGTAGGTACCCGTTGGGCTAAATGCAGCACCTTTAATGTTGGTATTGTTAGCGAAGTTGATAGTGCCAACTTGTTCTAAATGGCCATCGCTGTGAATACGGTACATGTCATTGCTGCCAGTGACCCCTGTTGGATCGATGTGTGCTGCGTACATGTAGCCATCAACTGGGTTGTAGGCAAGACCATTGAGCACAAAGCCGTTTGGAAAGGCTACTTCGTCGTTGATATTTTGGCCACTGAGGGTTAAACCGTTCGGGCCATTGAGCATCGAGTTTAGATCGATAGTTGATCCGTTATCGATCAGCTCATAGAGCTGTGAGTATGGTTTGTTATTAGTACCATCAGTGGTACGAACCATATATGATTTACCGCTACACCCGAGGGGTGCAGCACTAGTATTCTGCGTAGCTGATAGGTTCCACCATAAAAAACCTACCATTGCTACAAACAGTGCAAAAAATCCTACTTTGCGCATGTTGTTTCCTTTACCTTTTTATTTTTCCACCTGCTTGTGTATACAAACAATATCGCAAGTATACATGGTGTTTATGGTTTTAGCAAGTCAATTTTTTAAATCTTGGTACAGTGCTACAATGCAGAGAGAAGGAGAGAATATGACAAAGGAACAAATATATTTGTTGATAGGGACAGTTGTAAGTTGGAGTTTTGGATGGCTGGGCGCTGACAGGTTTTATAAAGGCGATATTGGACTTGGCATTTTGAAGTTGTTTACACTTGGTGGGTTGGGAGTGTGGTATGTAGTGGACGCCGCGCTATGGACGAAAGATTTAGGCATGACACTTGCAAAGGACCGATAGGCAATTCTAATACGCAGAATGTGTTAAACAAAACTAAGAAAATAGCCCTACAATCAAGGTAAGGCGATTTTCTTGGTACA
>CAZIDJ010000009.1:1483-40597 GCA_964537815.1 uncultured Candidatus Saccharibacteria bacterium | reverse complement strand
GTGCTGGCACACAATAAGACATTGGCAGCACAGTTATACAGCGAATTCAAAAACTTTTTTCCGGAAAACGAAGTGCACTATTTTGTGAGCTATTTCGATTACTATCAGCCAGAAGCATACATAGCAAGCAGTGATACGTACATAGAAAAAGACAGCAAAATTAATGACGAAATTGACCGTTTGCGGCACGCAGCAACCACTGCACTGCTAACGCGCCGCGATACTATTATCGTAGCGAGCGTGAGCTGTATCTATGGTATTGGTTCGCCTGATGCCTATGCCGAGATGTCAATACATATAACGGTGGGTGAACGTAGGCAGCAAGATAAGTTTGTGCGGCTCCTGACTGATATTCAGTACCAACGCAACGACATAGATTTTCATCGCGGTACATTCAGGGTAAAAGGTGATGTGGTGGATGTCTTTCCTGCCGGAAGCGACGTAGCATATCGCATAGAGTTTTTTGGTGATGAAGTGGAACGCATCACGCGTATTGACCCGTTAACAGGTGAAATACTCGGTGAGCCTAGTGCTATTAGTATTTTTCCGAGTAGCCACTACGCTACTCCTAAACAGCAGCTCGAGCAGGCTATAGTAGGCATTAAAAAAGAATTTGATGAGCGATTAGCGTGGTTTGAATCGCACGATAAGCTGCTGGAAGCTCAGCGCTTGGCGCAGCGCACAAAGTACGATATAGAAATGCTGGAAGAGACAGGTTTTGTAAAAGGCATTGAAAATTATAGCCGATACCTAACAAATCGCGAACCTGGCGAACAGCCTGCAACGCTTATCGACTATTTTCCGGACGATTGGTTGCTGGTGGTGGATGAGAGCCACATGACACTGCCACAAGTGCGTGGTATGTATAATGGCGACCGCGCGCGAAAAGAAACGCTCGTAGAGCATGGATTTCGTTTGCCGAGCGCGCTTGACAATCGCCCGTTAAAATTTGATGAATTTGATAGACACATCAACAATGCAATTTATGTTTCGGCAACTCCTGGTGAGTACGAACTTGCCCATAGTCCTGCACCGGCCCAGCAAGTTATTCGCCCCACGGGCTTGCTCGACCCGGTTATTGAGGTGCGCAAAAGCGATGGCCAGATTGATGATTTAATTGCAGAGATTCACGAGCGAATTGACAAGAAGCAGCGCGTGTTGGTGACAACACTTACAAAGCGAATGGCAGAAGATTTGAGCCAGCACCTGTTAGAGATTGGTATTAAAACAGCCTACATCCACAGTGATATTGATACGTTGGAGCGTGGAGATATACTGCGTGATTTGCGTATGGGAATATATGATGTGCTGGTGGGTATTAATTTGCTGCGCGAGGGACTAGATTTACCGGAAGTAAGCCTGGTTGTGATTATTGACGCCGACAAAGAAGGGTTCTTGCGGAGTGAAAGCGCTTTGGTGCAAACCATTGGTCGTGCAGCTCGCCATCAGGAAGGGACGGTAATAATGTACGCCGATGTCGTGACACGTAGCATGCAGGCAGCGATAGATGAGACAAATCGCCGCCGTGATATTCAAGAAAAGTATAACCAAGAGCATGACATTACCCCTACGAGCGTTGCTAAAGCAGTTGATGAAGGGCTCCGTGCACTTATTCCGATGAAGGAAGACGATAAAACGCCAAAGCTAAACCTGAAAAAGATACCGAAAGATGAATATGCGCATCTTGTTCGCGACCTTTCAGCACAAATGGATCTTGCAAGCGCGAATCTAGATTTTGAAAAAGCGGCTGAACTAAGAGATTTGATAGCAGACATTCGCGCAAAAATGTAGTTGAATACGCTATAATAGATCTATGACAAAAATCTCTTCTGATGATGTGCGTCGACTCGCACAGCTAAGTAGCTTGCAGCTTGCAGATGACGAAGTGGCTAACCTACAGGCAGATTTGGATGCAATTGTTGACTACATTGCGCAATTAGGCGAGCTTGATCTTACTAGCGTCGAGCCAACGTACCAAGTAACAGGTTTAGAGAATGTATCTCGCGACGATACCGTAGACCAGCCGCTTTCTACTGAAACACTGTTAGCGCTCGCACCTGAGGCAAAAAACAATCAAGTGAAAGTACCCAAGGTACTATAGATGGTTAAGATTTCTGACTACATTGGCAAGAATGCCGTTGAGACAATCACAAAAACCATTCAGGCTGCAAAGGCAACCGAAGCGTACAACGCGCTACTTTCGCTCACTGAGGAGCGTGCACTTGAACGCGCCAAACTTGTAGACGAAGGAAAAATCACCGGTAAACTTGCAGGCGTACCATTTGTGGTGAAAGATAACTTTTTAGCCTTTGGGGCACCGACTACTGCAGCCAGCAAGATCCTAGAAAGCTTCAACGCCCCTATTCAAGCAACGGTAGTCGAAAAACTAGAGGCAGAAGGCGCCATTTGCATAGGAAAAGCGAATTTAGATGCGTTTGCACACGGTGGAAGCACGGAAAACTCTGCATTTGGTCCGACAAAAAACTCAGTCGATATGAACAAGGTAGCGGGTGGATCATCTGGCGGCTCTGCAGTAGTAACGGCTCTTGATATTGTGCCCTTTGCACTGGGGAGTGACACTGGTGGCTCAATTCGTCAGCCGGCAAGCTTCAATGGGGTAATTGGTGTAAAGCCAACCTATGGCATGGTAAGTCGGTATGGAGTAGTGGCTATGGCAAGTAGCACTGATTGTATTGGCTGTTTTGCAACGAACGTAGATGATGCTGAGCTAGTAATGCAAATCATGGCGGGCCGCGATGCAAACGATATGACGACATTGCCGGACTATTTTGTGCCACAATCTAGCACAGGTGCACTAAAAATTGGGCTTATACAAGAATGTATGAGCGATGCTGTTGATGCTGAGGTGCAAGCTGCCACCAGACAATATATTCAGCGACTACAAGCTGCTGGTCATACAGTTGAAGAAGTAAATCTGCCAATGCTAAAGCACACACTTGCAATGTATTACATTATTGTGCCAGCAGAAGTTACCAGTAATTTAGCACGCTATGATGGCGTACGGTATGGCAAGCGCGCCGAAAATGTTGCGACACTTGCCGAGCTGTACGGTCGATCACGAGACGAGGGGTTTGTAACTGAAAACAAGCGGCGCATTATGATTGGAAGTTATGTACTTTCGAGTGGCTTTTTTGATGCGTACTATCTGCAGGCACAAAAAGCTCGCACTGTTTTGATACAAGAATTTACTGATTTATTTGAAAAATACGATATTCTGCTAACACCAACGGCTCCAACGCCTGCATTCGAAATAGGTGAAAATGTAGCGGATCCAATCAAGATGTATTTGGCGGATATTATGACAGTACCCGCAAGTTTGGCCGGGCTGCCAGCACTGAGCGTGCCAGCCGGAAGTACTGCTGCTGGCCTGCCAGTCGGCGTGCAGCTCATCGCGAAGCAAAAGGCAGATGCAGTATTGTTGGCTCTTGCGAAACAGATGGAGGAAGCACAGTGAACGTAGAACTACTATTATTTTTTGTTTTGATCCTAGGATTTGGCGGAGTGGTGCTGTGGTTTATTGCAACGAAAGCACAGGGTTCACGAACATTTAACCAAGATAAATACCGCAGCGAATGGCTTGCGATCGATAAGCAATTAGTAAAAGATAATGAGGCTAGCTATCACCTGAGCATACTCAACGCCGATAAATTGCTCGACCGCGCACTAAAAGAAGCCGGCTACAAGGGCACAACAATGGGTGACCGAATGAAGTCAGCTAAAGATATCTGGAGCAATGCTAACCATGTTTGGACTGCGCACAAACTGCGCAACCAAATCGCTCATGAAACGAATGTAAAAGTAAGCTATGACACTACCAGGCGAGCACTCGTAGCCTTTAAACAAGCGCTAAAAGATGTGGGGGCGATCTAGCATGAGTGACTATGAAATGACAGTCGGGATTGAGTGCCATGTGCAGCTTGCTACCAAAACAAAGCTGTTTAGCCCGGCTGATAATGATGCACGCGGTGCCGAACCAAACAGTAAAGTCCATCCAATTGATTTTGGGTTGCCTGGTATGCTACCTGTTCTCAATCGCGAAGCGGTAAACCTAGCCATTAAGGCCGGCAAGGCATTAAACGCTGATGTAGCAAGAGTAAGTCGATTCGATCGTAAACACTATTTCTACCCTGATTTGCCTAAGGGTTATCAAACAAGCCAGATGTACCAACCAATTATTCTGGCTGGGTATGTTGATGCTCCGCTTGAAAACGGTGAAACAGTCCGAGTTCGAGTACATCATGCGCATATGGAAGAGGATGCTGGTAAACTTACTCATTACGGTGATCACAGCTTGGTTGATCTGAACCGCGCAGGAACACCACTTATTGAAATTGTCAGCGAGCCTGATATTCACTCAGCCGAGGCAGCCAAGGCGTATGCAACCGAGCTGTATCGACTTATGACCTATGCAGGCGTGACACACGGAGATTTATATAACGGCAATATGCGCTTTGATGTAAATATTAGCGTAGCAAAAAGAGGATCGGACGCACTTGGTACACGTGCAGAAATTAAAAATTTGAATAGTTTTCGTAGTGTTGAAAAAGCAGCCGAATACGAGTTTGCTCGCCAGGTTGAATTGCTTGAACGCGGGGAAAAAGTGGTACAAGAAACGCGCGGTTGGGACGATGCCAAGCAAAAAACTACCAGTCAGCGCAGCAAAGAAGACGCGCAAGATTATCGCTATATGCCCGATGCAGATATTCCACCAATTGTCCTCAGCACAGAAGAAATTGCCGAAATTCAGGCAACGGTACCAAAGCTGCCGCCGCAGTACCGCGAAGAATTTAACACACTCGGTGTTGATAAATCGGTCATAAATAGCATTCTTAGCCACCGAGAATACGCTGAACTTATTTCAAACGTGCTCGCTAAAAGCGACCAAAAATCAGCTAAACGTGTTGCGAACTGGGTGGCGAGTAATTTGACGAATGAAGATGAATCGACAGAGGTAAAAGTGGCGAATGTCGATGATTTGTTGGTGCTGTGCGAAATGACTGAAGAAGCTGCGATTACGTCAAATGCTGCTAGCGAACTATTCAATTTACTTATGGCTGGTGCTCGTGATCCTCGCAAATTGGCAGAAGAAAAAAATCTGCTGCAAGTGAGCGATGAGGGAGCTATTGCTGCTATTGTCGATGAGGTACTGGCAGACCCGGCAAGCACAAAGGCTGTTGACGATATACGAAATGGTAATGACAAGGCTATCGGGTTCTTAGTGGGACAGATTATGAAAAAATCTCAGGGTAAAGCGAACCCGAGTATGGCGCAAAAACTCATTCGCGAAAGGTTGTAGCATATGAAACCCTGGAAGCGCACCGAGCCGACACGTGTACTTTTTTCAGGTTGGAAGCATATCGTCGAAAAACACTTTGTACGTAATGATGGAAATATCGCCGTCATGGAAACCGACGGTGAAGAACGCTCGGCAGACGTGGCAGTTATCGCGCTCACTCCCACTAATCAAGTAATTATTGCCGAGCAATTTCGTGCAGGGCCTGAAAAAATAATGCAAGAACTGCCCGGGGGTATGGTAGATCAGGGTGAGGCTTGTGAAGTGGCTGCTTTGCGTGAGCTAGAAGAAGAAACGGGGTATGTAACTAGTACGCCGCTTCAACTGCTCGGTACCATATACCGCAACGCATACACCAATCAAAAAACAATGTATTACCTTGCGACAAATTGCGAGCCGTCTGGTAGTGGCCAAAAGCTCGATAGTAATGAAGAAGTCTTGGTACGTACACTATCTATTACAGATGTATTCAATGTTGCCAAGCGTGGTAACATGACAGATGTTGCAGCAGTATTTATGGCGTATGATACACTAAAAGCACTGGAGAACAAGTAACATGAAACAACCCACCAAAGCAATTATTCCGGCTGCAGGATTTGGTACACGATTTTTGCCACAAACGAAGGCGATGCCAAAAGAAATGATGCCGTTAATAGATAAGCCGATTATTCAGTATGTTGTCGAGGAACTCGTTGAGGCTGGCATTACCGATATCATCATTGTTGGTAGCGCAAATAAGCGTGCGATTGAAGACCACTTTGATATACCAAATGAGGACTTGTTAACAAACTTGCGGGCTGGCGGTGAAAAAAAGCAGCCGTACATAGACTTGATTGAAGGAATTTCTAACATGGCTAACTTTATTTATGTTCGTCAGAAGGGGCCATACGGAAATGCTACACCGCTTTTGAGCGCGGCGCATTTGATTGGTGATGAGCCGTTTATTTATAAGTGGGCCGATGATTTCTTCACACCAGAAGCAAACTCGACAAAGCAAATGATTGATGTATATATGGAGCGAGGCGGTGGCGTGTTTGCCTGTAAGAGAGCAGAGTCAGATGCGGAGTATGGAAGTTATGGTTTCGCTGCTGGTGAAAACGTCGATGATGGGCTTATCAAAATGTCTGAGATTATAGAAAAACCAGGAAGTCGAGAAGCTGCACCTTCGGATCTTGCGAGTGTTTCAAATTACTTGTTGCCCGCAGGATTGATGAGCTACGTCGAAGAAGGTGTAAAGCATCACACGGCTGGTGAATTCACATTCCAACCATTTGTTCAGGCGATGATTAACGATGGACATGACTTCTATGCCTATGAAATTAAAGACGCAAAGTTCCACGATACAGGCAATCCATTAGAATATTTGAAGACCAGCTTTGACTTTGGTCTAAGGCACCCGAAATTTGGCGACGAACTACGAAGCTATATTCAACAAAAACTTGATCAATAGAGCCGCCATGCGACTTATATCACACAATACCCATAGCGATATGGTAGTATAGAGGTATGAATGCAATGGAAATACTCGTAATCATACTATCAATATTCTTAGCCATCTTTTTGGTCATAGCGATTGTGCTTGGCGTGCTGCTTATCAAACTGTCGGTACAAATTCGTCGTGTGGCAGATAGGGCAGAATCAACTGCAGCGAACTTGCAGGGCTTTGCTGCCAATGTCACAAAGTTCACATCACCCGCGCTTATCACGAAGCTTATTGTAAATCAGTTTAAAAAGAGTAAGAAATAGGAGGAATATATGTCAAAGGGAAAATTTGCAATCGGAGCTATCATCGGAGCAGTGGCTGGAGTAATTGCAGGCGTACTAACTGCACCAAAAAGCGGTAAAGAAACGCGTGCTGATTTGAAGCAAAAGGCTGATGATCTGCGCACTGAAGCCGACAAGAAAAAAGACGAATACGGCAAAAAAGCCGATAAAGTAGTAAAAGATGTTCGCGCAAAAGCTGATGAAGTATCAAAAGATGCAAAAGCAAAGGCGAATGACTTTCGAGCGAAAGCTGAGAAGTCAATCAAAGACGTAAAAGATAACTTTTCATCATAGTCATACACAATTACACAACGATGCGGCCTCAAAAACGAGGCCGTATTTGTTATACTTAAAAGAGTAATGGGGAGCTCAAAACAATTATTACAAGCGAGTGATTATGTTCATTTGCATAATCATACGCACCATAGTTTGCTTGACGGCTTAACGAAAGTTGACGAGCTTGTGGAGCGTGTGAAAGATCTTGGCATGGAAGCATGTGCTATTACCGATCATGGTACGATGAGCGGTGCTATTGAGTTTTATAAATCGGCCAACAGAGCAGGTGTTCGCCCTATTATAGGTATTGAAACCTACGTAGCAGCTCGTAGCCGATTTGACCGCGATCCGTCAAAAGACAAAGCTCGATATCACCTAATACTGCTAGCAATGAATGAAACCGGCTATCAGAATTTAATGATGCTGAGCACCAAAGCCAACCTAGAAGGTATGTACTACAAGCCCCGTATTGACCATGAATTATTGGAGCAATATAACGAGGGTATTATTGCACTCAGTGGCTGTGCAAGTGGAGAATTAGGCGAGAACCTACGCGTCGATAACTACGAAGAGGCGAAAAAGATTGCTAAATGGTACAAGAAAATCTTTGGTGATAGGTATTATTTGGAGCTTCAAGACCATGGGCACCCAAGCCATCCGAGTGCTTGGGATACGCAGGTCACTATAAACAAACATCTGGAAAAACTATCAAAAGAACTTGATATTCCATGTGTCGTGACTAGTGATGGGCACTACTTAGACCACAGCGATCAGGATGCACACGAAATTTTGTTGTGTGTGGGCACGGCAGCGTACCTCAGTGATCAAAACCGCATGAGTCTCAAAGATTTTGAACTCCATGTGACTGACCCAAATGATATTATCGAACGTTGGAGCACGACAAATCCGCAAGCTGTGGCGAACACAGGTATCGTGGCGTCGCGGTGTAACCTTACAATTGAATTGGGGCGGATTTTGATCCCAACATTCCCTACGCCAAATGGTGAAACTGAAAAAGAATACCTAGACTTCCTGGTGTATCACGGTATGGCTCGGCGCTATTTGGGCAAAAGCGACGAAGAAGCAGCGGCAATGACAAATGCTCAAGTTCGTGTGGCACTTAGCGACGCCCAACGTGATCGGCTTGATATGGAATTTGAAGTACTTGATCGAATGGGGTATAACGGGTATTTCTTGATTGTTCAAGATTTCATTAACTGGGGCAAAAGCCAGGGCATCATTTTTGGGCCAGGCCGTGGTTCGGCAGCTGGGAGTATCATTGCGTATTCGCTTAACATTACTGATCTTGACCCGCTCGAATACGACTTGCTGTTTGAGCGCTTCCTTAACCCCGACCGTATATCAATGCCGGACATTGACATCGATATTCAAGACACTAGGCGTGATGAAGTAATTCAGTATTGTGCTGATAAATATGGTGAATCACGCGTGGCAAACATTGTGACGTTTGGGAAAATGGCAGCTCGAGCTTCGGTGCGAGACGTAGCGCGCGTGTTGCAAGTGCCGTATGCCGAAAGCGATCGTTTAGCGAAGCTTATTCCGCCGCCAGTACAAGGTAGGCACGTACCGTTGAGAAAAAGCGTCGTTGACGACCCTGATTTGCGCCGGGAATACGAATCCAATCCTGTTGCAAAAGAAGTCTTTGACTATGCGATGCGGCTCGAAGGAACTATTCGATCACACGGAGTCCATGCAGCCGGTGTCGTTATCGCACCTGATGATATCGTAAAGTATGCACCACTCGAAATGGCGCAAAAAGGTGTCGTGAGCACACAGTACCCTATGGGTCCAGTAGAAGAACTTGGTCTATTGAAAATGGACTTTTTAGGGCTTTCAAACCTAAGCATTATTAACAATGCACTTCGTATTATCAAGAAAGTGTATAAAACTACCATTTCGCTTTCGGAAATACCACTGGATGATAAGAAAACATACGAGCTGTTTCAACGCGGTGACACGACTGGTGTATTTCAGCTTGAATCAGCTGGGATGAAGCGATATTTACGTGAACTAAAACCCACAGTTTTTGATGACATTATTGCTATGGTTGCATTGTACCGTCCGGGGCCGATGCAGTTTATCGATAGCTTTATTCGGCGTAAACACGGGCAAGAGGCAATAACCTATTTGCATCCAAAAATGGAGGCTGCGCTCAGCAACACCTACGGAATTTTGGTGTATCAAGAGCAGTTTATGCAGATATCGAAAGACTTGGCTGGGTTTACTGGTGGGCAGGCTGATACGTTACGTAAAGCGGTTGGTAAAAAAATCATTGAGATGATGCGTAAGGTAAAGCCAGAATTTATTGACGGTGCAGTCAAACATTCAAACGCTGACCGAAAAGATATGGAAAAATTTTGGGCACAACTTGAAGAGTTTGCTAACTACTGTTTCAACAAGTCGCATGCGGCATGTTACGGACTGATTGCTTACTGGACTGCCTACCTAAAGGCGCACTACCCAGACGCGTTTATGGCTGCACTTATGACAAGTGATGCTGACGACATTGATCGGTTAGCAATTGAGATTACCGAATGTAAACACATGGGAATAGAAGTACTGGCACCTGACGTGAATCAATCATTCGTAGAATTTGCAGTAGTTCCCGGCGAGAAAAAAATACGATTTGGAATGGCGGCAGTAAAAGGCGTAGGTGTAGGAGCAGTCGAAGAAATCTTGCGGGCTCGTGAGGATGGCGAATTTACCAGTATTGAAGATTTTGCAAAACGCGTGAGCACGTCCAAATTTAATAAAAAAGCCTGGGAGTCACTCATAAAATCTGGTGGGTTTGACCGCTTTGGCGACCGATCTGATTTGCTCTACAATTTAGAAACCGTACAGTCATTTGCCAGTAAGGTCCAGAAAGAGGCGGCGAGTGGTCAAACTGATTTATTTGCTGGAATGCTAGGTGGAAATACGGCAGTTCACGCGAGTATTAGCTTACAGACTTCACCCGCTAAGCATACCGACAAAGAACGCCTGACGTGGGAGCGTGAACTCCTGGGGCTCTACATTAGCGCTCACCCGCTTGATAACTACGATACATATTTTGAAGAGCAAACCGTTCCACTTGCAGCACTGAGTCCTGATAACGACAATCAAAAAGTTACCATTGGTGGTATTGTTACTACGCTGCGAACTATTGTGACGAAAAATGGTAGTAAAATGGCGTTTGCAGGCATAGAAGACAAAACAGGTGAGTCTGAGATTATCATTTTTCCTGATCTTTTCTCGCAAGTTGGCGGAAAACTTTCGCAAGACACCGTACTGCGAGCAAGCGGAAAAATTAACGCTCGTGATCGTGATGGCAATCGAACAAGTGAAGTAAAAATCATTGCTGATGAGATCATGGTTGTCAGTGAAAAAGAACTGGTAGAGTACGAAAGTACGGGGCGTAGTATGAAGGCGCCTAAGGCAAAGCGAGCAGTACAGGTGACAAAAACCCTAAAACAGCAGCCTGATGCTGAGCGTGCTCCGGTGCAGCCCGAGGCACTAAAGGTAGCCACGATATACGTACATGTTGCTGACCCGAACAATCAAACTGCGTTGCAAAATTTAAAAACGATTTGCTCAAAAAACCCCGGCACAAGTGACGTTATTTTGGTGCTTGGTGACACAAAGAAATCTGCTATTAAGTTGCCATTTAAAATCGATAACACACAATCAGTTATTGACGCGCTATGCGATAGTTTAGGAAAAGAAGCCGTTAGTGTGAAGTAAGTGCATACAGCGCGATCCCTGCTGCCACAGACACATTAAATGATTCTTTTTTGCCAGCCATTGGGATTTCAATAATCTCATCACACATAGATAAATAGTGAGGGCTTATACCATCGACCTCTTCACCTAGCAGCAGCGCAAAGGCATCTGGTGGGTGAACATCACGCAGGTTTCTAGAATTAGTAGCTTGCTCCAGTGCAATGATGGGTAGCGGGTTAGGCTGTTGCCTGTTTAGATTCAGCCATTCTTCGAGCGTATCGTAGTAGTAAAACGGCACCATTGTCTCGGCGCCCAGCGCTGTTTTATGAATTTGCTTGGTTATCTTTTCTGCTATATGTGGCAAACGTGTGTCGCCAGCATGACTTGGGTAGGGCGTGTAGCCACTTAAAATAATGGCCGTAACGCCAAAACCTTCAGCACTTCGAAAAATTGAGCCGACGTTGTGCGTAGAGCGAATATTGTGAAGCACTAATGTAATCTGAGGCATACCTGTAGTATACGCCACTCACCGGCTATATAAAAAATGCTTATGTTTCTGCTACAATTAGTGTAATGAATGAAGATAAAGTACAGCTCCAGCGTCGTGAACATGACGAAGAGGCAACTCGCCAGCGCGCCGCAATACTCGGTGTGCAGTATATCGATGGTCGATCGTTTGAAAACGATATTCCACTTGTAGCAAATGTTTTGTCGGTGCCCGATATGTATAAAGGCTTTATTGTTCCGCTCAAAGCCGGCAGTCATGAAGAGTCACATCAATTTGGAATTACCACTCAAACTCCTCAGTCGCTACTACAAACCATGCGTCGTGACTACAACGATCGTGGTGAAAATGTAGCGTTTTTCATGATAAGCGGCAGTGCCTTTAAGGCTTTAATGAACCGCTACGATCCACCACGAAAGGTAGTCTATGACAATATCGAAATCGCCAAGGAAGGCGATAGCGAGACGATAAACCAAGTGAGCCAAACCTTGAACTCTGTTGGCACCGACCAAGTATTTGACTACCTGATAGACCAGGCCGATAGAATAGGTGCGAGTGACATTCATATTGAAAACATGCGCGATAAGATTCGGATTCGTATGCGTGTCGACGGTGCGCTTCATCCTGTGGCTGATCTTGAGAAAGATCGATACCGTGTAGTGATGGGAGCGCTTGGTAGCAGGGCAAATATTTCCATTGCAGCAACCGAACCACAGTCTGGCCACATGCAAAAGGAAATAACTCGCGATGGCGCTACTCATTTACTAAACTTGCGTGTAGAAACCGTGCCGACAATGTATGGGCAAGATGCGGTACTCCGCTTGTTTAATTTCGATGAATCATTGCTTCAGCTTGATAGGCTAAACATTCCCGACAAACAACGTAAAGAAATTGATGAGATTGTAAGCCACCCGCGCGGTATGGTGCTGATGGTAGGACCGACAGGAAGCGGTAAATCGACCACTCTTTACAGTATGCTCAACGCGCTCAATACATCTGATCGGAAACTCATAACACTTGAGGACCCGATCGAGTATGGCATCACGGGTGTGTCACAAATCCCCATTAATACCACAGAAGGTGGGAGCTTTGCTGATGGGTTACGTAGTGTGCTACGTCTCGACCCTGATGTTGTAATGGTGGGCGAAATCCGTGATCAAGATACTGCGCGCACGGCCATACAAGCCTCGATCACTGGCCACTTGGTGCTCTCTAGCTTTCACGCTACTTCAACGAGTGCAGCCTTTAGCCGTATGATTGACTTAATTGGCCAAAATCCTATTTTTAGCAGTGCTATTCGTTTAGTAATAGCTCAGCGATTAGTGCGAAAGCTTCATGATGCGACGAAAGAAGCCTATGAGCCAGATGATGCGACAAGAAAATGGGTGAAAGAAGTGTTGGCAGATGTACCAAACGATGTAGAAGTGCCTGACCTGGATACCTTTAAGCTGTGGAAGCCGGTGCCAAGTGACGAAGCACCTTTTGGGTATGCAGGGCGGTTTGTTGTGATGGAGCAAATGGTGGTCAATGAAAAGATCCAAGCATTTTTGCGTGGGGACGAAGACGAAGTTCATGCTGAGATTATTGAGAAAGCTGCCAAACAGGGTGGCATGCTGACCTTGTTGCAAGTCGGTGTACTAGCAGCCCTCCGTGGCGAGACGACGCTCGATGAAGTTAACCGCGTCATCTAATTACTTTTAGCTAGTACTACCACGTGAACAGCTTTCGTAAAAGTAAGCACTGGCGTAAATGAACGCTAACGAACTACTGATGCAACAGTAGGTACGACACGCTCATCGAACGGACTTGGAATAATTTCCTCAGCAGTTGGAGTTTCGATTAAGCCAGCGAGTGCCTCTGCGGCCGCAATCTTATGCTCGTCGGTAATCTTCTTTACGCTATTATCAAGCGCACCGCGGAAGATACCTGGGAATGCCAAAGCGTTATTTACTTGGTTGGGAAAATCAGTGCGACCTGTGGCGATGACGGCTACACCAGCTGCTTTCGCTTCGTCGGGCATAATTTCAGGTGTAGGATTCGATAACGCAAACACTACTGGCTTATCGGCCATTTTTTGTACCATTTCAGCGCTTAGTAGCCCTGGTTTTGATACACCAATAAATATATCAGCACCAGATATCGCGTCATCCAGCGAGCCTGATTGCGTACCATCGAGATAGGGCAGTAGAGCTTTCTTTTCGTCATTCAAGTCAGTTCGGCTGTTGCCAATGATACCTTTGCTATCTACTGCTACGAGCGAACCAACACCATATTTATGCAACAGCTTCATGATAGCGGTACCAGCTGCGCCTGCACCAATAGTGACTACTTTAGTGTCGCGAAGATTTTTGCCAACTACTTTCATAGCGTTGATAAGCCCTGCTAGTACAACTACGGCTGTACCGTGTTGGTCATCGTGGAACACCGGAATATCAAGCTCAGCTTTCAAGCGTTCTTCTATTTCAAAGCACTGGGGAGCGGCGATATCTTCTAAGTTGATGGCACCGAAGCTTGGTGCTATGGCTTTGACCACCGAAACAATTTCATCAGGCGTATGAACATCAAGAATGATCGGAATACTATCGACATTGGCAAAATGCTTAAAGAGGAGTGCCTTGCCCTCCATAACTGGCATGCTACCTTTAGGACCAATGTTACCAAGGCCCAGAACAGCTGATCCGTCACTGATGACTGCTACTAAGTTATTTGTCCATGTGTACATTGGTAGCAGGGACTCGTCTTCGGCGATTGCCTTGGAAACTGCAGCAACTCCAGGGGTGTAGTAGGCACTAAGTTTGGCTTTATCAAGCTCGCTTGTATCGCGCAAGCTCGTAGTAATCTTACCTTTGTAGTGTTTGTGAAGTTCTAGGGCTGTTTCGTCGTAATTCATATATCCATTATACAGCGTACGCTGCTTCGCCATCCACTTGATTTTTACCACTGTTTTATGTTACAATTGACAATTGATTAGCAATATAAACTATAAGTGAGTAAAAAATGAGCTTTGCACTAATTCAAAAGGTAAACAACGAGCAGAAAAAAGCAGCTGTTGTTGACGCCCGCAGCGGTGACACAGTACGTGTTCACCAAAAAATTAAAGAAGGTAACAAAGAGCGTGTTCAGATTTTTGAAGGCGTTGTTATTCGTACCGACAACAAGAACCAACACACAAGTCGCATTACAGTACGTAAGGTAGCCAGTGGTGTTGGTGTCGAAAAAAGCTTCTTGCTCCACAACCCACTCGTGCTGAAGGTAGAAATTGTTCGCCGTGCTAAAGTTCGTCGTAACTTCCTTAGCTACCTGCGTCAGCGTAGCGGTAAGGGCGCACGTTTGACTGCTGTACAATTTGATCGTGAAACAGTGAATGATGTGCGCGACGTTGAAGCCGAAAAAGCTGAAGAAGAAGCTAAGGCTGCTGCGGCAGCTGAAGCCGAAGCGAAAGCCGCCGACAAAGCAGCTGAAGACGCTGAGCTAAAAGCTAAGCAAGATGAAGTAGAAGCTGCACATAAAGCAAACGAAGAAAAATAAGCTAATAATCTCACCTATAAACTCCCGTCGTAGTGCGGGAGTTTTGTTAGTATAGAACAATGAGGCAGTTGCAATGATTGTTGGCGTCGATGAAGTGGGGCGTGGACCCTGGGCTGGGCCACTGGTGATGGCGGCCGTGGTTTTAGATTGTCAGATAGATGGATTGACTGATAGTAAAAAGCTATCGAAAAAGCGTAGAGAAATTCTAAGCGAAGAAATTAATCAGCGGGCTGCGAGCGTAGGAATTGGCTGGGTGAGTGCGAGCGAGCTAGATCAAATGGGCATGAGCGCTGCGCTCACCGAGTGCTGCCTGCGGGCTCTTCGACAAATAAAGGTCCCATTTCATGAGATTATCATTGATGGCACAGTAAACTTGTTGAAGGGAACGGCACTTGAATCGTATGTCACTACCATGAAAAAGGCAGATTTGCTTGTGCCAAGTGTAAGTGCGGCGAGCATTGTAGCGAAAGTTGCGCGGGACAACTTTATGACTGAGCAAGACCAGGCATATCCTGGCTATAATTTTGCAGCCCACGCTGGGTATGGAACGGCAATGCATAGAGCAGCGATTGAGAAGTTGGGCGTAACACCATTGCACCGACTTAGTTTTGCGCCCCTTCAAAAATACACGCCTACAACCACCGCGCAAGATACCTCATCTGTTAAGGGTCTAACCCTTAACAGATGTAATAAAACGCAAAGTGGTGATGGAGGTAGAGAAACAACACGAAGTGTTGGCAATGAGAGTGAGACAGCAGCAGCTGAAGAGCTTGTGCGCCAAGGCTACGAGATTATTGAACGCAATTGGAAAACGAAGTACTGTGAAATCGATATTGTTGCAAAAAAGAAGGACACTCTTTATTTTGTTGAAGTCAAGCATCGAAAAAATTCCAAAAGCGGCGATGGGCTAGCGGCAATTACACCAAAAAAACTAAACCAAATGAAGTTTGCCGCCAAGTTTTATGTGCATAGCAAAAAGCTAGCATGCAACTTGCAATTACTTGCAGTAGCTACGGCAGGCACACCTCCCTATATAGTACGTATAATAAAGGTTAATTAGAAAACTTGTAAAAAATAACACTTTTCAGGGGTGAACCTTTTTTAGTTTTGGTCGCTTTCGTCCTTTTGGACTCATCAGCGTAAGTACGCACTTACGGAGCGAACATGACAAGCAGACTTGGGAGCATGACAGAGGTTCGCGTGGCGACTAGGTGAAGATGCTCACGGGGATGACAACGACAATGAGCGCAAGCGCCATCATGTTGTACGCGGCGTGAATTGTCGCCGAGGCCGCCGTGGCGATGGCCTGGTTCTTCGTCTTCTGGTAGTACCAATGGTACACCAGCAGAAAACCGAAACCGGTCAGTCCCAGCGCAATGCCCGCAGCCATGCTGTACCAGATATTGGTGATGTGAATCACACCACAAATCAGGCTCGCACGAACTCGCTGTGGCCACGACCACTTCTCGCTACCCGAACGGAATGCTTGTTCCTCCCACAGAGCCGCCATGAGTACGAAGTTGTAGACTCCGTACTTAGTGGCGGGTAGTGACTGGAGCTTGCGCTGGAGATAGTCGTGATTGGTGAAGCTGCCGATTGACATCATGCACACCATACCAACTGTCCAGGCGGCACCCGTCGTCCAACCCGTGGGAATAAACGTCTCGAACCCACGGGTCATGAGCTTGACGACGGACTGGTCAAGGAAGGGAACCTGCAAAAGTAGGTAAATCATTCCCATCGTTGCCAGCAGTAGCGTCAATGACACGAAGGCCAAGTTGCGGGTACGAAAAACATGCTTCCGACCCGTCTCGACCACGCGCTGTGGCCAGATGAAGACGGGCCTGGGGTCCTGCGGCATCGTTGCGTTGAAAAACTTTGCCATCAGGCCTTTCACCGCACGTCTGTGAATCAGGGATTGAGGAACTGCCTCAATCTCGTACTCATACAATCGAATCACTTCCTCTGTCTGATTGAGTAGGTCTGCTTGTCAAAAAACAACTTTTGGAGGTTTATGGTAAACTTCAACGAAAGGTTAATATATATATCACTTATTGTAAAAAAGTCAATATCTACCAGATATACCTACGATGTTTTTAGCGCTTCGATAACGCCGGGTGTGTCGCGCTGAATGAGCTCGATACGAGCGGCGATTTCGGTACTACCAAGCTCGATATTGCGTTTGAGAGCCGGGTGAGAACGCAGGGGCTCAAAGAAGGAGGTGTACTCGGCTAACTGCTGCGACGTTGTAAGACCCATCGCAGTGTAGCGCGGAAACTCATCGTAACTTTTGTCGCCAGCAAAGGTGTGTTCGATCCACTGCCAGTTTTGTTGTAGCCATTGCCAAGCCGCGATACGGGTGTGTTGGTTGCGAATAAAATACACGTACCAGTGGGCAACATCCTGGGGCCGCACAATACTTGCATCCATGCACTGCATTAAAATTGCCGCCGCCCGAGTACTGTCGCGAGTCGAAGTAAGGCCTGCCGTAATTGCCTCACGGAGATCGGCAGACTGGGTGGTTTTATAGAGCGACATTAGCCGCTGAGTGATTTCTGGGTCGTTACTATGCCGCACGGCCGCACTAATAATAAGCGGCCGCATATCGGTAGAAAGATGAGCAAGTTTGTCGATATCAAACCGATGTAGCGCCTGTGTAATTACAGCTTGGTCTTCACCGTAGAGCATCATACCCAGTATTGTTGGTCGCAACTTAGTGTCGCTCAGCGGCTCGCCAGGCTGTTCTTCAAAACCAAGGCGTGCGTATTCGTTGGCAGCAATACGTCGCGATAGGGCACGCAGCTGTTGCTCGGCTTCGGGGTTTTGTTCGACAAATTTTCGTAGTTCGGCAAGCGTAATGGCGATTACATCCCAAACGGCATCATTGGTTTCGTTAGTGTAATGCAATACAAGCGGAATAAGCGAAGCTGAGGTAGAGCGGCCACTGCGCACGAGCAAGGTTTGGGTGTTAAGCAGCATCAAGCGATCGATGGTTGAGTGTTGTTGGATGTTTGCCAGTAAATGCTCGAGGTGTTCTGGTTGATACTGCGCGATATAGTGGGCGTTGTCGTTGGCGTTAAACCACTGGTCGGGAGTGATAGGAGCCTCGAGCGTGGGTGTGTCCATGATTTCGGGCAGTGTCTTGACGGGCTGAACACCGAGCAAGATTGGCCAGGTGCTAGTAGATGGTGTGTGGTCACCAATAAAGAATTGCTCTTGGCTAATACCGGTACTTTGTACCGTAACCAATGGGTAGCCTGGTTGGGTTAGCCACGGGTTCATGAAGCCCTCAACATCTTTGCCACTTGCGCTTGCAAGATGGCGCCAAAGGTCTGCACCAGTGGTATTTTTGTAAGCAAATTCTTGAAAGTACGAATGTAGACCGGCACGAAACGCTGCATCGCCAACATAGGCACGCAGCATTTTCATTAGCCGCCCGCCTTTACCGTAGACAATTGCACCGTCGAATAGGGTATGAATTTCGTCGGGGTGGTGTACCTCAACGCGTACAGGTTGAACGCCATCGGTGGCATCACGGCGCAGCGTACCTATGCCCCGTGAAAGTACGAAATCAAGCCAGGTTTCCCATTCTGGGTGTAGCGCATCGAGCGCAATGTGTTCGACAAAGTCGGCAAAGCTTTCATTCAACCAAAGATCATCCCACCACTTCATTGTAACTAAGTTACCAAACCATTGGTGAGCGAGCTCGTGTGCAATAACACTGGCAACAAAATGCTTTTGAGTCGCACTGGCTGTTTTGGGGTCGATAAGCAGCGCTATTTCGCGGTAGGTAATTAAGCCCCAATTTTCCATGGCACCACTGCTAAAATCTGGCAAGGCAACGTGGTCGGCCTTAGGCAGTGGGTAGGCAATACCAAAATATTCATCATAAAATTCGATTACCCGTACCGATATATCGAGTGCAAAATCCAGGCTTTCGGGTGCTTGTGCTGGTGTCGCCCAAACATTTACTTCAACACCACTTTTGGTTGTGGCGGTTTTTTTGTGTAGTTCGCCAACTACCCAGGCCAGCAAGTAGCTGCTCATAATTGGCGTAGTTTCAAAGGTTGTAACAAGGCTAGTACCTTCGATGTTTTGCGATTTTACCGGCATGTTGCCAAGCACCTCTACGCCGGTCTCGGTGGTGAGTGTAACATCAAACGTTGCCTTGGCCTCAGGTTCATCTATACACGGAAAAACTTCACGCGCATGGTGGCTTTCAAACTGTGTCGCCAGCAACTCTTTTTCTTGGCCATCGTGCTGAAAGTAGCAAGGGTACATGCCGTGCATTTGATCAGTTATGGTGCCAGAAAATCCAAGCGTGATAGTGACTTGCTCGTCTTTTAGGCCGGTAAATTCCAGTACTAGCTCATCATTTGCCTCACTGCGAAAAGCCACTTGGTGCCCATTTACATGAGCAGCCTCAATCACTAAATCCTTTGCGTGGAGCCGCAGTTCATTCTCATTTTGCACGACGCCCTGGATGCCAACAACTCCTTCAAATGTGCGCTTTTCACGGTGAATGCGCAGCGATAGGTTGTAGTGTGATGGTACGAAGTAGGTAATTAGTCGAGAAACTTGATTCATTAGTATAGTATAGCAAATGCACGACGCGCAGTGTCGGTACGCTATCAAAAGGTTGTATGATAGAACCATGAGCCGGACATATCGTATACGCTGGGTAGTAACACTGTTTATTGTGTTGTGTACAGTTGTTGTGCCGTTGGTGCAAACAAAGCTGGACGGCATTGGCGGCACGGCCGACGAGGTCCAGAAAAAACAGACGCAGGCGGCACTTGATCTTCTGGCTGCCCTGCCTGTAAAAGGTCGTGCACCAAAGACTGGCTATACTCGCACGCAATTTGGTGATGGCTGGGCATTGGTGGGACTATGCGATACACGTAATTTGATACTTGCACGAGATTTGGTAAATGCACGCGTGAGTAAAGCATGTAAGGTGATGAGCGGCACACTGCACGATCCGTATACGGCAAAAGATGTACTGTTTGAACGGGGAGCAACTACGAGTGATTTAGTCCAAATAGATCATGTGGTGGCGCTAAGCAATGCGTGGCAAACCGGCGCACAACTTTTGACAGCTCAGCAGCGTGAAAGCTTTGCTAATGACCCGCTTAATTTGCTGGCAGTAGATGGACAAGCTAACCAAGATAAATCTGATGGCGATGCAGCTACATGGCTGCCGCCAAACAAGCTTTTTCGTTGCCAATACGTAGCTCGGCAAATAAGTGTAAAAACAAAGTATTCACTGTGGGTGACACCGGGGGAAAGTGTGGCGATGAGGCAAGTATTGCAAAGCTGTGTATAATTTGCTACACTAAATTTAGTACATTCCGGCCGGCAGGTCGGAGTTTTTCGTATCAGAGTAATGACAAGGAGAAACCATGGAAGACCTAAACGTAAAGCAACTAACCCTTGCAGTTCGCACGATTGCTGAAGAAAAAAACTTGCCCGAAGAAACCGTAATGAGTGTGATCGAGCAGGCGATTGCTGCAGCCTGGCGTCGTGACAACGGCGAGCGCGATCAAGAAGTTCGTGCTGAGCTGAACGTTAACGACGGTACGGCTAAGGTATTTGTAGCGCGTGAAGTTGTCGAAGAAGTAGGTAGTGATGCAGTAGAGATCAGCTTGGCCGATGCCAAGAAGGTAAAGAAAGATGCCGAGTTGGGTGACACAATTGAGGAAGCGCATGAAGTGACGCAATTTGGACGTGTGGCTGCGCAAACAGCGAAACAAGTGGTGCTACAGCGTCTGCGTGAAGCCGAACGCGAAGTGGTATTGGCCGAATTTGAAGATAAAATTGGCACAATTGTAAATGGTACCGTGCAACGGGTAGAGCCTCGAGTAGTACGTGTTGAGCTTGGTAAGGCCACAGGTATTTTGCCACAAAGCGAGCAAATACAGGGCGAGTTCTACAGCATTGGTAGCCGTATAAAAGTATTTATTAAAGATATTGAACGTGATAATCGCGGACCACAACTGATTCTAAGCCGCGGCAACGAAGCGTTTATTGAGCATCTGTTCCGACAGGAAGTACCAGAAATGGAAACTAATGCTGTTGAAATTAAAGCGATTGCACGCGAAGCTGGTCGTCGCACCAAATTAGCAGTGAGTAGTAGCGTACCTGGTGTCGACCCAGTGGGCACCTTTGTTGGCGGACACGGAACGCGTGTAAACGCCGTTATGAACGAAATTGGCGATCAAGAAAAGATCGACATTATTACGTTTAAGGAAGACGCAGTAGAATTTATTATTGAAGCGCTTAGCCCGGCTGAAGTTGTGAAGGTAACACTCGACGAGGCTAATAAAAAAGCTACGGTATATGTAGCCGAAGATCAGCAGTCTATTGCTATCGGTCGTGGCGGACAAAACGTGCGCCTTGCGAGTCGTTTGACAGGCTACGAGCTCGATATCGAAACTGCACAGCCAGAGAAAAAAGCTGAGCCAAAACCTCGAAAGAACATCGAAGATAGCCTTTTGAGCGCTGTTGAAGAAATTGCTGAGTAAAGTACCAGCGATGAAATGCCACCCGCGCCAGGGTGGTATTTTTATTTGCCATTCCATTTGCTATGCTTATGGTTAGTAATTAATGTTAAGGAATAATATGCGAAAAAACACAGGCTCAATGCACATGGTTGTAGTAATTTGTCTGACACTCGCTCTTATCACGGCGCTTGGGTGGATAGCCTGGCAAAACTTTGTGTACAAACAACCAGTCGTAACTAGCGATGTACCAGTAGTAAGTAGAAAAAGCCCTGAGGTTTCTCAGAGATCAACGAGCGATACAAGTAGCATGAATTGGGCTACACTCGACGATTGGGCTGTAAAATTCGATACATCTGTGATCAAAAATACATCGCTTGTTTACGAAAAGCGCCAGATAGGGGAGGCCGACTTTTATGCGTTTACTACACGGCGAGTCATTGCTCTAGGTGGCGATTGCGCAAAAGGGTATCCATTTGGTGATATTGTTACACTGCAACGATCTGAACTTACGACTACCGGTGGTGGATTACACCCTGGTCAAGTAAAAGTTGGAAACTATTTGTATAGTATACGCCAGATTCAGGAAACAGGGCTGGAGCCAGCTTCTAAATGTATAGACAACAGTTTGACTACCCAGGATCAAGCTGCTATTGTTTCGAGCCTTGAGACGTTAATAGCTAAGTAGGTATTTAATATAAAAATTAGCACTCTACTTGCACGAGTGCTAATTTTTGTATATACTGAGTAAGTAGTAATGATTTTGAATTTTAGACTAGACAGTTATAGGGTGATGGGAGGAAAATAAGAGTATGGCAGATGATTTCGCAGAGTTTGCAAGGCGGCTTACCGACAACGCGCGGACGAGTTTGCAGCGTGCTGGCGCGATTGCCCAAGCGCAGGGGAGTTCGTATATAGGCACAGAGCACATGCTGCTGGGCGTGCTGAGCCAAGGGTCGAGCGTTGGTGCCAAAGTATTGGCTGATGCCGATGTTACACTTGAGCGTGCTGAACTGGCGCTAAATGTAACGCCGCACACCGTCATCATTGGTAGTGGAATGATTGGCCTGAGCGAAACTGCCAAGCTAACCCTAAAGATGGGTTGGGACATTGCAAAAGATGCACACCAGGAGTTTTTGGGAACCGAACATATTTTATATAGTATTTTGAACCAGAAAAGTTCGCGGGCTACTGTGCTGCTGCGCGATATGAATGTCAATATTGAAGCAGTCCGAGCTGATTTGGAGCAATACTTTGAACGTCAACACGATTCGTACCACGACGACGATATTGCAACACAGCCGCGGCCGAGCTCTCGTAAAGGCAATGGCATTTTGGATGTATATGGCACCGATTTGACCGCAAAAGCTCGCAAGGGAGAACTTGATCCTGTAGTAGGACGCGATAAACAAATTGAACGCATGATAACGATTCTGATGCGCCGTACCAAGAACAACCCTGTGTTGATAGGAGAGCCCGGTGTAGGTAAGACCGCAATTGTGGAAGGGCTGGCTCAGCGAATTGCTAGTGAAACAGTGCCGGATGGACTGCTCGATATGCGTGTGGTACAGCTTGACATTCCCGCTATGGTTGCGGGTACAAAGTATCGTGGTGAGTTTGAAGAACGGCTTAAAAAATGTATAGCTGAACTGAAGAACAACAAAAAAGTCATTGCGTTTATAGACGAGCTACATTTAATAGTTGGTGCCGGATCGGCTGAAGGATCACTGGACGCCAGTAACATGCTGAAACCCAGCCTGGCGCGTGGTGAGCTACGGCTAATAGGTGCAACGACGCTGGATGAATATCGCAAACATATCGAAAAAGACAGCGCCCTCGAACGTCGATTCCAGTCTGTTGTAGTACCTGAGCCGAGCCTTAAAGACACACTAGCTATCGTAAAGGGCTTGCGGAAGCATTACGAGGCACACCATGGGGTGACCATGAGCGACGAGGTGCTCGAAACAGCAGTGTATATGGCTGACAGGTACATCGCTGATCGCTTCATGCCTGACAAGGCTATTGATGTTGTAGACGAGGCGGCGGCACTTGTACGTGCTGGTAAATCACGACCACCAAAAGAACTGCGGGGTATACGGAGTGAGATAAAGGAGTTATCTGAAAAAATCGATGATTCGGTCGCCACGCAAGATTACGAACGTGCTGCGCTATATAAAACACGGTTGAGTCAACTCAGCGAAAAAGTTGATACCATTGAAAACGTGCTGCAGAATCAGTCACCCCTAGTACTTGAGGACGACCATATTTCGCGAGCAGTTGCTGTAATGACAAATATTCCGGTAGAAAGAGTGCATGCATCCGAAGCGAAATTATTGGCTCAGCTCGAGAAGCATTTGGCACGTCATATTATAGGCCAGGAGGAAGCAATCACGACAGTTGCTCGCGCAGTGCGCCGCAGCCGAAGTGGAGTGAGTAGTACCGATCGACCAATTGGCAGCTTTGTATTCATGGGGCCAACTGGAGTAGGGAAAACTGAGCTTGCCCGTGTGGTGGCGCGCGAAGTATTTGGTAGCTCGAACGCACTGATTAAGATTGATATGAGCGAGTTTGGTGAAAAGCATACGACAAGCCGCCTTGTTGGAGCGCCAGCAGGCTATGTCGGCTATGATGATGGCGGACAGCTCACCGACAAAATACGTCGGCAACCCTATAGCGTGGTGCTGTTTGATGAAATTGAGAAAGCGCATCCAGACGTGTTCCAGCTTCTTTTGCAACTACTTGAGGACGGTACACTCACTGATGCGAAAGGTCGAAGTGTAAGTTTTAAGAACACCATTATTATTCTCACAAGCAACCTTGGTGCAGATGAAATGATGCGTGAATCGAGCCTAGGGTTCCGTGCGTCAACCACAAAAGATCATAAAGAACTTGATAGTGTGCACCAAAAGAATGCTGCCGCAACGAAAAAAGCATTAGAAAAATTCATGCGACCAGAGCTTATTAATCGGTTCGATGGCATTGTCACGTTTAGAGCGTTGACCCACCGAGAGGTTGGAAAAATTCTAAATGGAATGATAAGCGAACTTAAGGAGCGACTAAGTCGCAAAGGTATAGCACTAACGGTACGTGATAGCGCTAAACGACATATTATTCAGAACGGCTATGACGAAAAGTACGGTGCGCGGCCACTTAGACGTGCACTACAAAATGAGTTGGAACATAGCATTGCAGAGGGTATACTAGAGGGAAAGTATGAAAAAGGTACCATGCTTACCGCACGGGCCACGAAGGGTAGAATAATCATTGACTCCGCAACAGAAACCAGGCAGTAATATATCACGCGGTACCATTATAGTGCTGCTTATACTGGCGGCCATGACTTTTGGCTTCGTTACGTATCGTCAAGGTATTATCGACTACGTACGCGCTTATCAGTTTACGCCGTCTGGAAAGATCACCTCGATTGAACAAGACTTAAAGCTTACTCCGCACGGAGCGCATCTATTTAAAGCGAGCCAGCCAAAGCTAGAGACGAGCAGCACGTTTAATACGAGTTGCAACCAGAAAACTGAAACAGATAATCCAATACTTGGGTGTTATGCTGGTCAAAATATATACATTTTCGATGTAACAACCGCGAAACTTGCTGGGATTGAACAAACAACCGCGGCGCACGAGCTACTACACGCCGTCTACGAGCGTCTTAGTACATCAGAACGCGCGTCGCTTGATGCTGAGATTCAGGCTGTGTACCAGCGGGTGAAAACAGACGAGCTTGCAAAACGAATGGAGCATTACCAAAAAACGGAACCCGGTGAAGAGCTCAACGAACTTCACTCAATATTGGGCACAGAATTTGACTCGGTAGGTGACGTACTTGAAGCGCACTACAAAAAATATTTTACAAATCGCGCCGATGTATTGGCATTCAACAAGCAATACAACGGTGTGTTTACTAGCATTTCTGCGCGACTAAAGCAGCTAGCCGATACGATAAACTCTTCGGTCGAGACAATCAATCAGCAAATTCGGACACATAACCAAGCCGTTAAACAGTTAGAGGTCGACCAAGCAGCGTTCGTTGCTAAAAATCGCAGCGGTGGATTTACGTCTCAAACGACATTCGATCGCGAACAACAAGCACTAAACACACGTGCCAGTCAGCTCAACGAAGAACGCGACCAAATTGCGGCAGCAATTGCTACGTCCAATGCACTACGTGATGAATATAATGCGCTTGCAAAAGAATATAACGAGCTGAATCAGAGTATGAATAGCTCTCTTGCACCGAAGCCGAGTTTATAAACATGGCAAAAACAAAGTCACAATTTGTATGTCAGAATTGCGCCGCCAGCTACCCTAAATGGGTCGGTCGTTGTGAAAACTGTGGTGAATGGAATAGTCTTGTGGAGCAGGCGGTACAAAGTGGCGCATCGGCGGTAGCAAAAGCTACTCATTCTGGTCGGGCATTGCCAACCCAAACGATGCATTCAATCGCCTCTACCTCATCTGACGCGCGTCTAAAGACATCATTTGGCGAGCTTGATGAAGTGTTGGGTGGCGGTATTGTTGAAGGCGGCGTGGTGCTGCTCGCCGGGCAGCCAGGCATTGGAAAAAGTACCCTGCTACTCCAGGTCGCTGGCTTTGCAGCCAGCAGTGCACCAGTACTCTACGTAAGTGGCGAGGAAAGTGCAAGTCAGGTAAAGCTTCGTGCCGAACGACTAGGCGTTGGGGTCAAAGACGATCTTCAATTTGCAGCCAGCACAAGTGCAAATGACATTGGCGCTACGATTCAATCGGGCCAGTATCGGCTTGTTATTATCGATTCAATTCAAACTATGAGCGTTGAAGAGATTACCAGCGCTCCGGGTACTGTTAGCCAGATCACAAATAGCAGTAATGTTATTATTCGGGCAGCAAAAGAATCGGGTGCAGCAGTGATTTTGGTGGGGCACGTGACCAAAGAGGGCAGTATTGCTGGGCCTAAAATTCTTGAACACCTCGTTGACGTAGTGTTGCAGTTCGAAGGTGATCGATATGGTGGGTTTAAGATGGTGCGAGCGGCAAAAAATAGGTTTGGCTCTACCAGCGAAGTAGCTATTTTTGATATGCAAGGCGCTGGTTTAGAGATTGTAAAGAATCCTTCTGCTCAGTTGCTTGCCGAGCGCCAAAATGCCGATGGGTCTGTTGTACTTGCTACGATGGAGGGGACTCGACCGCTGCTGGTGGAAATTCAGGCTCTTGTAAATCCTACCAATTTCGGGTATCCTAAGCGAACAGCTAGCGGCTTCGATCTCAACCGACTCAACTTGCTTGTCGCAGTGTTAGAGCGACGAACTAAATTGAAATTATCAGACAAAGATATCTATATAAATGTTGTCGGTGGTCTAAAACTGGCTGACCCTGGTGCTGACCTAGCGGTATGTATCGCGATTGCCAGCGCAGCAGCAGAAAGAAAACTCGATGAGCACCTTGTGGTGTTTGGTGAAGTTGGCCTGGGCGGCGAAATTAGGAGTGTTGGCCAGACTGAACGCCGGATTGCTGAGGCAAAAAAACTTGGTTTCACCAAAGCAATTGGGCCTAAAACTATCAAAAAAACATCGTTTATACATAGTGTTAGTGACATACGTCAGGCACTAATTGACTACTTGGCATAGCCAAGACGAAAGGAATACATGACAGAAATAATTTTACTTTTACTCGTAGTGCTCCACATTGAGGTAGTACTTGGCCTATGGTTGCTATTTCGCCGTGGAGTTAATCGCAAACAAGCTGTATACATCGACACCTCAGTACTAATGGACGGCCGAATTGTTGCAATAAAAAAAGCAGGGTTTGTGCCTGATTCACTTTACATACCATCGAGTGTACTAAAAGAGCTGCAGCTGGTCGCAGATGGGTCAGATAGCGAGAAACGTGCTCGTGCCCGACACGGGCTCGACGTTGCGGCGCAGCTTACTCAAGATGGAGCAAAAGTTTTTGATGACCATGCAAAAGCCGGTGTCGACGATACATTATTACGGCTGGCCTCCGAGTCTAACGGTAAAATTTGCACCATCGACTATAATCTTAATAAAGTTGCCACGGCTCAAGGCATAGCTGTGCTGAATGTCCACGAACTTGCTCAGCAACTACGTGCAAGTCACTTGCCGGGTGAGCGAGTTAGCTTAAAAGTTACTCAAAAGGGCAGTGACAGCCATCAGGGGGTTGGACACATGGCAGATGGCACTATGGTTGTTATTGATAATGCCAGTAGTGATCTGAACAAAACTATAGCTATTGAATTTGTGCGCAGTATTCAAACGGCAGCCGGCCGAATGTTGTTTGCGAAAAAAGTCGATGTGCCGAGTCAAAAAAGTCGTACAAACACAAGAGTACAAAAGGTTTCAACTCCTCCAAAGAATCGACGAAAGAAAACAGCAGAAGACTCGCTTATCTCACTTGTTGAAAACCAGTAACTATTTCTTTTCAGTTACGGTTGCGGAGTAAAATCCCTTGTCTACTAGTGTCGCAACAACAGTAGAGCCATTTTCAACTTTATAGGTAGTTGCATAGGTACCAGTTGCTGATACATTGAGGGTAGAGACAACTTGATCATCCACCTTGATCTCGAGCGTATCAAGTGGGAATGTGCCTTGTGTAACGCGTATTGAAATCTCGTTTCCAGTGAGGGTGACGCCAGAAATAGATGGCTTAGCATCAGAGCATGAGTGCTTGTCGTCATTTGCGGTAGCGTCGTAGCCATCAGCGTTCATGACAACTTCTTTCTTAGTCACTGGATCAGTTGTTTTGGTTACCGCAACTTCGATGCGTGCAGCATCTGGCGTACAGTCAGTTGCAAGTTTCTTAGACACTTTATCGAATGTCATTTTTGCGTTTTTTATTCCGGTTGCTTTATTGAAGTACGATGGGTATACTTCTCCGTTAATAATTTGAATGCCATCAGGTTTGATAAACCACTCACCCTTTTTAGCGATGCCACGTTCTTGGTATTTGGTGGTAGCAAAGGCCATTACTGGGTCGAGAATTTTAGCAGGTATAGTAGAGTTTCCGTTCCTAAGGATTCGTGAATCAGAGTTTCCAAGCCATACAGCCATTGAAAGCGACGGAGTGTAGGCTACGGTCCATATGTCTTTTGATTGACCATCACGGTCTGAGGTTCCAGTCTTCAATGACACTCGGATGCCTTTAGCGTTTAAGTTTGGTGTCATAGTGCTCGAGAATGCCGCACGTGCTCTTGCATCACCTAAGATATCGTTAACAACGTAAGCTGCTTGCGGACTGATGATGATTTTTTGTTCGTCCTTGTATTTTTTTAACACTTCTTTCGAGCTATTCGTAACTTCCAAAATTGAGGTTTGAGGTTTATACACTCCCAGTCGAGCCAGAGATGCCAGCGCGTTCACATGGTCAACCATCTTGGTTCCACAGCCACCAATAGCGGATGCCAAACCTGCCTCTTTTTCCTGGCCTTGCGTGCAGTAGCCTGTATCGCCGAGTTTGCGGATAGTCTCAAGTGTTGTGTCGACACCCGACACCTGCATGGCTTTAATAGCAGGGATGTTGCGTGAGGTTGCAAGTGCATTTCTAAGCGTTATGTTACCGCGGAATTTTCGATCGGCATTGTTGGGCGACCAGCCGCCGATGGTGAGCGGATTGTCTGATAGTACCGAGCCGCTTCCAAAGTTTTGTTTGCCAGCGCCTTTGTCTTGGAACAATTGCGCATACACTAGTGGTTTTATGGATGAACCTGGTGATATAAAGGACGTTGCGGCGTTATACGAGCCAAAGCCTTCGTAGTTGAAGTCACGGCTACCAAGCAGGCCAACGATTTGTCCTGTTCGTACATCTTCGATAGTAGCAGCCCCGTTGCTAAAACCTGCGTAGTTCGGGTAGTACGAATCGAACATGTTTTTCATTTCTTCTTCGAGCTTTGTCTGAATCTCTAAATCAAGGGTGGTTTTGATGGTAAGCCCGCCTCTGCCAACTACTGCTTCGCCTAGCTGTGCCTTCAGCTCGTTGCGTACCATTTGCACGAAGTGCGGTGCCTTTATGTCTTTATATTGGTCGGTCATTGGTTTGATCGTATCAAGCACCGCAACTTTCATAGCGTCATCGGCCTGTTGCCTGGTAATGAATTTTTGTTCAACCATGCTATTGAGTACCTTGTGTTGACGCTCGATAAGTGCACTATTGCCGGCGGTATTATATGGGTTATAGAGCCCGGGCTGGTTTGGTATTGCAGCTAACAGTGCTGATTCTGCAAGTGTTAGCTCTTTTGCATGCTTGCCAAAATACGTCTGCGCCGCTGATTCAACGCCGTTGCGACGCCCGCCATATGACGACTCATTTAAGTAAAGGTTGAGAATTTGCTCCTTGTTGTACATGCGCTCAACTTCGATAGATAGGATGATTTCCTTTATTTTTCGAGGAATACCGTCCAGGCCGCGCTTGTTTGCTTCCTCGGGAGGGAAGAAAACTTGTTTGACAAGCTGTTGGGTCAGGGTAGATCCACCCTGGACGCTATCACTTTTGGCGTTATTAAGCGACGCACGAACAAGCCCGCTGACACTAATACCACCGTGTTTATAGAAATCCTTGTCTTCAATGGCAATAGTTGCGTTGCGCATAGTGTCAGGGATTTCCTCTTTATTAACAAAAATTCTATAATCACCAGCACCCTTATCTTCCCAAAGCAGCACACCGTTGCGGTCGTAGTATCGACTAACCGTTGTTTGTACACGGTTTGCAAGCTCTTCAGGACGAATTTTATCGAGGTCTTTACGGTAATAAGCAAACACTGCACCAACCAGGAGCACCATAAGCAAAATACCGACACCGGCTATCTTGAGCGCAGTAACAAGACCGCGTTTGCTAAACCAATACCCTGCAACTCGTTTAGGATGCATACGATGCGCCAATCGTTTCACCGGATGTTTCGGTAGTGTAGCAAGATACTCTGCTTTTTTACGACTCGCCAAATCTTTTTTTGTCTTGCGCTTGTGCGCCAAATTAGAATAGACGCTAACGCGCTTTGTACTCGATTGCTTTTTCCCCACAGTTCGTTTTCCCATAAGCAGTATTAGAATCATTATAGCACTACTGGCAGGCTGTTATGCAAGTATTTCTGCTATAATTATTGCAGTATGAGCGACAAATTATCACTTTCTGACGAACTCGCCTGGCGCGGTTTTATCAACCAAACCACATTTGCTAAACCCGAAGATGTCAATGAGCCACGAACCTTCTATTGGGGTGTTGACCCGAGCGCCGATAGTATGACGATTGGCAACTTGGCACCTGCTATGATGATCCGCCATTTCCTGGAGCACGGACACAAGGCTATATTGCTAGTGGGCGGTGCGACAGGCATGATTGGTGACCCTGATGGCAAGAAGCAAGAGCGTGACTTAAAAACATTAGACGAAATTGCCAAAAATAAAGCGGCGATTGCCGAGCAATATAAAACAATTTTTGCAGGCCTTGATTTTGAGATTGTCGATAATTATGACTGGTTTAAGCAAATAAACTACCTCGATTTTTTGCGCGATGTTGGCAAGCACGTGAGCATGACGAACATGCTCGATCGTGAGTTTGTCAAAGCACGGGTGGGTGAGGGCGGCGATGGTATTAGTTACGCCGAATTCAGTTACTCATTAATTCAGGGCTACGATTTCCTGCATCTATTTCGTGAAAAGAACGCAACATTGCAAGTTGCTGGCGCAGACCAGTGGGGCAATAGCATCGCAGGCGTGCAGCTCATCCGACGTATTGAAGGCGAAGAATCGCATGTGTTTACCGCGCCACTAGTGGTGAATAAGCAAACTGGTGTTAAGTTCGGTAAATCTGAGGATGGGGCTGTTTGGCTCGATCCAGCGAAAACGAGTCCGTACAAGTTTTATCAGTTTTGGCTCAATGTTGATGATGAGACGGCGCAAGATTTGATAAAAATCTATACACTCCTCGGTAAAGAAGTAGTTAATGCGCTTATTGAGCGTCATAAAGCGTCACCGCACTTACGTGAACTACAAAAAACGTTGGCGCACGAAGTAACCAAGCTGGTGCACGGCACAGAACGGTGCGAATCGGTGGAGCGAGTAACATCGGTATTGTTTGGTGGCGAGGCAATTGACATGTTGACAAATGATGATCTTGACACACTAGCGCAAGAAATCCCAGCTGTAGGTGGCGGCAGCATCGTGCAGGTACTTATAGATGGTGGTGCCGTAAAGGGTACAGGCGAGGCAAAACGACTCATCGCTGCAGGTGGTGTATCAGTAAACGGCGAAAAAGCGGCTGAAGACACAGAGGTGAAAAGTCCATCTCTAGTGAAAAAGGGCAAAAATACGTTTATCCTTGTTAGATAAATTGATATACTACTACCATTGAGGAAACAAGGAGGTATAATGCTTGATTCTATTCGTGCCAACCTGTCAGCTGAGGCTGCTGCGAACGTAGAAAAGTGGCTCACAGAGCCAAAGTTTTCTGAGTATAAATCAGAAGTCGAAGCGCTTATTGCTAACGAAGATTGGCACACACTTGAAGATTCCTTCTTTAAGGTAATCGAATTTGGTACAGGTGGTCGCCGTGGCACGACAGGTGTTGGCAGTAACCGTATAAATCGCGTAACTATTGGAGAATCGACTCAAGCGTTATGTCTCTACGCTGCAAAGGCTGACCGTGATGCTCCGGCCAAGGGAGTGGTGATAGCGTGTGATACCAGACTTAGTTCGCCTGAGCTTAGTAAATATGCGGCAACCGTTGCAGCAGCAAATGGTTTTAAGACATATATTTTTGATTCATTTAGGTCGACGCCGGAATTAAGCTTTGCTGTACGACGGCTTGGTTGTTCAGTAGGAATTGTCATCAGCGCCAGCCACAACCCCCCTGCAGATAATGGCTTTAAGGCGTACTGGTCCGATGGTGGCCAGCTTGTTGCGCCGCATGATAAGGGCGTGCTCGCGGTTGCGTCAGAAATTAACAGCATACATGCACTTGCTGACTTCGATACAGCAGTAGCTGAAGGCCAGATTACTCTAATTGATAAGAGTATGGACACAGACTACATCCAGGCGGTTGTCGATCAATCAGAAGGCTCTGCGCGAACATTAAAAATAGTATATTCACCACTGCATGGTGCAGGACAAAGAAACACGTTGCCAGTGCTACAAGCTGCCGGATTCTCTGACATTATTACTGTAAAAGAGCAGATGATACCAGACGGAAATTTCCCAACTGTCGAAAATGGCAAGCCGAATCCTGAAGAAAAGGCTGCAAATGATCGCGCTGTTGCAGTAATGTTAGCCGAAGATGCCGATATTGCTATTACAAATGATCCCGATGCTGACCGAATTGGCGTAATGGTTCGTCAAAACGATAGCGCGATATATTTGAACGGAAACCAATCGGCAGTGCTAGCAACTGAATATGCTCTGCGCAAGCAGCATGAAAAAGGTACACTAACACCGAAGCACTACATTGCTAAAACAATCGTAACAACTGATATGATGGAAGCAATTGCCAATAAGTACGGTGTTAAAACATACGGTAACATGCTTGTAGGATTTAAATATATTGGTGAGCTAATTTTGCGCAAAGAGACATCTGACGAGCAATTTGTAATTGGGGGGGAGGAGAGCTACGGCCTGCTAAAAGGCACATATGCTCGAGATAAAGACGGTGCAGTAGGTGCACTACCTCTAGCAGAATACGCCGCTGAGCTGAAGCTTGATAACAAAACGCTATGGGATAGGCTACTTGAACTGTACAGCGAGTATGGACTATACCTTGAGCGTTTGGATACGTTACAATGCCCCGGCGCAGATGGATTTAAGCAAATGCAAGCTATTATGAGCAGCTTACGCTCAAAGCCACCAGTCGAAATTGACGGTCACAAGGTAACCGCAACACTTGATTATAAGACATTACAAAAAAGAGATTTAACGACAAATGAGGTTTCTGCGATTGATTGTGTCAGCGGTGATGTGTTGGTATACGAGTTTGGAGACAAGCGGCGTCGCGTAAGTATTCGCCCTAGTGGCACAGAGCCAAAGATGAAATTTTATGTGCAATGGTATGACATGGCTGATAACCCGACGGAATACTATCATGGCTTGGACCAAAAGCTTGAAAATCTTTCGCGTGAACTCGAAGGCATTGCTCTTGAACGAGCTTAGTTATGCGACTTTCGACAAGACTAGAGTTGGTAAAGGGCGTAGGGCCGAAAACCGCTGAGCAATTGCACCGTGCAGGGCTGGCAACCGTGCAAGATATTCTGTATTTTTTGCCGCGCAAACACGAAGATTTCACCCATTTGCTCCCCATTAGCGAATTAAAGCCAGGCAAGGTGACGATCAAAGCCAAATGCGAATCTATTAGCACAAAAATAGTCCGCCGCGGGCTCAAAGTTACGACAGCGGTGCTATCAGATGATTCAAGCAAAGTAAACGCCGTCTGGTTCAATCAGCCCTACCGCGAAAAACAACTCAAATCGATCTCACAAAAACATACTACACCACATTCTTATGCTGCAAAGGACAGTCCTTTGCATTATTTTTCGGGGGAGTTTGAGTTTAAAAATGGGCGGTACCAACTAACGAGCCCAAGTGCGCAGGTAGCGAGTGAAGTGCCACTACAGGCAGAGCGTCTAGTCCCTGTTTATAGGAGCATTCAGGGGTTGAAAAGTCAGGTTGTACGCAAAATACTCGAAGAACTGCGGCCGCTGATGACAATGCTTCCTGAATATTTACCAGATGAAATTGTGCATCAGCACGATATGTTCAGTAGGTCCGATGCCATTAGTCATATTCACTTCCCAAAAACCATCGAACAAGCTACCAAGGCGCGTGAGCGTCTGGCTTTTGATGAGCTTTTCGAGCTGCTACTAGCCAGCCAGCTTAATAAACAAGCTAATACCAAGTTAAAAGGCATCCCTATCCAGTTCAAGCAAGCAGTCGTCAAAGACTTCGTGGCTGCGCTGCCGTTTTCGCTCACTAACGCTCAGCGCCGAGCCGCATGGGACATACTGCAAGATTTTGAATCTGGCACGCCAATGAACAGGATGCTACAGGGCGACGTTGGGAGCGGCAAAACAGTCGTTGCCGGTCTGGCCGCACGCTCGGCCGCTGCAGCGGGGTTTCAAACGGCTATCATGGCTCCCACCGAAATATTAGCAAGTCAGCACGCTGAAACACTGCACAAACTGCTCGCACCCTTTGGGGTGTCGGTAGCACTCTTGATTGGCAGCACTAAGCCGTCGCAGCGCAAACAAATTCACGCACAACTTCAACAAGGCGATATCGATGTGCTCGTTGGTACGCACGCACTGTTCCGGGAGAAAGTGGCATTTCGCAACTTAGGCTTTGTTGTCATAGATGAGCAGCACCGGTTCGGTGTTGAACAGCGCCAGAAACTACTTAACAAAGCTCATGAGCTTCCGCATTTGCTGGCCATGACAGCTACGCCAATTCCACGAAGCCTCGCGCTTACTGTGTACGGTGAAATGGACATTAGTGTTATAAACGAGCGTCCTGCCAATCGAAAACCCATCAAGACCCAGCTTGTTTCACCTGTCTCTAGCGAAAAAGTATACGAACATATCGACAAAGAAATTGAAAACGGTCGGCAGGCTTACGTTATTTGTAGCCTGATAGATGACAACCCTGAAAACGATATTAAAAGTGTCGAAACTGAGTACAAGCGGCTAAAAAACACCATTTTCGGCCACCGGAGTATTGGGCTGCTACATGGCAAGATGAAGCCAAGCGAAAAAGAGCACGTGATGCAAGAGTTTAAAGATAAAAAATACGATATTTTGGTGAGTACAACAGTAGTAGAAGTAGGAGTAGATGTACCAAATGCCAGCGTAATAATGATTGAAAATGCCGATAGGTTTGGCCTGAGTCAGCTTCACCAGCTGCGTGGACGCGTGGGGCGGGCCGAACATCAGAGCTACTGCTACTTGATGTTGAGTGACACAAGTAAGCCAAGTGAGCGGCTGCGTGAAATCGAGCGTTCGAACGATGGGTTTTACTTGGCAGAGGTAGATATGAAGCTGCGTGGCCCTGGTGAAATATACGGGAAAGCCCAACATGGAGCGCTGAACCTGCAAATTGCCAGCCTGGCCGATGCAGAACTAATTTCCAAAGCCCAAAAAGCTGCAAAAAGCTTCGTCCAATCTGGCAAAGACTTGTTACAATATAAAGAGTTGGCGGAGCAAGTGCAAAAATACCAACGCTTAACGACACTTAACTAACTCTATGTACGCATTTGGGCCGCTGCCGCGGCAGAAAAATACTGGTCGGATGATTGGAACGCATCAAAAGATTGATCGCGTTGCTCGCAGGCATTTGCGTCGCTACCTTGCAAAAGACTCATTTTTCCCTGGAATTACCGAAATTCTACATTTCGAAGGCCAGCGTGGGCCAGATGGTGTGAAGCTAAAAAGCCCCGGACGTGACGAGCCGTGGCACTTTATTGACCCCGAAAACCCGAGCGGTGACCTACTCGATTCTGTGCATGATCACATTAGCAATTTGGCTCGGGCGCTCGCCGAACAAAATCGCGAACGAGCTGCATTTGAAGCCGCCTGGCTTGCTCACGCCGTTACCGATGGTCTGACTCCAGCCCATCACGATCCGCTGCATGAGCAGCTAGACGAGATAAAGCAACACGACACCACCGAGCGTGCGCAAAAAGTACGCAGCAAAGTCATTATGTCTGGCGGGGGATCAAGCAAGCAATTTATAAAGAACAACTGGGACTACTGGGGTGCTAAAGGCGTGATGACCACGCACGCGTTATTCGAGGCGGGGGTTGCCGTAGCGGCCAAGCCGTTTACTTTCGAAACCGGACTGCCATCCCAGCACGACATTCAAGATGTCGTTGACCAAGGCTTCGAAGCGGTTTATCTAAAGCTTGTGACAGAAGTTGCAGCACTCGGTATGTACACGACGTTTAAAGAGAAGGGCTGGACAAGTAAGCTTGCGCGACAAACTAACTTTGATCTGTTGCCTCGTACCATCATGGCGGTAACACTGGCATGGTATGCGGCCTACAAAATGTCGCAGGGAATGAGCAAATGAATGTACGAATAATTGCCGGTAAGTATGGTGGGCGGACTATCGATGCACCAGGGCGCAGCAGTACGCACGCTATGGGTGAACGCATCAGGAATGCGCTATTTAACAGCATTGGCGAAGAAGTACTAGATACTCGGGTGCTGGATGCCTTTGCTGGATCTGGCGCTGTTGGATTAGAGGCGCTGAGTCGAGGTGCGCGTGAAGTGACATTCGTTGAAAAAGATCGTATTGCCAGCAAAATTATCCATGCAAACTGCGCACTCGTGGGTGCAAGTGACCAATGCGAAGTAATAAAAACAACGGTTAGTAACTGGCTCGAAACCGCACAGCCAGAGCTATACGACATTATCATTGCCGATCCGCCGTATCACGATGAGCAGTTTTCCACAGTAAAACGATTATTTAGTCTTCTCAAGCCGAACGGGCTTATGGTATTATCACATACAGGAATACGTGAGGTACCAGTACAAAACGAAATTGTTGTGGTGGACAATCGTAGTTATGGAAATGCACACCTAACGTACTTCCGAAGAAGAGGCGTCTGAGGTGGACGCCTTTTCGCTTTTTTATGATTTTTGTAACTTTTTTGCCATGAAATGCGTATATAGAGTATGCAGGCAGACGAATTAGAGCTTATAGCTCAGAGTTTACGTCACGACGCTGACGCGTACGGTCAGCTCGTCGAGCGATATAAAAACGCATTGTATCGTCATTGTTTTGCATTGGTGCGTGATGAGGCTACTGCCGAGGACATCACACAAGAAACGTTCATTACCGCCTATTACAAACTGACACAATTTGACACATCACGTCGATTTAGCACCTGGTTGTTCAAAATTGCTACCAACAAAGCATTAACACATTTGAAACGTACTAAAGTAACGCTGCCACTTGATACTGAACTGGTATCGAGCGTCGTAAGCGCAAGTGAGTCGCTAGAACGTCAGGCAGAGTTTGCAGAGCTACACACTGCCGCGGCGCAGCTTCAGCCAAAATACAGAGCTGTTATTAGTTTGTATTATTGGCAGGGATTGCCCTACGAGGAAATAGCACTAGCGTTGGATGTGCCGGTGGGCACGGTAAAGGGGTGGATGAATAGAGCAAAAAGTCAACTTAGAAAGGAGCTTATATGAATGAATCTATCGATACAGTATTAGAGCATAGTAAGGCTCCAATGCCTCGTAGGGAAATTTCGGCGGGCTTTACGAATGAAATCGTTTCTAAGATAACCGCGCATCCAGTTCAGCAGAATATATGGATGCGTACAATGGAGAAAGTTCGTATGAACATTACAAAACCAGCAGTTGTTTTTGGGGCACTTGCCTTTATTGTTGTTACGTCGGGTGTCACCTATGCAGCCTTTAACAATCCATCGTTGCGACAAATGTTAAATCTTGACCCGCTAACGACACCTCAGCAATCGCTTCAGGCAGTGAAAGAGTACTATACGGCGTACGCAAAGAATGCCGATACGCCAACAGCATATGGCACTTTTTCGCAGCATATTTCAAAAGAACTAAAACAAAAGCTCGATACCCAACGCAGTCAACCTGGCTACGATCCTGTGCTGTGTTCTAACAACACACCCAGCCATGTTAGTTTCACCGATGAAGATATGGCGGGAAATCTAAAGGCACAGAACCATTACGATACAGACACTGTGACAGTTGGAATTACCTTCAGTAGTAGCCAAGCTCTGATTACCGATATTGTGTGTCCGGTAGCACCTACTGCTACTGCTGCAGCAACAGTAAAGGGATACATTAACGACTACGTGCAGGGTAAAACTGATGCAGAATCAGTAAAGCCACATCTTTCACCTGAGATGCAAAAAAAGTTTGAAGAAGCAACAGGGTTCAACGCCATTACGTGTTCACAAGACTTGCCGGCTATGGTAGATTTTAGCAACGAAACGGCTACCGGCTTTACCGCTAACTATCACTTCTATTCAGACACTGTTAGTGCCAAGGTGAGTTTTGACCCAAAAACAAAGCTCATTACTGATATTGAGTGTATGTAGATCGGCTGTGAAGCATGGCGGTGCATGCCTAAATAATTAAGTCAGGTTTTATGCCTGACTTAACTTAATTAGTGTGGATCAAAGGACTTGGCGTAGAAGCCAGCTTGCTGGCGCTACCTTCACATTTTGTTGACCTGGCAACAAAATGCGCTGAAGGTTCATATGAGCGAAAGGATCTATCGGCAGGCAAGCTGCCTCCTCCGCTTGCTAGAAACAAGAATAGCTAATGCTGCTCTTGTTTCTGCGCTGCACTTCGCAACCCTTCACGCTCGTGTCTTGCCTATGGCAATCCACCGTGAAGGTTCAAATCAAATAATGCATACCAAAGTTAAAATCCGAGATAAATCCCGGATTTTAACTTTGGTGCGGATGAAAGGACTTGAACCTTCACGCCTTGCGGCACATGCTCCTAAGGCATGCGTGTCTACCAATTCCACCACATCCGC
>CAZIDJ010000009.1:0-1383 GCA_964537815.1 uncultured Candidatus Saccharibacteria bacterium | reverse complement strand
TCTACCAATTCCACCACATCCGCGTGATGATTGAAATGTACGGCTAGTTTAACGTCATTGCAGACTTCAAGCGTTTGTGGCATGGAATTGGCAGACACGGTGTCTACGAATTTCTACGGGCGGTGCTTTACACACGACCCACCACATCCGCGTACCTATTAACTATAGCAAAAAACGTCTCAAAAACAAGGTGGTTATGCTATGATAGAGCGTAGTTACATGAATAAGGGAAGATATACGACCAATTATGAATAAGCTGGCTCAGTACTTGAACCAACATTTGGTGGGTGAAGTTGCAACAAGTGATGCTCTGCGAACTCACTATGCGACCGATGGCAGCGTACTGACTGCAGTGCCAGAAATGGTGGCCTACCCCTACAATACAAGTGATATTCGCAAAGTTATGACGTTTACGTGGCAGCTGGCCGAGAAAGGCCATGTACTCCCCGTAACGGTACGAGGTGCGGGCACTGATACTACTGGCGCGGCAATCGGTAGCGGGGCATTGTTAGTACTTGATAAGCACATGACCAATATTTTTGAATATGATGCGAAACAAAAACTCGTGCGCATGCAACCTGGGGTGAAAGTCGGCGCTTTGCAGTCTGCTCTTATGCTGCAAGGTACTCGGGTGACAACACTCGATGTAGTAAACAACGATGCCACGGTGGGAGGTGCTCTGGCAGGCGGTGTGCTCACTGAAGAAGTAGTAGATTGGGTTGATCAGCTAGAAGTAGTGCTGGCAAATGGCGATGTGCTCCAAACCAAACGCCTGTCTAAGCGCGAGCTAGTGAAGAAGAAAGCATTAGAGAGCAAAGAGGGCGAAATTTACCGTGAGCTTGATAATTTGATTGAAGATAACCAAGATATTATTCAAGGCAAGCTGGGTATGATAAACGGTATCGGCTACACTTCGATTATCGATGTTAAACACAAAGACGGTTCGTTTGATTTAACACCACTGTTTATCGGTAGCCAGGGAACGCTTGGTATTGTGAGCGAAATGATTCTAAAAGCCGAATATGTGGCAGACACTCGAAGCGTAGTGGTGGCAGCCTTTGCAGATGAATATAAAGCGCGCGACGTGGTAGATGAAATTGACCACCTTGGTAATGTAAATGTAACATTTTACAGTGCTCAGGCCGTACACCAGGCACAGAAGATGGGTAAAAAATACCCGATTGTCGACGCTGCCAATAGTGATGACGTTGCTGTGGTGGTAGCTACCGTTCATGATCTTTCGGCACGTGCACAAGCACGCAAGGTAAAACGTATTGTACATGCCTGCGAACAATACGAAGGCGTTGTAAGTAGTAGCACAGATGCGCGAGCCGGGGAATTTGCCAATATTGAAAGTATTGGCGCTATGACAGAGCAACCAGC
>CAZIDJ010000008.1:0-41980 GCA_964537815.1 uncultured Candidatus Saccharibacteria bacterium | reverse complement strand
GCATTTGCCGAAAAATTCGGCCTTCCAATAATTGGTGTTGTTGATGGCACGAAAAACGAAAATGGCATGACGATTGGTGAAGGCACACTCACTAACTCTGGGTCCTTTGATGGTTTATCAACGAGCGAAGCCCGTGAAGAGATTGTGGCATGGCTCGAACAGCAAGGTGTAGGGCGGGCGAAAACGACCTACAAAATGCGCGACTGGCTGGTGAGCCGTCAGCGGTATTGGGGCGCGCCAATTCCAATTGTGCACTGTGAAAAAGATGGGCCAGTGGCCGTGCCAGAAAAAGATTTGCCCGTGCTGCTACCAGAAGTTGCAGATTTTGAGCCAAAAGGCGAAAGTGTGTTGGCTTCAGAAAAAGACTGGGTAAAAACAACATGTCCAAAATGTGGAGGCGAGGCCACGCGCGAGACTGATACCATGGATGGCTATGCATGTAGCAGCTGGTATTTACTACGCTACACTGACCCAAATAACACTACACAGGCGTGGGATGTGAAAAACGCTGCATACTGGACGCCGATTGACATGTATGTTGGTGGTGACCACGCGGTAGCGCATCTGCTCTACGTGCGGTTCTGGAATCACGTATTTTATGACATGGGCCTTGTGCCAAGCAAAGAGCCGGTCAAAAAACTGGTGTACCATGGCCTGATTGGCGCCGAAGATGGCACAAAAATGAGCAAGTCGAAAGGCAACGTCATTGACCCGCTCGAAATTATCGATCAGGGCTACGGTGCTGATGCACTCCGTACGTTCGAGCTATTTCTTGGTCCAATCAATGAGAATTCACAGTGGAGTAGCCGCGGTATCGCTGGTGTCTATCGTTTCTTAAACCGAGTTTGGACGCTGACCCATGAATACATTGAATCCGAAAAGTTAACAGGTGGCTCAGTAGAGCTATCGTCGTTGCAGCACCGGACCATTAAGAAAGTTAGCACTGATATTCATCGACTCAGTTTTAATACCGCTATTGCTGCACTGATGGAATACGTTAACGAGCTGTACAAGCTAAAAACTAATGGGTTTAGCCATGAGTGGAAGCAGCCAATCGAAGCATTAGTACAGTTGGTGGCAGTATTCGCACCGCACATGGCAGCCGAGTTATGGCAACAGCTTGGTAATGGGGATCAGCTTGATTTCGCCGAGTGGCCTACATGGGACGAAACGCAGCTGGTGGCTGAGACTATGACGATCATTGTGCAAGTAAACGGCAAAGTGCGTGCAAAGCTAGATATCGCCAAGGCTGCCAGTGAAGAAGAGGTAAAGCAGCAGGCACTGAGCGAAGAAAATGTGAAAAAGCATACACAAAACGAACCGAAAAAAGTCATTTACGTACCCGGCAAGCTTGTTAGCATTGTTGTTTAGTTCTTGAGGTTCTGGCTACTATCAGGTATAATAGGTCCCAAGTTTATATCAACCTGAGAAGGAGAACATTTCATGGCACAGCCAAAGAAACAGAGTAGCCCGCGAAAAACGGGTCTTCGACGTAGCCACCTACGCCTGAAGCTTGCTCGCATGGTGAACGCAAAATCACCAGTAAAAGTAGTAACGACCAAGCGCGAAACCGGCAAGAAAAAAGCCGCTTAGTTTTCGTAGTGTACGTAAAAGCATAGTTAACAGATAAGAAAGAACCAAATACATGGCATCAAACCGACATCTTGGGCGAATTGTCGCACTGCAAACCTTGTACGAATACGAGTTTCGAAGTGAGGTTGAGCAAAGCGTTGATGTTGCAGAAATCTTGAAACGCAATACCGATCGGTATGAATCAGCAATTGATGACACGGCGTTTATACAAGAATTGGTAGAGGGCGTTATTGCAAAAACGACTGAATTGGATGCAAAATTGCAGCCAATTGCACCGGGTTGGCCTATCGCTCAGATTGCACGGATCGACCGTAACATACTGCGTATGGGACTGTACGAACTACTATTCAAAATAGATGTCGTGCCGCCAAAAGTTGCAATAAACGAAGCTGTCGAGCTTGCCAAAGCATTTGGTTCTGATAACTCAAGTAAGTTTATCAACGGCGTACTCGGTACTGCCATGAGAACACTTGTGGAAGGAGAATCAGATGACGAAACCGTCAAGGCTTGATTCGATAAAGAAATTTTTCCCAAAGGGCAAGAAGCCCTCAATTCAAGAAATTGTTCGCGAACCGACCGCGGGCGGTATAGTGTATAGAAAAAACGCCAAGGGCGAGCTGGAAATCTTGCTGATTCAAGATGCAAAAGATCGCTGGACTATTCCGAAAGGCCACATAGAACCGGGTGAAACAGCCGTAGCGACGGCTAAGCGTGAAATTGGTGAGGAAGCTGGCCTAAAGAGTGTTGAGATGCAGGGATGGTTAGGTAAAATCCACTTTCGCTACCGTAGAATTGATAAATTAGTCCTCATGACGACACAAATCTATTTGGTAAAGGCGCTCGGCGACACAAACGCCATTCAAAAAGAGGAGTGGATGAATGGTATTAAGTGGTTTAGTTTCAATGATGCGCTCGATGAAATAGAATACGAAGATATTGGCAAGCTAATGCTGCTAGCCAAAAAGCGTATTCGCCAGGAGAATTTGTAATGTCGGGGATGCAAGTAGCGCCGTATCAGGATTTCGCACGCACAGCCCTGGGGTTTGAATTTACCAATATAGAACTTCTGGTGACCGCTCTTACGCATCGTAGCTATGTGAACGAGCACAAAAAAAGTGCCCGCGAGCACAATGAACGGTTGGAGTTTTTGGGCGATGCTGTGCTGGAGCTTGCAGTAACCGATTTTTTGTACACAAACTACACCGAACCAGAAGGTATTCTAACAAGTTGGCGCGCAGCTTTGGTACGCACAGAAAGCATTGCCGCAGCCGGAGACAAGTTAGGCTACGAACCATTGCTCCGGATGAGCCGCGGTGAAAAACAAGGTACCGACCGGGCACGTCAACAAATTTTGGCCAACGCATTTGAGGCCGTTATTGGGGCAATTTATCTGGAAAAAGGCTACACGGCCGCTGAAGAATTTATCGCAAAACACATCACTAGCAAGCTGGAGGCTATTTTGGCTGAAGGCTCGTGGCGCGATCCAAAAAGCCACCTGCAAGAAGTAAGTCAGCGTATTGATGGTGCTACACCGCAGTACAAAGTGCTTGAAGAAGTCGGCCCAGACCACGATAAGGTATTTACCCTAGGTGTGTATGTGGGTACCAAGCTGATGGGCAAAGGAGTTGGCCATTCCAAGCAAGTTGCTCAGCAAAGTGCGGCTCGAGCTGCGCTGACAAAATATGCTGCGCAGCAAAAATCGCACTAACTACCAGCCGTACAGATTGACTAATCTATAAAAATAGAGTAAAATTGGCAAGAAGTACTAAAAAACTATAAGAATAAGAAGGAAGTTTTAGTTTATGCTCGCAATTCGTTTGCAACGCTTGGGCCGCAAAGCCTACCCTGTCTACCGTGTCGCGGTACAAGAATCTCAACGTCACCCAAGTAGCGGCCGTGTGGTTGCCTACGTTGGTAGCTACAACCCACACACCAAAGAGGTAAATATTCAGGTTGAAGCTGCTCAGAAGTATCTTGATAACGGTGCACAGCCAACTCCGCGCGTAGCAAAGCTTCTCAAAGAAGCTGGCGTAAAACTTCCTAAGTGGGTAAAACAATTCGAAGGTGGCAAAGAAAAAACCGTTCGTAACGCTGAGAAACTTCGCAAGAACCAACCCAAAGAAGAAGTAACTGAAGAGCCTGTGGCTGACGAAGCGGATGAAGTTGTTGAAGCCCCCGCTGAAGACACAACAGAAGCTCCTGCTGCTGAAGAATCAGCCGAATAATTTCTATGCGATTAAATTCACCCCCATGCCTAGGCGCAGGGGGGTGTTTGTTTGTGCTACAATAACAGTACGATACTAGTAGAGACAGAACAGGAGGCTTTGTGGGCATGTCAACTATAGACCAGCAATTCGTAGAATATATCGTAAAATCACTTGTGGGCCACCCAGACGACGTTGTGGTGGAGCGCATTATAGACGAGAAGGGCGTACTGCTAACACTTACGGTCAACCCAGATGATCTAGGGCGAGTAATTGGCAAGCGTGGTGGTACAGCGCAAAGTTTGCGTACATTGCTACGAGCACTTGGCACTAAAAACGACGCACGGTACAACCTAAAAATTGTTAACAACGACGATGAACGGGAAGGGTATGTGCATCAGCCAAGCACTAGTGCCGCTTCGCCTGTGGATGACGTAACAGATGACGGTGTGGAAAACGAGCAAGAGCAAGAATCCGACTTTGCAAAAAAGTCCCGAAAAGAGCTTGAAGAACTCGACGATCTTGATATATAATCATTAACAGTTCACCACTGCGAGAACTAAGAAGCTCTATGCGAGCAACTTTATAAGAGTTGAGAGCCTTATATGATAAAGAACCGCCTGAAAGGGCGGTTGTTTAATTACTGGAAAAAGAAGAAAACCCCCTGAAGAGCTACGAGCTGTGGACGCGTAGTGCGCTCAACAGCGAGCTTTCTTCTGGGGGCTAGGGCCGTTGCCTGGTGAAGGTGAACGCAATAGCCAATGCGATCAGGACGAAGACAACAAGCTCGTACGAGCCTACCCCACCAAGGGCACCTGCGACCAATAGGAGTAGCACGAGTATCACTGCAGTGATTGCGATAAATTTCAAAATCACCATGATTACACTCTACCTTTCACATAGCACAGCTCCCACACATTGAGAGCCAATGCAAGAGTATAACTTATTGAAAAAAAAGTCAATAGATGCGATAATCTAACAGATGAGAAAATTCCAGGTCATAACCCTCTTTCCGGAAATGTTTTCGGGTGTTTTTGAAAATTCTATGATGTGGAAGGCGCAAAAAGAGGGGATTGTTGAGCTATCGTGTATAAACTTGCGTGATTTTGGTATTGGCCCGCGCAGGCAGGTGGATGATACGCCCTATGGGGGTGGTGATGGCATGCTGCTGATGGCCGAGCCATTGTTTGCGGCGGTAGAGTCAGCGAAGGGGTACGACCCATTCGCTAAAGTGCTACTTATGACGCCGCGTGGTGTGCGCTGGAAGCAGGCACTGGCACAAGAATACTCTGAGACTGATCATGGCTATATATTCATTTGTGGGCGTTACGAAGGCTATGACGAACGAATTCTGACGCTTGTTGACCAAGAAATAAGCGTGGGTGACTATGTGCTAACGGGCGGTGAGCTGCCGGCAATGACGATTATCGATAGCATTGTGCGTCTTGTGCCTGGTGTACTAGGTGGGGCGGAGAGCGCTGCCATAGAAAGCTTCAGCGATGGTGAGACACTGGAGTTTCCGCAGTACACACGGCCAGAAGACTTCCGTGGTATGCGCGTGCCTGACGTGCTGCTGAGTGGACATCATGGCGAAATCGCCAAATGGCGCCAAAAAAATAGCAAAAAAGCTCTTTAATCTATCAACCTGTTCATTGTTCTAAGTGAGGTAGCAAATGTATATAACGCTAAGAGCGCCCAATTTAAGGGCGCCCCAGCAAGGTTGTGGTGGATATCGTAGAGCGAAGTCGCTACAATTTTTTTTCGGTGTTTTTGTTTTTGTAACTTTCGCTACTGTGTACTGTAAATGCTTACGCCTATAAATGCAATAGCTTATTATAAAAAACACAACGTTTTATTTTGCTAGGCATAAACGCTATACTAACTGTATGCTGCACATCATTGCTCGGTACGCTAGACGCCAAACTGACCTGACGATCGGACTAGGGCTATTACTGGCTGCTTTGTATGTGTTTTTTGCCGTTAGCCAGCTTTTAACCTATGAAAAGCTGCCTGCTTTTCTGGCTGATGCGTTCCCTGGCGTTGCAGGTGAGTATGTCACTATATGGGTCGCTTGCTTGGCAATTGCAGAAGTATTTTCAGTGCCGTTTTTTCTGGGTATGCAGCTATCGGCTGCCATGCGAGGCCTTTCGGCCGCGTTCGGTTTTATTGTAGCTGGCTATATTGTATTTTTGGGCTACGTAACCACAAATGTTACAGTATTGAACACAGGTCTTGCTGGTGGCTACATAGGGCTGCCTGGTGGTTGGTGGATGGCTTGGTTTGGTGCAGGCATACTATTGCTTGTTGTATGGTATACCGTGCGGTCGGTGGCAGAAGCTAAAACGACGCGCCACTAGCTTGAGTTGCCGGCACCACTAGGGTAAAATAAGAGAGCTATTGGGACGTCGCCAAGTGGTAAGACAGTGGCTGTCTGAGTGCGCAGCACGAGATAGATATAAAGTGGTCCCCGGACCAGAACCTTACCAATTGGCGGTGTCGCAACCGCGTATATAACCAGAATATTGGGACGTCGCCAAGTGGTAAGGCAGTGGGTTCTGGTCCCACCATTCGGGGGTTCGAATCCCTCCGTCCCAGCCAAGTATAAGCGGTATAAAACATGACAAACGCCCATTCCATGCGGAGCGGGCGTTTGCTCAACACACGAAATGGGCACAGACTTGGCAGTGTTGTTCAGTCGAAGAACTTCAGTTTGATTGCTGCCTGAACTGCAGCAAGACTGCCGAATAAGCCGACGAAGAGGTACAGTAACTCCCAGTTCTCCTCTCCCTTCATGAACTTTTTCTCTACAACCTTTATGACAAGGAAGAGGAAAACACATCCAAGTGCGATCGATCCGTATAACCACCAGGGTTTTTCCATGATGACACCTTAACTGAGATAGGGTACGAAACACAGGTATGATAGCATTAAATTACCTATGTGTCAATTACAAGGGGCTCGACAGACAATCATACTTAATCTTGGTATCATTTACCTGAGGCACGTGCCTGGAACTGGTTGTAGGTGTATACTAAATACAAATGACCTATGCTCTTCTCGCTTTATTTCTAGGACTAACAACCTTTATTAATATTATCGTTCCAGCTCTTGGATCTAGTACCATTACGCCAATAATGGCGGGGTTTGTGGGTGCAAAAGATGCCATTGCTGTGGCAACGGTCTTTTATTGCATAAGTAACATTCCACGAGTGTACGCTTTTCGAAAATACACGGACTGGAAATTGGTGTGGCAGCTACTCCCTGCATCGCTTCTCGGTGCAGTGCTTGGGAGCGCGTTTCTGACAGGTATCGATACGCACATTGTGGCTGTAATAATTCTCGGATTTTTACTCTACTTCATTTATAAAAAAACACAAGCCATGTTTGGGCATACGATCAAAAAGTCAAAGAAGGCATATAAACATGGCGCATCGTTTATAGGTCTACTCTCTGGTGCATTGCAGGGCACGGGTGTTTCGGGTGCGGATTTGCGCAACGGCTACCTGTACAGCAAAGGATTAACTGTTCAACATATTCACGGCACTACAGCGTGGGTTGGTATGATGAACTTTGCTGTCGCAAGTGGCGTCAGGGTTGCATCAGGCGACTTAACGTTTCAGATGGCGTGGCCGGTACTAGCGGTATTTCCGGTTATCGTGATTGCAACCTATCTAGGGCGCCATGTATCTCTCAAGCTACCAAAGCGCATTCAAGATTATGTGATCCTGCTTATTATGATGATTGCACTTGGCATGTTGATACGATCTTTCTTTAGGTAAATTTGCTACGTCTTCCCAACGCAGCTATACTAGCAGTATGCATGAGCTTTTTACTAAATTAATTGCTGATGGATTTGTCATCCCAATTGTGCTGCTGGGTGCGTGGGCGCTTTTAACAAAAATACCCACGAAGGAGAAGTACCACGCCTATAGCCGTATTCTTATGGCAGGGCTGACGGCGTTTTTGATGGCAAAGCTTATCGCGTCGGTCTATCAGCCAGAAACAATGCGCCCATTTGAAAAGCTAGGAATTGATGCAGGTGCGGCATTTTTAAACAATCCAGGTTTTCCTAGCGACCACACATTATTTTGCGTGGCTATTACTCTGGCAGTGTGGTTTGAGGCACGGCAGCGAAAACTAGCGTATGTTTTAGCAGGTCTAACTATTCTTGTGGCAGTTGGCCGTGTTGTGGCACTGGTGCACACACCGCTTGATGTGGTCGGGGGCATTGCAATTGCTTTCTTGGGAGTTCCCTGGTACCTACAGCGCGAAAAACATAAGTATAATAAACTTGTAAAAGATACTCGCGAAATACACAAAAAACGTGTACAATAATATAAAAGTACCCATTTTTGATAAGGAAAGGTGTAAAATGGCAAGCACACGTGTGGTAGAGCAACAACCGCGACCAGTAATGCTTCTAATGTCGTGGAGCGAATTGGTTCGGATTCTTATTACAGGAGCCCTCGTAGGGCTATTTACGGCAGCACTCTACGCAATGCTCGATAAATACGTGCTCACTCCAGCACTCTGTTCAGCCCCCGAGCTTGCTGCACGGTGCGCTGCTAAACCATACTTTGCGAGCGGCATCGCCCTTGTAGTAGGCGGTGTTGCTGGGCTGTTTGCATTAGTGCAGCAACGTGTTTTCCGCCCATTACTTGTGGTGCTACTTGCGACTGCAGGCATGTGGAATATTGTGTTGCTTATTGCACTTTTCCCAGTTTGGCTTGCAGCCCTTAGTGTTGCAGTATTGTTTGGTGCAAGCTATGCGCTTTTTGCATGGCTGGCACAAATCCGCAACTTTGTTGTCGCCTTTGCTATCGGGCTCGTAGTGGTGCTACTGATGCGTCTGATTATTTCAGCGTAAGTAGTATATACTTGTATACATGGATGCAATGCTCGTTGTGATTATTGTACTAGTGCTCGTAGTGGGGTTTGGTCTAGTGCTATTTGTTATGAATCAGCGACTGAAAGAGTTGAAGAACGGGACTGCAGTTGAGCTTATGAAAGGTGATGTCACAGAGCTAGCTCGTACTATCGCTGCTCTGCAACAAACAATGGGCGACAAACTAGAGCGAAGTAGCGCAAACGTGCAACAGTCAGTACAAAAACAACTTGCGGAAAGCTCAAAGCTAGTGGCTGACGTGACGCAGCGCCTAGCCAAGCTGGATGAAACAAATCGCAGGGTAGTGGACGTAGCTGATGAGCTAAAAACACTTCAGAATGTACTATCGAACCCTAAACAACGTGGTGTATTTGGCGAGTTTTATTTACAGAGCGTGTTAGAAAACGTGCTGGCCGTGGGTCAGTATGAAATGCAGTACAAATTCAAAGACGGCGAAGTTGTAGATGCGGTGATTTTTTTGGAAAAGGGCCGGGTGCTGCCAATTGATAGCAAATTTAGTTTGGAAAACTACAACCGCATGATAGAAGCGAGCGGCAAAGAGCGTGAAGGCTATTTGCAAAAAGTAAAATCTGATTTGAAGTTGCGCATTGATGAAACCAGCAAATATATACGACCAAGTGAAAAGACAATGGATTTTGCTTTCATGTTTATTCCGAGCGAATCACTATACTACGATTTGCTTATCAATAACGTTGGTACGGGCGGTAGCTCACGCGACCTTATTGAGTACGCATTCAGGGACAAGCGTGTAATTATTGTTAGTCCAACCAGCTTTATGGCGTACCTGCAAACAGTGCTACAGGGTCTGCGTAGTTTGCAAATCGAAGAACAGGCAAAAGACATCCAAACCCGTGTAGGTAAGTTAGGAGTACATATAGCGAAGTTTGAGACATATATGCAAAAGCTCGGCGCCAGTTTAGGCACCACAGTTGGTCACTACAACAATGCACATAAAGAGCTGGCAAAAGTTGATAAAGACGTTATAAAAATTGCTGGCAACGACAGCACGGTCGATCCGCTTCTTATCGATAAACCAAGCGATAACGACTAAAATACCCCCTCACGCAAGGGGGTATTTGTTGCTAAATCTGCAAGGTACTTATACCTTTGATTCGTCGTGTAGCATGTCCTGTAGCATGAATCCTAGTACACCACCAATAAGGGGAGTAACAACGTAGATCATGATTGGCCAAACTTTCCAGCTAAGTGCCTGAACCGATGCGGCTATCGCAGGGTTCAAAATGCTGCCCCCCATGCCAATTGCACTTACGCAGTAGGTTGATACCACGAGTGCGACCAATAGGCCGCCACCAATGCCTACAGCGGTTGCTGCACGGCTGCGTTCGCGAACAGCAGCTGCGACAGCGAATGCAAAGATGGTTGATCCAAGTAGCTCAGCAGCAAGAACATACCATTCTTTACCTTCAACAAGAGTACTTGCCTTAAATAGTGATGGGCCTTGTTGTGCGAACATGTTGCTTGCTTGGCTGGCTGCTTGTGGCGCAGCACTCACGAATCCATTTACAACGACGAGTGCCATCAACGCACCAAGTACTTGTGCTACAAGGTAGCTACCAGCACGTACGTGTGAAAGCCGCTTTGTTGCCCATGCACCAACAGTTAGTAGTGGGTTGACGTATGCACCTGAAACGCTTCCAACAACAAGAACAATAGTGATAAGCGCAAAGAACACCATAATCGCTGAACCTTGTGTTGCGAGCACGATAGCTGCAAGCAAGAATGTACCGACAAATTCGGCAATTGAACCAGCCAGTACTGGTGAACGACTAAAGCTAAATGCTTTTGCAGGGCGTGAAGCTGCAACAGTTTTAACAGTTGTTACTTTTGTAGTTTTGGCGACTGGAGCCGACGCTTTTTTCGCGACCGGTTTTTTCTTTACGGTCGAGGCAGATTTTTTGGTTGCCATAAACATTTCCCTCCTTATAAGAAATATGGTTGTAGTATAGCATACAGCAGCACCTTCGCAATAGTGGTACAATGGCTGCATGGGATTATATATTAATCAACAAAACTCGCGCACTAAGCTGCAAGAAAAAGTTGCTGCTGAGCTGCGCGCCAAGGCTGCGCAGGTGCAAAGTGTCGAAGGCGAAATGCCTGATGGTGTTGAAGATTCAGCATATTTACGAGGAACTCGCCAAAGCGGAAGTTTTTCACGCAAATGGTTTTTGTTTATTTTGTTGGTAGTTGCGCTGGTAGTTCTATTTGCTACCGCAAAGTAGTGTATACTATGTAACAGATATGGAAGAGATTGCGAAAACCCGCGAGCTGTTGCTTGAGCGTTACAATGCGCTGGCTGATAAAAAAGACATTTTAAAAGCGTCTGAATTAAAAATATTGTTGGCTGGTATCAAAAATATTGAGCCAAGCAAGCGAGCTGCCTATGGCCAGGCGGTAAACATACTGAGCCAAGAGCTAAAAGCCATGGTTGCAAACGAAGCCGATACGGCAGTTGAGCTTCCGGCTATAGATGTTACTGCACCGATGGATGAAAACGCCCTAGTACCCGATTTGTTACCTAGCAGTAATGGAACGGTACACCCAATTAGCAAAGAAATCGAACGCATTAGCGACATTTTTTATCGCATGGGTTATGTTGTAGAAGAATCTCGTGAAATTGATGATCAATATCACATGTTCGAAGCCTTGAATTTTCCCAAAGGTCATCCCGCACGTGATGATTACGATACGTTTATGACTGAAGAAAAGGACGCTGACGGACATCAGCTCATTGCTCCTGCGCACACCAGCACGATGCAAAACCGAATTCTAAAAAAATACTATGCCAATTTAGAAAAGGGCGAAGCAATTGCAGCGATTGTGCCCGATCGTGTATTCCGTAATGAAGACTTGGATGCACGCCATGAGCATACGTTCTATCAGGTGGAAGGCGTGTATGTAGCAAAGAGTGTTCACGCAGGCATGTTGATTGCTACGCTGCAAACATTTTTGGAGGAATATTACGAACAAAAGCTACAAGTGCGCGTAAACCCGTTCTACTTTCCGTTCACCGAACCAAGTTTTGAATTTGCGCTGAGTTGTCCATTTTGCAGGGGTACGGATGCTGCCTGCAAGGTATGTAGCGGCGAAGGCTGGGTAGAGCTTTTGGGCTGCGGTATGATTCACCCAAATGTACTAAAAGCCGCCAACATTGACCCAAACGAATATACGGGTTTTGCATTTGGCTGCGGCATTGATCGTTTGATTATGATGAAATACCAAATCGAAGACATTCGCCATCTAGAAAGCGCAAAATTAGATTTTTTGAGGCAGTTTTAACATGGTGCAAAAAAAGCCAATTGTCTATGCATTTATTGATAAAAACCAGCCCACACGGTCGGTCGAAACCTTAGGCAGGGCTGGCAAATCGTCTAGGAGTAGCGGTCGGTACGAAACCTTAGGCCTGCCTAAACATGGTGATGATTTAACTGTAGCAAAAAAAGCTAAAAAAGTCAATCAGAGGAAGCAAAAATGATCGGAAGCATTCTCGTTTTTGGCGACAGTATTGGCCAGGGGTTTTACGACGAAATAAATGGTGGTTGGGTACGCTTACTGCAGCGTGATTTCTTCAACGACACATTTGCGGGCACAAGTGACGTTAATATCATAAACCTTAGCGTGAGCGGACATACCAGTCAAGAGGTGCGAGCACGAATTGATAGTGAAACGCGAGCACGCATAAACGATGAATCACTGCTGACAATTATAGCTATTGGCGTAAATGATAGCTACGAAAAAAATGGCGTACGACGTACCAGCCCTGATGATTTTCGTACAAATGTTCAAGCAATTATTACATCGGCAAAAACATGCGGTAAAGTTTTGGTGCTGGGCTGTAGTGCATGTGTCGAATCACGCGTGCAACCCACTAGCTGGGATTCAACGTTACATTATTCAAATACATTATTAAAACAATATGAAACCATCTTAGGTGAATGTGCAGCTGACGCAAATGTTGAGTTTGCTCCACTCTGGGATAGTACAAATGAAGCCCAGCAAAAGAATGAATCAGTGCCCGATGGAATTCACCCCAACCCAAACGGTCACAAAGTGATTTATAATGAAGTGAAGAGAAAGCTAGATGAGATGCTATGAAAGTTAGTTTACACACAATTAAATCACTGATCAATTTTGAACTACCACCGATTGATGAGCTGGTGGCGCGGATTAATGCGCAGCTTGGTGGGGTTGAAGAAGTTATTGATTTGAATGCGAAATACAAAGACGCAAAAATTGTGCGTGTGGTGGAATGCGAAAAGCACCCGAATGCCGATAAGCTAAGCGTCTGCAAAATGGATGTGGGTGCTGATGAACTAGTGCAGGTTGTGTGCGGTGCGCCAAATGTGCACGACGGTATGTGGGCGGTATGGTTGCCGCCAGAAAGCACCGTACCAGCAACATATGGTGATAAAGAACCATTTGTGCTGGGCGCACGTGAGCTTCGAGGCGTGATGAGCAACGGCATGCTTGCGAGCGCGAAAGAACTAGGCATTGGCGATGATCACAATGGCATTGTAGAAATCTCCGAATACGACATTTTGCAAGGAGAAACCCTGCAAGCCGGAGCGAGTTTTGCCAAAACGTTTGGTTTAGACGATTATGTGGTTGATATTGAAAACAAAATGTTTACGCACCGACCAGATTTGTTTGGGCAACTTGGTGTGGCACGCGAAATCGCAGGTATATTAGGCAAGCAATTTGAAAGCCCAGAGTGGTACAAAGCTGTGCCGGTGTTTGAACACGCAGAAGGCTTGGCCCTCGAAGTATTTAACGATACGCCTGAAAAAGTACCAAGGTTTATGGCAGTTGCACTGAAAGACGTGCAAGTAAAGCCAAGCCCGTTATGGCTGCAGTGCGCCTTGGTTGCTATGGGTGGCAAACCAATCAACAACATTGTAGATGCCACAAACTATGTGATGTTAATGACAGCGCAGCCAACGCACGCCTATGACTACGATAAAATTCGTGGTGCAAAAATAGGTTCGCGAATGGCAAAGGCGGGTGAGACCGTGCCGCTGCTCAATGGCAAAACATACGAATTAAGCGAAAATGATATTGTGATTGCCGATGGCGAAGGCGCTATTGGCCTGGCTGGTATTATGGGGGGCGGTAACAGTGAAGTTTCGGCAGACACGAAGAATATTGTACTCGAAGTTGCCAATTTCGATATGTACACGGTGCGAAAAAGTAGTATGCGACACGGCGTGTTTACCGACGCACTAACACGGTTTAATAAAGGGCAATCGCCGCTGCAGAACGATCGTGTTTTGAAGTATTTGATGACCCAGATTCTGCACGTAGCGGGTGGTGCGCAAGCAAGTAATATTTTTGATCGTACGCATGATAATCTGATGCATCGAATCGAATCTCAAGATGGTGCTAGCCCGCAAACCATTGCACCTAGCTTTATTCGTGAACGACTGGGTATACCAATGAAGAAATACGACATGGTACAACTACTTGGCAACGTAGAATTTCCGCTATGCGAAGATTGTGGCTGGAACCCTGATGACGAGGAAGATAACAATGACGATTTGCATGTAAACGTGCCATTTTGGCGCACCGATATCGAGCAGCCAGAAGATGTAGTCGAAGAAATTGGTCGGCTGTATGGCTTTGATAAATTACCCCATGAACTACCAAAACGTAGCATGAAGCCCGTGGCAAAAAACCCTGTTCGGGAAACCAAACAGTGGGTACGAAATATGCTTTGCAAAATGGGTGCGAATGAAGCTTTAACCTATAGTTTTGTGCACGAAAAAGTTTTGAAAAGTGTCGGTCAAAATTCAGAACACGCTTACCGACTTTCGAATGCTTTGAGCCCAGACTTGCAGTACTATCGGCTAAGTATAGTACCGAGCTTACTCGATAAAATTACAATGAATTACCGTGCAGGGTACGAAAAGTTTGCGCTATACGAAATTGGCAAAACACACTTTAAGGGCGAAATGGATGAGAACGAGCCAAGTGTACCAAACGAAGATACGCATGTTGCTTGTGTGATTGCCTATGGTGACAAGCAAAAACCCACAGGTGCACCGTATTACCATGCTCTCCAATACGTCACACCACTGATTGGAAATGATGTCGTTCTTACGCCGCTCACAGAATTCGATATTTCGCAGGATGAATGGGGCAAGCAACTAGTGTCAGCGTATAACCCTAATCGTGCAGCTGTGATAGTAAAAGATAATCAAATTTGGGGCGTAGTAGGTGAATTTAATGTCGCTACGCGTCGTGCATTCAAATTGCCAGAATTTTGTGCCGGATTTGAGATACATATCGACCTCGTACAAACTACCAGCAAGGAATACACGTCACTTAGTCGTTTCCCAAGCATTTCGCAAGATATTTCACTTAAAGTAGATAGTTCAGTTAACTACGAGCAAGTCTACAACGTTGTTCGTGGTGCAATAAAGAACGACAATGGCATTCGCGTTGCAGTTACCCCCCGTAGTATTTATAAAGATGAAAAAACAGCCAGTGAAAAAACCTTTACATTCCGTGTTGTTTGTACGCACAACGATCGTACGCTCACAGAGCAAGACGCTAGCTCGATTGTTGAGGTTATCGCAAATGCAGCGAAAACGTCACTAAACGCAGTCCATGTCTAGTATAGATTTTTCATTTGCTATTTTGCACGCTCCTGGCGACAAGCGAATGATGCGAGTTGGGAGAATTTCTACACCGCATGGTGATATTGATACACCTGCATTCATTCCTGTCGGAACGGCTGCGGCAATGAAGGCCTTAACTGTTGATATGATGCACGAGATTGGTGCGCAAGCAATTCTATCGAATGCCTATCATTTATATTTACAGCCTGGTCAGGGGCTGGTAGAAAAAGCTGGAGGACTTGGTGCATTTGAAAATTGGAATAAACCAACTTTTACAGATAGTGGCGGGTTCCAGATTCTAAGTCTGGGAAGTGGATATAAAAAAGTCATTAGCATGCAAAGCGACGAAGCAACAGTAGCTGAAAAGAGTACTCGTCATGCATTTGTTGATGAAAATGGTGTTAACTTTAAATCCCATCGCGATGGAAGCATGCACCGATTTACACCGGAAGTATCTATGCAAATTCAACACGCACTAGGCGCTGATATTTGCTTCTCCTTCGATGAGCTTACGAGCTTAGCAGATCCACGAAACTATCAGGAGGAGGCACTAAATCGCACGCATAAATGGGCCAAGCGATCAGTGAAGGAATTTCGACGTTTGCAATCGCAACACCCAGATCGTCCATATCAGGCATTGTTTGGAGTTTTGCAGGGCGCAAACTACGAAGACCTCAGACGTCAAACGGCTCAGTTTTTACGTAGTTTAGATTTTGATGGCTTTGGTATAGGAGGTGCGATTGAGAAATCTCAGCTAGGTGATATAGTTCGCTGGGTTAACGAAGAGTTGCCGGTAGATAAACCGAAGCACTTACTCGGTATTAGCGAGCCAGATGATATTTTTGCTGCAATAGAAATGGGAGTTGATACATTTGACTGTGTTTCACCGACCCGCGTAGCGCGAAATGGGGCATTTTACACACGTGATGGTCGAAAAAATATTACAAATTCAACATACCGCGAAGCGTTTAGTCCGCTTGATCCATATTGTAGCTGTAACGTTTGCAAAAACTATACACGGGCCTACATTTACCATCTTAAAAAAGCGAAAGAACTTTTAGCTCATACTCTGATCTCATACCACAACGAATATTTTATTATTCAAATGGTCAATGAGATACGGCAAAGTATACACGACAATACATTTCATGAACTACGAGATGAATGGCTTAGTCGCTACTACGCTAGTCGAGTGAAATAGAGAGTGGACTAAAATTAGTCTTTTTGTCATTAGCATCGATGCCCTCGTGTTTCTTTAGAAGTGCTACAACTTTGTAGGTTACTGGCAGCATAATCACTTCAACGCCTGTTTTAAACAACCAGCCTACTAGAATGAATGTGACCATATTCCATCCTGTAATAATGCCACCAAATGCGATAATAGCGAAGATTACTGTATCAAGGAATTCCCCTGCTACAGTAGATGATACTAGACGAAGCCATAATTTTTTACCATGTGTCATGATTTTTAATTTGGCTAATACATATGAATTTACAAACTCACCAACAAGGTAAGCAATCAAACTCGCCGCTACAATACGAGGAAAGAAGCCGAGTACAGCTTCGTAGGCTGCCTGGTCATGGTATTCCGGTGCTGGCGGCAAGTATCGGACAATCGTAAATGCCAGAATGCCGACGAGCATGACAAAGAATCCTGTCCATATCGCACGTCTCGCGTATTTGAAACCGTATACTTCTGTGAGTATGTCGCCAAATATGTACACAATAGGGAACAATATTGCTCCACCATCAGTCAGTATTTGTCCAAACGAGATGATTTTCGTTGCTGCTATATTGGAAATTAACAGAGCGGCTGCAAATAGAGCTAATATCAAATCGTAGTATCGAAATTTTCTCATGATTGTTATTATAAACAATATGAGACATTTACTAAAAGTACTTAGCTATGGCCGAAATTTGTGGCCATATTATGTTGGCATTATTATATTTTCGATATTAATGAGCCTCACAGCACTCGCGGTGCCATTCATATTAAAGCTGGCGACTGATCTTATTGTTGAGTCGGTTCAAACTGGCAATGCCGATATTTCAGGTGCCATGTGGTTGGCTCTTTTGCTGTTTGTGGTCGACGTTGCAAGCACGTTGTTCACAAACTGGGGCGGGTACTTGGGCGATATTATGAGTGCAAAGCTGAAAAAGCAACTGAGTGAACGTTACTACAACCACCTCCTAAAGCTCCCACAGAGTTATTACGATAAAGAGCTTACGGGCACAATCATTAATCGTCTTAATCGTACAATCTTCGAAGTTTCGCAGTTCATGAATATGTTTGCGAACAACTTTTTCCAAATGTTTTTGACGATGATTTTAACGCTAGGTATTGTGCTGCTGTACAGCTGGCAACTAGCGCTGCTGCTAGCAATTTTGTACCCGCTGTTTCTTTGGCTTACAACACTCACTAGCAAAAAATGGCAGAAATGGCAGAACGAGAAAAATCTTGAGACCGATATTGCAAGTGGGCGTTTTGCTGAAGTTATCGCACAAATAAAGGTTGTAAAAAGCTTTATTCAGGAAACGTTAGAGTTTCGTCATTTCGAACGACGGTTTGAGCAAACAGTGCAAATAACAAGAAAGCAATCGAAGTATTGGCACAATATGGACATTGGCCGACGCATTATTTTGAATATTATTTTCTTCCTAATGTTTGCCTACTTGTTTGTCGAGACTGCGCAAAAACGATTTACTATTGGTGAAATGGTGCTGTTGATTCAGCTACTTAATATGATGCGTTTTCCAATATTCAACATGAGCTTTATTATTGAGGGTATTCAAAAAGCCATTGCCGGAAGTAAGGACTACTTTACGGTAATGAACATGAAACCAAGCATTGCAGACAAAGACCATGCACCTGCATTAGACGTATCAGAAGGGCGTGTTGTATACAGCGATGTAACATTTGGCTATAGCAAAAATAAATCGGTACTGCACAACGTTTCATTCGAAGTGAATCCAGGTGAGAAGCTGGCTTTGGTTGGTGAAAGTGGTGAGGGAAAAACGACACTGACAAGCTTGCTACTTAGACTATATGAACCATCAAAAGGGACGATTGCTATTGATAATACACCGATTGATTCTGTGCGCCAGACAAGTTTGCGTGAGAAAATTGGAGTAGTGTTTCAGGATCCTGCGCTATTTAGCGGCACGATTCGCGAAAATATTGCCTATGCAAATCAGCACGCTACTGACCATCAAATTCAAGAAGCCGCCAAGGCAGCAAATGCCTACCAATTTATTAAAAAATTAGAAAAAGGCTTCGATACCGAGATAGGTGAACGGGGGCTGAAATTGAGCGGTGGACAGAAGCAGCGCATAGCGATTGCGCGTGCACTATTAAAGGATGCACCAATTTTGATTTTGGATGAAGCCACTAGCAGTCTAGACAGTCGTGCAGAAAAGCAGGTGCAAGAGGCGCTTGATCGACTGATGAAGGGTAGGACTACGATTATTATTGCTCACCGACTAAGCACGATTGCGCATGTTGATAGAATTGTAACGCTAAAAAATGGTACGGTCGATGAAGTTGGCACGCCAAAAGAGCTAGCCAAAACAAATGGAATTTACGGTCAACTTTTATCGCTACAAATGGGAAGCACCGAAGCTGCGAAGAAGCGTCTGGCTGAATTTGATATAAACGCCTAGACAAGCACAAGCTGGAAGCGCTATAGTAGGGGTATATGAAGCGGGGGTACACTATTGCGATAGTCGTCGGCACCATTGTGGCGCTTGGCGCTTTGTTTTGGTGGCTTACAAGCGGTCTCACATTACACGTATTACAACCTACGGGCGCAATAGCTAACCAACAAAAAGATTTAATTTGGTTGACGATTTTACTTAGCTTAATAGTTGTTATACCGGTATTTGGCATGCTTGTGGCATTTTCACTGCGGTATACAGACAAAAACAAATCTCATGCATACAAGCCAGAATGGCACTCCAATACACTACTTGAAATTGTTTGGTGGGGTATTCCTATTATTATCATTGGTGTCCTAGCGACTGTCACGTGGTTTACAAGCCATAGTCTTGATCCATACAAATCCGTTGCATCGAACCAAAAGCCACTTGAGGTTCAGGTAGTCGCTTTGCAGTGGAAATGGTTGTTTATCTACCCAGAACAGCGAATAGCAGTCGTGAACGAGCTTCCCGTTATAAAAGATCGGCCAGTGCATTTTACTCTGAGTGCCGACGCCCCGATGAGCGCGTTCTGGATCCCTACGTTGGGCTCGCAGATTTATAGTATGAACGGTATGAGCGCCCAGTTAAATCTTGTGGCTAATAGCAGTGGTGACTTTTATGGCTACAATACCAACATCAATGGCGAAGGCTATGCAGCAATGCGGTTTATCGTAAAGGTGCGCAGCGAAAAAGAATTTAATGACATTGTAACTAAAGCTCGTAGCTCGGCGTATGCTATGGACGAATCTACTTACCAATTACTGGCGCAGCCGAGTATACCGAAAACAGCGAGCTACTACAGGCTTAACGATCAAGACATGTATCACCAGATTGTCATGAAATACATGCATGGGTATGTACCAGCCGTACCAACTGAGACGATGCATAATCACGAGACACAACATAGTATGGAGGGGATGTAATGGATTGGTCATGGCTGTTGGGGCGACTTTCGCTCGATTATCTACCAAAAGAACCAGCCACGGTAGGTGCAGCAATTGCGATGCCATTGATGGTAGTGGGTGTAGTGGCGGCGCTCACGTACTTTAAAAAGTGGCGCTGGCTGTGGCAAGAATGGTTGACAACAACTGACGCAAAAAAGATCGGGGTGATGTACATTATTGTTGCTATTCTAATGTTGGTACGTGGTGTTGCCGATGCATTGATGTTGAGACTGCAAACAGCCACGAACGAGCATTTATTTAGTGCGCAAACCTTTCAAGAAGTGTTTACCGCTCACGGTTCAATCATGATTTTCTTCGTAGCGATGGCACTTATGTTTGGGCTCATCAATATTGTTATGCCGCTTCAGATCGGTGCTCGTGATGTCGCGTTTCCATTCCTCAATTCTGTGAGTTTTTGGTTGTTTTTTGCTGGCATGATTCTCATCAACTTTGCGCTGGTGTTTGGTGGATTTAGCAACGGTGGATGGCTGGGGTACCCACCATTAACAGAACTCGCATACAACCCTGGCCCAGGAGTAGACTATTGGCTATGGGCCTTGCAAATATCAGGCATAGGGAGTTTACTATCCGGTATAAATTTTGTTGTGACTATCCTAAAAAAACGGGCACCTGGCATGACACTTATGAAAATGCCAATTTTTACCTGGAGTGTGTTTGTAGCAATGGCACTAGTAATGTTGGCATTCCCAATGTTGACAGCCAGTCTTGGTATGCTGTCGCTCGATCGACTTATGGGCATGCATTTCTTTACTAGCGAAGCGGGTGGAAACCCAATGATGTATATAAATCTTATTTGGGCATGGGGTCACCCAGAGGTATACATTTTAGTACTCCCGGCTTTTGGTATTTACAGTGAAGTTGTTGCTACCTTTGCACGTAAACGACTATTTGGCTACAAAACGATGGTGGCGGCACTTGTTGCGATTATGTTCCTCAGCTTCTTGGTGTGGCAGCACCACTTCTTTACGATGGGTGCGGGCGCCAATGTCAATGCGTTCTTCGGAATTATGACGATGGTTATTGCTATACCAACGGGAGTAAAAATCTTCAACTGGCTGTTTACGATGTACCGTGGCAAGATACGGTTTGATAGCCCGATGATGTGGTTTATGTGTTTCGTGGCTACATTTACGATAGGTGGCGTGACGGGTGTTATGATGGCGGTGCCAGCGATTGATTTCCAGGTGCATAATAGTATGTTCCTAGTTGCTCACTTCCACAATACAATTATCGGCGGGGTGGTGTTTGGCTATTTGGCTGGTATCACGTATTGGTTTCCGAAGGTTATGGGCTTTCGGCTGTACGATAAACTCGGAAAAATATCTGCCTACTTTTGGCAAGTTGGGTTTATACTCGCATTCGTACCGTTATATATTCTTGGTCTGATGGGTGCAGTTCGGCGCATCAATCACTACGATGATCCAAGCTGGCAGCCGCTTTTTATTGTTTCTGCTATAGGTGTTGTAACTATTGGAATAGGAATTGCTGTGTTTGTACTACAGCTCGCATATAGTGTGCTAAAACGTCACGAACTGCGTGATACGACGGGCGACCCATGGGATGGTCGCACGCTTGAATGGTCAGTTCCTTCACCAGCGCCGCACTATAACTTTGCAATTACGCCCACTGTTTCTCGTATCGACGAATGGTGGTACCAAAAGAAGGATGGGCTTAAGCAGCTCAAGCATTCTGATTACCAAGACATTTATATGCCAAAGAACACCGGTCTAGGTATTGCAATTGGCGCTGCTGTTGGCCTTGCTGGATTTGCGTTAATTTGGCACATCTGGTGGTTGGCATTTGTTTCGGTGGCGGCAGCAATAAGCTGTACTATGTATCGTGGTATGCAAGATGATGTGGAGTATAAAATAACGGCCCAAGAGCTTTATGAACATGACAGAAAGGCACGAGCATGAGTACACATGAACTAGCTCATCGCAATCAAACATCGCAATTAGGGTTTTGGCTGTATCTAATGACCGACCTTATGCTATTCGCGGCATTTTTTGCCACGTACATGGTGCTGCGCCACGGTGTAAATGGGGGAGTGGGTATTGATGATATTGTTCAGCCAAACTTTGTTTTGGTGCAAACGCTTCTACTACTGACCAGCAGCTTCACGTGTGGCTTGGCCTATTACGCGGTGCGTACGAAGCAAAAGACCCGAGCACTATGGTATTTAGGTGCTACTATTTTGCTTGGTCTCGCGTTCCTTTCCATGGAATTTTACGAGTTTAGGAACTTAGTGCTTGAGGGTCATTCGTGGCAAGCAAGCGCGTTTTTGTCGGGCTTTTTTGGGCTTGTAGGGCTCCACGGTATGCACATATTTAGTGGTATTCTGTGGGCAATCATGGTAGGTGATTACGTATCGAAGAATGGCACAACTGCTCACGCACTTCGCAAATTTGGTATGTTTGCGGTGTTCTGGCACTTTCTTGATCTCGTTTGGATTTTCATTTTCAGCATCGTATACATGATAGGAGTAGTGGCATGAAACAAAATAGCTATGTTACACGTCTGTTAATAGGGTTTGGGTTGAGTATCGTTTGTACACTGGTTGTCTTTTTTGGAGCTACCCAAAAATGGTTTTCGGGCCCACACGTTGCAGTTGGATTTATTCTCCTACTTGCATTTATACAGGCACTGGTGCAAACTCGATTCTTCTTGCATCTTGATGAAGAACCGAAGCCGCGTTGGCAACTCCATAGTTTTTGGTTCACCGCATTGATGGTTATCGTTATTGTGGTCGGATCGCTGTGGGTGATGATAAACCTAAATTACAATATGGGTATGAGTCCTGAGCAAATGAATGAATATATGCTAAAGCAAAACAAAAAAGGCTTTTAGAACTACTGCGATATATGGCGATGCAAGAGACTATTCGTGCTTACTATACCCTGACAAAACCAGGAGTTACGTACGGTAATGTCCTGACCGTAGTTGCTGGGTACTTGTTAGCGGCAGCAGGAACAATATATTGGCTGACGTTCGTCGCACTTGTCGTTGGCATGACATTAATAATAGCCAGCGCCTGTACACTAAATAATTACCTTGATCAAGATATTGATGCGCGTATGGAGCGAACAAAATCGCGACCAAGTATTACAGCCGGACTTTCTGCGCAGGGTATGATTGGCTTTGCCATTTCTCTGTTCGCATTTGGGTTTTTGCTACTGGCAGTTTTTACCAACGAGCTAACACTACTTACGGCAGTCTTTGGGTACGTTACGTATGTGTGGCTCTACGGCGCGCTCAGTAAACGAAGGTCAGTTCACGGCACAATAGTTGGGAGCATTTCGGGAGCGTTCCCGATTGTTGCAGGGTACGTAGCTGCACGAGGGCACCTGGACGCTGGCGCGCTCATTACTTTTCTTATTTTGTTTTTTTGGCAGTTTCCTGAATTTTACAGTATTGCAATTTATCGCCGTACTGAATACAACGCTGCTGGCATCCCACTTATTAGCATAGTAAAAGGTGTGCCGACAACCATTCGACATATTTTCATCTACACCGTACTGTACGTGGCAGCTACGATCGCACTGACAGTTGCTGGCTATACAGGCTACGTGTACTTGGTGGTAATGGCGGGTATGGGCGTACGCTGGATACTAATGGCCGCACGTGGCTTGCGGACACCTGCAAGTAAGCAGGACGCATGGGCACGTCAAATGTTTACGTTTTCAATGATGACCATTTTGGTGCTGTGTTTGATGCTGAGTATTGGGCCAATTTTGCCCTAACATGCTATAAATTTGGTATAATATTACAAGTAATTGAATAACGAATAGGGAGTCTATGTCTACATCAACACGACAGCGAGTTGGTATTTGGGTGATTGCACTCGCCCTTACTGTAGGTACCATTATGGGATTTGTGGCAATGATTATGTCATCACAAGACCAACAAAAATCTCAGGATGCACTGGCAAAATATCAAGCAGCATATACGGAATATACAAAAAAAGTTACCGACCAGCGCACAAAGTACGATGGTCGAGCCAAGGAGCTATCTGACAAATACTTCGCAGAATTTAGTGAACAAAAGTCACGTGTACAAACGTTTGATGGTGCTGCTGTAAAAGAAGTAGCAACAGAAACCATCAAAGATGGCGAAGGCGAAGCCATTACTGACAAAACAGCGTATGTAGCGTACTATCTTGGCTTTACGCCAGATGGAAATATATTTGATGGATCGATCGATGGTGAAAGCTTGAAGACCCCTCTCGTGGTGCAACCTGGTGGAGTCATTCAGGGTTGGACGGAAGGCATGAAGGGAAAAAAAATCGGCGGTATATATCTTGTGACAATTCCAAGTGCAAAAGCGTATGGTGAACAAGGAAGCGGCGAGAAAATTAAGCCAAACACACCATTGAAATTTGTGGTCATGCCAATAGAAAAAGTCGACTATTATCAGCAACCAGCCGTAACGCCAGAAGTATTGCGAGCGTACAGTGGACAGCAGTAAAGTACGCGATGTTGTCATGATTGGTGCCGGTCCAAGCGCGTTAGCGGCAGCAATTTACACTACCCGTGAAGATATTGATACCGTGCTCTACGAAAAAGCCGTCGTAGGGGGTATGGCTGCGATTACCGATAAAGTAGACAACTACCCAGGGTTTCCAAATGGGGTAGAAGGAATGAAGCTTGCTGGAGAACTACAGGCACAAGCTGAACGGTTTGGTGCACACATAGAATATGGTGAAGTCAGTGAAATTCGTGACAATGGTACTACGAAGACAGTTGTAGTTGATGGCAAGCCAGTCGAGGCGAAAACCGTGCTGATTGCTACAGGTAGTGACTATAACAAAATAGATGTACCAGGTGAAGCGGAGTATTATGGCCGCGGTGTGCACTACTGTGCAACCTGCGATGGAGCCTTCTACCGCGATAAAAAACTCGCAGTAGTAGGTGGTGGCAACAGTGCAGTACAAGAAGCGTTGTTTTTGACACGGTTTGCATCACACATAGACCTACTGGTGCGTAGCACGATAAAAGCCAGTGAAGTGCTGCAGCGTGAGCTCGATGAGTTTGTGCAAAACGGCAAAATTACCGTTCATTTAGGAACAACGACAGACGAAATTGTCGCAGAAGACAACAAGGTGTGTGCGGTAAAGGTAACGACAGACGGCGAGCAGCATACCATTGCCATCGACGGTGTATTTGTTTTTGTAGGACTTAATCCAAACACTGAATTTTTGCAGTCTTCTGCAATCGAGCTAGATGAGCAACGATTAATTAAAACAGACGCACATTTGCAGACTACAATGCCTGGTGTATTTGCGAGTGGCGATGTACGCAGTGGTGCAACTATGCAAATTGCGAGCGCGGTGGGCGAGGGCGCGTCGGCGGCACTTGCAATTCGTGAATATCTCGAAGACCAAAAGCGACAGTAGCAATTTCAAGCAACGTATTTTTGAAAAAATGATTCAAGCTGTTTGATAATGACAGGGTGATCTGTTTCGAGTGCAATTTCTCGCGTACCCATTATCACCCCTGTGTAAATAAAATTGTGTGAGCCAGTTAAGGCAATCTTTTGTCCATCGGGCATAGTGAATAGAATAAATTTTGCGTGCAAATACTGAGTATTGGTGTAGAGCGTTTTAAAACGGTTGAACCATACGCTCATTCGAATAAATAGTGAATTAAGTCGATTGTTGGTATTCTCGACACGGTTGAAGTACAGCTTTGCTTGTTTCTTACGTAGTATTCTACTGAGTTTTCCTGTTGGACAGTACTGTGATATGAACGTAATATCGGTTGCTTCGCGCGCTAGCTGACAGGCACGACGATAAATTATAGAATCACCCTGAAAACCGCCATCGACAAGCACTCGACCTACAGACGGGTAATCGTAGCTGTGGCTTTTATACGCGAAATTATCATCATCAGCATCTATCAGTCGACGAGCGTCGTCCGTTAGCTGTGCGGCCAGGGCGGCATTTTTATATTCAAACATGTAGTCTGCAAAATCAAGACTGGCGTTATCTAAATTGACGCCACCAAATGAGAATACGGTATCATCAATGATTGTTATTTTGCTATGTGTTCGACCAAATATAGGGAGCAATGAGAATTTTCCAAGCCAGGTGAATCGTACGCCGGCATTTCTGAGCCGCTTCGACATTGCCGTTGCGGCGAGCGATGGCTTGGAGTAATACTTGAATGGTCGGAAGTGTCCGCTAAACTCCCCGTAGGTAAAAACGTCAGCGGCTACTTGTACATCTAGACCACGTTTTGCAGCGCGCACTAGTGCATCAATAATGTCATCAGTGCTATGGTCTTCGGTCATGATAAGACACACCATAGTAATGCTATGTTTTGCATTGTCAATGCAGGTAACGGCACGTGCCACGTACTCGCGCGGCAAAAGTAACACTGGTGTTTTCATTCTTTTTCTAGTATAGCACTGCGCATGCGTTCTGGATTGTCGGTGACAATACCTTCAATACCACGTTCGAGCAGTAGTTGGGCAGCACGTGGTCGGTTGACAGTGTAGGCATACATGAATATGCCAAGTTGTTTTGCAATTTCACAGGCCAGTGTATTTGTGTAGAGTCGGTGAAATCCAACGGCCGTAAAATGAAGCGAGCGGTGGTAGGCGATAAATGCGAAAGGATTGCGTTCGTGCAGCAGCGACAACTGCGCGTGCTTGCTAACTTTGCGAATTTTGGCCAGCTCGCGAACTTTGAACGAAGCAAATAGAATATTGTGCCAGTCTGACGGCTTTTTAATATAGCGTTTTTTTATCATGTCTGCAACAACTGATGCGGCACCACGGCTTTTAATTTCTAGGTTTAAAAGCACCTTGCCATAAAACGTATCGAGCACTTCTTCGAGCGTGGCGATTGAATGACCCTTAGCAGTCGCTTCGCGCAAGCTATCGTGTGTACTGTACCGTACAAATGTTCTCGACCCGTGAGTACGTAGCAATGTTGAATCGTGTATCACTACCGGCACGCCATCACGAGTAAGTTGTACGTCGAACTCCAGCATATCAGCACCCACATCATAACCTTTTTGCAAAGCTTCTAGGGTATTTTCGGGCGCCAACCCTGCAGCACCACGATGTCCAATAATAAGCATAACTAGCCTATACTATAGCACGTTTGGTACAATGGTCTGTAGTAATAAAAGGAGAGATATGCCAGATTTTAACAAAGTTTTGACACCCGGCGATGTAGACGGCGGCGAAGTAAATGTTGTCATCGAAATTCCAAAATGGTCGACGCTGAAGATTGAATGGAACCGCGAAAAAGCTTTTTTTGAACTGGATCGTGTGGAGCCTAGCATTTACCCAAAGCCAGTTAACTACGGGTTCATTCCTGGAACACTTGACGAAGATGGTGACGAGCTAGACGTACTGTTTTTGACAAACGAGCCAATTCCAACTGGTGTGGTGAGCAAAGGCAAAGTTGTTGCAGTGCTGAAATTTGAAGACGATGGCGAAGTAGATGACAAGATTGTATGTGTGCCAGCCGATGACCGCAACACTGGTAACCAAATTAACGGCTTAGCTGACCTACATGAGCAGTGGAAGCAGAAAATAGAACATCATTTTAATCACTACAAGGACTTAAAAAAGCCAGGTACCACAAAAGTTACAGGCTGGGGTGATGTTGACGAAGCAAAAGCTATCATTCACGAATCGATCGAGCGCTGGAACGCTAAATAGCTAGCGTTTGCGCCGGGCTTTGTCGCGAAGGCGCGAGGCGGCGTGAGTAACTGTTTCAAAAAGTCCACGGTTCTGCCGAGAAAGCTGCATGCGGAGTTTTTCACGAGCATGGGGCGTAATAATATACTCGCGCCAGTCGGGCTTAGGCGAGGCAAGTTTGCTCGTGAGAACTTCTACACTGTCACCGTGCTGCAATCTGTAGCTGAAAGGCTTTATCATTCCATTCACTTTAAATCCACTCGCGCTAGCAGCTATATCAGAGTGAATACGATAGGCGAAATCTAGGACATATGCTCCGCGAGGCAAATCCCAAATATCGCCCTTGGGTGAGAATACGAAAATTCTATCGCCAAATAAATTCATGCGGAATTTATCGACGTCAAATGTTTTTGCGTGTCCTAATCCGGTTTTCGCAGCAGTTAGTTGCAATTCTTTTATCCAAGCTAAATGTTCAGGCATCTCGGCAATTTCACCTTTGCGATACGCATCAGTGAGTTTTTGCTCATTGTAGTGAAAGCTTGCGGCCAGTCCGCGCTCGGCGTATTCATGCATTTCGCGCGTACGTACCTGGAACTCTACAATTTGTCCGCTAGCTGTTTGCACCGTCGTGTGCAGACTCTGGTAGCCGTTTGTCTTTGGTTGCGCGACGTAGTCCTTGATACGTTCGAAGAGAGGAGTGTAGAGTTCATGCAGCACGCCAAGTACAAGGTAGCATGTCGATAGGTCATCCACGATAATACGTAGTGCAATAAGATCGTGAATCTTCTCAATATCGCCGCCCAGACGGTCAAGCTTTTTGTAAAGACTATACACGCTTTTTACACGACCATCCATCTCGAATTCTATTTTTTCATCTGTCAGTTTTTCTTCGACTTCACGCCGTACTTTACGAAGCTTACGTTCGCTTCTTTTTAGGCGGCTATCGAGTAGTGCTTTTGTTTCAGCAAAATCTTTGGGCATAAGGTAGCGAAAACTCAGTTCTTCTAGCTGCACACGAGTGCGACCCATGTTCAATCGGTCGGCGAGCGGCGCAAAGACTTCCATGGTTTCACGGGCAATTTTTTTCTGCTTTTCGCGGGGCATTGGTTCGAGTGTTCGCATGTTGTGTAAGCGATCGGCTAGCTTGATGATCAGCACCCGAACGTCCTTACCCACTGCGATCATAAGTTTTGTCAAGTTGTCTTTTGTGGCGGGTAGATAGCTTGAAAGATCGCGCATGCCACTGCGTGCCCGTGATACTTTCGTAACGCCGTCTACCAAAAAGGCAATGTCTTTACCAAATTTTTTCTCGATATTTTCAAGGGTAATCTCAGTGTCTTCTACTGTATCGTGCAGCACTCCAGCTATTACCGAGTCGATGTCCATTTCCCATTCTATCAATATTGCCGCAACAGAAAGTGGATGGGTAACATATGGCTCACCTCCTATGCGCTTTTGGTCTTCATGGGCTGTGGTAGCAAGTGTGATCGCCCGTTCTAAATTAGCAACATCCTTGCTGCTATAGCGCACGCGTGCTACGTCCAATACCTCTTGCCCTGTCATATATCTAGTATATACTAATGATACGGATGAGAGGAGGTGCTGCGTTGCGTATCAATCTCGAAACTGGATGTAACAAAGCTGGGTTGACAACATGTGATGAATCAGCCAAGCCAGAAAACATCGTGCAGTAGCCAGCGCTACTACATTTTTCACATACGACGCTTAACGGCGTCCTGGCCTTAACCGGCTGCGTCCATTCATTTTCATCCTACAACGCGGTAGGCGAGCCTCGACCTCATAAGGTTAGAGGCTCGCCTACCGCTAGAATTCGTGTATAATCATAAGTAATAAACAAGCCTAAAGGAGTGGGGAAACATGAGTGTAGCAAAAGTTGCCATCAACGGATTTGGCCGGATTGGGCGTAATGCCTTTAAAATTGCGTTCGAACGTGAAGATATAGAAATCGTGGGAATTAACGATTTAACAGATAATAAAACGTTGGCGTACCTGCTAAAATACGACAGCAACTACGGTATCTACGACCATAAAGTGAGTGCAGATGACGAAGGCATAACTGTTGATGGTAAAAAAATTAAAGTTTTAGCCGAGAAAGACCCAGCGCTACTTCCATGGAAAGAGCTTGGTGTAGATTTGGTAATTGAAAGCACCGGATTTTTCACCGATAAAGAAGGCGCAGGTAAACACCTTGCTGCTGGTGCAAAGCGGGTGGTGATTAGTGGTCCGACTAAATCTGAAGGTGTTGATACTATTGTGTTGGGCGCCAACGATGAAGCAATTAAAGGGGCAACGGAGATTGTTTCAAACGCTAGCTGTACCACCAATAGCCTGGGCGCTGCGATGGCAGTGCTTGATGCCGAATTTGGTGTCGAAAAGTCACTTCTTACTACAGTACACAGCTACACGGCGAGCCAAGCACTGCAAGATGCACCCAAAAAAGACCCTCGTGAAGGCCGCAACGCCGCTGAAAACATTGTGCCTACCAGTACCGGTGCCGCCATTGCTGTTACCAAGGCACTCCCTGGTCTTGCGGGCAAGTTCGATGGCATCAGTATGCGTGTGCCAACACCTGTCGTCTCTATCAGCGATGTAACAGCACTGCTTTCAAAAAATGTCACGGTAGAAGAGGTAAACGCCGCCTTTGTAAAGGCATCGAAGCAACCATACTACCAAGGTATCTTGGGTGTTTCAGACGAACCGTTGGTTTCAAAAGATTACGTAGGCAATAGCAATTCTGGAACGGTAGATTTAGAGCTCACCCGTGTTGTTGGCGGCAACTTAGTAAAAGTGTGCGTATGGTATGACAACGAATGGGGCTACAGCAACCGTCTTGTCGAGCTTGTGGCAGACATTGCAAAGAGTATTTAGTTATAAATAAAACCGCTGCGATTATTGTTGCAGCGGTTTTTGTGTACTAAGTGTTTATCTCGTTGGCTCTACGTTTTAAGTAGTCTACCATTGGTTGTACGTATTCTTCTGAAACATAGCCCGTAGCGAGTTCTCGTAAGACTTCAATTGGTACCTCATTTTCATACGCCTCGAGGGGTGTACGTAAAAGAATAATAAGGGCTAGAGGTCGTTCGTGAAACGCTTCGACCAACTCGGCTATTTTGGGTAACTGCTTACCCCCTTCACCAAACTGCCAGGTTGGTATCATTTCTTTGCCGTCACTGGTTGTAAACATCAGTAACCCTGTAGCTTCGTCTCGTCCTTCTTTGGCCAAGTATGCGGCTTTTTCGTAACATTCGGCTATAAGTTTTAAAAGAGCTTGATCGGCTTCTTCTTGTGTAACATGTGGTTCTTGTTCCATACCTACTACTGTAACACATTGTTTGTGCGGGTAGATCTTGCAACAGAAAAACAAAAACTCTCTAGTGGCAGAGAGCAAAATAGCTAAATTGTGTGTGGGTGCGGGGGAAATACATCCCCCGCACCCGTTGCACCTCATTGAAAGCAGTAGCCGATACCCATCTCATCGGCGCGATGCTTCAGCATTGCGACATCTACGTCGTTCAGCTGCGTGACCTTCTTTCCATCAACGCGGCTCACGGTCCAAAGGTAGCGGTCCTTCTTAAGGGTGAGCCGACATTCTCCTGCCGTCGCAGAGTACACGCTGTGCTCTGCTTCCCATCCTGGGTTGACCAGGGTGGGGTTTTTGAAGCCACGCAACGTCAGTTCAGCGACGTTTGCCTTGTCGTATTCGTCGCCGCGCTGAACACCACAGGCCGTCAGGCCGATGGTGGCAAGCATAACCGAGATGGCGATCGTGATTTTGCGGAACATTTCTGCCCCTTTCTTGAGGTGCGCTTTTCTGACACACCCCTGTTGTTGAGTACGAGTGGTGTGGAAAAGCTAATATATATATATCACTATTAGTTCAAAAAGTCAATAGTTTTAGCAGTAAAATAAAGTTTGCAACACGAGAGGCTTCACTTATTGTACAAAACTGCTTATACTTACATTATGAAACTATTCTTGGGTGCGGATCACGGCGGGTATTACCTTAAAGAGAAAATAGAGGCATATTTGGCCAAGCGCGGTTACGATGTTACTGATGTGGGCGGGAACGAGCTCGACCCTCACGATGATTTCCCGCAATTTGCACAAATGGCTGCGCTAAAGGTGTTGGGCGAAGAAGAAAAGCATGATCCACGTGCAATTTTGATCTGCAAAGGTGGCCAAGGAATGGCTATGGCGGCAAACCGATTTAAAGGCATTCGTGCGGTAGTCATCTGGAACAGCGCGCAGGCCAAAGAAAGCCGTGACGACAACGACAGCAACGTACTATGCTTGCCGGCTACAGTGGTAGAAGAAGACGAAAACCTGTGGAAGGGCATCGTAGATACGTGGCTCAATACGCCATTTAGTGGTGTAGCGCGCTACAAGCGTCGCAATATGCAAATCGATGAGGTAGCCTGATGCCTGTAGTTGCACCTGCGTTGCTTTGTGAGACCGATGACATGTATAAACAGACGGTTGAGCGACTAATGCCATTTGCTCAGCGCGTACATATCGATATAAGTGATGGTGAATTCGCTCCTACTTTTACTGTTAGTGCAGACAGAGTGTACTGGGCACAGAACTGGCAAGCTGATATTCACGCCATGGTGGCCCGGCCAAGCGAATACGTGCAGAAGCTAGTGGCCATGAAGCCAAATCTCATTATTTTCCATGCTGAGGTTGCCGAAGATCTCTTGCCCACCATCCAGTATATTCAGCAAGCGGGCATAAAGGCAGGTATTGCCTTGCAACGTGCTACTGTGCCGGCAACTATTGCTGGGCTGATAGAAAAAGTAGATCACGTTATGATATTTAGCGGCACGCTCGGCCATTATGGCGGGACAGCGAGTCTCATGCAGCTCGAAAAAGTACGCCTGATTAAAGAGATTCGCCCAACAGTCGAGATTGGATGGGATGGCGGTGTAAATGTCGAAAATGCCTTTAGTTTGGCGCAAGGTGGCGTAGACGTATTGAATGCTGGTGGGGCAATAGCAAAAAGCGATGACCCAGCGGCAGCCTATGCGGCACTCGTAAACGAAAGCAATAAGCACGGAGTAATCTAAGAAATGAAACTTACAGAGGCACAAATTGCCGTCAAGGCAAACACAATCCGCAAAGATATTATTAAAATGCTAGAAGAAGCCGGCAGTGGACATAGTGCGGGCCCTCTTGATTTGGCTGACATTTTTGCCACCCTGTACTTTGGTGTGATGAAATATGACCCAAAAAACCCAGAATGGGATGAACGCGACTTTATTTTCCTGAGCAACGGCCACTGTGTACCTGTTCAGTATGCCGCCATGGCCGAAGCTGGATTCTTCCCAAAAGAGGAGCTGATGACGCTGCGCAAGTTTGGAAGCCGATTGCAAGGCCACCCAGAGCGTACGATGTTGCCAGGGCTTGAAAACACCAGTGGTCCGCTTGGGTGTGGCCTAAGTCAGGCTGCTGGGGTGGCGTACAGCCTTAAGCACCTTGATCCACAGCCGCACCGCTTTGTGTACACCATTATGGGCGACGGCGAACTGCAAGAGGGAAACATATGGGAAGCAGCGATGTTTGCGGGCAAATATGGGCTGGGGCAATTGATTGCGTTTATTGATAGGAATAATATTCAGATCGATGGTAACACCGAAGATGTCATGCCACTCGAAGATTTGCGCGGTAAATGGGAGAGCTTTGGCTGGCACGTGCAAGAAGTTGATGGGCATAACATAGAGAGTATTCAAGATGCTGTAGGTATGGCTAAGGCTATCGAAAACAAGCCAAGCGCAATTATTGCGCATACTATTCCAGGTAAAGGTGTGGAGTTTATGGAATACAATTACAAATGGCATGGTGGCGCACCAGGCTCTGGTGTCCCAAATCAGCAACAAGCAAAAGAAGCCTTGAGTGAACTCAGGACACTGAAAGGGAAAATTATAGGGGAACATCAGTAGGCTATGCCGTGGCAACTCACTATATTGTTGCAAAACGTCTTTGCCAGTGTGTATGCCATTGAATCGCGACGGCTAGCATCAAAATATGAAAAAGCTCATTTTCAAATACTGGCAGCAACCTTTATGATGGTTTACGCAGTCTTTATTGGCTATGCTTTGCTCAATATCAACCTAATCAATTTTTCAATCTCTGAAGCACAAGCACTCACCTTGTTGGGCGTTTCGTTAGCGTTTACTGTATGGACAGTTCTGACCTTTATTACCTACAGATTTGTCGATGCGTCTGTCGGTACACTACTATCGGCACTTAATATTGCAGCTGTGGTGGTTATTTCATCATTATTTTTGCTCGAATCGCTTAAGTTGCTTCAGCTTGCAGGAGCTAGTTTATTGCTACTTAGTATAGTTGTTATAGCCTTCGCAAAAGAAACCAAAAAACGTCACAAAAACTTATTGATAGCACTTTTATTAAGTATGCCAGCAAGTATATGTTTTGGGTTTGCAATAGCAGGCGAGAAGCATCTACTTAACCAACTTGGTACGCCAACGTATGCTTTTGTGGGCATTGGCATGCAGCTACTTTGGCTTGTTATACTGGCTATGTTTTACAGACGGGATCAATTTAAACATTTTAAAGATCGCATTTTCCGAAAACGTGTGATGATTATGGGCAGTGTTCGTGCCGGTGCCGGGCTATTGTTTGTATTAGCGCTTGTCGGTGCGAACAATGCTTCTTTAATAGGCGTACTAAGTGGCTTAAAGATAATCTTAACAGCTATTCTGGGTGCTATACTATTAAAAGAAGTTATGTTTATAAAACGTAAATTATTAGCAGCAGTAATTGCGAGTATAGGAGTGGGACTTTTGCTATGGTAGCCTACAAGATAGTTGACGATATATATGATTCAAAAGAAGAACCAACTCGGGCAGGCTTTGGGCGTGGGTTGAAAGCGGCGGGTGAGGCCAACGAAAATGTGGTGGCGTTGTGTGCCGATTTAACCGAAAGCGTGCAAATGCATTTATTCCGCGATGCGTTCCCTGAACGGTTTATCGAAGTTGGTATTGCCGAACAAAATTTGGTAACAGTTGCCAGTGGTTTAGCGCGAGTAGGTAAAATTCCGTTTACGGCAAGCTACGCGGCGTTTAGCCCAGGGCGCAACTGGGAGCAGATTAAAACAACAGCAGCCCTGAACGATATGCCGGTAAAGGTAGTGGGCGGCCATGCAGGCCTGCTAACTGGGCCAGATGGCGCGACGCACCAAATGCTTGAAGACATTGCCATTATGCGGGTTATGCCAAATATGATAGTAGTGTGCCCAGGTGATGCAGTGGAGGCTGAAAAAGCTACAAAAGCTGTGGCCGAAAATGGTAAACCGACCTATTTGCGGCTAGGGCGTGAAAAAACACCAACCTTTAGTACGCCAGAATCACCGTTTAAGATTGGTAAAGCTTACATACTGCGTGAAGGTGATGATCTAACGCTGGTTAGCACTGGTGTTTTAACCGCATTTGCTCTGCGCGCTGCCGACCAACTGGCAAAGCAGGGCGTATCGGTAGAAGTGATTCACGCGCCAACCATTAAGCCCTTTGATGAAACAACAGTGCTAAAAAGCGTAAAAAAGACAGGGCGTGTGGCAACTGCCGAGGAAGCTCAGATAGCCGGCGGCTTGGGCGGTGTAGTAGCAGAACTGCTAAGTGAAAAATTACCAACGCCCCTGCTGCGCATTGGTATGCACGATAGGTACGGCGAAAGTGGTGTACCAATAGAACTACTAGCACACTTTGAGCTAGACGATGCAGGCATAGTAAAGCAGTTAAAACCGTTTATTGATAACACGCCAAAGTATCATAACTGGTAAAGCAAGCAAACAAGCAGCATGTAGGTCAACTAAGGCTTGAATTGTATGCAAAAATAATAACAAAATCTTCACGATCGTGAGATTTTTGTAACAGTTCTGCAACGAACTAATGATTAATAACATTTGAATATGTGATGCTACAAGGAACTTCCTTGTAGCACTTGTAGCAAGGAAATGAAAACGGCCCACCGAAAGGGCTCAAGCAGAATCTAATTCGTATTGAACCGATTCGGCAAGCCGTTTCAGTGGACCGGAACCTTAGTCGGCGATTCTGTCGAAGATTGTCCCAAAGATGAGCCCGCCAACCGCAGTATTTGCAATTGCGCCAAAAACTGCGATGAGAGTCATGGGTCCATCTTCCCACCAACCTGGATGCAACTCGTATCCGTAGACATGCAGCGCGACGAACGCACCGATACCTATGGCGTAGCCAATGGCGCCGAGCAAACATCCGAGGAGATTATCGATTGCCACAAGTGGAGTGAAGGCAAGAATCGAAGGCAGCAGCATGACGATGATGCAGAGTGCTGCCAAAATGGGTGCGGACATGGTGGCCGCCTTTCTGAGGTACGCTTTTTGACGTACCTCTGTTGTGGAAACATTGGAGGTAGCAAAAAGCTAATATATATATCACATAGAAGAAAAAAAGTCAACAGTTTCCACAACTTACAAGGGTTGCTATACTGTAGATAAGTATAAACACTTTAGGGGGCTTCATGGGACTGACAATTGCAGAAATACGAGATAGAACGACGCGGGCGCGGCATTTAATGCAACGCAGCCGCCAGCAGGGGTTTGCCGTAGGCGCGTTTAACATTGATAACCAGGAGACATTGATTGCGGTATGCCAGGCAGCACAAAAGCTAAACGCACCGGTGCTCGTAGAAGTAAGCGACGGTGAAGTAAAAGCGTTGGGGCTTGAAAACATTCGCGATATGGTAGATAACTACCGCGCTGAATATGGCATTGAAATCTATGTTAACCTCGACCACAGCCCGAGCGTAGAAGATTGTAAGCGTGCTATAGATTGCGGTTTTGAATTTATTCACATCGATATTTCACAGGCTAACCACGATGCGAGCACAGAAGAGATTGTTGCAAAGACGAAAGAGGTGGTGGAGTATGCGAAGTTTACGGGGGCACTTGTAGAGAGTGAGCCGCACTACTTTGGCGGTAGCAGTAATGTTCATGATGAGGCAATTGACTACGAAGAAATTAAAAAGACTTTTAGCACCCCTGAAGGCGCAGCTGATTTTGTGGCTCAGACGGGTATTGATACCTTTGCTGCAGCAATTGGTAATTTGCACGGCAAATACCCTGTACCAAAAGAGCTTGACCTTGAGCTATTAAAGCAAATTCGTGATGCTATTCCCTGCCAGATTAGCCTCCATGGTGGCAGTGGTACACCGCTCCACTACTTTGAGCAAGCCGCTAGAATTGGTGTGAGCAAAGTTAATATCAATAGCGATATGCGCTATGTGTTCCGAAAATCGCTCGAAAAAGTTTTAGCTGATAACCCGAACGAGTACGCAGTAGTGAAACTAATGCCAGAAGTGTACAACGCGGTGCAAGTGGTGGTAGAAGAAAAAATCATTGCATTTGGCAGCCAGGGTAAAGCAGTAGTATGACGACAATAGTAAGCATTGGCGCGGCTGTTCAGGATGTATTTTTAAGCCAAAGCGAAGAGTTTAAGGCGGTATGTTTAAACCCGCACGATTGTTTTATGCAACTTGAGCTTGGTGCTAAGGCAGATGTAAACAAGATTACCTTTAGTACTGGTGGTGGCGCAACCAACGCGTCGGTAACATTTGCGCGCCAAGGTCTCAATGCGTTATTCATAGGTACGATCGGGCATGACCCGGCCGGTGAAGCAGTGCTAGCTGATTTGGACCGTGAAAATGTTGATACAAGTCGCGTTAGCTACTCTAAGCGGTACAACACAGGCTATTCTGTACTACTACTCGCGCCAAATGGCGAACGCACTATTCTAACCTACCGCGGTGCATCGACGCACTACGACATAAAGAATCTTGATATTAGCGATGTGGAGGCTGACTGGCTGTATGTATCGAGTGTTGCAGGTAGTATGGACGCGCTGGACGATGTATTTACCAAAGCCAAGAAAAAGGGGATGAAAATATTTTTCAATCCTGGCAAGAACGAGCTTAAACAGACTGCCAAGCTAAAGGGTTTGTTGCACGACGTTGATGTTTTGAGTGTAAACAAAGAAGAAATGGGACTGATTGTTGAAGGAAAAACATCTGAAGAGTTGGTGCGCCATGGACTTCATTTGGTGCCAACGGTGATTGTGAGTGATGGCCCGAATGGTGTGACTGCTAGTGATGGAAAAACTATTGTGCAGGCAGGCATGTACCAAGATGTAAAAGTGATTGACCGTACGGGCGCAGGGGATGCTTTTGGAAGTGGTTTTTTGAGCCAGTGGAGCCAAGGAAAGTCGTTGAAAGATTCGATTATTTTTGCCAGCGCAAACTCAACAAGTGTGGTGACAAAAATTGGCGCTAAAACAGGTATATTGCACAGAGGGTTTAAACTTCATAGTATGCCGATTACGGAGAAGCCGCTGTGAGCCGTTTTTTGCGTGATGTCCTTACCTCTAATCACCCGTTATTTTTGATAAATATTCAAAAACTTGAACAAGTAACAGGTGAAAGCGTGTCTGCACGTCTGGTGGCAGACTGCTTGGAGCGCGCTCATCGCCTAATGCGTATATTGGGTATTGCGCCATCAGATTCGCATCCTAAAGAGCTGTATTACGCACTGCGTGAGGCTGCAAAGCGCTCGGATGCCTCAGAGTTATTTGCTGACACAGCATTTGTGCTTCTTCCCACGGTCGATGGACCGATATCGTTTAATATACAAGACAATATAGAGAACGGGCATCATCAACTTCATTTTGAAGAACGTAAACTTGACGGCGCACAGCGACATTTGCGAGCCGAAATTGTAAAACGCTATGCCGATCATGACAGAACAGATAATAGTATAGTAAAAAAACTTATGAAAGAGGCTGGAGTGGAAGACGCACTAGGAAAAAATGATGTATACATAACAGATAAACCAAATGCACCATCACTGCTTGCGGTAGGTGATATTTTTACCGACGCCTTTATCAAACTTGGGGATGAAACAGCGAAGGTATTCAAAGATGATGACGGTGTGGAATGGCTAGGCGTGCCATACGGCAGAAAACCACCGTATGAAGAAGTAGAGGTAGTCAAATCTGTTGGTCCGTCGCCTAACGCGGCTGTTTCGTGCAAACGACTTGGACTAAATGTAAGTTTGGCATCGTGGGTTGGTGAAGACGAGACTGGTGCCGAAGCAATTGAACATCTAAAAAAACAAGGCATTAACACCGACAGCATGATTGTTGAAAAAGGCAAGAAAACGAGCTATTGGTATGTACTTTCATACAAGGCAGATCGTACAATGCTAATTCATAGCGAGGTGTTTAGCTACGAGTTTATTCCACCAAAAGTGGCTCCAGACTGGATGTATCTATCGTACACTGGTAAAGATTCATGGCCGCTCCACGAAGCCGTTCTGAAATACCTCGAAGCAAATCCAGGTGTTAAGCTAGCGTTCCAGCCAGGCACCTTTCAGTTTAAATGGGGAGCCGAAAAGCTAGCGGGGATTTATAAAAGGTCACACATTGTCATAATGAACCGTGAAGAGGCGATGGATGTTACAGGCAAAGGGTACGATGATGTTCGCGAGCTCGCAAATGGCCTTCATGAACTTGGTCCGCAAATTGTCGTAATTACTGACGGGCCAAAGGGATCATACGCAAGCTACGACTACAAGCTAGTAACAATTCCAAATTACCCTGATATAGCGCCGCCACGCGACCGAACTGGGGCAGGCGATGCTTTTGCAAGTACAATTGTGGCTGCACTCGCGCTTGGTAAAACGATGGACGAGGCTCTAACATGGGCACCAATCAACAGCATGAGTGTTGTGCAAAAACTTGGTGCGCAGGCTGGATTATTACACCAAGATGAGCTGCAGGCGTATCTAAAGAAAGCGCCCGAAGACTACAAAGTTACCCCTATGTAGCAGCGGGTTTTGAAATGTGGTGACCACAATAGGTCTTGTTGGCCTTAACAAGATTCACCACCGTATCGATACTGTCAGTGATAGTGTAGAGTTTTTCGTCGCCATTTGAAATAAGGTGTTTGCCAAGCAGATGCTTTTTTACGAAGCCATCAAAATCATTCCAGAATTCACGCCCCACCAAAATAACCGGCGCCTTTACCGTTTTACCAGTTTGGATGAGAGTCAGTACTTCCGTTAGCTCGTCCAGTGTACCAAATCCACCTGGGAAGTATATGTAGGCATCGGCGTACATTGTCATGACTATTTTACGAGGTGCAAAATGTTCAAACTCAAATGATTCGGTTGCATAGGGGTTGAGCTGCTGCTCGTGGGGCAGTCGTATGTTAAATGCCACAGATTCGCCACCAGCCTTACGGGCACCATTTTGCACTGCATTGTGTGCGCCTTCATTTGCAGCGCTCATAATACCGTAGCCGCCACCCGATACAATAGCATAGCCTGCGCCGGCAAGTTTTTCGCTTATTTCTACCGCTTTTTCATAGTACGGATCGCTCTCGGGCGTGCGTGCAGAGCCAAAAATCGTGACAGTTTTGTGGTATTTGCGCAAAATATTGTAGCCTTCTTGCACCTCATGGTTTATGTCACCCAAACGAATCATAGCCGCTTGCAGCATAATATCGCGCGGTATACAAACGTCTTCTATCTGTCCTGTTGGTTTTGGTTGCATTTTCACCATGTATTGTACCAGATTATTCATAAAAATGCTTGTGCTTTTTATTTTGCGGTGGTTTACTGAGACTATACAACTAAATCAAGGTAACATTTATGCAAAAACGAACTGGTTCAATACACATGGTAGCAATAGTGTGCTTAACGCTCGCACTTATAACATCACTGGGGTGGCTATTTTGGCAGAACTTTATATACAAGAAACCTGCACAGATGGAATCAGTGAACAGTTCAGCTAAGAACTCGCTTGATACACAAGTAAAAAAACCTGAATCTACTTCACGCGAAGTTGCACTACCAACGGAAATAGACTTACTGGAAGTTCAAAAAAAGGCAGGAGCTACAATATATCCTAACTCTGGTGTTATGAATATTACCATGCAGTCAAAGGGAGGTGACTACTACTTAATTAGAGCTGTCGGCTATGATAAAGGGTCAAAGGTTGGGGGACAGCCTATTAGTTTCTATAGATTGCCTGATGGAATGTGGCACTATGATGAACGGCTACAGGGGGCACCTGACTGCGCAGATTTTAACACGGTAGACCTTAAGCGCGCATACTCTGGCGAATCATGCTATGACAGTAGTAGCAATACTAGTAGCACAGTAAACTAAATGAAGTAGGCCTAAAGATGAAAAAACAATACGGTTCAATGCACATGGTAGTAATAGTGTGTCTTACGCTAGCACTTATAACAGCGCTAGGGTGGGTGTTCTATCTCAATTTTATAAGTAAGAATCCAGAGAAGGTAGACAGTTCCAAAATAATAAAAACTGACACTACAAACACTGTGGCAGAAAATGAATTGCAGACTGGTCGTACGCCAGAGGGGCTTGGATCAAGGCTTGTATTTAGCTACCCTAAAGGATGGACGGTAGTGCACAATTCAGAGTTCACACAAGATTCAGGTACGGGTAAAAAGTTATTGAATGGAACTATAACTACTGTTACGAGTCCTGATGCTGCACACGCAGTGAAGTATAAGGTGGTAAGTGGAGGATTGGGTGGTATGTGCATGGAGGAAGACGCTGGCACGTTTAGCAGCTTCTCATACGAAGCGCTCGACAGCATTAATGGAGCTTTCTACACCGAAGCACTGGTAAAAGAAAAAAGTGGAAAATACGTGAACAGCCATTCTATTAGATCTGTATCTTCTGAAACTGTTAAGAGTATAAAAGCAGGAGACTCAAGTTGCAAGCTAGGGTTTTCGACATTGATGATATCGGATGAACAGAAAAATGATCCAAGCCGCGGTCCAGTACAGGCAGTTATGGCTGATATTATAGTGCCAAAAAACGGCGACATGTTTAGCGGCTACGACAGTATGGAAGAAGCTAAAAATGCTTATAAGGGCAGTACTTACGAACAAGCAAGAGCTATTTTAAAATCCACTAAGATTGAGTAATGCACGTTGCTGTGACATCTGCAGTTGGTGCCAACACTACAAGTTATTAGAAGATCTGTCATAATAGAGAGATGGTCTCATTTAAGCTCTCAACACAATACCAGCCAACCGGTGATCAGCCAACGGCGATTGCCCAGCTCATTGATGGGCTTGAAAAGGGAGAGCGAAAGCAAACGCTGCTTGGGGTAACAGGAAGCGGCAAAACATTTACCATGGCCAATATTATTGCCAATCGTAATGTGCCTACACTAGTGCTGGCACACAATAAGACATTGGCAGCACAGTTATACAGCGAATTCAAAAACT
>CAZIDJ010000007.1:30575-45515 GCA_964537815.1 uncultured Candidatus Saccharibacteria bacterium | reverse complement strand
TGTTGATGACGCGCAGGCGACCTTTACGGCGCACCAATTGGTCATCAGGACTAATTTTTTTAACGCTCGCACGAACTTTCATGAGCCTTACAAAAAACCCTTTCCTTAAAATTAATATTTAAACGTTCAAGTAGTGCCTAAATCTTAGGCAGCACTTGGTCGTTCGTCTCGCAGGCGGAAGCTGATTCGTCCCTTCGTGAGATCGTAAGGGGTCATCTCAACTTCTACCTTATCGCCCGGCACTAAGCGGATGTAGTGCTTGCGCATTTTACCGCTAATGTGGGCAATAATACTATGGCCATTCTCGAGTTGAACCTTGAATTGCGTATTAGGCAGTGCTTCCACTACCGTTCCGGTCATCTTAATTACTTCCTTTTGACTCGCCATAAATTACAATTGTCAATTATACAGCAAAATATTGCCCGAGGCAAGCATTTTAATAGAGATTATCACGTGGTAACTACCCGTGAACCATAAACAAGTTGCTACATACTATTTTATATAAACCAATCAGTTCGTCAAGGTATTTACAAATTATGATGAAAGTTCTATAGTATTAATTACGAATAACTCGACAAAGGTGTTCACATAGGGAGGTTGCAATGAATCGGCTGATCGAAAATATCTACTTGAATCTTCGATTCGCAGTGGATGTCATCGTGCACGGTTATGCCAAGCTCGATGCGCGGTACTGGACGTCACAGCTCCATAAAAGGTGACCAAGTCTGATCTACTCATTCTACTTATCGCCGCCGCGGGACGAAGAGCCGTCGGAGACATTAGTCTTCGCCGCCGCTCACGTCTCCGGCGGCTCTTACTTTTATGGGGATTTATTCAATGACTGCACGCACCATAACCCGTTGGTCAAACTGACCAAGTCGGGGCACAAAGTTACCGGCGTAGCCCATCAGGTTTAGTCCTTCCTTGGTGCTGTCGGCAGAAACAGTCATCTTTCGCGTACCGTTTGGTATTGCTTCTGCCAAACTCATCGTTTCGTTGCTCACAACTCGATAGGTAAACTTTTTTCCATCACCGCGCTCTACTACTACTCTTGCACCTGTCGCCAAGCGGTTGAGATTCGTAAATACACCCGGCTTGGCATAGCCTGGGCCATAGCCGTTGATAAGCGCAGCGCCGTAGCCACTACCCGGCATGGCGCTTTTTTTGTACCAGCCTACGTCGTTGATGTTCTTTGGCGCCCCGAGGGCGTTATTACCTGTTACACCAACAGTGTATACTCGCGTATCTGCTACCCCAATCGATGGGATGGAGATATACCGTGGTTGCGTAACGGGTACAGTATATGCCTGAATGCTGCCGCTCGTTGGAACGGTTTGCTCTACCTGGGGCATGCCAAAGCCTACTGCACTAGCAATCGGCGGTAATTCGCCTGTCATGAACCACCTAATACCATAGAATCCTGTTCCCCCCACAAGCACGGCAATTAGCAGCGCTGCCGTCCACTTGACAGGTTTAAAGGTCTTTTTTTGTTTTATACATAACCCGTTTGCCATTTGTATCAGTATAGCATAGGCGTTTCACGACAACTAGTGCGGTTATGACAACAGCCCATAAAATAGCAGTTACTGCAGCCGCGTTATTATTTCTTGGTACGCCGCCGTTGGGTGCACCCGCTACTGCTGACGGTAGCGGAGCGTTCGAATACACGAAGTCTACCACTGTATTCCTACTCGATAGCGTTGCAGCATACGGACTCGCGGATACTAGCCTACAGCCAGCAATCGACGAAGCCGTTATTTGCTGCGTATCGCCTAGACGGAAATACCGAGACAAATCGTTTGTAGTATTGCTAATGGCAGTATAATCTGCGAGTTCAGTTCCGGTCATTACTACCGATGGCTGCAGCGCTGCACCTGATGTATCTTTGTAATTGACCGTTATTTGTGCTGGGTTAATAATGTGGCCACCCAGCGGAATTTCAGCATATATCTCGCCTGTAGTAGGGTCTTTTAGCTTTATTAAGTCAACAATGTCCGTAAGATTATTTGGGTTTGAGGGATCAGCGGTATATACCTTTACATACCATGCCTCTTGCTTGACCGCTTGTATGAATGGGTCACTGAGATAGTCATTTCCAATCACAAATAGGTAGGAACTATACGCGATATTTGTTGAAAAGTTGGGAGCCGCATCGCCTTGTGGCCCTATGCTACTAGCAGTTAAGATTGGACTATCGCCCAGTGTCGAGGGGTAGGTGCCAAGGGAGGTAACGCTATTTGGAATAGTAATTTCTCGTAGATAGTTCCCAGCGAATGCCCCACCACCAATCGTCGTTGTTCCTTCATGAAGCGTCACGTTCGTTAGAGCGTTAGATTCGAATGCATACTCACCAATAGAAGTGACTGAGCCTGGAATATCTAAAGTAGTAATGTTATTCGATCCGAAGCTATTGCTGTCAATAGTCGTTACTGAAGAAGGAATAGTAATTGACGTTAAGCCCTTGTAACTAACGCAAAGTAGCCAAGATGCGTCACGGCAAACCACCAATTGTACTTGGAATATCAAGGTCAGCCGGGCAATTATTAGGGCCACCGACAGCTTCGTAGTCATCAATTGTGCCACTTGTTGCATTAAACGTAAAGCAAGCCTCACTCGCAGTCGCCGCACGAGCCGTCTGGGGTACCGGACCGATTAGCAGGCCTACGAATGCAATTGCGAAGACAAAAACGCCGTACTTATTTATAAAACTATTGTAAACTATTCTCATTCTATGCCCTCACTGCACGAACCATCACTCGTTTATCAAATTGTTTCGTTTGCGCCTGGTAACTGCCCGCACAAGTTATTAAACTCAATCCTTCTTTGCCTACTTCGGCTGAAACCATCATGTCTTTCATGCCGTGGCTATTCGCTTCGTCAAGACTCATCACCACACTGCTAACTACTTTGTAGGTTATTAGCTTGCCGTCGCCGCGTTCAATTGTCACCGCGTCACCTATTACTAGGTTGCTTAGTTTTGCAAATATACCATCTTTGCTGTAGCCGCCATTGTGTGCATCGATTAGCACCGCACCGTTTCCGCTCCCAAGCGTAGAACTAGCCGTGTACCAAGCAGCGTCATGAATGTTTTTTGGTACGTCGACCGTACCGTCTCTGGCAAGCCCAACAGGAAATATTCGCGTTTTCGTTATGCCAATCTTGCTGATTGTTATGTACCGCGGGTGGGTTGGTGGCACACTGTGGTCGTCAACCTGTTTAGGGCTAACGGGAGTTTCATCAACATCCGGCTGGTTGCTTGCACTCGCACCTACAATGGGGAGCGGCATTGTGCCCCCGCTACTAAACCATTTGTATGTCAGGTAGCCACCGCCAACAAGCAATAAAATCGCTACAATACTCGTAATACGCTGCATAGTGCGAAATCTATGGTTACTTGTTTTTTGCCGCCAACTCATTAGCCATAATTATACCATAAGCGGCACCATTACCCTGCTGCTAGGGTGGCGATGCCGCTTATACGGTACAGCTCGTGCTACTTGTAATACCGGAACGAGTCGCGCACGTATTACAAGCAGCTTGCGCTACTTGTAATCGTCGTAGGTAACCATCAACGCACGTGAATTCACCTGGCGCAGGCTTTCGAGAGCCACTGAGACCACGATGAGTACTCCTGTACCTCCAATAGCCAAGTTGCTATTTTGCAGGCCGGTAACATTGTATATAGCATACTCGGCGATGTATGGCAGGACAGCGATGCCCCCTAGCACCAGTGAGCCAAATAGCACCAGTCTGTTCATAGTACGACTCAAGTACTTTTCGGTTTGCACACCAGGCCGCACACCTTCGATGAATCCACCCTGTTTTTGCAAGTTTTCAGCAATTTCGTTGCTATTGAATACAATGCCGGTGTAGAAGTACGTGAAGGCGACAACAAGCACGAAGTAAAGTGCCGGGTAAATAAACGCTTCCCATGTTTCTCCTGTAAAGTTTCCTGGGTTTGGTGTTTGGAACCACTTCACAAGGTTCGTGGCTACTTCTTGGTAGGCAGGGTTATTGGTTGCCTTTAATACTTGCCCAACGAATGCTGGTAGACTCAAGAACGCTACTGCAAAAATAACAGGGATCACACCAGCGGCGATCAGCTTCATTGGTAGAATGCTTTTTACACCACCGTAGTTGCTGTTGCCTTGAACGCGCTTTGCATAGTTAATTGTCACAATACGCTGCGCTTCATTAATCTTTACCAAGAAATACAGCACCATTAACGCCGCTATTCCAAGTGTCAGGAAGATCCAGAAGGCAGTGGGGTTAATTGGCAGCGTAAACCAATTGAATACGTGCAGTACACCATTTTTCGTATCAGTAATATTTGTTATAAAGAACTGCGCGAACTGCGGAATTTGGCTAACGATACCTGCAAAAATTAGCAAACTCAAGCCGTTACCCACACCTTGCTCTGTCATAATTTCACCCAGCCACATCAGGAGTATAGAGCCGGCGGTCATGGCGCCAACTGCCAGTACCCACTCGAACATACTTGGGGTGCTAAGAATCGTTGAGTTACCCTGAAGCACGCTCTGGCGCAGAATATAAATAAATGCGATTGACTGCACTATCGCTAGCGGAACAGTAATCATACGTGTCCATTGCTGAATCTTGCGTCGTCCTGATTCGCCATCTTTGTGGAGCTCTTCTAGCTTTGGAATGGCTTTTGTAAGCAATTGGGTAATAACACTGGCGGTAATGAACGGGCTAAGCCCCACAAGGACAATTGAGAAACTTGCAAGTGCTCCACCAGAAAGCAGGTTCAAGAATCCACCAAAATCAGTGCTACCGATTACGTTATTTACCACTTCTCGGAGTTGCGTTGGGTTAGCTAGTGGCACTGGTATGTGCGCCAAAAAGCGATACACAATCACAAGCCCTAGAAGCACGCCCAAACGGCGCTGCATATCGCGGTTTTTTAATGATTTCCAAATGGTTTTCCAGTTCATAGGTCGTTAGACTGCCTCACTTATTTTGTCACTTATACTTGATGTAGTATAGCATATTATTCGTTGTTGAGATTGAGATTAAGTTTATGTTGATTGCTTTTACACTGTTACGTGGTATAATCTATTAAGATATCTTTGTCCTATGAACTATTACGCACCCCAAAACCCCGAAGATGTAGAGTTTACACTCAGAAATGCGCGGCGAAAAAAAGCTGTAACAGGCCTTTTTTTAGCTGCGTCCGTACTCCTTGGTGGCTGCACATCTACATACGACGCGCGTGAGCTCGATCCAAATGCACCAGCCTCTGCTCACTCTAAACTAAGCATAAAGACCACACAAAAACTACGTAAAATGGCTGATTCAGAAGCCTTCGTGAGCTGCGAACCAAAATCTAAGTTCCGCGCTCGAAAGGCAGTAGTCGCCTACGTAGATGTCATTAAACCAGAGAGCTCATCAGACGAGCCTAAACTATCAAATATAATTCACGCACGAAGATACATATGTAAAGATTTTACACGCCCTGAACTGCCGCCTAGCGATGGAACAAGAGGCAGGCAAGAATTTAGGAATAGTTTAGCCTACTATGCGTTTGCTCATGAACAGCAACATGTTGAGGGAGTTACAGATGAAGGCGAGGCTAGCTGCAAAGCCCTACAGAAACTACCAGACTACGTAGAAGAGCTTTCTCTCCGAGACGATACACAACAAAGAATTGTTGCAGATACATATAATTATGTCGCCTTATTTCAAACAGGTAAATACTCGATAGAGGGTTGCGAACTACCCTATTTACAATAGCCCCGCTGTAAGCGGGGCTATTGTTTATTGTGTCGACCCTATTTTTTGTCGGCAGCTTCAGCAGATTTTGCAGACTTTTGAAGTGGAGTCGCTACTTTTTCAAAGCTTCCACCAGCTTTTGTCAGCGCTTCTTGCACACTTTTGCTTGCAGCCTGAACCCTTAGGTTTACCTTGCTTTTTAGTTCACCACGTAAAATTACTTTTACGGTGTGAAATGGTGTTGCAACTAGTCCAGCTTCGTAGAGTGCAAAGTTATCAACAGTACCCTTAAGCTCGTTCAAACGATCAAGATACACAACCTGTGCTGGTGTACGCAGGCTCTTGAACCCACGGTTTTTTGGCACAGCTTGTACGAGTTGGCGCTGACCACCTTGGAACACTGCGTGTAGTTTTTTACCAGTACGTGCGCCCTGGCCTTTTGTACCACGACCAGCAGTTTTTCCCTGACCGGCAGCAATACCACGTCCAACGCGCTTTTTGGCTTTGTTGGCAGTTACTTGGAGTTCATTGTATTTCATTACTTAGCCTCCTTTTTCGCAACTTTCTTGTTTGCACCGTTCCACTGTTCGCGCGGAACCATGGTTTTTAGCGCTTCGATAGTAGCATAGGCAATGTTTACTTTGTTGGTGCTACCGAGGCTCTTTGAAAGCAAGTTAGTAATACTGGTTACACCAATTACTTGGCGAACAACACCACCGGCAATGACACCTGTACCAGGTGCTGCAGGTTTGATGAGCACACGTGCGCCGCTCAATTTAACTTCGGCATCGTGTGGGATTGTAGTGTTCACAATCGGCACAGTAATGAGGTTTTTCTTGGCAACATCGGTTGCTTTGGCCACAGCGGTTTGTACGTCTGCGCCCTTTGAAACACCAACACCTACACGGTTTTTGCGGTCACCCACAACAACCAGCGCCTTAAAGCGGAAGCGACGTCCACCTTTTACCACACGGGCAACACGGTCGATGTTAATTACCACTTCTTCAAATTCTTTTGGCGCGTCATCGCGCACATTTCGACGGTCATCGCGTCGACCACCACGAGCTTGCCCACGACCCTGGCGTGCAGGGGCGGCTGGTGCAGCGGCTTGCGGGGTAGTAGTAGCTTTTTCGTCAGCCATACTAAAACTCCAATCCTTCTTTACGTGCTGCATCTGCAAGCGCTTTTAGGCGGCCAGCGTACTGGCGGCCATTGCGATCAAATACAACGGTTTTAACGTTCGCATTTATGGCTTTCTTAGCCACATCACTTCCAACTTTGGCAGCTTTTTCAGTCATGGTACCAGTTGCTTTCGCACCAACAGTGGTAGCAGCAGCAATAGTGTGCGATTTTTCGTCGTCTATCAGCTGTGCGCTTACGTGCATGTTGCTAATAGTTACGCTCAGGCGTGGGCGTTCTGCTGTACCGTGAACAGTGCTGCGTACGCGTGCTTTTCGCAAAGTTTTATTCAGCTGCTTTTTTACAAGATGCTTACTCATTATTTCTTCCCTGCCTTTCCAGCCTTACGGAGTAGTACTTCGTCAGCGTACTTAATGCCCTTGCCCTTGTATGGCTCTGGTTTCTTTAGTGAACGAATGTCTGCTGCAACCTGACCAACTTGTTGTTTATCGATACCACTTACAACAATGGTCATTTTGTCGTTACTTACATTCACGCCTTCTGGCGCCTTATATTTTACTTCGTGGCTAAATCCAAGGCTCATTGTCAGCTCGTTATTGCTACTTGCAACCCTAAAACCAACGCCATTTACTTCGAGCTTCTTTTCAAAGCCTTTTGTCACGCCTTCAACGGCGTTGTTTAGTAGTGCCCGCTGCAACCCGTGCTGGGCCTTAGCGATGCGTTCGTCATCTTTACGCGTGACGGTTGCGTTGCCGTCTTCCACGGCAACAGTTACATCGCTCAGGTGTGGTACAACGAGTTTACCCTTCGGGCCTTCTACGTTGATGACATCTGAATCGACTGTAATTGTCACACCCGCAGGTACGGCTATTGGTAGTTTTCCAATTCGACTCATGTATTATCCTTCCTTATTTAGTTCATAAACTTGCCATACTTGAAGTACTAAAGCCTCAAACATAGGATCGTCTGACTCATAACCGATTGTACGCATATCTTCGCGTACGTTCTCGATTGTTCTAACTTCTCCGGCTAATGCCAACTGGCTGTAGTCAACAAGTAGGCTCTCAGGTTCCTTACGTCGTGGATCGGTGCTCGAAGTTTGTTCAATACTCATGTTAATAAACCTTCAGCAATAGTTCGCCACCAAGCTTTTGCTTCACTGCTTCGCTACCAGTCATCACACCCTTCGACGTGCTGACAAGTACAATACCGCGACCGCTTTTAACGCGTGGGATGTCGGCAGCAGCGCTATACATACGGCGTCCTGGCTTGCTCATACGAGTAAGCTCGGTGAAGCTAGGGTTGCTGCCGGCTTCGGCGATAGTAACAACCAGCGCGCCACGTGGCTTGCCAGCTTCTTCCTTTACTTCTGCTAGGTAGCCATTCTTCTTTAGTTGTTCGGCAACTACCTTCTTTAATTTGCTGCTCGGTACACGAACTTCATTTTTGCCAACCATTGCAGCATTACGGATCCGGGTCAGGAGATCAGCAATTGGGTCTGTAGATTGTAAACTCATATATTCTTTCTCCTTTCCTTTACCAACTACTCTTTCGTACGCCTGGGATCTTGCCTTCAGATGCCAGTTGACGGAAGTTAATACGGTTTAGGCCAAATCGGCGCATGTAGCCATGTGGGCGACCGCTCAAAACATCACGGTTTTTCCAGCGGGTTGGGCTCGAGTTTTTTGGAAGCTTTTGCAAGCCGTCTTGGTCGCCAAGCTCTTTTAGCTCGGCACGCTTTGCCGCGTATTTTACAATCATTTTTTTGCGCTTTTCGTCGCGGGCAATCATAGATTTCTTGGCCATTACTTACGCCCTCCTTCTTTTTCAAACGGAATCCCAAACTTTTCAAGTAGCGCGCGACTGTGTGCTTTGTCTTCGTTCTTGATAACGAAGGTTACTTGCAAGCCGTGGGCAACTTGGGTTTCTTCGAACGTTAGTTCTGGGAAAATTGATTGTTCGGTAATACCAAGACTGTAGTTGCCACCTTTGTCGAAGGCTTTTGGCTTCACACCGTGGAAGTCGCGAACACGTGGCAAAGCAACATTTGCTAAACGGTCTAAAAATTCATACATTTGCGCGCCACGTAGTGTGACGCTTTGTCCAACTGGGCTACCCATGCCAGCACGAATCTTAAAGCCCGCAATCGATTTCTTTGCCAAAATGCTCACTGGTGCTTGCCCGGTGATTTTGGTCAGCGTGTTTTTTACTGTTTCCTGATGACGCTTGTCATCTTTGCTTTTACCAACTCCTACGCTTACCGTAATTTTCTCGAGCTTTGGCACCTGGTGCACATTGTCGAGTTCAAGTTCGGCTTGTAGTTCCTTTTTGTACGTTGTGTCGTACAAGGCTTTCAAGCGAGGAGTGTAAGTTGTTTCAGCTTTCGCCATTACTTAATCTCCTTATTTTTAAGTGCTTTTGCAACACGCACCTTGCCGTTTTCAGTACTCTTCATACCAACACGGCTGGTTTTGCCTGATTTTTCATCAACAACCAGTGCTACTTTGCTAATATCTATTGCGACATGAATGTCCTTTTTGCCACCCGTTGGGTTAAGCTGACTTGGCTTAACGTGGCGACGGCCAACACCAACACCTTCAACTAATACGGTGCCTTTTTTGGTATTAACAGCCAAAACTTTCCCTGTCGTACCTTTGCTTGCACCCGCAATCAATTTAACGCTATCGCCAGATTTAATCCGGTACTGCTTACTACTTACTACTTTTGCCTTAGTCCTCATTACAGTACCTCCGGAGCTAAGCTAATAATCTTGCTGTAGCCCATTTCACGTAGTTCGCGTGGCACCGGCCCAAACACACGAGTAGCCTTCGGGTTCTTGTCGTCGCCGATGATTACGACGGCGTTGTCATCAAAGCAGATTGTACTGCCATCTTTGCGCTGAATTTGGTCGCGGGTGCGTACCACAACAGCTTTTTGCACGCTCTTTTTCTTGATGTTACCGGTTGGGCTTGCTTGCTTAACACTGACAACAATAACGTCACCAACACGAGCATAGCGACGGCCAGTACCGCCAAGTACACGAATACAGAGCACTTCTTTTGCGCCGCTGTTGTCACATACTTTCAAACGAGACTCTTGTTGGATCATTACTTGTCCTCCTCGTTTTTGGCTGCATGGTCGTGGTCAATTTTATCTTCCACTTCAGCGGTCACTTCTTCTTTTAGCTGCACACTGCCCTTACTCTTTTCGTCAATCCGCAGCAAGGTAAATGCTTTGGTTTTTGAAAATGGTCGGCAAGCTTCGATAGTCACCGTGTCGCCTTCGCCAGCTTCATTCTTTGCATCATGAGCTTGGTAGGCGCGGTTGATGGTGTACTGCTTTTTGTAAATCGGGTGTGTTTCACGGCTTGTCACAACAACTGTAATAGTTTTGTCGCGCTTTGCGGATTTAACAACACCAGTAAATTGCTTTTGTGCCATTACTTTTCACCTTTCTTCGCGTTACGTTTTGTTAGTAAACGAGCAATATCTTTGCGGTATTTTTTCAAAATACGTGGGTTTACTAGTTCGCCACTTGCGTGTGATTTTCGAGCTGCCCACAAATCTTTGCGTGCAGTTACTAGCTGTTCTTCTACTGATTGTTCTACCTTTGGAGTAGCTTTTTTAGTAGCTGGTTTTTTTGTCTCAGCCATATTATGCGTCCTCCTTCACGATAAACTTACACTTCACAGGTAGTTTGTGGCTCGCAAGGCGCATTGCCTCACGGGCTACTTCTTCTGAAACACCCTTCATTTCGAACATTACAGTACCAGCTTTGACCTTGGCGACGTAAAATTCAGGCTGACCCTTACCACCACCCATCTTAAGACCAAGTGGCTTGCGGGTAACAGGCGTGTGCGGGAAGATACGAATCCAGATTTTACCACCACGTTTAATATAGCGAGTCATTGCCTGACGTGCGCTCTCAATTTGGCGGCTGGTAATGCGTTCGTTGCTTTGGCTCTGCAAACCAAAGTCACCAAATGCGATGTAGTTACCGCGAGTGGCAACGCCATCGTTTTTGCCAATACGTACCTTGCGGTGCGGAACTTTCTTCGGTAATAACATTACACGTCGCTCCTTTCACCTTTGTAAATCCAAACTTTCACACCTAGGATTCCGGTGCCATTTGGCCCCTGCGCGCGTGCAACGTGGAAGTCGACATCAGCACGAAGCGTATGAAGCGGTACACTCCCTTCGATAATCTTTTCGCTACGGCTCATTTCGGCACCATTCAAACGACCGGCAACCTGAATACGAATACCCTTTGCGCCAGCGTTCATAGTGTTTTGTGCGCTCATTTTCATAGCGCGACGGAAGTTCATACGGCGCTCCAGCTGGTGGGCGATATTTTCGGCTACCAATTTTGCTGAAAGCTCTGGACGCTTGATTTCTTCGATGTTAATGCGAACCGGTAGGCTAGCAAGTTTTTCAATTTGCCCCTTTAGTTCAGTCACACCAGCACCACCACGACCAATTACGACACCTGCTTTTGCAGTGTGGATTGTAACCGTAATGAGGTTGGCGCTGCGCTCGATTTCGATACGACCAATCGTTGGACGTGATGAAAAGCGTTTTTCAATGAGCTCCCGAATCTTGATGTCCTCAGCAAGCCATTTGCCAAAATCTTTTTTGGCGGCGAACCAGCGAGAATCCCAGTTCTTGTGAACTTGCAAGCGGAAGCTAATTGGGTTTACTTTCTGACCCATAACTAAACTCCTCCCTCTTGGCGCACTACGGCGTCAACAGCTCCAGTGCTCCCTCGCAGTACATTGTGCAGCTCAGTCCGCGCATCGCCGTTTCCTTGTACTGCACTCAAGCGGAAGAAGTTTGAGCAGGTTGTGATACTAGTCATTATTTACTCTCCTTCTTGTCAGCTGCTGGTTTAGCGGCCGGCTTTTTCTTAGGTTTTTCTACACCAGATACTTCAACCAAAATGTTGCTGGTTTTTTTCTGGAATGGAAGCGCGCGGCCACGGCTAGCTGGCTTAAAACGACGCATACGAGTACCAGTGGTAACACTAAGGGTCGTAATTGCGAGGCTTTTGCCATCTAGGCCATGGTTGTTGGTTGCATTTGCTGCTGCGCTTTGAATTGCCTTTTTTACTGGCAGAGCAGCGCGACGTGGGACGTGCTCTAGAATAACAAGCGCGTCTGCCACTGTACGGTTGCGTACAAGACTGGCAACAACGCTTACCTTGCGTGGTGCAAGGTCAACGCCTTTTGCATAGGCTCGTACTTTGAAAGTTTCAGCGCTCATTATTTTTGCTTCCCTCCGTGCTTGCGGAACTTACGAGTTGGGCTAAACTCACCGAGTTTGTGACCAACCATGTTCTCGGTTACATATACAGGTACGTGTACTTTACCGTTGTGAACCGCGAAGTTTTTACCAACCATATCTGGGGTAATAGTACTTGCGCGTGCCCATGTTTTAATAACAGTTCGGTCGTCTTTTCCTAGCGCCGCAACTTTTTTGGCAAGTTTGGCGTCTACGAATGGACCTTTTTTGAGTGATCGACTCATATCTTACCTCTTCCTCTTAGCTTCGTGGCGGCTGCGCACGATATGCTTGTTAGTATCTTTGCGGCGGCGAGTACGGTAACCAAGTGTCAACTGACCCCACGGTGTGCGAGGAGCTTTACCGGTACCGTGGCGTCCACCGTCACCACCACCATGCGGGTGGTCTGCGGCGTTCATTACAACACCACGTACGCTTGGGCGAATACCCTTACGGCGGTTGCGACCTGCGCTCCCCACCTTGACGTTTTGGTGCTGGACGTTACCAACAACACCGATGGTTGCTTGGCATTCAACACGGAATTTACGCATTTCGCCGCTTGGCATACGCACCGTTGCGTAGTCGCCTTCACGAGCCATCAACTGGGCTTTTGTACCGGCACTACGTACCATTTGGCCACCCTTACCTGGGTTGATTTCGATTGCATAGATTTGTGTACCAACAGGAATTTTTGAAAGAGGCATGCGGTTTGATTGCTCGATTGGAGCTTCCTCACCAGCGGCAATTTTCTTGCCTTTTTGCATGCTGGTATCGGCAAGTACATAATGGTACAGGCCGTGCTGATCTTTGACACGTGCAATACGTGCACTGCGGTTTGGATCGTATTCGATTTCTTCAACCGTTGCAACAGTACCAGGCGCAAGACGGTGGTTTACCAAGCGATAGTGGCGTTTTACGCCACCACCACGGTGGCGCACCGTAATGCGGCCTTTGTTGTTGCGGCCAGCGTTTTGCTTTTTGCTCTTGATCAAGCTCTTGAGTGGTTTTTTGGTCGTGATCTCACTGTAATCTTCAGTGGTCATTCCACGACGAGCTGGAGTGGTTGGGTTATAGGCTTTAATTGGCATATTACTTCTCCTCTCCTTCGGTAGCGAACATCTTGATTTCACCTTCAGATAGCGTTACGTACGCCTTTTTGGTGTCTTTACGATTGGTTGTGCCTGGGTAACGGTTTTTACCGCGGCTAAAGCGTACTGATTTTCCGCTTTGGACAGCTGTTTTAACAGAGGCGACTTTCACGCCATCGTATTCGGCTTCGACAGCTGCAATGATCTGCTGCTTGTTGGCAGTCAGCGGTACATTGAACACATAGGTGTTTTGCGCAGTGGCAAGTCGATATGACTTTTCGGTTGCACGCGGAGTGATAAGAATATTCATCGAATGCTCCTTTCAGTCGCAGGAGTAAGTAGTAAGTTGTAAGTTGTAAGGGACATTACTTTTCTCCTTCTTTCGGCACTAGCCATTGTTCAATCATTGTAATAGCCTTGGGACTAATAACAATGTGGTCGGCATTTAGAATGTGATACACGCTGAGGTAGGTTGCACGTACAACCAATACGTCCTGTAGGTTGCTGGTCGCACGGAGTAGTTCAGGTGATTTTTCATCGACTACTAGAAGTGTGCGGCGAGCAAACTTGTTATCAGCCAGGTATTTCGCAACTTCGCTGGTTTTGCCAGTAGTTTTTACCGTATCGACAGTAATTTTCTTGGCTTTATTTGCTAGGCTCAGTGCTTGCTTTACGGCTACACGTTTGGTTGCAGTTGGCAGTTTGATTTCGTAGTTTTCGTTGCCAGTTGGACCAAACACGATACCACCACCGCGCCAGATTGGGTTACGGGTGCTACCAAATCGTGCACGTCCTGTACCTTTTTGCTTCCATGGCTTTTTACCACCACCGCGGACATCACCGCGCTCAAGCGTCTTTGCATGAGCATTGCGGCTGTTCGCCAAGTACGCATCGTAGGCGCGCTTTAGCAGTTCGTGATTTTCAACTTCTACGTTAAAGATAGCTTTTGGTAGGGTTGTTTTTGTAGTTTCAGCCATTACGCGTTACCTCCGTTAACAATCACCAACCCCTTGCGTGGGCCAGGCACAGCGCCTTTAAGGCCAATCAAGTTGTTGGTTGGGTCGACGTAGGCGACTACCAGGTTTTTCACCGTCACACGTTCGTGACCCATACGACCTGCCATACGCTTGCCTTTAAAGACTTTTTGTGGATACATCGAGCCGATGCTTCCTGGTTTACGGACGTAGCCGTTACCACCGTGGGTCTTTTTGCTGGTATTAAAGTTGTGGCGTTTTACCGTACCGGCAAACCCCTTACCTTTGCTGGTGCCCGTAGCGTGTACTACGTCACCGAGTGCGAATGCACTTACATCGAGAGCGTCGCCAACTTTCATGTCGGCTGGTAGTTCTTCGATGCGGAACTCCCGAATTACCTTCGGCGAGATTTTGCTGGCCTTTACGTGTCCAGCGACGGCCTTGCTCAGGTTCTTACCCTCACCAAAACCCACTTGCACCGCGGTGTATCCGTCGGTGTCAACTGTCTTTACCTGAGTGACAGTCACAGGGCCAGCTTGAATAAGTGTTACTGGAGTAGCAACACCATCTTCGCCGATGATTTGGGTCATACCAATTTTGGTACCGAGAAGTGCTTTCATTGCCTTCAAACTCCCATTTAAAATCTCCGGTGGCGAGTGGTATCCTTCGGTTTTTACCCTTCTGGACCTGCTCATTCACACGGAAACAAGTTGTTATTACGTAATAAGT
>CAZIDJ010000007.1:6572-30565 GCA_964537815.1 uncultured Candidatus Saccharibacteria bacterium | reverse complement strand
GGTACCGAGAAGTGCTTTCATGCCTTCTTTTCTCCCGTTATAGCCTCATCATATCTGTTATAGGCAGATACTGTAAGCCATTTAAAACCTCCGGTGGCTGGCAGTATCCCTGTTAGTAGGACTGACCAATTCACGCGGAAGGTGAGCTAATATTACGTAATAAGTTACCGTAGTATGATAACACACCTCGCCCCTATTGGTCAAGTGCTGACCACTACAAATAAATTGTGTTACGGTACTGTTCGCAATAGGCTACTCGCCAAAGCATCAGCTACGATGCTGTTACGTTCGGTCGTAGTTATAGTATCGCAGCCACGTATCAATCTTCGCTTCTGTTGTTCCTGCCTTGGTTGGGTATTTGCCAAAGACATTCTTCTTGGATGGTACGGTTAAAGCGCTCAATATGGGCATCGTCATTGCTTTGTCTGACGCGGCTGTGGCGCAGAGCAATGCCTTTGACTGCTAGCATGTCGTGGAAATAGCGCTGAAACTCCGGGCCGTTGTCACTTTGGATAGTAGTAAAGCTGAAACTCATACTCTCCTGCGCTCTGAGTGTAACGTCAAGTGAAATCGTCTGGCGAAGCTCGGTCGCAGAAAGTGCCGAGTAAAGATCGTTTCGGACAGAAAGCGGCTCCAGCTCGTCAGCATCAGCTTCGACGATGACCCCAACGTGTGGCACGAGCTCCTATCTGTACTGCACTTTTTGTTAAAGTACATACTGTACGCTACAGTCACACTTTTCATGAGCTGCCTCATGCCATTATCTGTTATCTGATACATTAGCATATGAAAGTGATTTGGCATTAAACAGTATGCATGGAGCGTAATGTCTTGGTCGTAGCATGGGTATGGGCGCGAGTTGGCAGTTCGCTCACTCCGATCGGTCGGGTCGAGATATCGTTTTAGCAAATGTAAAAATGCTGCATAGTCATCATCGTCTCGAAATATCGCCTGCTTATCTACACCCCTGTTGTATACGTGGTAATACGTATCTGGTGCATACTGCTTGTAGATATTTCTACCCGGCATACGCAAATTGTACCACACTTAAACGAAGGGGTCGTACCCATTCGTTTTGTATTGGTAGGCAAAATTAGTACAATCAAAGTATGACTGTTGAATCGATAGAAGCTGGCCACCAAATTGACCGCGGCAAACGGCTTGCTACTTTGTTTGGGCGAGTACGTGCTCGGCATGCGCTGTGGCAAGCAGAACTTAAGCGACATAGTCAGGTAGAGCAACGATACATAGAACTGTGTGCCAAAGAATACTATAGAATAACTGGGCAAGAAATAGCCCAGAACAGCCAAACTATTTCACGCGCACATGAGGCGGGCGTCGACATTGGTGCATGCCTTGAGGACGCGCGACAAACTGTTGATGCGCAACCTAGCGATGTATCAATTCCACCAACCGCTTAATGCTATAGTTAACGTATGAGGCGCGACTTTTCAGCACACACACCGCCGCATCGCTTTGCGCAAAAGCGAAAAGGCTTTCTTGTCGTACTTGCTATTGTGGTAGCGACAAGTGTTGTAGTTGCGGTATGGCTAAAAAATGAAAATGATGCAGTGCTGACAAAGCAAACATTAAACGCCAAAAAACTTGCTGAGCTTGATGCAAAACTCGTTCAACTGAAAACACGTCTAGCCCAAGAGAAAAAGGTGCGCGAAGAAGCTGCCATAAAAGCCAAAGCTGCCAGCGAGGCTGCACTGCAAACCGGCGCTGCACCGGCGCCAATTGCTACTGCCTCAAATGCTGGCGGGCCACACATGAACCCCGCGCAGCAAGATGTAGTTGTCAACAAAAAACACCCTGTTATTCCCGTTAGCTATGCCCCCAACCTCGTTACTGTTGACTGTGCAGGCGGAGGGAGCGCCACGATAAGCGCTGTAGCTGTTTCAGACTTTCAGGCACTCTGCCAGGCGGCAGCAGCAGATGGACTGGTGCTTGGTGTTAGCAGCAGCTATAGGTCGTATGCCACGCAAATTAGTACCTACAACCATTGGGTGAGTCAAAGTGGCGCTGCAGCCGCTGACACGTATAGCGCACGCCCAGGCTATAGCGAGCACCAAACAGGTTTTGCAATCGATTTTCGTGTGCCCGGTGGCCCTGCGCTCGACCAATTCACGGGCACACCGCACCAACAGTGGCTCGCTGCTAACGCGCATAAATACGGCTTTATTCAGCGCTACACCGAGCATAACACTGCAGTAACTGGCTATAGCGCCGAGACATGGCACTACCGCTATATTGGTCGTCAAAACGCCGCTACTTATACACGGAGTGGCGTAGGGTCACTTGAGCAATTCTGGAATATACCGGGTGGACTATACTAAATTTGTATACTTGCAGGCAAAAACGCCGTTACAATACCGATAGCCATAATAGCAGCGTATAAGATTTTGCGATCAAGCTGGTGCGTTTCTACCATACGTACAAGCAGTAATCCCGCAAGTAGGCCTATCGGAATTGCACGTATAACAATCCCACCAAGTTGAATGGGCTGTCCAAATTTTACCCATATGGTTGCGATGAGCGTAAATAGCACGAGTTTAAGTAAGTAGGTGCTATCGCTTTCAAATACTACTTCGCGCAAACTGCGTCGTGCCAACGTAGCAGCCAGCACAGATGGTCGTTTTCTTTTTGTTCTAGCCATGGGTTTATACTACCGAACGTAGACAGAAAGCACAAGCGGTACTTGATTTTACCCCACATTTGTTTATACTGCTATGTATGGTAGCAACAAAGAAACGATCAACCCCAAGCAAGAAGACAGCCGCAAAACGCCCTGTCGCCAAAAAAGCTGCTTCGCGACCACGAGCCACTGCCGTGCGTGTAAGCAAAAAACCAAGCATGCAATCTTTTAAGCTTGCGCGTCAAGACCAACCATTTCTATCACTTAACCCGTCTGTCCAGACCCTTTATTGGACCGTTATCGGTGTTATTGCGATTGTATTTACCACGTGGATTCTGACATTGCAGTCGCAAATCTACAAAATATACGACCAAATTGACGTTGCAAACAGCGAAGATAGTGTTGTAGTTCCTGCTAAAAAGCAATAAAACTCATCAATAAAAATCCCGCTCGATATGAACGGGATTTTTTATTTGTCGTAATATCACATTCGGATTTCTGCATCTACTCCAGCTGGAAGGCTGAGGTTTTGCAGGCTATCAATCGTTTTAGGCGTTGCGTTTGTGATGTCGATAAGGCGCTTGTGCACACGCATTTCAAATGCTTCACCGCCCATTTTGTACACGTGCGGACTTTTCACCACAGTAAATGTGCTGCGGCGAGTTGGCAGCGGCACTGGGCCAGCCACGCTTGCACCTGTACGCACAGCTGTGTCAATAATTTGCTTTGCACTTTGGTCGATCACCTTATGATCATACGCTTTTAGGCGAATACGAATTTTCAGGCCTTCTTCTTTTGCCATCAAAATCTCCTTTTATTATTTGCACCGTAACCTCTGTACTGGTCGGGATTGAGTCATCGCCAGTACTGAGTTCTCGGTGCGATTGGTATATCAAGACTCATTATACTACTTTTGGGAAATATGTCTATACTACGTTGTGCTTATGCTTGCTTACTTTTAGTACTAATAGTACGATATAGTTCGTTCAGTCACTTCGAGTTAGGACAAAGGATGAACAGAAAAATACTGCCTGTAATCGGAGGGTTGCTGACTATCGGTCTTCTGGTGTTCACTGTGACAAACGACAGCCCAGAACCTGCAAGCTCACGTGGCTGCGTCATGGGTACCGACATCTACGTCGTTGTCGGCAACGGACAGCTGCAAGCGGTGCAATCCTCTACTTGCCTGCCGGACAAGGACGGAAAACAGCCCAATGTTCTCCCTGCATCATTGAACATCCTTAGTTTATGCGAGGTGGTCAATGGGCTTGGCACAGGAACTGCAAGAGTTCACTACGGGTCGAAAACGGTACTGGTTACTTCCAAGACCTGCGAACCCCTCTAACCCCGCCCCCGTCGAAGCCCCATCTGGCCTCCGGGTCAGGCGGGGTTTCGTATAGTAAGAATGTACTACATATTGCGGTTATTCTGTTATCGGCGTATACTGCTAGCATACAAGGCTAAAACAAACATGGCAGTCCAACAAATAGAGCAAATTCCATCCTTTATGCAGCCACTCGACACATCCGAGTACTGGCAGCTCAAGCTCTCAGAACGAATCGCAAATATCGCATACAACACTGTTTTGCGGCTTGATGATATCGAGGTTGGCAGAAGGTACCATGTAGCTGGATCGGTTCAAAAAGATTTAGCCGAAGCCGCGCTACCTCTATTACTAGATCTCGACATGACGCCACTAGCACTGCGAAAGCTTGGCAAAGCTTGCTTTGGCATTGTGGCCGTGCCAGATGACCCAAGCATGCGGAGCATCGTGTGGGGCATACGCGTTGTAGACTCTAGTGAAGAACCAGACACCTTAGCGCCTGTTATTCCACTTACACCACGCGTTGCTTAGTTTCCAACCATATAAAATACCTCCGGAAACCCGGAGGTATTTTGCAGTGTGAACCGAGATTATTTTACAATCTTGGTTACAACACCAGCACCAACAGTACGGCCACCTTCACGAATAGCGAAGTTGAGACCTTGTTCCATGGCAATTGGAGCAAGCAACTTAACCTTAAAGGTTACAGTGTCGCCTGGCATTACCATTTCTTTGTCGGCTGGAAGTTCAACTTCACCAGTTACGTCAGTTGTACGGAAGTAGAACTGTGGCTTGTAGCCCTTAGCAAATGGAGTGTGACGTCCACCTTCTTCTTTCTTCAAGATGTAAACTTCAGCGTCAAATTCAGTGTGTGGAGTGATTGAACCTGGCTTAGCAATAACCTGACCACGTTCGATTTGCTCACGCTCGATACCACGAAGCAGTAGACCAGCGTTGTCGCCTGCTTGACCTTGGTCAAGGTTCTTTTTGAAGGCTTCAATACCAGTAACAACTGATTTTTGGGTAGCACGCACACCAACGATTTCAACTTCGTCGTTAAGCTTAACAATACCTTGCTCGATACGACCAGTGGCAACCGTACCGCGACCTTTGATACTAAATACGTCTTCGATTGGCATTAGGAATGGCTTGTCCATGTCGCGAGTTGGTTCTGGTACGTAGTCGTCAAGCGCCTTAACGAGCTCCATAACAGCATCTTCGTATTCTGCAACACCTTCAAGTGCCTTAGAAGCAGAACCCTTGATAACAGGAGCGTCTTCGTCAAAACCGTTCTTAGCAAGCAGTTCGCGAATATCCATTTCAACAAGTTCAACAAGTTCTGGATCAGCGATGTCCATTTTGTTGATGAATACAACAATCTTTGGCACACCAACTTGCTTAGCAAGTAGTAAGTGCTCACGAGTTTGTGGCAATGGACCGTCAGTTGCAGCAACTACCAAGATAGCACCATCAACCTGTGCAGCACCAGTGATCATGTTCTTAACGTAGTCAGCGTGTCCTGGCATGTCCACGTGAGCGTAGTGACGCTTTTCACTTTCGTATTCTTGGTGAGAAGAAGCAATGGTAATACCACGAGCCTTTTCCTCTGGTGCGTTGTCAATTTGGTCGTACGCAACTGGTTTGTTTACGTCTGACGGAAGTTTTTTTGCAAGCACAGCGGTGATAGCTGCAGTAAGTGTTGTTTTACCGTGGTCAACGTGACCCATAGTACCAACGTTTACGTGAGGCTTGCTTCGATCGAAATCTGCCATTACGGATATTTCTCCCTTTATTTAGTAATTATTTCGCGTGCAATTTAAAAAATTGCGTGAGCGCTTGCATCCCATTATAACGGTTTTCTTTAGGGGTGTAAAGCAAAATTTTGAATATCATTCGATATATGTGCCGTTAGCGGAGCCTAGGTCAGCTATGATAACACCTCTACCATTGCGCAACCCTTTCAATGCAGCATGCTTTCTCGAAACTGTATCTGGCAGTCGCAGTCCGTTAGGCATATCTCTTCCTATCACTGTACACTGCCTTGGGTAGATTAGCGCCGCTCCAATTTCGCCGGCATCATCAGTTACCTCATTAAAAACTAAGGCACTAACCTCGTCATTAATCACCAACCTGAATCCTCTACGTCCCAGTTCATCAACCGATAGTATAACCAGGGCAGTATTCGCTAGTTTTAGATTAATTCGCCCATCTCTAAATAAAATGACCGTTTCACAGCTTGGTTCTAAGCGCTCAGCCTCCATACGCTACCGCTTAGTGACTAAAACCTTGACTGAACGCCCGTCGCGCGCTACTTGTCCCACATAACGATATAGTTGAGACGCTGCTTCATAATCACCGATTGTCACACACCCGCCCGAACCAGGGTAATCATCGCCTTTTTCCGCTTTCAGACGTGAAAAATGAAAAGCCTCACCTCCGTTATAGAAAATAGCGTTTGGCATTGGCACACCTTCGGAATGAGAATCGCTGCTAAAATGTACTGGCGCCATGCGATTAGGATCAACACTAAACTCTCCTTCATCAGTCGGAGTCTCAGGTGCTCCAGTTCCAACATCCTCAATAGAAAACTTTTGTTTCCCATCGTGCATAATGTGTATTGTACCCGATGGTGTATCGGCGTCTTCAATAACACAGATTATATCGCCTTTTTTATAGCATTCATCTGGAAGGTTTTCAGGAGTTTCGCCCATCACTGAGTCTTCTAAGGCATCCCAGGTAGCATCTCCATATTGGATTTGACCAACCTCTTCATCGTCAATTTCACCGTTTGGCAATAACTGTTCAGTTTGTACCTCAATAACTGCACGCATCATTTTTTCATCTGCGGTTGTTGGTGTACCATTTGCATCATAGGCGGCAAGTGAACTTGATTCCAGCAAGTCAGCAAGCTCACCGACATCAGAATCTGTAGTGCCAACATGTATTACAGGGTGCATAGCATCGTGAATGGTGGTATACCCCAAAACAGTAGCCCCTCCCATAGCGAGCACTGCTGCAGCAGCTCCAGCCTTGCGCCTGAGTGACCATTGCCTCATCGTGTCAATCGTTGTCTCTAGGGTACGTCTCGTTTTCATAGATTATTTATTATACTTTATGTTGGCATTTTTGTCAATATTTTTTTAGTATACACGCTGTGTAGTATACTAGGTCGTATCAAGGAGATGTACTATGGCAAATTGGGATCAGCTTGGAACAGATGGAAATGTAGATGACCGCCGTGGAATGGGCGGAGGGTTCGGACTCGGTTCGAGCTTGCTTACCTTTGGCGCTGTTATGATTTTGGGATTCTTTGGTATAAATGCCGACCCTAGATTGGTGGCAGAGCTTGTGCAACTTACTGGAATAGGTAGCTCATCACAAACAACACAGAGCGCACAGTACCAAGGAAAAGATAGCTACGAGCAATTTACTCGATCTGTACTTGGGTCGACAAACGATTTTTGGACGAAACAGTTCACCACCACGTCACGAGGCTACGAACAGCCAAAATTGGTGCTATTCCGTGGAGCAACCCAAAGTGGGTGTGGCGTTGCTACCAGTGATGTTGGGCCGCACTATTGCCCCAATGATAATACCATTTACCTCGACGAAACATTCTTTGATGTTTTGAAGCAACAACTTGGAGGTAGCAACGGCGATGTAGCGCAAGCCTATGTGATTGCACATGAAGTGGGCCACCATGTACAGAACCAGCTTGGAACTATGGATCAAGTCCAGAACAGTTCGGCCTATCAGGCGACCGGCGAAAACAGCCTGTCGGTTAAGCTAGAGCTGCAAGCAGATTGCTACGCAGGCCTATGGGCACGGTCGGTAAAAGACCAAGGTATTTTTGAGAATGATCAAGAGATAAACGAAGCACTGAGTGCCGCCAGTGCTGTAGGCGATGACCGCATACAAAAAGAAACGACTGGTTCGGTATCGCCAGAAACCTGGACGCATGGTTCAGCCGAAGAACGCGTTGCATCGTTTAAACGCGGGTACCAAAGCACTTCTATGCAAGTGTGTTCTCTAGACTAACGTCGTCAGGAATGTTGAGCTTACGGCGCTTTCCGCTCAGCCAGCGTGAAATTGCAGCAGGAAGCGGCATGATGTCACTGAAGCCTACGATATCAGCAGCTTCACGTAGCAAGTTGGCAATACGGCCGGTAAAGCGAATATTTTTCCATTCAAAGGTAGACCAGCCTCGGCCGATAGGCACTACCGAAGCAGGCTGTGGTGGCTCATATGATGCCTTTTTGCCCATAATATGCCCAGCGACGAATGTAGCGTCGTGCAGCGCAGTCTGGGCTAAGCCCGCCATTGGTGTAGCAGCATTGTCACCAATAACATAGACGTGTGGTCGTGCCTGAAGGTGTTTGTCGACAACGACTTTACCGCGTTCATTAAGCGTAAAATGCTTGCTATTGGCCCCGTAGAACGGCGAGTTAGCTACACCCGATGTCCAGATGACCGTTTGCGAGCGCAGCGATTTGCCATTGACAGTCAGCTCGTCGGCACTTTGCTTTTCTACCTTACAGTTAGTCTGCACATGTATACCAAGCCGCCGCAGCCGCCTAGCAGCATGCCTGCTGGTGCTTTCGTGGCAGCGTGGCAGCACACGTGGTGAAGCTTCTACCAAATTGATGTGTACGGTGCGTTTTTTTATGCCAAACTTTTTGCGAAGTGTTCGGATGTAATCACCTAATGCACCTGCTAGTTCCACCCCTGTCGGACCAGCACCGATTATGACATAGTGATCTTCTTTATCGCTTCCGCTATTCATATTGGCAAACAGATGGCGTTGCAGCTTACGAATTTCATCCTCAGACTTAATACCATATGAATAGGTATCGATGCCTTCGATGCCAAAAAATGAGGTAATGCTACCAAGTGCTAAAATGAGCTTGCTGTAGGAATATGTTGCGCCCTTTGCGCCCTTTAGTGTCATCGTTTTGGGGTCTATCTTTACAACTTCGTCGATAACTATACGAACATTTTTGTGCTTTTCAAAGAGTTTCGCGAGCGGAATCCACGAATCGGTATAACTATACCCTGTTGCTGTACGGTAAAGTGCCGGGTAGTACTGAAAATAGTTCAACTTTGAAATAAGTGTAATGCGGTTTTTACGATGCTTTGCCAGTTCAAGTGCTGCCTTTACGCCCCCAAACCCACCGCCAACAATGGTAATATTCACGTTGTTATATATTCCTTATGGTTATTACATGTAGTATACCAAAAACCCTCTCAGTTGATAAGAGAGGGTTTTTTAAGTAAAGAATTATTTACTTCGCGTTGCGCTTTTCGATGATTTCTTGTGCAACATTTGGTGGTACTTCTTCGTACTGCGCAAGCTCCATGGTGCTCGCCGCACGGCCTTGGCTCATGCTTCGAAGGTCGTTCGTGTAGCCAAACATGCTGGCAAGCGGTACAATCGCACGGATGAGTTTAGCACCGCCAGCAAGGTCTTCCATAGCCTCAATACGTCCGCGGCGGCTGTTAAGGTCGCCAATCACGTCACCCATGAATTCTTCTGGAGTAGTTGCTTCAACACGCATCACAGGCTCGAGCAGTACTGGCTTAGCTTGCTTGATACCTTCGCGGGCAGCAAGGCTACCGGCTAGGCTAAAGGCGAGTTCAGATGAGTCAACATCATGGTAGCTACCGTCGTAGAGCGTAGCCTTTACGTCGACAACTGGGTAGCCAGCGATCACACCACCGTCAAGGGTTTCAATGATACCCTTTTGGACCGGCATACGGTATTCTTGCGGTACCACGCCACCCTTAATCTCGTCGATGAATTCGAAGCCTTTTCCAGCCTCGTTCGGTTCAAAGCGAACCCATACATCACCATACTGTCCGCGTCCACCAGATTGCTTAGCGTGCTTACCCTGCACTTCACTGGTACCGCGAATTGTTTCACGGAAGGCAACTTGTGGCTCACCAATATTGGCTTCTACCTTAAATTCGCGCTTCATGCGGTCGATCAAAATGTCGAGGTGAAGCTCGCCCATTCCCGACATAATTGTCTGGCCGGTTTCTTCATCAGTGTGCACACGGAAGGTCGGGTCCTCTTCGGCTAGACGCTGCAAAGCGATGCCCATTTTTTCTTGGTCGGCCTTAGACTTTGGCTCAACGGCAATCGCCACCGGAGGCTCTGGGAAGGTAATGCTTTCGAGCGCAATCGGGCTGGCGACATCACAGAGTGTATGTCCAGTAAAGGTGCTCTTCAGCCCCACAACGGCAGCAATGTCACCAGCGTGAATTTCATCAATATCTTCGCGCTTGTCGGCGTGCATACGCACAATACGACCAACGCGCTCTTTCTCGCCAGTTGTGGTGTTAAGCACGTAGCTTCCAGCTTTAAGATTACCCGAGTAAACACGAACAAAAATCAGCTTTCCAACAAACGGGTCAGTCGCAATCTTAAATGCAATACCAGCCATTGGTTCGCTTGCATCTGGCTTGCGGCTAATTTCGTCACCAGTTTTAGGGTTTACACCCCAAGTGTCACCAACATCAAGTGGGCTTGGTAGGTAGTCACTCACGAGGTCGAGCACTTTTTCCACGATCACACCGCGACCATCACCACCTGTTACAAGGTAGAAGTCACCAGCAAGCGTTCGCTTACGGAGTGCTGCCTTTAGTTCATCCTTCGAAATCGCATCAGCACCGCCCTCGAAGAATTTTTCCATCAGGGCGTCATCAGCCTCAACAGCGGCTTCAACCAACAAGGCGCGAGCGTTGGTGGCTTTTTCTAACATATCAGCTGGAATATCACCTTCGACAAGGGCTTTATCGGTGTAGTCGCTGTAGGTGTAGGCTTTCATTTCTACAAGGTCAACAAGCCCATTGATGTCTTTTTCGAACCCGATTGGGAGGTGCACAGGAAGCGCCTGCTTAGAAAGACGGGTGTGAATACTCTGCAAAGATTTGTAGAAATCGCCACCAGTTTGGTTAATCTTGTTAATAAAGCAAATACGAGGCACACCGTATTTGTTAGCTTGGCGCCATACCGTTTCGGTTTGGGCTTCTACCCCCATTTTACCGTCGAATACCACAACAGCACCGTCGAGCACGCGCAGTGAACGCTCTACCTCAGCGGTAAAGTCAATGTGACCCGGAGTATCGATAATATTGATTTTGCAACCCTTCCAGAAACACGTCACGGCAGCAGAGGTAATCGTAATACCTCGCTCTTTTTCCTGTGCCATCCAATCGGTGGTCGCACCATCGCCGTCGCCACGCACTTCACCAATTTTGTGGTTGATGCCCGTGCGGTACAAAATACCTTCGGTTGTGGTTGTTTTACCCGCATCAATGTGAGCGATAATACCGATATTACGATAGTCCTTAAGTGGGACGTCTTGCTGTGCCATTTGTTCCTCTTTCTTGCTAGAGATTAGTTATGTAAATATTTTTTGCCATAAAAAATAGCGCTTTAGAGATAGTATATCAAATATTACCTGAATAGAACAGTGCACGCACTGACGCAATATACTCAATATTCTTTATGGGAACAAGCAATGTAGGGCCTTGTTCGTTTACCACTTCTCTACCTAGTTGTATCTTGATATGGGGGATTATAACATCTTCTCCAATTAGTGGTGAGATGCGCCAATCAATTGTTTTGATACTAGCCAAACTTACGACTTCTGCGTTCGCAAATATGCATTAGTGCATTTATTTCGCTCTCAGAAAGCCACTATTCAGCAATAATATCATCGTAGATTAAGATTTTATCCAGTACTTCACAAGCTTAACTATCTTTTGTTGTTAAAAGTAACTACTAGTCGCCGTTTAGCAGCTCGCCTAGCTTTTGATCGAGGTCGATTGTTTCTTTGGCAACAATTTCATCAATAATGTTTGTTTTGTAAGTATCATAAAGATCAAGTACGTATAAAAATCCAGCGTGGAATAATTTTTCTCTGTCGCCTTGAAGTCCCAGCTCTATTGCTATCATATGCAAAAACTCGTCATATTCATTGTCTTCTGCTTGCATGCTCACTAGCGATTCTATGTCATCTTTAAGAATCTTTTTCATACCCGATTCATCTTCATCTGAGGATACAATTATTTTACTTAGTTCAGATTGACCGATAAGATTAATTATTTGCGTAAAGTCAATATTTTCGTAGCTTGCGATCTTTTGGGCTGTAGTGAGCCCAAGAACTATGCCCCGCACCAAGATGTTACCGTGTTCGTTTAAGGGACTGACTAAACTTTCACCATCAGAGTATGTCGCTAGAAATGCCAGGATAGTAAACACCGCGAGAATCTCCTCGTTATTTTCCCTGAACTCTTCGATTTTTTCATTAATATACGTCTCAACTCCCTGTTGCTCGTAGCGGGTTATTTCGCTATTGAGATCGTGTACTACTTGTTTGTTAACATTTGTTGACCCCACTGACTGTAGCAGCTCTGGTGGATTGCCATATAGCTTTTTAAATCCTATCAAGCCTTTGACGGCCCTTCTCAATAAACTCTTGTGCCGCAAGATTAGCTTATCAGTCTCTGTCCCCCAGTTATCGTTAAGCCGATTCGTGTCTATAACTGATACCAATCCTTTGGCCTTCCACGCATTTCGATACTGCAGTAAATCAAACCCAAGCTCCTTACACACTTCATCGAGTGTCGTATGCGCATATGTTACAGCAGCTATGAACGTGTTTTTTTGGGCATCATCACTTGTAAATCTATCCGATAAATTGCACAGCTTGTCGTAGGTTTCAGCGTCCAAAAATTTTTGTTCCAACACAAGGTCGTTGCTTTCGTCGAAAAATGTAGTATTGCGCAGGGCTGCGTGCGAAACCCGACCTTCAATAACCTGGTGATTGCATTCAATCACAGGTATATCATTTTTTTCGTTCTCATGAGGTGCATCATGCATATTCATTGCACTGTACAACAATTCTAGCGCAACAGCAACCATAACTTTACTATGCTATACTCATCCGTATATGAATAAAAAATCTCTCAAACTCTATTGCTTTTCCCCACCGGTAATGTTGGCGACACTCATTGTTGAGCTTGTTTTTGCCGTTTATGTTCTACTAAAGTATGCATCAACACAAACTTCACGTTTGGTGATAATCATTTTGGTATGTTTAGCCGTATTCCAGGCAACGGAATATATGTTGTGTGGTGTAAATGGAATTAGCGGTGGTGTGTGGTCACGAATTGGGTACTCAGCTATTACTTTACTGCCGCCACTCGGAATTCATTTAGCACTTACTATTGCCGGCAAGCAAGAAAAATGGCTTGTACGGCTCGCTTATACTACTGCAGCGATGTTCGTTGCCTATTTCGCGTTTTACACCCCAGCTATCACCGGCCAAACGTGTTATGCGAACTATGTTGTATTTGAAGGCCGCGGTAGCGCGCTCGCGTCCTGGCTGTATGCAGCGTACTACTATGGATGGCTTGCAATTGGGACCGCGCTGAGTATGTACTACGGCATGAAGTCACGCGTAAACTCCATCCGTCGCGCACTCTACGCTCTGGCGGTTGGCTACGCTGCGTTTATCGTTCCTACTACTACACTTAATCTCATCGATCCAACCACCATTCATGCCATCCCATCCATTATGTGTGGGTTTGCAGTACTACTAGCATTTGTACTCGTTGGCAAGGTTATGCCAGAAACCAATACGTAAGGTGTCAAGCAGCCACCTTATTTTCTGCTTGCAGCCTGTGAGCTACAACACCTGATGAAAGGTGGTCTAGAAATGTTTTTTCTCCCTTACTAAGCTCTTCACCTTGCGTTTCAGCGACAATAAGTGACAATAAGTAGTTGATGGTTTCACTTAAGGAAAGGTCCTCTAGGCCGCACTTCTTTAGGCCTTTTTTTACCATTGGCTGAAGACATAGAATAGTTACCCAGTCATCGTATTCTTTCATAGTGCTATGAAGTTTTTGCTGTATCGGAAGCTTACTATGCAAATCTGCCATAAAGTAACTATCGTGATTAAACTCTCGTACATTGCTGCATTCTTCGCGTGGAGAACTTGGATAAAGCAGAAAACTAGGTTGCTCTGTACGAGCAGATAACGCCAGCACCGCAACCTCCATCATCTGCCATTGTGGTGGTTCTTCGGCCCGCAGAGGCTTCATAAAATGCATCGCGGCACCAAGGCTCTGGTATACCTCTATGCAATCTTGAGCATTCATTCGTTCATTTCTACTACGTTTAGCTAGCAACGGCAAATACGTAGACAGCACAAGTGATCCCAGTTTTGTATTCTCATGTGAGTCTTGTTTTTTTATAATTTTATTCAACAAAAGTTGAGCGAGATCGAAATAGCTTTCGCGAACACCTTCATCAAGGTCTACGTTCTGATTTAATGCAAACTCGATTTGGTTCCAGGCAGAACGAAAAAGTCCCGTCGAAGTGCGACGGGACCCATATTTTTCTAGTTCATGACTGATGTTTGTAGGATCTACATGTTCGGCAAGTGGTACCGGAACAGTCTCATTACTTATTTTCATTGTTTGTTTCTCCCATTTGGCTCGATTTTACCAAAAGCATAAGGAGTTTGTAAAGCTCAGTTTGTCATCATCTGACTAAAAATTGAGCCGGGGCTGTAGAAAGCTTCAAAGCTTCAGATGTTTATAATACTCAGAGCTTAGCTGTAAGTAAATTTTTCTTTGCACCAGCAAGTACCATCAAACAAAAGTACTCAACATCGTTCTGTATTGGGTCGCCGCTAAGACCACGAGCGATTATTTCGTTTTTAACGAGTTCGTAGTCATCTGTAAAGCTACGTGAAACGGCACTTAGGAGATGCACCTCCGCCATTCCGTAGGCTTCTTCAAAGTTCTGTGGCGGAATACCAACATACGCACCAACGATCGATAAGGTCATTATTCTGCTAGCAAGTTTACCGACAGCTTCTTCTGATACTGCAGTATAGTCGTTACAAACAAAACGATGGGCAGCCTCTATAAGCTGCCCATCTGTTGGTCGAGCAAATTCCCGACTCGTCATACTCTCTAGCCTCGAGCGAAGTGGGCGAAAGCACGGTTGGCTTCGGCCATTTTGTGGGTGTCTTCCTTCTTCTTGAAGGCTGCACCGGCTTCATTGTAGGCATCAACGATCTCTGCCGCAAGGCGTTGTTCGTATGGCATGCCACTACGAGCACGGGCACTTTGCACCAACCAACTAAACGCGTAGTGGAGTTGACGGTGACCCGAAACTGGAAACGGAATTTGGTAGTTTGCACCACCAACACGTCGGCTTTTTACTTCGAAGTTCGGGCTAACGTTTTTGAGTGCTTTTTCAAACACTTCCAGCGGATCTTCGCTGTTTACTTTTTTCGCAGCTTGTTCAAGCGCGGCATACACCATGCGTTCAGCAGCAAGCTTTTTGCCGTTTAGCATGCTTTTGTTAATAAGTCGCTGCACCATAACACTTTGGTACTTGCGGTCTGGCTTTAGTTCGCGTTGGAGTTTTTTGGTAACTTTACGTGGCATTACTTATTCTCCTTTTTTGTACCGTATTTAGAACGGCCTTGTTGGCGCTTTTGAACGCCCTGAAGGTCAAGCGCGCCACGTACAATGTGGTACCGAACACCTGGAAGATCCGGCACACGTCCACCGCGCACCAGCACGACGGCGTGCTCTTGCAGGTTGTGGCCTTCACCACCAATGTATGCCCAAACTTCTTGCTTGTTGGTTAAACGAACACGGGCAACTTTACGAAGCGCCGAGTTTGGCTTTTTTGGTGTTTTGGTGGTCACCTTAACACACACACCACGCATAAGTGGGTTATTTTGCTTGTAGTAACGCGTTTTAAGCGCGTTGTGAATAGTGGCAAGCGCAGGTGACTTGCTTTTTTTTGCAGCAGTCTTGCGTGGCTTGCGCACCAGCTGATTTACTGTAGGCATATAGCTCCTTATTAGCGAACATTCGCCTTGCGGGTCAAATTGCGCGCTTGACTGCGCTCCTGCTAAGAAGTACATTTGTACGTCTTACGGGCGGTGCTCGTCAATCATCGTAATTTGCCTCCACAATCCGAACGTTCTTTATTGTGAATACGTAAAGAAATGACTCTCTACAGTTGCACCGTTCGAGCAGCAAACTCTACTTCAGTGCGGCTTGTTCTTTTTGCTTTTTAAACCGTTGTACACTCGCTTTAAAAACAAAAAGAGGAAACTCTTCCTTGATAGTTTAGCAAATTTTTATCAATTCGTCCAGATATGAAAAACCCGTCCCGCTAATGAAAGCCGAGTACAAAGACAGTGCTTGCACAATCTTCACGGGTTTCCATGCGGGACGGCCAGGTCCTCTCACTTCAGTCGCGCTCGAATCTGGTCGCGCGCCAGCCGAAGGGTCTCTGCGCGCTCTCGCTGGTCCTTCGTCTTCACATAACCTCGAACCTGAAGCTGGTTCAGCGTTCCGTCGAATACGCCGAGTTGATGTTCGTCAGCACTCTCTGAGAAGCTGCGCCAAAATGCTGGGTCGGCTTCCAGCGGACGACGTATGTACCAGATAGTCTGCCGGACGACCCGTTGATCATCAGCAGTTGCGAGGGGCGTATGCGTGCCTCCGAGGTGATCAACTACCTCATCATACACTCGCTCGAGTTTCATGATTCCCTTTCGGTAGTAGTTGTATGACCTTATGCATATTATATCATTCTTAGGTTAATAATACAAGCCACTCCTGCGGAATGGCTTGTATCTGAAACGGCGATTCTCCCTACGCTACGGCTTCATCGATCTCGACGTCGAACTCTTCGAGCACTTCGGGTGCTTCGTCGGTTCGTGCACCAGTTCCTACTGGAATCTTGCGGCCGATGATAACGTTTTCTTTCAGCCCGTTCAATCGGTCGGCACGCCCGCTTGTAGCTGCGTTTATCAGCACACGTGTTGTGTCCTGGAATGAGGCAGCAGATAGCCAGCTATCGCTCCAGATAGACACCTTAGTGATACCAAGTAGCAGTTGGGTGTACTGCACGAGCTCCTTGCCTTCAGCAGCAAGCTGCTTGTTGGCATCAACCACGGCTGTCTTGCTGACGATATCACCAGTAACAAAGCTACTGTCGCCTGGGTCTTCTACTTGCACACGGCTGAACATTTGACGCACGATGATCTCAAGGTGCTTATCTGCCACGTCCTGACCCTGCGCCGCGTAAATACGCAACACTTCATTGATGATGTAGCGCTGCGTTGCTTCAACGCCCTTTAGACGCATCAAGTCATGGAGGTTCAATGAGCCAATCGTCAGGCGGTCACCTGCCTCTACGCGGTCGTTTGCTTTTACCACGAGCTGCATGGCACCAGGGACTTCGTAGCGCACCGGCGCACTTGCATTGGCAGCGATTACAATGGTATCTTCAGCGATTTCTACCACTCCGTCGAATGGAGCCACAAGCGGCTTCGCTTCACCTTCGGCTGTAGCCAGTACATCGCCAGCCTTTACGTTACTGCCAGCCTTGATGGCTACCGTGCGGCCTTCAAGCGCAATTCGCTCAACATGACCAGCTTCTGGGGTGACCTGAACGACATAGTTCTTGCCATCTTCCCACACATCAACCAGTCCAGTGACCTCTGTTACGTATGCCTGTCCCTTTGGTGTACGAGCTTCAAAGAGCTCTTCAACACGTGGCAGACCTTGCGTAATGTCGCCACCCGCCACACCAGACGCGTGGAAGGTTCGGAGCGTCAACTGTGTACCCGGTTCACCCACTGATTGAGCAGCGATGACACCAACTGGTTGCGCGGTTGCTACCAGGCTACCAGTTGCCATATCAATACCGTAGCTCTTTTGAGGAATACCATGAAGGTTTTTGGTCGATAGCACATTTTGAATCTTGACTTCGCTGATGCTGCTGTCGGCTTCGATAGCGTCAGCAATATCGCGAGTGATCAGTTCGTCGCGACCAATGTGGCCCGGAACTTCTTCGGCGGTGAAACGTCCGTACAGACGGTTACCAAAGTTGATCATTGTTAGCTCAGACTCGCTGCGGTAAATCGTAAATCCGTCGTCGTCACCTTCTTCGTCCACTACAGTAAACACATCTTGTGATACATCTACCAAACGACGAGTTAGGTATCCGGAGTCAGCGGTTTTAAGCGCTGTGTCAATAAGTCCCTTACGGGCACCTCGTGTTGCCACGAATGACTCAAGGCTTGAAAGACCCTGCTTGTAGTTGCTACGGATCGGTAGCTCAATTTCGCGGTTTGTTGCGTCGACCATGATACCGATCATGGCGCTGGCAAGCTTCACGTTTGAAATATCACCACGCGCACCAGAGTTAACCATGGTTGAAATACTGGTGTCCATCGTCTTTAGCTGTTCAGTTAGGAATTCTTCTACCTTGTTATTAACAGCACGCCAGGTTCCCACAGTTAGGTTGTAGCGTTCGTCTTCGGTAATGAGTCCTTGGTCAAACTGCTCAGAAATAAGCGTGGTTTTTGCGTCACCTTCGGCAACGAACTTACTAATTTCGTCGAAGTGAAGGTAGTCGTCCTTACCAGTTGATACAGCAGCAACTGTCGCGTATCGGAAGGCTAGTCCCTTCATGCGGTCGGCAGTTTTTGCGGTTTCTTCAGCACCATACTTGTTAAAGATTTGTGCAAGCACTTTCTTAAGCTGCTTTTTCGTTTGGACATTGTTGTCGTACGGAAAGTCGCTTGGCAGAATTTCGTTGAAGAATACGCGACCAAGTGTTGTGTTGCGCTTTTCACTCTTGGCGTGAATGCGAATTGGCGTTTGAAGCTGAATCTTACCAGCGTCATAGGCCATTTCGGCTTCATACACGCTACTAAACGCTTTCACTTCTTTGGTTTGTGCACTAGGTTTCTCGTACGTTAGGTAGTAGTTGCCAAGCACCACGTCCTGACCAATGTTGAGCACTGGGCTACCATCGGCAGGCTTTAGAAGGTTGTTCGTTGCGCTCATTAGTTCGCGGGCTTCAGCCTGCGCTTCATCTGAGAGCGGCAGGTGAACCGCCATCTGGTCACCATCGTAGTCAGCGTTAAATCCGTTGGCTACTAATGGGTGCAATTGAATTGCCTTTCCCTCTACGAGCTTTGGCATGAACGCTTGAATAGACAAGCGGTGGAGTGATGGTGCACGGTTTAAGAGCACATATTTACCCTTGATAACTTCGTCGAGCGCGTCCCATACAAGTGCATCACCAGCTTCGATAAGTCGTGTAGCACTGCGGATGTTGTGGGCATGTTCGCCACGAATCAGCCACGATATAACGAATGGTTTGAACAGCTCGAGCGCCATTTGCTTTGGCAAACCACACTGGTTAATCTTGAGCTTTGGACCAACCACAATCACCGAACGACCAGAGTAGTCAACACGCTTACCAAGAAGGTTCTGGCGGAAGCGTCCTTGCTTACCTTTTAGCATGTCGCTAATGCTCTTTAGGCGGCGGCGACCACCCGTAGCATTGACAGCACGGCCACCACGAGCAGCACTATTGTCTACTAGGGCGTCTACTGCTTCTTGCAGCATACGCATTTCATTGCGACGGATCACTTCTGGTGCGTTTAGGTCAATCAGCTTCTTCAAGCGGTTGTTTCGGTTAATCACCCGACGGTACAAGTCGTTGAGGTCACTGGTTGCAAAACGACCACCGGTAAGTTGCACCATTGGGCGCAAATCCGGAGGAATGACTGGAAGCACGGTCATGGTAAGACTGCTTGGCTTGATGCCCGCTGCCTGCATACCTTCGAGCACCTTCAAACGCTTGAGCAATTTTTTCTCGCGCTGGCCTTTCGCACCTGCTACTTCTTCTGTAAGCTCGGCAATCAGTTTTGGCAAGTCAATTTCATCCAAAAGTGCCTTGAGGGCAGTTCCACCCATGCCAACTTCTACCAGCTCCTCGTACTCTTCAGGGAGGTTGCGGTAGTCAGTCTCGTTAATAAGCGCACTTTTTACAAGGCCGCTTAGTTGGTTGGACTTAACAGTAAAGCGCTCTTCAAGCTCCTCAAGTTCTTTCGTTTGCTCAGCAGCAAGCTTCTTTACATCTGCACCTTCAGCCTCTGCCTCTTTTTCGTAGCGCATCTTTATTGCCGCACGACCAGCTTCGGTTTCAGCCTCAAGATCTGCAAGCATTTTGTCGCGTGACTCTTCGTCTACCTTCAAGATAACGTAGGTTGCAAAGTAAGCTACTTTTTCAAGTGTACGCACTGTCATACCCAGTAGTAAGCCCATTGCACTTGGAGTACCCCGCATAAACCAAATGTGTGCCACAGGTGCTGCCAAGTTAATGTGGCCCATGCGTTCACGGCGCACAATACTCTTGGTTACAAGCTCACCGTTCTTATCGATCGCAGCTTCACGGCTTCGTACGCCTTTTAGCTTATTGTCGTGTGGGTTAATATCTTTTACCGGTCCGAAAATTCGTTCACAGAACAAGCCATCACGTTCTGGTTTTTGGGTGCGGTAGTTAATGGTTTCTGGTTTCGTTACCTCACCATGGCTCCACTTCAGAATGTCTTCTGGACTGGCCACGGCCAAACGGACAGCGTCAAAGTCCGCAATCCCGGTAGTCGCTACAACACGTGACATATTACGCCTCCTCCTTTACTTCGTCGTCAAATTCTTCCGCAGTTTCTACATGCAGACCATCTTCTTCAAACTCAAGCTCATCAGCTTCGTCAAACACGGTTTCATCATCGTCGTCTGCTACAGCCGGAATGACTGGCACTGTTTTGTCGGCAGGTCCCGCTTCGGCGATCACCTCTTCAGCGTCAACAACAACTTCGCCTTCATCGCTTTCATCTAATAGATCAACACGCAAGCCAAGTCCTTGTAGTTCTTTTACCAAGACGTTAAAGCTTTCTGGGAGCTTCGGACCAACAATTTGCTCATCTTTAATGATCGCTTCGTAGGCTTTAGCACGTCCGTATACATCATCTGATTTGATAGTAAGCATTTCTTGCAGTGTCGTCGCCGCGCCATATGCTTCGAGTGCCCACACCTCCATTTCACCAAATCGCTGACCACCGTTTTGGGCCTTACCACCAAGTGGCTGTTGGGTAACCATCGTGTATGGGCCAGTTGAACGAGCGTGAATCTTGTCGCTCACCATGTGGTGCAGCTTAATCATGTGCATCACACCAACAGTGGTGCGTTCTTCAAACGGCTCACCAGTGCGGCCGTCAAACAGTTGACTCTTTCCATCTGGCGCAAGCCCGGCTTTTTCAAGCTCTTTACTAATCACATCGTTTGGCACACCGTTAAATGGTGGCGTGGCAACCTTGTAGCCAAGAGCCCGTGCAGCCATACCAAGGTGTGTTTCAAACAGCTGTCCAATGTTCATACGGCTTGGCACACCAAGTGGGTTTAGCACCACGTCAACAGGTGTTCCGTCTTCCATGAATGGCATGTCTTCGATAGGCAAAATGCGAGCTACAACACCCTTGTTACCATGTCGTCCGGCAAGCTTGTCACCCACGCTAATTTTGCGTAGTTGGGCAACAAAAATCTGAATTTGCATCAACACACCGGCTTTTAGTTCATGGCCGTTCTCGCGGCTAAACACCTTTACGCCGACCACTTTACCACCGCCAGCGTTGTTCATGCGCTGGCTTGTGTCGCGCACATCCTTGGCTTTTTCACCAAAGATTGCACGCAGCAGGCGTTCTTCGCTTGAAAGCTCTTGTTCACCCTTTGGTGTAATTTTACCTACCAATACGTCACCGGCTTTTACTTCGCTCCCAACTTGTACAATTCCATCTTCGTCGAGGTGACGCAAGCTTTCTTCTGATACATTTGGAATGTCGCGCGTAACAATTTCTGGACCTAACTTGGTTTCACGCACTTCAACATTGTAATCTTTAATGTTGATGCTCGTAAGCGTGTCGTCCTTAACAAGGCGATCAGAAAGTACAATGGCGTCGTCCATGTTGTAGCCACCCCATGGCATAAATGCCACCACGAGGTCGCGCCCGAGGGCAAGTTCGCCTTCGGCAATGCTGGCACCCTCAATCAGTATGTCGCCCTTTTTCACCTTGTCGCCGCGGTGTACGCGTACTTTTTGATTAATAGAACGGTCGTCGTTGTTCTTTTGGAAGTGAATAACTTCGTATACCTTCACGCCATCTTTGTACTTTACGTGTACTTCATCGGCATCAGCACGTACAACTTCGCCATCAGCATCAGCACAAATCAACTGGCTGGTGTTTCGGGCAATCACACCTTCTACACCTGTACCAACGGTTGGCGCTTCTGGAGCCAGTAGCGGTACAGCTTGCTTCTGCATGTTCGATCCAGTCAAGCTACGGTCGATACGGTTTTTCTCGATAAATGGCACGAGGCTGGCAGTAGCACCAAGGATTTGCTTGTTTGCAGCGTCCATCAGGGTTACTTCGCTTGCATCGACTTGCTCTGGCAGCATGTATTTGCGTGCGCTTACGCGTTCAGCCACAAACTTGCCGTTCTTCAGCTCAGCACCGGCATCGGCAATCACTTCGGTTGCTTCTTGGCTTGCATCCAGGTAGACAACTTCGTCAGTAACTTTACCGTTTTTCACTCGTAGATATGGTGTCTCAATGAATCCGTATTCGTTTACACGTGCGTACGCCGCGAGGTTCAGCACCAATCCAATGTTTGCACCTTCAGGGGTTTCCACAGAACACAAACGACCGTAGTGAGTTGGGTGGGCATCACGCACATCAAACCCAGCGCGTTCGCGAGACAGACCACCAGGGCCCATACTGCTTAGGCGTCGCTTGTGTGAAAGTTCTGATAGTGGGTTTACTTCGTCCATTAGCTGACTTAGCTGGCTACTAGCAAAGAATTCACGAACAGCTGCTACAACTGGGCGGGCGTTAATGAGCTGGCTTGGCGTGACCGTTTCGAGGTCGCTCATGCTCATGCGGTCCATAGCATTACGCTGCATACGTAGCATACCCACGCGGAACTGGCGGCTTACGAGTTCACCAACAAGTTTTACACGGCGGTTCGACAGGGCATCGATGTCATCAGCTGCTTCTTGGCTGTTGTTTAGGCGAATAATTTCCGAAATGATAGCAACGAGGTCGCTCATTTGGAAGACACGGTTTTCGGTAGTGTTTGCTACATCAAGTCCCAGACGCTGGTTTAACTTGTAGCGACCAACCCGGCTGTAGTCAAAGCGCTTAAAGTCGAAGAACATCCGCTCAATCATGCTGCGGGCGTTATCTACCGTCGCCAAATCACCTGGTCGTAGGCGTCGGTATACTTCAATTAACGCTTCGTTTGAGCCCTTTGATGGGTCTTTTTCAAGTGTGGCTTCGATATATTTAACTTCGCCAGTATCAACACCCTCAAATAGGGCTTTAACTTCGCTGGTTTTGCTGTGGCCAAGTGCACGAAGCAATGTCGTTACTGGAAGTTTTCGGCGGCGGTCAATTTTTACATAAATAGCACCGTTGGTAGCAGTTTCAAATTCAAGCCATGCACCACGGCCCGGGATAAGCTTCGCACCGTAGTAGTTACGACCGTTCACTACATCAGCAGTAAAGAATACACCGCTCGAACGAATTAGCTGGCTTACGACCACACGCTCAGTACCGTTAATCACAAATGTGCCGCGCTCAGTCATCCACGGGTAGTCGCCCATGTAGATTTCTTGCTCTTTTACTTCGCCGGTAACTTTGTTGGTTAGCTCTACCGTTGCGTGCAGCGGTGCATCAAAGGTAATGTTGTTTTCTTTTGCGAATCGCTCGCTGTTTTTTGGCTCGGCAAAGGCATACTTGCCAAACCGAAGTTCTAGTTTTTGTCCTGTGTAGTCCTCAATTGGATTGAGTTCCGCAAATATTTCGCCTAGCCCCGTTTCGATAAACTCTTTCCAGCTATCAATCTGGTGAGTTATCAGGTTTGGCAGCGGCAATGCAGTGTCGTCGTTCGTAAAGAACACGCGCTGAACCGCAGGAGTAGTGTTTTTAGCCACGTAGTATCTCCTCGCTGATACTAAATTTTATATTGAAAAACCGGCGCCCGAAGGTTTTTCTAAACAGTTGCCAAACACGCAAAAACGCCCCGCCAAAGGCGTGCGCGTAAAACGGCCCTGCTTATGCAATCTTCATT
>CAZIDJ010000007.1:0-6472 GCA_964537815.1 uncultured Candidatus Saccharibacteria bacterium | reverse complement strand
TTTTGGCCAGTATTTTTTGCCAAAATTTCGTTCAAGCGTTTCTTCAGGTATATACCTTCTCGCAAGCTAATTTCTTGATCAGTTATCTTACCTTGAGTTCCGCTACTGGGTTGGTGAATCATAATACGTGAATTTGGTAGCGCGTGGCGCTTTCCTTTTGTGCCGCTGCTCAGCAAAAAAGCGCCCATACTTGCCTGCAAACCAATACCGTAGGTAGCAACATCACAGGGAATAAACTGCATAGTGTCATAAATAGCTAAGCCATCGTATACACTGCCACCGGGGCTGTTGATATAGAGCGATATATCAGCTTTCGGATCTTCATTTGCCAAAAACAGTAGCTGTGCTACCACTAAATTAGCAGTGTGTTCATTTACATCTTCACCCAAGAAAATAATGCGATCTTTTAGCAACCGCGAGTAAATGTCAAATGCTCGCTCGCCCTCACGCGTGCTCTCTACAACTGTTGGCACTAAATAACTCTTTGTCATATAGGTATTGTAGCGTAATAAATTAGCACTCGTCAAGTGCGAGTGCTAAACGCTTTTACCTACCCTAACGAACGGGTACGACCCCTTCGTTGAAGGTTTAGTGTTATTATGGTGTAACTTATGGAATGAGGCTCTCGGCAAAAGCTCATTCTATTAATCGTCGTACGGATTGTGAAGATAGCGATCCTCTTCCGATTCAGGATCCGGGTCGTACCCATTTTAACGGGATGCTCAATCTGACCCCCCGTCAGAGTATGGAACGAAAGAGTCGTACCCATTAGTGAGAGGACGATCCCAGCTCGGAAGCTGTGCTCCAGGTTGGGCAAGTAGTTCGCGCTGATATCTCACCAGTTCGCGAACAGCTACTGCTGCGACTATCAAAATAAACCCGATTTGTTTTCGCATAGCGTCACCTCCTTTCTGTAGGACTGTAGCGACGCTAACTAGCCTCTGCCGAGAGCCTATAACTTACTATATAACAATTATCGCATTTGTTAAACGAAGGGGTCGTACCCATTCGTTTATTATTGTTCGCGTGGAGCTGGTGCTTGTCGTACAAGCGTCGCAATGCTTCCAGCGCACTGACGATAACTGCTATACCAGCAACTAAACCACTATTCTTTGTTTTATCAATAGAGAGAGTATCTACTCATCTGGAGGCAGACAGGCTGCGACTAATTTACTACACAGCGAAGTAAACAGACTTAGAGAAGTAATTAAGCGTCAGTTTATACTATTCGCTGCTAGATTTGCTCAAACCAGCCTTTGCCAGCCAGGCTCGCAGCTCAGTGTTTGGCTTTTTCTTTGGTGGCTGCGAATAGAAATCTGGATTTATCACATCAGAAGCATACGCTTTCCCGTAGTTAAATATATTACTAGCAGCCTGTGCGAGTCCTCGTAGTAATCTTGGCTCGTTATCACCCCGCAATAATTCTTTATAGACATCAGTAGGATTTCCCATATTATTTCTCGTTTTCCTTTACTAATGCATCGACAGTTTTTTCCGTCACCAACCGGTTAGCAATGTCGCGTACTACTTCTGGTTCATCGAATCGCTTTAGCATTTCTGGGTTATTGGCATAGCTTTGCTTGTAGCGTGTGACGTGCTCCGCCACTTCATCTTCAGTTGCGCCTACTTTCAGCTCTTTTGATAGCTCTGCTAGTACGAGCCCCGCCTGTACACGCTTAGTAGCAGCTGGCTTCACTTCTTTTTCAATCCATTCTTCTTTATCGGCAAATTTTTGAGCCGTCAAGTAATCATCAAGTGTAATGTTTTGGTACATCAAATTTTGCAACATGTCTTGTTCTATGCTGCGTATTTGGTCCTCTACCAACACTTCCGGAACTGGTACTTTGCTTACTTCTACCAGTTTTCCCACTAGCGCATCTTTGCGTTTTTCACCTAATTCACGCTCTTTTTGCGCCAATAGTTCACGCTTTATATCTGCTTTTAGGTCTTTTAGCGTTGTAATTTCAGGGTTGCCAGTTTTGGCCGCAAATTCATCATTTAATTCTGGGAGTGCTTTTTCAAGCACTTTGTGCAGCTTGGTTTCAAATACTACATCAGCCCCAGCAAGATCAGCCACATGGTAGCTCTCTGGGAACTTCAGTTTCAAGTCAGCACTATCACCTGGCTTTTTACCCACCAAGCCTTCTTCGAAGCCTGGAATAAACGAGTTGCTTCCTAGCTCCAGAGAGTAATCCTTCGCCGTACCACCTTCAAATGCCACGCCGTCCTTTTTGCCAGTGAAATCAATCACGACTTCATCGCCATTTTTTGCAGCTCGGTCTACTTCGTTTTTTGTGGCCATGCTGCCACGTAGGCGTTCAATAATCTCGCTTACTTCGCTTGGGCTTATTTCTACTTTTTCGGCTTTTATACCAAGCTTTTTGTAGTTGCCCAGCTTTACTTCAGGTAGTACATCTACCTCAGCAGTAAATTCAAGTTCTTGGGCGGGAACAAATTTAGTTACTTCTACTTCTGGTCGAGCAAGTACTTGCAGCTTTTCGTTCATAAATGCTTCAGCCACTGCGCGACTGAGTGCGTTATCAACAGTTTCGTTGGCAAGCGCCACTGGGTCGGCATGTTTTGCTGCTACGCTAGCAGGTACGTGGCCCTTGCGAAAGCCGGGCACCTTCATAGTTTTGGCAAGCTTTGTTAGCGCCACCTGTTCAGCCTTATTAAGCTCGGTTTTGTCGAGTGCCACCGTCAATTTCACTCGGGTATCGGTAAGTTTTTTCACAGTTGTCTTCATACTCGAACGAGTATAACAGAGATGGAGCTATAGAGCAAAGCTACCCTAAACGAATAATGGCTCCGCTGCGCATACCATTAGTGTCGCGAATGGTTGTCGCGTGACCACAGGTCGCTAGTGTTGAATCTATAGCGGCAGATTCATTAGCATCAGGGTTTTGTAGTGTCCAGTACAGTGCATAGGCTCCCGATCCTGACCCGCCACAACGATACATCATCAAGCTAAAGCGGCCATCCCCGGTACCAGGGCTATAGTAGGTGTTTTTTGGTAGATTAACCGTGAAATTGGCTGGTATCACTTTTTCAGCCACTAGTTCATCTTCTACCGTACAAGTGTACCTTCCGCTCGCAAACCATCCGTTTAGTCCATCAACACATCCTGAAGCACTGGGCGCAGTAGTCGAGCCGGCGCCACCAATAATATCAGTGATGTTGGTTTGGCTCGACCATACTGAAATGGCCTTTTGCAACTGCACCACCGCACTTCGTATTTTGTCGTCATTTGCCCGTATAGTTGTACCTTGATATGCCAATAGCGTAATGCTAGCAAGAATGGCAATAACAACAATCGCAATAGTTAGTTCTACTAATGTAAATGCTTGTACGTTTGCCGCCACCCTTCGTTGTCTCATAGTCAAATTGTAGCATAATGACACGGTGTAGTATAACCTTTTTACAACAGACTTATACCATATCTTCAGGCTCGGTTGTTACACGACGCCGATAATCGCTCACCGACGTTACAATTCTGGCAATACTCAGTGTTTGCTCATCACCAGTTGCGAGATCTTTAAAGGCAAATACTTCGCTTTTCAGTTCTTTTTCGCCAACAAATACGACGTAGGGAATTCCCTTTTTTAGCGCAGTTTTGATTTGCTTATCGATTTTTCGGAGCGTTACGTCTAGTTCAACATTCACGCCTTCACTTCGGAGTTCCTGAGCAACTTTTTGCGCACCATGCACAGCATCTTCACCCAGTGTCGCGATATATATATCGGTACTAGTGGCCAGCCGAGGCAGCAAATTGTGCGACTGCAAAAATAGCTCGGCGGTAGAAAGGCCTGGTGCGATGCCAACCGCACTGATAGGCTCGGCGCCAAACAGCCCTACAAGCCCATCGTAGCGACCACCTCCAAACATCGCCCGATTGTTGTCCGGGTGCGTATCAAAAAACTCAAACACCGTGCCGGTGTAGTAGTCAAAACCGCGCATTAGCGTTACATCAAACACAACGTTTTCAATACCAAGTTTTTTTAGCATTATGAATAGCTGACGCACATCATCGAGTGCTTCATTTGCTGCAAGTTCTTTTGGCACGTGCGCTACATCTTTCGTCAGCAGCAAGTCAGCAATTTTCTTCAGCCCAGCAGGTGCCGCTTCGGTGCCAAAAATCTCAATGGCTTGGTCACGAAATTCTTCGTTGCTAATTTTGTTTTTTCGATCAAATAGTTTCACCATCAGGTGCGCCTGTACGGTATCGAGCCCTAGATAATCGGTCATCATGGTATCAATGAGTTTTCGATTGTTCACCTTTACCGTGTACAGTTCATCTTTGGCACCAAATGCACGCATCAACTCCACCCCAAACTGAATTATCTCTGCGTCTGCCGTAGGATTGTCATCGCCAAATATATCAACATTTAGCTGCCAAAATTCGCGCTCGCGCCCACGCTGTGGACGTTCGTAGCGCATATAATTCGCGATATTGAAGAGCCGTGCTGGGTAAGCAAGTTCTTGCCTACGCGCAGCAACCATCCGGCTCACGCTTGGGGTCATCTCTGGCCGAATAGCTACCGTACGCTCGCCCCTGTCGGTGAACATATAGGTTTGTTCGTTTACAATTTCCTGCCCGGTTTTGGCAGCATAGACTTCAATTGGCTCCAAAAGCGGTGCGGCATATTCTTCATACCCAAAGCGTTTTGCTGTCGTTGCCCACACATCAAAAATATAGTTTTGGATGCGTTTTTCAGCTGGGTAGTAGTCACGCGTACCTTTATAGGGTGCTGTTGATAAGCCTGTCATTACCAAAATTGTGACAGATTACTAGTGTTTTTGCAAGAATAAGCACGACCAACTACACTAGCTTGTGCCTACGCAGCCATTCATACATCGCGATTCCACTTGCTACACCTACATTCACGCTGCGGGTACTTCCCAGCTGCTCTATGTGCATAGTCGTATCAGCAGCTTGCAGCAACTCGTCAGATAGCCCTGGCCCTTCTTGACCAAAAACGAGCACGCAGTGCTGCGGCAGTTCAATAGATTGTAAAGCCACGGAGCGATCGGTAATATCAACTGCAATTACGCGCTTATCAGCACTGTGCATGACTGCGATAAACTCCGCGATCGTATTGTGGTATACCATCCTCACATATTTGTCAGTGGCCATTGCACCGCGCTTGTTCCACTGCTTACGCCCGATTACATGCACGGTTCGCACGCCAAACGCATTGGCGTTACGCACTATCGTGCCCATATTGTAGTCACGTAGCGTGTTTTCGATCGCAATTTCCAGCTCTACACCACGTTCATCAAGCGCACGAACGATTGCATCATGCTCCATACCCTTGTACTCGTCCGTTACGTTGCGAGTGTCCAGGATTGTTACCATTTCGCTCACTTCAGTTTCTGTGCTCATACAGTTAGTATACAGGGTGAATAGGAGTGTACTACATTAACAATTAAACTAGCGATATGCGTAGACGCCGTCTGCCAATTCCGTACATGAATTTTGCTCAATTTATACAATCACCGTAAATTTTAGTTTATACTTTCTACTATGCGGATGTGGCGAAATTGGTAGATGTGAGAGCCGCCAGTGGCGATTCGCAAGGAAATTTCCGATGAAAGCTATGATTTCAATCGCGAAATTTCAGCTTCAAGCCTGAAGCTATTCTGGTAAACATGCACCTTACAAAACACTTACAATTTATGCGGATGTGGCGGGTCGTGTGCGAAGCATCGCCTGATGAAGTGCGTAGACACCGTCTGCCAATTCCGTACATGAATTTTGCTCAATTTATACAATCACCGTAAATTTTAGTTTATACTTTCTACTATGCGGATGTGGCGGAATTGGTAGACGCGCTAGCTTCAGGTGCTAGTATCAGCAATGATGTGGAGGTTCAAGTCCTCTCATCCGCACCAAAAATCACTTCTTTGATGCGAGCATCGCCTTGCTTTGTAATCACGACATTGACATCATACAATGTAATTCTACGGTTCATTTACTTCCACGGTAATTCACTACGAAGCTGTTTCGCAAGATCGTGAATATCAACGGCTTGTTTCACCCCTTTATTCAAGGTACCGTGTGGGTCAAAAATAGCACGAATGGCATCAAATAGCGCCACAAGCTCGGGATCAAGCGTACGGCGACCGCTAAAAGAGTGCAAACGACCTTCACCGTTTTGGCCAGCAACCGTGCCGCCGCATTTTGCCACCAGAATGGCAAAGTCATCGATTAGCTTCAAAAGTAATTGCTTGCCCGCCACAGTTTTCAGTGAAAGTTCAGGCCGCACTGTCCAGGTGCCTTCTATTGGTCGACCCACCAGCGCCAGAGCAATACCATGTTTTTTCTCTAGTTCAGCCGTGCCAGCCATGAATTCATCGAATCGATCCAGCGAAACGTACATGCCTTCCAAAATTGGCATGCGCGCGTCATTTTTTAGCGCTGGTTGCTCTGTCATAGCGCCAATACTTTCAATATTGGCAAATTCCCCGGCTC
>CAZIDJ010000006.1:46785-48175 GCA_964537815.1 uncultured Candidatus Saccharibacteria bacterium | reverse complement strand
AGAAGTCAAGCTCATCAGCGGCGATTATACTGCCACAAGTGGGAAACTAGCACGGCGCCGAATTATGCAAAAACCACCCGAAAGGGTGGTTTTTTCGTTTTGATTATCTATGTGCTTGAAAACGTGAGGATGCATAAATAGCTGTTGAAGAACAGTAGAGTAAAAATAGGACGAGGATGATAATTTATTTTGCACTTATGCTTACTATGCGATACAATGATATGGATAAGGGTAATTAAAACGTAAATAATGGTAGCAAAAACAGAGGTAGGGAGACAGTTTGGTTCTAGGCTGATGGTGGGGCTTTGGTCAGCCTCTGCCGCCATAGGCTCAATTCTTTGTGTGGGAGTAGCTCTGTTTGTTATTGCACCACAAGATATTGACGTTAAAATGAACGCTCGCGGACTCGTTGACGGCCAGCGGAACGTTGCTATTCGTGCTGTTGACTCAACTGATTCTGCAAATATACTTTATACCGGAACAACACAAGCATATGTAGCGGGCGGTATCCTAACAACAAAATTTACTCCGCCGCTAAAATTGATTGGCAAATCGTATGTTATTGAAGTTTGTACAACGAAAAGTGGTACCAAGACCACCACTTGCTTTGATACTACTAGTACGATGTCACCGGAATCAGCCCTTGAGGTAAAGGATGGAGACAAACCTCTCTACAGTTGTCCGTACTATGTTGCTGAACAGAAATCTACAAAACTTGCTAACCTTACCCGAAGAAACATCGTAGAGATAGACAATCGAGTAAACTGTGGCGATGCAATTGTTGGCGGCACCTCTAAGGGTGTTGAATTCAATGCAGCAAGTTCGGTTGCGAGTATGCAGTATTCACAACCAGATGGTATAGCGGTTGCTGGGTCGGGTATTGTGGTTGCCAAAGATGGCTTGCTCAGTACGATAGGTATTGATGAACTGCGCTCTGAACTAGCCGTCTCACAGCAACAAGCTGTTCAATACGTTATTACACCATCAAGCTCAAACCAGAGTCTGACACTTGTAGGTCGCACACTATCGTTGTCTGGGGGTAACTCTGTACTTCTTCCTGCCGATAGTGATACAACGTATCCAGTTGCAAACAGTACTACTACAGGACTCATCTCAAATACTGATTGGTCCACATTTGCAGCGAAAGAGAATAGTCTAGTATTTGACAACGGACTTTTGCGAAATGGCAATACAGTTAGCCTCATGGATTGTGCCGTTGGCCAAATATTAAAGAATGATGGAGCTTCATGGGTGTGCGCGCTCGACGCAGGTAGCAGCGGTGGTGCATATGCAGCAGGAACAGGCATCGCTATCAGTGGAACCGATGTAATCAGCAACACTGGCGTCCTCTCCGTCACCGCGAGCGGTGCACTCACCAGCAGCGGTGGAC
>CAZIDJ010000006.1:0-46685 GCA_964537815.1 uncultured Candidatus Saccharibacteria bacterium | reverse complement strand
CTGAGTTCGACCGACTGGACTACCTTCAATGGCAAGGAGAATGTGTTGACGTTTAGCGATGGACTCACCCGTACAAGTAACACTGTTACACTCATGGATTGTGCAGCTAACCAGATACTGCAGCGCAACAGTGGTGACACTGCCTGGGTCTGTGCGAACCAAGTTGTAGATACTAACACTACCTACAGCGCAGGCACAGGCCTCAGCCTCACCGGTACCACCTTTGCTAACACTGGCGTCCTCTCCGTCACCGCGAGCGGTGCACTCACCAGCAGCGGTGGACAGAACCCAGCCATTACTCTTGCGACTACGAGCGATCTTACCCAACTTGGTAGCCAACTTGGTCTTACAAACACTGGTGTTACGCCAGGCACCTACAACAACGTTACTGTCGATGCAAAGGGAAGGGTCACTAGCGCAACCAATGTGAGCTACCTAACCTCTGAAGCTGACGCAGTTGTTGGTAACGAAGTCGCTGGTGTCGTCACCAATGGCGGCCTCGTCATGACAGGTGCAGGTACAGCGGGAGACCCCTACAAAGTAGGCCTTGTTACGACCTGTGCAGATGGCCAACTCTTAAAGTACACTGCCATTGGCGGTTGGGCTTGCGCCACTGACATAGATACCAATACCGATGCCCAAACATTAACCTGGAATAGCGGCACAAATATTCTCAGCATTGGTGGAGGTAACACTGTCGACCTTACAAGTCTAAAAGACAATACAGACAACCAAGCCCTCACCTGGAATAGCGGCACACGTCAACTAAGCCTTACAAACGGCGGTACCGTTACCATAGCAGATAACGACACCACCTACTCAAATGGCAATGGTCTCTCCCTCACTGGCACCGTCTTTGCGATCTCGGCACCTACCTGTACCGGCACTACTGCAAAACTACTTTGGAGTGGCACTGCCTTTACGTGTGGTACTGACGTAGATACCGACACTACCTACACTGCAGGCTCAGGACTCAGCCTTACCGGTACTACCTTTGCCCTCGCACAACAAGGTGCGACAACGGGACAAGTTCTTAAATGGAACGGTACCGCCTGGGTACCAGCTGCCGACACCGACACCACCTACACCGCAGGCACGGGCATTAGCATTACTGCAGGAAGTATTTCTGCAACCCTCGGCACAGATATTACGAGTGCTGAGATTGTCGATGGCACCATTACCGCTGCCGATCTCGCTAACAGTGGTGCTACTGCTGGTACCTACGGTAACACTGGCGTAAACGTTGCCCAACTCACCGTCAATGCCCAAGGGCAAGTAACCGCCGTTTCTAACCGTGCACTCCCAACCGCCACTACCACAACGACTGGTGTCCTGAGTTCGACCGACTGGACTACCTTCAATGGCAAGGAGAATGTGTTGACGTTTACAGGTAATGGCTTATTTTCACGAACTGGCAACACCATTACTGGTGCAACGTGTACAACAGTAGGGAATGTACTTAAGTGGAATGGTACAGCTTTTGCTTGTGCGACCGATGTCGATACGAATACAACGTACACTGCCTCCAACGGTATTACGCTCACTGGCACAAACTTCACTCTTACTAATGACTTTGGCGCTAGTATTGATAGCAGCGAAATTACTGACGGTACAATTGCAAATGCAGATTTAGCATCGAGTAGCGTCAGTAGTGCAAATATCATTGACGGTACTGTAGCAACTGCCGATATAGCAAACGGTGCGATCACTACAGGCAAACTTGCAAGTTGTTCAACAAATGGCCAAATTCTTAAGTACTACGCAACTGATCCAGATGGCGCAGGGCCACTTACGATTGGCTGGAACTGTGATGTCGATGTAGATACGAACACTGATGCTGTTAGTAGTGTCTTTGGTCGCACTGGTGCGGTTACGGCTCAGAATGGTGATTACACCGCAGGCCAAGTAACTAATACACCAAGCGGTACAATCGCAGCAACAACAGTACAGGCTGCTCTTAATGAGCTCGACAGTGAAAAGTTGGCTGTAACCTTAAATAACGGTCAGATCTGGGTGGGCAACGGTAGCAATGTGGCAACAGCAGTTACACCGAGCGGTGACGTGGCTATTAGCAACACTGGCGTAACCACTATTCAGGCGAACTCTGTTGCTCTTGGTACCGATACTACAGGCAATTACGTAGCGGGAGCAACGAGCGGTAATGGTATTACCGTAAGCGGTACAGCAGGTGAGGGCTGGAGCCCAACGATTGCTATAAATGCCCCGACATGTACCGCCAATCAGTATCTTACCTGGAGCGGTAGCGCGTTTAGCTGTGGCACGCCAATAGATACAAACACGACAGGTGTTGCGGCTGGCACGTATGGATCAACGACTACCGTTCCGCAAATTACTGTCGATGCAGCAGGCAAGATCACTGCTATTACCAACCAAAGCATCGCCTTCCCAGCTGAGGTAGATGGCGTTATCGGTAACGAAGTTACTGATGCTACAGCGAACGGGGGACTTGCTCGTAGCGGAAGTGGTACCGCAGGTTCACCGTACACACTCGGACTTCTTACTACTTGTACTGATCAGCAATTACTAAAGTGGACTGCGGGTACAACAAGCTGGGGCTGTAGTGCTGACTCTGGGCTAACTTCAGCCGTTACCTCACTTAACTCACTCAATGGTGGCCTCACGCTTGCTGCAGGTACGACAGGCACTGACTTTAACGTCTCGACGGCGGGTAGTACCATTACCTATAATCTGCCTGATGCAAGTACAACAGCACGTGGAGCGGTAACAACAGGCACCCAAACCTTTGGGGGTGCCAAAACTTTCAACGTAGGAGCTACGGCTATTGGGTTCCGGGTTACTGATGGTACACTACCGCACTTTAGTATTGATACAACCAATAAACTTGTACAAATTGGTAGCAGTACGACTGATGCTAATGCTATCGAACTTATCCTCGATAGCTACAACGTCGCGACGGATCCTGCTGGTACAAATGGGGCGTTGTATTACAACTCTAATCTTGGGAAGTTCCGCTGCTACGAAAATGGCGCATGGGCTGATTGTCTTTCAAGCTCTGTATACCCGCAGCTACTTGTAGATGCTAACCGTGCCACAGCTCAGGCACTTACGACAGCCGCCGCGGTTCTACCGTTTACGGCAGCTCCAACCAATATTGGTACTGCGTATAATACGACAACAGGCATATTCACCGCTCCTGCAGCTGGCACGTATGAATTCGTTGTTAATGTAACGGTTTCCATGCCAGCAACACGAACTTCAGCCAGAGGTGAATACTACATAGATCTCTATGACAATACAGGTGCAGTTCAGCTCCAGCAAACATGGACAGGTGATTCTAATGATACTGCAGGCACGGGCTTCAATGCGTCTGCGCACATCACAAGGAAGGTTGTACTAACCTCTGGTCAGCAAGTGAGTGTACGTATAGCTGCTACATCAGTAGCAAGCGCAAAATCTACCCTTGCTTCTGCAATAGCGAATACGCTACAGATCACTCGAATTAGGTAGGGACAATCCTGCTTGTAGAGCCTCTAGTGAGTTTGCTATAATATATCCAAGAACCATAAGTAATAAGAGAGGGAATATGGTAGAAAAAGTAGCCAAAAGTAAAGGCGTGGGTCGTACATGGGCGATTGTTTTTGCACTTACAACAACAGTAGCACTAGGTGCGGCAGGGTATTTGTACTGGCAAAACGACCAATTACGTAATAATCCGAAAACGTCACAAGAAGCAGCAACAACGAAGGCGTCTAATATCAAAGCGAAGGTCGCTAAGTTAATGAGTGTTCCTGCTGATGAAACACCAACACTTGCAAGCGTAACAGATAAAACCAAGCTAAAAGACCAGCCATTCTTCAAAGATGCTGAAAATGGCGATCAAATCTTGATCTTCCCACAGGCAAAGAAGGCAATTATATACCGCGAAAGCACCAACAAACTCATCAATGTTGGCCCAATTGCCATTACTACTGACACTGCTGCCAAGCAGGGTACAACGAAACAGTAGTACTTTACAAAATAGTACATTCAAAACCACCGATAGATGCCTATCGGTGGTTTTTTGCTAGAGGTATGTATGCATTGGTAAGATGCATGAGTTGTAAATACGGTGTTACACAAAAACAACCCATCTCGCAGAGTGGGTTGTTGTTCGTTGAAACCTAATTTTTTGGTTCAAACAGGTGCCTGTTCCGTACCAGCTACTACTGTAACTGAACGGTACTATACCAATGATATACCACCAAAAGCATAAATGCAATAGTTTTTAAATAACAAAAACGTATATGGTAAATATTGACAAAAAGCATAAGCTGTGGTAATATAAATAGTAACACATACCATATGTGAGGTAACAGGAGGGTCTACCAGAGGTAATCTGGCGGACCTTTTTAATATAACAAGGAGTTATACAATGGCTGGAACAGTCGCAGGTGGCAAAAAAGCTGCTGCCAAGAACCTACAAAAAGACCCAGATTTTTACGCAAAAATTGGTCGTAAAGGTGGTAAGAATGGTCGTACTGGTGGTTTTGCCGCCAACCCAGCACTTGCACGTATCGCTGGTGCTAAAGGTGGACGTATCTCACGTCGCACCAAAAAAGCTACTAATGCAAAAGCTGCCTAAGTAGTACCACTATGAAATAACCGCCCATACCAGGGCGGTTATTTTTTATATCGTCGTAGTGCGCACACTCTCGCTTCGTTTACCTGCCAGGTCTTTAGGCACGCAAGACACTTATACATGTTTTTTCCTGTTTGAAGTCCGGTTGCGCTGCAGTATGGGCAGGTGCTCCGAGCGTGTAGCCACTCTCTGTATGTGTCCATATGGGCCTCTACTACATCAGTGTTGACGGGAACACTGTAGGTTTCTGAAAAGTTCGTACGAGCAAGTTGCCACGCATCACGTTCTATGCCAATGAGATCAATGTCTCGGTCGTAGGTGGTGTGATGTAACCGTGCGTGACCTAGTTCGTGTAAAAGACGCTCCACGGAATGAGGCTCAGTGCGAGTGAAGGTGATCGTTTGCGTGCTGGGAGCCCATGAGAAAGAGTTGGCTTCTCTAAACACAATATCAGGAAAGTCTGTGGCTAAGCGACTAAGAAGCGAGTCGATCGATAGCATAATAATAGCACCCGTATATTACAACTTCTTCTGGGCGAGGTGATTGCACGACAAGCGGTGCTCGGTACCCTAAGTACTCGCGCAGGATTCCGTTCAGCTGCTCGCCGTACCTATCAAAGTAGGTCCCAATACTGCCACCGACGATAATCATTTCAGGGCGCAGGACCGGCCACAGTGCCAGCAGCCCCTGGGCGATGTTTTTGCTGATAACATTCCATACGCGCTTGCTTGTAATATCACGCGCAAATTTTTTATACGTATCATAAATTGCTCGTCCTGATGCAAAACTTTCCCAAGTTTTTATAATTCCGTCATGTTCGAGCATCATTTGTCCGCCTTCACATTGTTCCATGCCATCAAGCAATACTCCGTCAACAATCATGCCAGTGCCAATACCAGTACTAACAGTAATGTATAGGCAGCGCGAGGGTGTTTCGCCAAGTAAGTTTACTGCCCCAAGGCCGCCAAGATTGGCGTCATTCTCAATAAAGATAGGACAGGTGAAGTGTCTTGTTAAATGCTGTTTCAGATTTACTTCTTTCCAGCCCAGGTTACGAGCTGAAACCAACACTCCGTCACTACGGACTCTGCCTGGAAGCGCAACGGTGATAGCCTTTAGTTCTTTGTCTTGAGCGAGCTCTGTAATGGTCTCAGTGAGATGAGAAAGGTACTCGTGCACGTCTCTTGGGGTGGCAAACTTCACTTCGGCAATGCTTTCACCGTTCTTTGTGAATGCTGCCACCAACGTTTTTGTACCCCCAGTATCCACCGCAATAATCATATGTTTAGTATAGCATGCTGCTATTAGTCGCAAGAATTCTTGCGCCATCTTGTAAAATGCGTTATACTATGACCTAACAACATTTTTTGCGAGGAAATGCCAAATGAAAACGAGTCATAAGCACCAGGGTGGATGGGTTGCCAGCTTTTTAATTGTCGGAACACTTCTTACTCTGGCGGTTCTTGGCGGGCTATACTACGTAAAAACACACCAAAAGGAGCTTGCTGGTACACAAACAGCTACTACTCCGGCTGCAACTGATTCTTCAACGAAGAAGGTAACGCCTGATGCTGCTACAACGAAAGACAAGACAACCTCTGACAACTCTTCGCAAACAACTCCACAGGTATCGGGAACAACGAACACAAATACCACTCCAACAACCAAGACTACTACTGACGACAGTGACGAAACAGACGATAGCAACGAAACGGGTGAAGAAAAGGCCGATACGAACATGTCAACTGTCACTAAGCCTGCTACGACTCAACCTGGCGCAAGCGCAGCCAAACTACCTGCTACTGGCCCAGAAGATGGACTATTTGATGCTGCAATTCTAGCTTTGCTGGCATTTGTAGTTGCTACCTACGTGCGTTCACGAAAAGCTGTTACCGTCTAACTCCCTGGTAGCTTGGCCTCTATAGCCTCTCTTTACATACAGAGAGGTGTACGGTACAATAGAAAGGTGATTTAAGAGGTTTGGTCCGCACTCCTGCGCCGCACTTCTTTTTGCAATATCATTAAAGGAAGGAGTCGAATACGACTATGGCTACAAAAGCCGCATTAACTATGGACGACCTGCTACAAGGTGAAGCAGGCGCGAAGCAACTGGTAGCAGGTGAAACTGTTACAGGTGTTGTACTTACTATTAAAAAACACGAGGTGTTGGTAGACCTTGGCGCCCAAGGTGTTGGCTACGTGCCTCGCCGCGAAGTTGGCTTTTCACGCAACATGAATGTTGGCGATGAAGTAACGGCCAGTGTTGTTGATAGCGAGCTTGATAACGGCTATAGCCTGCTAAGCCTGCGAAAAGCCGCTAAAGACCGTGGCTGGGAAGACGTGGTTGCTCGTTTTGAGGCAGGTGAAATTATCGATATTGAACCATACGACGCAAACCGTGGCGGTTTGTTGGTGGAGTACGAAGGCGTACGCGGCTTCCTGCCCGTCAGCCAGCTTTCTGCTGAACACTATCCGCGTGTAGGGAGTAGCGACAAAGATGAAATTTTGAGCCGCTTAAACGCGCTTATTAACCAAACGCTCAAGGTTCGCATTCTTGATGCTGATCGCAAAGCAAACAAGCTTATCTTTAGTGAAAAAGAAGCAGTAAAAGAAGGTTTGGCTGAACGCTTCGAGAAGCTAGCTGTTGGTGACAGCGTAAAGGGTGTTGTTACCGGTGTTGTTGACTTTGGTGTATTCGTAAATGTCGAAGGTATTGAAGGTCTCATCCACATCAGCGAAATTAGCTGGGAACGCGTAAACAACCCAAGTGACTACGTAAAAGTTGGTCAAACAGTTGAAGCAAAGATCATTTCAATCGACAAAGACCGCCTAAGTTTGAGCATGAAGCAGCTGCAAAAAGACCCATGGCTCGACGAAGTTGAAAAATTTGCGCCTGGTACTAAAACTGAAGGTACAGTAACTCGCATCACACCATTTGGTGCGTTTGTGCAACTTAGCCCGGCAGTTGAAGCGCTTGTTCACATCTCTGAACTTGGCAGTGGTGAAGGTGTTGACCCTGAAAAAGTATTCAAGTTGAACGAACGCAAAGAGTTTGTGGTGCTAGAAGTTGACAAAGAAAACCGCAAGATTAGTTTGAGCCTTGATGGCAAAAAAACTGCTAAAAAAGCGTAATGAACTACTAATAAAACGCCGCCGTGCTCCCATACAGCGCCCCGGCAGAAAAGGAGCACGACCAGATGAATGAAGGTGACAAAAAAGTTGTCGTTATCGCTGACTCGATTACTGTTGGCGAACTGGCCGAGACGCTGAATCTGCCAGTAACCACGCTTGTTGGCGAGCTATTCAAAAATGGTATTGCCGCAACCATCAACCAGAAGATTGATTTCGAGACCGCAACGATTATTGTTGAAGAGCTGGGGATCGATGTTGAGCTTACGAAAAAAGTTGTTGAAAAAGCGGAGCGTGTAAAACGTGAGCTCAGTGACCACGCCACCGAGCGTCCACCAATTGTGGCAGTCATGGGGCACGTTGACCATGGTAAGACTAGTTTGCTTGATGCAATTTTGGAAACAAAAACCGTCGAGGGCGAAGCGGGTGGTATCACCCAGCACATTAGTGCCTACCAGGTAGAGCGCAAAAATCGCAAAATTACTTTGCTCGATACACCGGGTCACGAAGCTTTTGCAGCGTTGCGACAGCATGGTGCTACGCTCACCGACGTAGTGATCATTGTGGTGGCAGCGGATGACGGCGTGAAGCCGCAAACAATCGAAGCGATTCGATTTGCCCGTGAAGCGAACGCAAAAATTGTGGTGGCTATCAACAAGATCGACAAAGATACCGCTAACGCACAGTTGGTAAAAACGCAGCTGGCAACTGAACACAATCTTAACCCAGAAGAGTGGGGCGGTGATGTGATTATGGTGGAAGTAAGCGCCAAAACTCGTCAAGGACTTGACGATTTACTTGAGAGCGTACTTCTGATTGCTGACATGGAAGAACTGCGGGCTGACACGGATGTACCAGCTGAGGGCCTGGTGATTGAGGCACATATGGAAACTGGTCGCGGCAGTGTTGTGGGGCTGTTGGTAGAACAAGGCCGTTTGCGCCCTGGGCAATACCTGGTTGCGGGTACGTCGTACGGTAAGGTGCGCACGTTACTTGATTTTGCTGGTAAAGCTATCAAAGAAGCTGGTCCATCGACCCCTGTTACGGTAACGGGCTTCAAAGATCTTCCGCAATTTGGTGATAGTTTTGTGATTGTGAAGAACGAAAAAGAAGCACGCCACATGACGGTGGCAACACGACTGGAGCGTGAACAAGCAGCTGCAAGCACTAATGTCACCAGCGCTGACCTATTGAAGCTCATGAACCAACAGCACGATGCTGCAGAGTTTAACGTGATTATTAAGGCTGATGTGCAGGGGTCATTGACCAGTGTTATGGACAGTCTGCGCCTAATTGAAACTGATGGTAAGATTACGTTACGCATTGTTGGAAGTGGGGTGGGAAATATCTCTGAGAATGATATTCACTTGGCCGCTACCGAAGGCACGGTTATTTATGGGTTCAATGTTGAGTTACCGCCAGCTGTTAAGCGCCAAGCTGCCCGCGATAAGGTAGAAGTGCGTATGTACAAGGTAATTTACGAACTCCTCGATAACGCCAAGGCGAGTATGGAGGCATTGCTTGCACCAGAGGTAGTTGAAACTGAAGTTGGGGCACTTACTATCAAGGGTGTGTTCCGTACGCTCAAAGAAGAAGTTATCTGTGGTGGTGAAGTCACCAAGGGCAAGGTGTCGGCTGGCTTGCTTGCTCGCGTACTGCGCGGCAAGGAGCAGCTTGCAGAGGTAGAAGTTGAGAAGGTCCAGCGCGCACAGTCTGAAGCCAAAGATGTATTTGAGGGCGAAATGTGCGGCCTGAGCTTAAAAACTACTAAGAAGCTGCAGCTCGAAGAAGGCGATAAACTGGAATTCTTTACCCGCGAACTTGTAAAACGAACACTTAGTTAAACTACCGAAGCCAATTGGGTCATGCACCTTGGCAGTTCCCACGACAGACCGTTTTCGGTGTGCTCTAAAGTAGCACACCTTGCACTTCGCTTTTAGTCTGTCTTAGTGAACTGCCAAGGCACATGACTATTTTTGTTTTAGTTCTTGACATTCTATAGTACTTTGTATAACATAGAACCATGAACGAAGCTAAGCACTACGCCGATAACCTTAGTACGCAGCTGCGTAAAGGCTTTTTATCATACTGCGTACTGCGCGTTTGCAGTGGCCAGGCGAAATATACAAGTGAAATTATTGAACGACTGCAATCAGCAGAATTGGTAGTAGTAGAAGGTACCATTTACCCATTGCTTAGTCGCTTGCAAAAGGATGGCCTACTGAGCCACGAATGGCAAGAAAGTGATCAAGGTCCGCCGCGCAAGTACTACCGCACAACACGGCGTGGCGACGAGGTCGCATCGTACATTGCCAAAGATATCGCATCGTTAAACAAGACAATAACCAAGCTATAAAGGAGCAACCATGAAAGAAATCACCCGCATATCGCTCGCCTCGCTACCGTATAACATAGAGGTAAAAGCCAAAAAAGACCTCGAACACTATCTCGAAGCGATTCAAAAATCACTGAAGGCTGATGATGAAGCGATGAAAGAAATCGAGGCTCGTATTGCCGAACTTTTGAGCAACGAAGGAGTGCGGGGTGAAAAAGTTGTTACCTACGCTAATTTTGAAGCGGTTAAAAAGCATCTTGGCGAACCATCAGCCTTTGCATCAGACGATGAAGAAACGACTGACGGTGGAGCACAAACAGCCAGAAGTGAAAAACAGCTAATGCGTGATGTGCGCGGAGGTATGGTGGGTGGCGTTTGTGCTGGTTTAGCGGCATACTTTCATATCGATACTGTTTGGGTACGACTAGGAATGCTACTGCTTGTTCCATTTACGGCTGGTTTCGCGTTCTTGCTATACATTGTTTTGTGGATTGTCATGCCGCCAGCTCGCAGTGCTGCAGAACGTCTACAAATGCGTGGTGAGGCGGTAACGCCAGCTGCTATTCGTGATGAGTCAAACCGGCTCATTGAACCAGCAGGTCGCAACACCATACTTAACATTGCTCGTATATTTGGCGGCATTACGTCTTTGTTCGGAGCAGTCGGGGCTTTTTTGGCCACAATTGCGCAGACGATGTATTTTAAAACTATGTACGATGACTACACTAATCTCCATATGGCACCGCCATGGCCGATCATTATCGGAATGATAGTTGGCGGCGTGCTAACAACCTTATTTTTCGCGCTTCTTAGCTACGTACTCCTAAAGGAAAAGTACACGAAACGGCATGCCATTATCTTGGCTGTGTTGGGCCTAGGGATTGCAGCAACATTTATCGGGGGCTATACTCTTGTTGATCTTCACCCAGCAGCTACATTGCAGAACAACGCAACCGCTACAAAGGCACTTGATGCATCGTCGCTTGCACGTGCTAGACGTTTGAAAGTTAATTCCGAACTCCCTATAACGGTCAATTACAATGTTGATCCAACAAGGCGCGAAGCAACACTTTGGTATAACCCAAATGCCGCAACAGATGCGCCAAAAGTTTCATTAGTCACTGATGATGCAGGTGTGCTTGCCATTAATGTACCGCAAGCGGGGAGCTCGTGCTTGCCAGACGTAAGTGCATGCCACGCGCAGTACACCGTTACTATTTTAGGCCCAGAGCTAGAGTCGGTGGAATCACCGGGGCTAAGTATGATCCGCTATAATGTCGATAAGCAGTCGGCGCTAAAAGTAAGTGCAAAATCAAATGGCCAAATTGAACTCAATTCAACAGGGAAGATCGACATGCTTGAGGCAGAGCTCGCTAACGAAGGGCGTTTGTATGCTACAAAAGCCAGCATACAAACGGCAAAACTTGTAGTCGATGACAACCTTAGCAATGCAGATTTTGCAATTGTAAAAAACTTAGCAATCACCCTACCCGAGGCGTGCGCCCAAACTAATGGGCAAGGGGCCGTTACACTTATTTATTCTGACAACCTCACTGTTAATGGGAAAGCCTTCGACACGGAAAAGTCGTATCCGTGTGGCAAGGTGACGGTGACAAACAGTCGTTAGAGATTGTATTGAGTAAAACATACCCCAGAGCTGTATGGCACTGGGGTTACATCGTCGAGTGGATGATGCTAAGCTGCTGTAGTTAGCCCATCAGCATTTTCTGCTAGGTCTCCGAGCAGAATGTCAATCTCATCTTGTACGATAGCTTGGAGCTCTGGCACATTGGCTTGTAGCCACTCGCCAATTTTGGTGTCATCAGCGGTTTCTTGTAGTTCAACAAACTCTGCAAGCTTCTCGTCATCGAGCGACTCGGTGATTTCGACTCCGACTCGCTCTTCAAGCTGCTCATTAAGATGGGTGAGGAGTGCCTCAACTTCATTCTCATTAACTGCGATGCCTAGGTCAATAAGGTCTTGTTTAGTAATATATTGCATATGTTTATCTCCTTAACTATTTAGTATACGCTATTATTGCTTTAGTGCTTCTCGTGTATCTTTGAAGGTGTGGACTGCAACACGGCCAGCAGTTCGAACTGCACGGGCGTTCCACTTAGCTTTTTCAGCACGCTCTTTAGCGCTGTCTTTTAAGTTGTTATAGCCACCTTTTACGGTATCGGCTGTTTCACTAAATCCTTCTTTTACAAATCCAGCATATTCTTTTACGCCACTCTTAAACTGCATCCACTTAGCATGACGTTCATATTTGCGAGTTAGGGCAGCTTCTTTACGACGGGCTAGGCGTTCACGGAGGGAAGCAACCATATCTCCAGCTATCTCACGAGTATCAGTCACCTTTTCTTTTACGGTATCGACACCACTCTGAATAGCTGCTTTTGCACCTTCTATTTTTTGACCTACTTCGTATTTTGAAACGGCTACAGCAGCCTCAGCGTTCAATTTTACAGTATCTTTCGCAAAGGTTGCGCCATCAACAACTCTATCTTTGGCAAACATAGCATGCAGTGCAGCAGTCTCAGCACCGCTTTTTGCGGATGCAACTACTTTGTCGCGTGCTTCCATGCTGTAGAGTGCAGCGGTTTCAGCGCCACTCTTGATAGCACGACCAGATTTTTCGCCAGCGAGTAGGCCAGCGCCAAGGGTAATGAGCCCGGCATTTTTTAAGAAGGCGAGTCCTTTGCGACCGAATCCGCGAACTTTATCTTTGGCGACTTCTAACTTTTCGGTACGGGCAGCACGAGCGTCGTACCTATCGTTCATCCGGTATGCCTCATCTTCTTGAGAAGTAGCTTCCTTGGTGCGTTGTCGATCTTCTTTCAGCGCTTCGCCGTGTGCTTTGTTGATAGCACGTCGTTCTAAAATAGTATTAACACGGTTAGCAGCGCGCAATAAACTTGCACCAGTAGGAGATACCTCACGAGTATCTGATGCTTCTGCTGCATCAGGACTGTTGTTAAACATGTCTTCTAGGGTTGCTGTACTTACTACTTCACCTGCAACAATTTCGCCATCATCGCTTGATGGATCGTAGGGGGCTGTTTCGTATGTTGGGCGAGTTGCTAATTCTGACATTATTATTTCCTTTTTTTGATTTTTGTTGCTTTATATATTCTATATTAGCATAAGTATTGTATAAAGTCAATAGTATTAATACAACATTATCTAACAAAGAACAAAAAGCACCCCAGCGGAGTGCAAATATAGTACAGGTTTGAGTTTGCCGCAGGGCGGGGGAGTTGGATCGAATCCTTCTCACCCCGCACCTGCGGTTGAACCCATCAGTCGTCGACGTAGCCCAGCCACGTCGTGACCACGGCCGCGATGGCTGAGATCACGAGCGCGACCAGGACCTTCACGCCCGCTCCAGAGGGAAGCGCGATCCAGTTCCAGCCGATCGCCCCCAAGAGGACGATGATGATGAACGCCACCAAGGCGTCGCGCACCATTGCCCCGGTCTGGTCGGTGTAATCGTGCAGCTGGAGCCACACGATCGTCGCGAGCAGAACAAGGGCCATCACGGTGAGGGCGATGAGACCACCAAAGGACTTGAGCCCTCCGACAGCCGTGATGAAGTTGTTCCATCCGAAGATGGTGACGGTGCTCAGCACCAGGGCCACCAGGATGGTGATGAGGTTGAGCACGTACTTAGTCGGCGCGTTCATGGCCGTTTCCTCTCCGTAGGTGTCGAATGACAGGTTCTTGCACCGGTCGGTGCGTGATGTGCACGCTTAGCGACGCAGTGCAACGAGGTATACACAATGAATATTCTGTATAGTTCGTTGCACTTTGTGGGTTGACCCGGTGGGGTCGGAGGGGGAACTCGAAGTTCCACAACCGACCCCACGCGGGAGTCCCATCAGCTGACCGCGTCCAGCACCGCCTGGGCCTTGGCCTGGGCGTCCGCCTTGAGAGTAGCACCGCCGTTCATGCTGGGCTTGACAGCGTCGGCTGCGGCCTTGGCGGCCTCGGCCAGCGGCTTGATGGTGGCCTTCGCCACCATGTCAGCCGGCGTGGCCGCCGCAGTGATGGCTGCGTCGAGCTTGGCCTTGAGCGAGTTGGCCTTCGCTGGGTCACGCTCGTCGGCCAGCTCAGTGCGAGCAGTGTCCCGCTCGGCCTTGGCCGAGTCGCGCTCCCGCTCTGCGGCCCGGAGGGCCTTGGGCGTGCCGTCGTCCTCCACCTGGATGTGCGCCGGGTCCGAGGGGGTGATGATCCGCACGATGGCGGCCTTCACACCCGGCGGGACGTTGCTGCTGGCCATGATGACCTGCAGCGCGGCGTTCTCGTCCGCGACGGAGCTGGAGCCACCGAGGGCACGGGCGGGGTTGCCGCTCGAGTCCTGGGCGTAGGTGCCGGCGGCGAAGGCTGATGCACTGTCCTTGTTGCTGACGACCGCGTTGAGGCGGTCGAGCAACTGCGACTGCTCGGTGGCGGTCATGCCATCGAGGCGGTCTTCGAGCTCGACGACGAAGGCGCTCGCCTTGCTGTTGAGCTCGTCCGCGTGAGCGGTGCGGGCGGCATCGGTGTCGATGTTGAGCTTCATGAGATTCTCCTCGTGTGATTGTTGTGTGGGGTACTGACGATATTAAGTTATACGGTGGTTCTCCCACACAATGTCTCTCGCGAGTCGACATTGTGGGCATATATAGGCGAGGTTCGTATATATATGTCCACAATGCCTGGGAGTATCATGTTGCTAATAGCTGATGGGGTAGTGCTTTACGACAACCTTTAAAAGGTTGCTCGAGTAAAGCGCTGTAAAGGTTCGTACCGGTTCCTCCCAAAACGTAAGAAGAATGATACTGAATTCATATTATCACAAAGTGTACAAAATGTCAATAGTCTAATAAAATATATTGACATTGTTGCTGTAATATGCTAGTGTTAAACATAGTAATAATTTATTTACCACACCTACGATGACAACACATAATCACCAGCCAACCACTGCACCAGAACTATCACCTGAAGCTCGAAGTTTGTTTTCTATCAGTAAGGTAAATGAATGGCGAACACGACAATATGGTATTTTAAGTGGGCTCCGCGCCAACTCTGTATCTGTTATGGATACCCAGTACGTGGATGATTTTACTGCGAGTATTGACAGTACACTTGATGACTATTTGGCCGAGCAAGGAATTGACTCAAACTCTCCCAGCTATACTGAAATTCGTGAGTTGTACCGTACGGCATCAGTTGACCGTATTAGCGAAAACGAGTGGGGTAATTCACCAGCCAGTCGTGGCGTAGACCCTAACGACCACAGATCACAGCGAGATGTATTTGCCGAGCGGATTACTGCGAGGTTGGGTACAGCGCCGAGCACAGCCCCTGATCAAGATTCAGAAAACGAGGGCCGCCCAGAATTAACAGATGAAATGTTAGACGAAGCACATCTTGAAAATGCCCGTTTTGATGTAAATGGTGCTCGTGAACAGTGGGCAACTGCTAGCGCAAAGCGTCAGGGCAGGGCATTTAGTTTAAAAGACAAAGCGCGTGATGAGATTCGCGATGACTACCATGCAAAAGTACAAAAGCTCGGCATATTAGAGCTTGATGGGCAGATAGCCGATACAGATGATGCAACTGCGAAGAATGCCAAAGTTATCACTTTTCTTTTTGACGAACAGAAAAAGCTACGCGAACTTACCACCGAAAAACTAAAAGGCACCAAGGTAGGAAAGTTCGTCGCGTTTATGAACAAGGGTAGTCTTGCACAGCGAATCGCCAAAGGTGTAGGACTTGGATTTATAGCAGGTGGTGTTGGTGCTGTAGGCGGTGCCTTGATTGGTGCTGCGGGTATAGGCGCAGGTGTAGCTGCTGCTGTAGCTGCTGGTGCCAGTCGTTTTGTACGCGGCTATAGCTCGAACGATCGCCACCGTGGTATGCAAACTGCCGAAGAAGCACTTGGTGCGAATGGATCAGAAATTGGTACAGATGCGCTTGATACTACAGTTTCGTTAACTGATCGTCTTGACGACATAGCTGGCACTATGAATGATGTGTTTGAGGATGATACGGTTGCTGAGCAGAATAAGCGTAAAAAAGCATTAACGTGGGGTCTTGGATCTGTAGCTGTTGGTGCAGGCCTAGGGTATGCACTGGGTCACTTTACAGATTTCCACGATGCAGTTCAATCGCGTGGAGGTAAATGGTTCGGATTTGGAAACAGCGACGTGACAGCTCAAGGCCATGGTGGTGTTTCTGCGAACCCTGAAACAGTGAAATCTGCACCACCATGGGTGACAGACCCGGATGGCGATGGGTTTAAAGGTGTTCATGATGCTTTTCCGCACGACCCAACTCGGCACTTGCCAACTGATCTAAAGCTAAAGAACCCCTATTTTGAATGGCATATTGATGCCGACGGTGTTCAACAAGACAATGCAGCGGATGTGTTCCATGATTTGCTTGGTTACGACACAAAAGCGGTTAGTCCTGAGTGGCTTGGTAAGGTAGCGCGTGATGCTGGCGTGGACTGGACCCCTGGAAACACATTAGTTCATCAAGGCCATCTGAATGATCCTGCAAACGAGCAGCTCAAAAAGATGCTTGAGTTTGCCCACAGCCACAACCTCCAGCCATAATAACTTACCTAGCCAATGATTTGTTCTATCTGTGAGCTACTTGTAGGCGGATGGTATATAATATAGGTATAACCATATAAATAAGGGAATAAGATGTTTCGACTCGACGATCAGTTTTTGCAAGATATTGGGCTAGGTGATTTGCCAGATGAGCAGAAGAAGCCGTTCTTGCAGCATATTTATAGCGAACTAGAGCTACGCGTGGGTACTCGACTGAGTGATGGGCTGAGCGATGCGCAGCTGGAAGAATTTGAGCAAATTATCGACCGTAAGGAAGAAAAAATTACTGAATGGCTGGCCGAGCACGCGCCGCAATACCACGAGGAAGAGACGTTTAAGCGTCTTGCCGAGGCGACCAAGCTTGAACCGAGTGACCCACGCTTAATTGCCGAATATACGGCTACAAAATGGCTTGAAGTAAACCGGCCAGATTACCGACAGGTTGTAGCAGAAGTACTTGAACAGCTAAAGAAGGAAATTACCGCTAATCGCGATGCGATTTTGGGTGGCTTGAACGCCGGCGCCGCTGGTGATGGACAAATGCCACAGGCTGCATAAAATAACGAAACACTCAAAAGACCAGGCCCAACGAGCCTGGTCTTTTTGCTACATAGGTAGGAGCTTGACTAAAGCTTGCTACTATACCCAGCTAGGAATGCGACAGCTGGCATTTCTTTTTTGCCAGCTGGTTTTAGGCTATCTATCACTAAATAATTTCCATCGCCACATTTGATACTCAGTTTTTCATCAGATTTCCCGACATGGGCTTTTGTAACGATAGCATCGACACTACCTAGCGTGGTGCGGCTTTGGGGCCAGCCGGCAAATGCGCGTATTTCGCGTTCGAGCTGATGGGCAGGTTTTTGCCAATCTATTATACTGTGTTGTTTGGTGATGAGCTGCGTATAGGTGGCACGGACTGGGTGGGGCTGAGCACGCGGTTTTAACGAACCATCAGCTATGTGCGGCAAGACTTCTTTCAGCAGCGTCGCACCAAGTTGTTGTAGTTGGTTAGTAAGTTCTTGTTTGGTTTCATCGCCGCGCAAATGAATAGTTTTTTGCTTGTATAACGGGCCGGTGTCCATGGCTGCTTCAAGTTTCATGATCGAAACGCCAGTTTTCATTTCGCCATCGAGCAAGGCTTGCTCGATAGGTGTCGAACCACGGTATTTAGGAAGCAGTGACGGGTGAATATTGATAATCCCAAGTGGGAATTCATCGAGAATTTTTTGCGGGATGATGTGCCCATAAGCTGCGAGCACGGCTAGCTGAGACTGATGTTCGCCAAGTGTAGAAAGGGGGCCAGTGATAATTTTTTCAATAGTAAAACCAGCAGCTTCGACTGCTTGGCGAATGAGCGGCTGCGGCGTAGCAATGCCAGTCGCGAGCTTTTCATTGCCAAAAAAAACGACTGATTTATTCGGCCCAGAGCTCATGATTGTCCTTGATATATTCGTTGTAGTCGAGTGGCTGTAGGTCACCTTTGTCGTCGAGTTGATAAAATGCATCGGTTTTGTCTTTGATGTGATCGATGATAACAATGCCGTTAGTATGATCGACTTCGTGTTGAATAACGCGGGCCAAGAAACCTTCAGCTTTGATTCTTATTTCGTTGCCGTCTTCATCGAGTGCCTTAACGCGGATTTTGGTATGACGAGGAATTTTGCCATATACTTTGCGTACACTCAGACAGCCTTCGTAGTCGGCAACAACTTCACCTTCGTATTTAACAATTTCTGGGTTGATAAGCGCGGTAAACTGACGCGTTTTTTTATCTTCGAAATCGCTGCGCACAATAATAATTCGTTCAAGCCGATCTATCTGAACGGCAGCTAGAGCCGCGCTGATTTCGTGCGGACGTGAATCTTCCCAATCAAGTGCCGCTGATGTCATGTCTTTGATGCATTGCTTGGTGGCGTCGGTAACAACATGCACTTTGGCCGACTTTTGCCGAAGGTGGGAGTTGGGAAGGGTAATAATATCGTCTCTGGTCATTACCCAACAGTATAACAGATTAGAAATAACAGATAAAATTCTAAAGTTACAAAATACCTACGATCGGAAGAATTCTGTTACAGTTTTATTTCTGCAGATTCAAAAATCACCACGTAGTCTTTTAGGCGATTCTCTTCGATTTGCTCGACAAGGTAGGGCAGGACGTCATATTCTGTTTGCCACACACTCTTCTGTATTTGCACAAAGTGGAGTTCACGTAACAGCAAGCGCAGGCGATCGCGTGTGTGACGTTGGCGCTCTGGGATGTCGAAAATAACAAGAATCTTTGCCTCGTGTTTGAGCTTCTTTGGTTCGTATTTTTGTAATCTAGCAGTGCCCTTTTGTGTGAGGCGTGGTATACCATCGTCAGCAAGCTCAATGAGTCCTTTTTTCAAGGCCCTGTAATAAGCCGCGCGAAACCGTGAAGCACCATCACCGCTTATTCGTTCAAGTTCGTTAAAATATGCGTTTGGCTTAAACGAAAGTAACATATTTGCTTGGGTGTAAGGTAGTAACGAGCTGAGAATGAAATGGGCCGATGACGAATAGCGTTTTGTGACTTTTTTCATGCGTTTATTGTAACAAATTATTCACGATCGCGAGGATTGTGTTACTAAAATTGTTAGAGGATTATGTTAGAGGATTAGTATAGATGAGTTGATTTATAAGAGTGAGAGTGGGTCGAGCTCGTATTGCCAGTGAGTTGGTGGGAGGTGTTGGAGTGCGGCCTGTAGGTCGGCGCGTTTAGAGCTCTTAAGTACCAGTTGCCAACGATAGGTGCCCGCTGCACGTTCGTAAAATGCTGGAGTTGGGCCAAGAATTTCTACCCGCTGAGGCAGTGCATTCTTTAGTGTGAGCGCTAATTTTTGGGCATTTTTTATGGCCGCGGCCTCTGTTTTGTACAAACAAGTGAGTTTGAGCAAAAAACAAAACGGCGGGAAATGAGTGTGTTGGCGAAGTGCCAATGTGCGTGCGTAAAATGAGGTGTAGTCTTGCGATAGACCATCGATAACTGCCGGGTGGTTAGGCTGATAACTTTGCACCACTACGTCAGTGGGGTGGTTCGAGCGACCTACGCGACCAACAACCTGACTGAGCAGCTGAAAAGTGCGTTCGCTCGCCGTATAGTCGGGTAGGGCTAATCCAGAATCGGCTTGGATGACGCCCACGGTTCTTAGCTGGGGCAAATCAAGCCCTTTCGCTATAATTTGTGTACCAATAATAATGTCGATCGAGCCATCATAAAGACTTTTGTAGAGTTTCTCGACTGTTGCTTCGCTATCACCGTCAAATCGTTCGATGCGTGCTTTCGGGAAGAGTCGTTCGAGCTCACTTGCGACACGTTTAGTGCCAATGCCTTTGTGTATGATATCGGTGTGATTGCACTCTGGGCACACAGTAGGGATGGTGTTGCTGCGACCACAAAGGTGGCAGCGCAACGTATGTGAATCGGTGTGCAAGGTGAGGGGTATGTAGCAGTGTGAGCAGCCAGCCTGCCAGCCGCACTGTTCGCATAGCGTAGTGCTGGCGCTGCCACGGCGATTATGAAAAATAAGTACTTGGTGGTTGCTGGCAAGCGTTGTTTCGATCTTTTCTAGTAGGGCGGTGGAAAGAAACGGGTGGCGCGAAAAGTTGCTGCGTTTTGTCATGTCGATAAGCTGCAAGGTTGGCTTGACGGTGTCGGTTTGGGCGCTCGTGCGCATAGTAATAATTGGGCGATCAGCGTGCTGGGCAAGGTAGTAATCGCTAATAAGCGGTGTGGCGCTCCCGAGCACAAGTTTTGCACCATGCGCTCTCACAAGTTCACTCGCTGCGCGCAGTGCTGAGTAGCGAGGTGACTGCTCCTGCTTAAAACTTGGCTCGTGGCATTCATCTATGACAACAAGTCCTATTTGAGCTACGGGCATAAATAATGCCGACCGTGGACCGATGACAACCCTAGGTGAGGTACTTGTAAGTGCTTGACGCCATACAGTATGACGTTCGGCCTCGGTTTGGCGCGAATGGGTGAGTAAAATATCGGGAAAATGATGAGAAAAATCAGCAACTAGTTGCGTAGTGAGTGCGATCTCTGGAACAAGAATAATGACAGAATCGCCTGCTGCCACGGTGCGTTTGGCAAGCTCGATATACACTGCTGTTTTGCCAGATCCGGTAATTCCGTGGAGCAATGCCGTGCCAGGTGACATCTGTAAAATATTCGATATTGCTGATTGTTGATCTTTTGTGAACACAAAATTTGTTCGGTTTCGTGGCGAGGCAGGAAGAGTAGTTGCGGTTTTTCGTCGAGTTTTTGTAAGGCCACGAGGGAGTATACTCTGCAGCACGGTAGCAAGTGGCGTGCTGTAGTAGATCGACATCCAGGTAGCGAGCCGAATAAGCGCTACGGGTAGAGGCGTTCGTTCTACAACATCAGCGATAGATTTAGTGTCGTATGCGGGTTTTTTGACCACTTCGACAACGACGCCGATACACTTTTTAGCACCGACTGGAATATGAACGATACTACCGATACTGTATCGTTTGGTAGAACAATATGTGAAGCTAGAGGCATTTGCCCGAATGATTTGCGTAGGCGCAACCTCATAGTAGTACATACCTATAGTATAAACCGTATAGTGCAAAACCGGCGAAACAGAGTAGCTCCGTCATCGACTGACTGGTATACTAAGCATATGTATTTTGAAAGTCGGTCGCAGGCTGGGCAGCTCCTTGCCAACCAGCTGTTTGAAACCTATCGTTACGAGAACTGTGCAGTTGTTGCTATGAGCGATGGGGCGGTACTAGTGGGTGAGCAGCTGGCTGCCGCATTGCACGCACCATTGATGTTGCTTTTAGTTGAAGATATTGAAGTACCGGGTGAGAGCTTGAGCTTTGGTGGTGTATCGCAGCGCGGAAACTTCACTATCAATAGCACCTTTAGCACCGGTGAAGTACAAGAATACACGAGTGAATTCCATGGGTACTTGAATGAACAAAAGCGTGAGAAGTTTCAGAAAATAAATCGACTACTTGGGGACGGTGGGGTGATTTCTGAAGACATGTTACGCGATAGGGTAGTGATTTTGGTAGCCGATGGAATTGATAATGGCGCTGCATTTGATGTAGCGATGGATTTTTTAAAGCCAATTCGAACAGTGAAGATTATTGCAGTTACTCCGGTGGCAAGCATACCGGCTGTCGATAAACTACATATGCAAGCTGACGAGCTACACATCCTAGATGTAAAAGAGAACTACATGGGCACAAATCATTATTACGAAGATAATACGATTCCTGGGCACGAGGAGACAATTGCCAAGATTAACCAAATGATTTTGAATTGGAAATAGTTCGCACAGTTTGCTCTTTTCGGTCATTCTTCAGGGGGGTAGCGTTTCGCGCCCATTACTTCTTTACTCCTGACAGAAGTAATAGCGCTGTACTCGCTTGTACTACCTCTTAGAGGAACGACCGAGCGAGTAGATTGTGACATTTTACACTTGAGAAATGTTGTAAGATTGTGCTAAGCTAGATAGTAACGAACAAAGCAGGGCTAATAAAGGGAGAGTAATGTTAGACGTTTTTATTACATCACGTGTGCGCCGAAAGATCGTTGTGGTGTATGCCAAGTATCCAGATTTTCACACGCACGTGCGCGGCCTTGCAAAACTTATTAAAGAAGACCCGGGTAATATTCAACGCGAACTAAAAAAACTTGAAAAAGTCGGGTTTTTGAAGAGTGAAAAACAGGGAAATACCAAGATTTACGCGACGAATAAGCAGTTTGCTATTTTTAAAGAGCTACAGAGCATCGTGATTAAATCACAGCAGCACCAGACTGGCCGCAATAAGCGTTCGGGCGATGTGCAGCCGGTGTAGTAATGAGACAAAACCAAGGTTTTTTCTCATCGCGCCGGGCACTGGCAGAGCCAGCTGCTTGGGCTGCTCTTTTTCCTTTAGTTACCATCATTTTCACGAAGTAAATTCGCTGAAAATAATGAGTTTTTATATGGTTGTGCTTGCGCAATATGCATAAAAGCTACTTACTCTTATTAGAACAACGGTTGTCTCGCAGGTATTCTTGCGACCGTAGTTTGAGAGGCTAAAATGGCACTTAAAAAACGAAGTTGTGGTGTGTTCCTGCACTCAGTCATCGATCCAGAGGCTGCCTACAATCCCAGGTATAAGGCACCGGAACCCACGCTACAATTTGTGGGAACTGAAGACGAGTGTGTTGCCTATAAGCAGCGATTAGAGCAGAGTAGAGACGCTTATCGTGGCTTAGCGGACTACCCTGTGCCTTGGTATGAGATACGAGAACTTGGATCAACTTATCGGGACACCAGGTCTCTCTAAGCCCGTTCCCGAAGTCGAGCCCCGCTCCTTCGTGGGCGGGCTCTTCTTCTTTTTTGGGGTACAATAGGGTGGTGGATGTGGATATTTTTGAACGAATTTTAAAAGCCCGTGGGCTGGACGACAAAACCAAGCGCGAGGCTTTTTTGAATCCCGATTATGCGGCGGGGCATGACCCGTTTTTGCTACCTGATATGGAAAAGGGAGTGAAACGGCTCGTACAAGCGCACAAAAAACAAGAGCACATCACTATTTATGGTGATTACGACATTGATGGGCTAACGGCCACAACGCTACTTTTGGATGCATTCGATAGTTTTGGCTTTAAAGACGTTGATGCATTTATCCCGAATCGGTTTATTGAAGGCTATGGTATGACGATCGATGCGGTGGAGCGAATTGCAGCGACAGGTGCGACGTTGATTGTGACGGTAGACTGTGGGAGTTTGAGCGAGAAGGAGATTGTGCGGGCGGGGGAGTTGGGCGTTGATGTGATTGTGACGGATCACCACAATGTAGCGCCCGTGCAGCCGCCAGCGGTGGCGGTGATAAATCCGAAGCGGTTGTTGCAGGATTATCCAGAAGCGTACGAAAAGTTGCTTCTTCGAGATGATGCAGATATTTATTTTTCTGAGACGGCTCATTCAAGCCAGAGCAAAATATTGTCAGGATCGTTGCAGGCTGCTGAACTCGCGCATGCTCAGACATCCTCGCCTGGGCAAGATTCTGACAATATTTCACTTGGTTTCATGAGAGTCTCCTCAAAACAAATACCTGCACCATCTCTCTACCCGTTCCTCGATTTACCAGGAGTGGGTGTGGCATTTAAATTAGTGCAAGCTTTGCAAACCAAACTGAAAGGCCTCGAGCCGGGGCAAGAAAAGTGGCTGCTCGATTTGGTCGCACTAGGGACGGTGTGTGATGTGGTGACGTTGGTCGACGAAAATCGCATGCATGTGTACTGGGGGTTGAAGGTGCTGGCGAAGACACGGCGACCAGGGCTGAAAGCGCTTATGGCGGTGGCGCGAGTAGAGCCCGAAAAGGTGAATGCGCGGAGTTTGGGGTTTGGGTTAGGGCCACGAATGAACGCAGCTGGGCGGTTAGAGACAGCGCAGATTGCACTTGATATGTTGCGGGCCAAAGACCCGATGGAGGCGCTTGAAAAAGCACAGCAACTTGATGCATTAAATCAAGAACGACGGCTGGAGCAAGATAAAATTTTTAAAGAAGCGACCGTGCAGGCGGAAAAATATGCTGATGACAACGTGCTGGTGGTAAGTGCGCCAGGGTGGAGCCACGGAATTATCGGGATTGTAGCGGCGAAGTTGCTCGAAAAATACAAAAAGCCTACCTATGTACTTGAAGAGATGGGCGAAGACGCTAAAGGAAGTGCACGAAGTTATGGGGATTTTTCAGCGGCTGATGCGATTCGTGCCAGCGACGATTTAGTTACGAAGGGCGGTGGGCATAAGCTTGCTGCGGGTGTGACATTACCAACCAAAAATATTGCAGCCTTTCGCCAGCGCGTGAACGAGCACTACAAAAAAATGAAATTAAAAAACCAAGCAGAGTTGCTACTGCCAACCGCTGATGTAGCCGCAGAGTTGCATGAAATTACCGAAGGCGTCGTTTCGCAGCTTGCCGCACTTGAGCCATTTGGTAGCGCCAATCCGCAACCAGTTATTTACACAGCTAACCTTACAGTGGTAAATATACGTAAAATGGGCAGCGACGATCAGCACGTCAAACTTACACTAAAAAACTTGCAGGGAGAAACCCTGCAGTTCTTGGCCTTTAACGCACCGGAGTGTTTTTTTGTTGAAAATGGTGCGATAGTAGATATTTGGTATCATCCAGATATAAATGAATGGCAGGGTAGGCGAAGCGTAGAAGGTAAGTTGCTTAATATAAAAGTTGCTTAAGCTTGCACGAAATAATTGAAACTAAGATAATTACACAATGATTACAAAAGCATATAGAGGTGGACGATTTGACGCAAGTGATGTTCCGCTTCTCGCCACTTCATGGCAAACTATAGATGAGTTTGATCCAGACCACGTTAAGATTAGCTTAGAAGTACTTTCGGGTAAAAACTACCAACGACAAATAATTCAAGAAGGTTTAGGCAGAGAGCTTGGTAAGACAGCCTATTTACTACAAGTGCTGGTAACATCAAAGGTTGATGGCTTACAAACATGGGGTGAAATCTGTGGTGCGATGAATGAGCCAATCAATCACTTGCGTCAACAGACAGTAGCTGCAGTTGGTGGTAGTATGAGTATGATTAGTACCCCAGGTCATATTACGCCACCTCGCAATAGGGGTGTATTTGGAAGTGCGCGAACTGAAGACGGGGTTGTGCATATCCGCCAACCTCTTCTTAGGATAACCCACGAGCAAGATGATGGCAGGATCGTCGAGTTGAGAGCTGCTAGTATCGCTCCAATCGATCACTTTATGGCAGAGGTCTATCCGGTAGCATTTGATGACAACAATGCTTGCACTGTTAGGGTCGCAAAAAAAGGTTACGTAGTCATTCCGAGCCCCGAACAATTGCGTGTTTAATCCCTATCTGTTATAATCAATGTCATATGGTACAAGTAACACGTAAAGACGAACGCGAGGCGAACGAGAATGTTATTCGTCGCTTCAATCGCAAGGTATTGCAAAGTGGTGTTTTGAGCACTGCCAAGGCAAGCATGCGATTTGCAAAGCCAATCAGCAAAACTGAACGGCGCAACAAAGCAATTATCCGCAAAGCGCGAAAGGCCGACAAAATGGCAAAAATGCGCCTAGGAGTACGCTAGTTGGCTGGCTTAGCTGCCAAAATTCAAGACGATATGAAAGCCGCCTTACTAGGCGGCAATCGTTTTGAGGGCGATACCTTGCGCAACTTAAAAGCAGCAATCTTAAACGAAGAGGTTGCTCAAGGTAAGCGTGATGAAGGGCTTGAAGACAGCGAAGTTGAAAAAATTATTGCTCGCGAAGTAAAGAAGCGTCGCGAGAGCATAAAGCTCTACCAAGAAAACAACCGTCCTGAATTGGCGGAGCCTGAGCAAAAAGAAATTACTGTACTAGAAAAATATTTGCCACAAATGATGAGTGAAGAAGATATTTCGGCGCTGGTTGATGAAGTAGTTGCAGGTATGGGCGACGTGACGATGCAGCAGATGGGCCAGGTGATTGGTGCGGTGAAGGCAAAGGCCGGCAATGCAGCCGATGGCGCGCTGGTCGCAAGATTAGTTAAAGAAAAATTACAATAATTTAAGGGGAAATAAGGGATGATTTTACTGTTCGGACCAACGGGTGCCGGAAAAAGTATGCAGGGCCAGATGTTGGCAGTGCGTATGGGATGGAAGTGGCTTTCGACAGGGCAAATGCTCCGCGAGAGCACCGATGAAGAAGTGATAAAAGTGCTAAAAAGCGGCGAACTGGTGAGCGATGAGCTGACGTATGAAGTGTTTGATGCGGCGATAAAACACGCCAAAGAAAATAACTTTCCGAAGGTAATTGTCGATGGCTTTCCGCGCACCAAGGAGCAGGCTGAATGGCTCGCTGATCATATGGAAAAAACCGGCGAAAATATTGATTTGGTTGTCGTATTTGAAGTGCCTGAAAGTGAGATTATGAAGCGCCTCGAAATTCGTGGTCGCATGGAAGACAACCCTGAAACGATTGCGCGGCGCATGAACATTTATCGGCAAAAAATGTACCCAGTACTTGGTACATTTGCTGAAGATGGGGTAAAGATCATTCACATGGACGGTACCGGTACAGCCGGTGAAGTGCATGACAGGCTGTATGCGGAAGTAGTCGGAGAATAAGGTGCTTCACAACCAAGCTGCTATCATTTTTTCATCAGATACTCTTTTGCCAGCATGTGTCCACTGGACACGATGTTGGCAGCGTTGGGCTGGAGAACGTTCTATTCGAACATTCCCCACACATCTTCTGAAAAAAGATAGCAGCTTGGTTGTTCTATCAAATTATCGTGGAGCATTAGTGTGAGCCAACCGCGTAAAACAGAGGCTGAGATACAGGCTATGCGCGAAGGCGGCACAATTTTGGGCGGGATTTTGCGAGATTTAAAAGTGCATGTGCAGCCTGGTATGACTGGGCTGGAGGTTGATGCGTGGGTAGCGAAAGAAATTACCGCGCGTGGTGCAACGGCAACGTACAAAACAGCTGAAGTTGGCTTTCCAAATGTTGTGTGTATTTCGCGCAACGAAGAAATTGTGCATGGTGTGCCCAAAAATGAACCGTTCGAAAAGGGTGACGTGGTTGGATTCGACTTGGTGATTACCTACAAAGGCATGAAGACAGACAGCGCGTTTACCATGGTAGTTGGCGAGCAGCCCAAAGGGGCTGTAAAGCATTTGCTCAAAGAAACCGAACGGAGCTTGTACGCTGGAATTGACGCCATAAAAGGTGAAGGTACGCGGATTGGCGATATTTCGGCAGCAGTAGAGAAGGTACTGGTGGGTGCGAAACTTGGCATTATTCGTGAGCTTGTCGGGCATGGCGTTGGGCATGAAATGCACATGCCCCCAGAGGTGCCAAATTATGGGAGAGCTGGCAGTGGCGAAATTTTGCGTGCTGGCGATACGATTGCGATTGAACCGATGGCCACGTTGGGCGGCGCACGCATTACGAGTAACCACGAAGATGGCTGGACGATCAGTACGCGGGATGGTAGTCTGGCTGCACATTTTGAACACACGGTGCTTGTCACTGAAACTGGGTGCGAAATTCTAACGCAACTGTAGGCTTCTTTACAGTTTGGCAAACAATAGCTACAATAAGCATATGCAAGAAAATTCTCGATACGCAGTAGGAATTGATGTGGGTACAACCATGATTCGCTGCGTGGTGGGCCATCTGGATGACGCAGGCGGCAAACCGACAATTGTAGGCGTTGGCAAAGCGCCAAACACCGGAATGCGCAAGGGTATTGTTAGCCATTTACAGGGGCCAGGAACTGCTATCGATGATGCCCTGGGTGAGGCTGAACGTATGAGTGGCTACCAAGTAGATGTGGCAGCAATGAGTATAAATGGTGCACACATTCTGAGCACAAAAGCCGATGGGATGATTGCGGTGGGCGCAGCTGACCATGAGATAACTCAAGAGGATTTGGCACGCATAGAAGACGTAGCTACTATGGGCAAAGTACCTCCCAACCGTGAAATATTGGAGGTGATTCCGCATGCGTATCGACTTGATGGCCAAGACAACATAAAAGACCCGCTCGGAATGGCCGGCACACGACTTGAAATAGAAGCGAATGTGGTAAGCGCGCTTGCACCTCATTTGCAAAACCTACAGCGGGCTGCTGAGGCTGCCAAAGTTGATCCGCGTCTGATTGTGCCGAGTGTCATGGCTTCTGCACGAGCCGTTCTAAATGAATCGCAAATGGAAAATGGCGTTGCCGTTATTGATATGGGTGGTACTACAACAGGGGTTGCAGTGTTTGAGGAAGGCGACTTACAGTATGTAGGTGTGATTCCGGTTGGTGGCGCAAATATTACCAACGATTTGGCAATAGGACTAAAAACTGATCCAGAAGTAGCCGAGAAGGTAAAGCTGGCGCATGCAGTAGCAATGGTGCGCAAAGATACCGAGGGTATAAGTATCAAGCATGATGGTGAAGTGCTAACATTTAGTTCGCACGAAATTGATGAAATTGTCGATGCCAGGCTCGAAGAAATTTTTGAAGCAATACAAAAGGAACTGAAGAAAGCTGGGCGCGCCGGACAACTACCAAGTGGTGTTGTGCTAACGGGCGGTGCAGCAAACATGAAACACATGGCGGATTACGCTAAGACCGCGCTTGGGCTGGCCGCGCGTATCGGTAAGCCTGCCGGCTATGGCGGCGTAAGCGACGATGCTGAAAAGCCAGAATATGCTGCGGCCGTTGGGCTTATGCTAATGGATAGCGAACAAACACACACAGCAGCGAAGCACAGCGGAATCCACCTTGGATTTTCAACAAAAGGTGCCAAAGATGGCGCTAAGAAAGCTGGTGGTATGCTTAGCAACTTTTTGAAGCGCTTTAAAACGTAGCGAAGCGTGCGAAGCAAAAATGTATTCATTTAATTTTTGTATTCAGTAGTGGTATACTGGGTGTAAAGAACTGACGAGAATAAGGGAGGCTACAAAGCACATGCCGGAAGTAAAACCAAGTGAAATTCAAACCTTTGCCAGCATTAAGGTAGTGGGTGTTGGAGGTGCCGGTGGCAGCGCTGTTAATCGCATGAAAGATGCCGGGCTTACCGGCGTGCAGTTCATTGCTATGAACACCGATGCGCAAGCTTTGCACAATTCCAAAGCCGACGTTAAGCTCCATCTAGGCAAGCAAACAACCGGTGGTCTTGGTGCAGGTGCGGATCCATCGAAGGGTGAGGAAGCAGCCAACGAATCGCGTGATGAAATTAAGCAGGCCCTACAAGGTGCTGATATGGTATTTGTTACCATTGGTGCTGGCGGTGGAACTGGTAGTGGTGCTGGCCATGTGGTGGCAGAAGTAGCGCGTGAACTCGGCATTCTTGTCGTTGGTGTTGCCACAAAACCATTTAGCTTCGAGGGCGAAAAGCGCCGTACAAACGCTGAATGGGCAGTTGCTAACCTAGGCAAGCAAGTCGATACATTGATTACTATTCCGAACGATCGACTGCTTCAAACAATCGATCGTCGAACACCGCTTCTTGAAACATTCAAGATTGCGGATGATGTGCTGCGCCAAGGTGTGCAGGGAATTTCTGAGCTTATTACCGAGCACGGACTCATTAACCTCGACTTTGCCGACGTAAAAGCCATTATGAGCAATGCTGGTAGCGCCCTAATGGGTATTGGCCGTGCAAGTGGTGAAGACCGCGCGTCACAAGCCGCCCAGCAAGCTATCGAGTCGCCACTGATTGAAGTCTCTATCGATGGTGCTAAGGGCGTGCTGTTCAACGTAACCGGTGGCTACGACATGACAATGGCAGAGATTCAGGAAGCTGCTGAAATCATCACCAGCGCGGTATCACCAGATGCAAACATTATCTTTGGTGCTACGTTGAAGCCTGAAATGGAAGATGAGCTTGTGATTACGGTTATCGCAACAGGATTTGATAGCGAATACTTCCACGAACAAGCAGCAAACATTGCAGCTCCATCTGCTAGTGCTGGCAGCGCGGTTAAAGATGAGGACATCGCATCGGTCGATATGGAGCTGCGTACTCCTGAGGCAACGGCAAGTGAGTTTGCAAGTGAAACAACAACAAATTTGTGGAATGAGCCAGCGGTTGAAGATGAAGATGACACTCCAGCCTTTCTTCGCCGCCGCAAGAAGAACAAAGAGCAAAACGACCAATAGGAAAGGAGTTCGCTAGAAGTATGAGCGGGCAAATAAATATCGGCGACAGTAGGGTGCTTGAATCGCGCGAAGTTGGCGATGGCAAAACAATTCGCCGGCGTCGCGAAACCCCTGATGGTAAACGATTTACAACATACGAACGAGTGGAAAAGCCTAATCTGGCAGTCATAAAAAAAGACGGTGACCGTGAACTTTTTGATCGTGACAAGTTAGCAGGAGCAATCAAGCAATCGGTCGGGAAGTTTTTTGCGAGTGAGCTCGAAGTTGAAACCATTGTTGATACGGTAGAAGAAGCCGTGTACAACAGAGGTGAAAATGAGATTTTTTCGAAAGACATTGGTGAAATAGTGCTTGATGAGCTTGGTAAGATTAACCAAGTTGCTTATGTTCGGTTTGCGAGCGTGTTCCACGACTTCAAGACACTAGACGACTTTGTAAAGATCCTGGCAGCTCGTCAAAAACGACTTGAAGGCGAGGACTAGCATGCGCGTTGTTATGGTGTATAAGGTGGAGAGCGACCATGCACGCATGGTGATGACATTTCTGCAAGATTACCACCGTCAAACGGGACGCAGTATCGAAGAGATGAACCCCGACAGCCGAGAGGGCGCTGCGTTCTGCAGAACTTACGACATTGTCGAATATCCTACATTGATTGCCACGAAAGATGATGGGCAAGTGCAGAATGTATGGCGAGGCCAGCCACTCCCAACAATCAGTGAGGTATCATACTATGAATAAACTCTTCGCGTTTCTGACTCACTCTAACAAGAAATTGCGGGATGATCGTTGGATTTTTACCAGCATGCTCGTCGGTGCTTGCTTAAGCTTGTTAGCTGCATTTGTGTTGAGTAACGAGGCAGTCGAGCTAGCGCGAAATCCAAATGCTGCACTAAGTTGCAGTATAAACGCCGTGCTTAACTGCGCAAGTGTCGGGAAGCATCCTAGCGCGACACTGTTTGGGTTTCCAAATAGCTTTTTGGGGCTGATGGCTGAACCAATCGTTATTACGGTAGCAATTGCTGGATTGGCAGGTATAAAATTCCCACGCAAATTTATGTTTGTGGCACAAATTGGCTACACGCTTGGCTTTGTGTTTGCGCTGTATCTGTTTTATACGAGCTTCTATATTATTCAGGTTCTGTGCCCGTGGTGCTTGCTGGTAACGCTTACTACAACATTAGTATGGTTTGCAATCACGCGCTACAACGTTCGCGAAAACAACTTGTATTTACCAAAGAAAATACAAAAGACTTTACTTTCTTGGGTCGAAAAAGACCTAGATAAGTTGGTTATGTGGGGAATTATCGCGCTATTTGTAGCTGCAATTTTGCTAAAGTACGGCGATGCAATTTTTGCATAGTACGTACTAGTTATCACTACTAGATGCATCACGCTCGTGTTTTACGAGGCAGCATGCTATAATAATGAACATTCACGAGTTGTGAATAGGGGTAACATAAAATAGGGAGATACCTAAATGGCATTAGCACTTAGGCGCCGGAAAATCAGGATTGCATGGTGGGGACTTTGTCTTATGACAGGTCTTGTTTATGCTGCTGCGCGAGTGCCCGTGCCCCCAGCTTTGGCCGCTCAACAAACCTACAGCGTGACGACAACAGCTGACTCAGGTGCAGGGAGTTTACGCCAAGCTATTATCGATGCAAACGCGAATAGTACAACGGCGGCATCTCCTCACCTCATATCATTTTCGATCGCAGGTAGTGGTGTGCAAACAATTGCGCTCTCAACAGCACTACCGCAAATTACTCAGCCGACTGTCATCGATGGCACCACCCAATCAGGTACGACGTGCGGTAATATGGTGCCCGATGCCCCAATGGAGCTAATACTCCGCACACTCTTCGTGTAGAAATTACAGGCAGTATAGTAACATTTGCTCAAACTGCCGATGGCTCCATGGTAAAGGGAATAATAACCGGCAGTGGGTCTGGGCTAACGGTTAACTCGCCCAATACCACCATTGAATGTAATTACTTTGGTACATCAGCCGACGGTAGGACACGAGTGGTCACCGACTACCCGTTACGGTTTTCACTCACGGCTGATGGTGCGGTAGTACAGAATAATCTCATATTCGCCATGACATCTGAAATGGTAAATAACACCACATCGTCACTTGATTCCATGCAAATCAAAAATAATATTGTCGGTGCGAAAGTATCGCTTGATGGGGTGTTTGATGCAAACAGCATTCTAGGCGTTATGGCGCAAATGTACGCATTAAAAGATGCAGTGATAGGGGGAAACCCCGCAGATGCAAACGTGATTGCTGGCGGTAATAGAGATAACTTTGTGTGGAGCGCAGGACTCATGATTGGTGAATCGAGCAACAACGTAAGTATAAAAAGTAACTACGTTGGTATTAGTCCGGGCGGCGTGAAGTTGGCCAACAGTGCGGGCATACTTATCGATAAAGCTACTGGTGGTGTTGGCAACGAAGTAATGAATGTTACGATTGGCGGCACGAATGCCAATGATCGCAATTATATAAGTGGCAACTCAAGTGGTATCTTGGTAGGGCACGGGACTGATACCGTAACAATTTTAGGTAACTACATAGGCAGCGGGCTGAACGGAAAAACGGCCGGTATTGGCAATACTGACGGCATTACGTATATATTTGGCGAGACAAAAAACGTCACAATTGGTAATGGCACAGTGGGCGGCCGAAATGTTATTAGCGGCAATACGAGTAATGGAATTAATATTAGTGATGCCTACGCTGATTTGGGTGGCATAAACAAAATCCAGGGTAATTATGTAGGACTCGATGTTGATGAGAATCCGCTGCCGAATAATGGAAATGGGCTCTATATTGGTCATGGCGGTAACTTGCTTGTTGGTGGTAGTAGTCCAGGTGAGGGCAATATCATTAGTGGCAATAATCAGGGTATTAGTATTAGTGAAAATGCAGCAGGCATAACATTTTTTGGGAATATGGTCGGGGTAAAGTCAGATGGTGAGACTGCTGCGCCGAATACAGGATGGCGTGGAGCAGATATACGAAGTAGAGGTACTCTGCAGTTTGGTGGTCCAAATTCCGGCGAGGGGAATATCGTATCGTGTAACAAAAACGACGGTGTCACCTTGATTGCTGTCCAAAATTTCACTGCACAAGGTAACAAAATTGGCGTAACAAAAAGTGGAGCGGCGTGTGGGAATGGTGGTGATGGTATTTCACAGCTGTATCCGTACGGGTACCCAGTTGGCAGCACAATAGCTATTGGTGGTGATACAGCCGCAAAGGGCAATATAATTGCCAACAATGGCAGACGAGGAGCAGCATTGGAATATGCGAAAGATTCTGTGATATCACATAACCAAGTTCGTAACAACGGTGGTGTCGGCATACTGCTTTCTGCAACAGAGACCACGCAAATCACGCACAACACTGTCCATGATAATGGCGGCACGGGTGTTGTTGTTCATGGTGGCTACGTTTGGAACGAAGAATCTCGTACGGTATGGGCGGGCAATTCAGTACAGCAAAACTCTATCTATGCGAATGGCGGTACTAATGGTCTCGGTATAGATATCGGTGGTCAATGGTCTGCAAATGGTATAACCGCCAATGATTACCAAGACGCTGATACTGGTTCGAACAATGTGCAAAATTACCCAATCATTAAAGTGGTTATGACCGATTGCTCTGGGGTGAGTAGTGAGCGCTATAACATTTTTAATTCAACACCCAATGCAACCTTTACCATTGATTATTACGCCAACCCATCATGGACGTCTGGCCCACTGCAGGGCGAAATTTGGCACAGTTCTGAGACGGTCACGACAGATGCAAACGGCAACGGAACGATTCACGTACCAACGACAATCGCCAATCCATCAGCCACAGCTACCGACGCCAGCGGCAATACGAGTGAATTTGGTGCCATTACTAACATTAGTTTTGCAGACTGCAGTATGAACATGGTCACAAATGATCCGCGGGCGAGCGGATTAAGCGGATCATGGACTGCTACAGGTGTTTCGACCACTATGAACACCACCATTGCCGTTAACGGCCAGCCATATGATTTTAGTGACGGCAAGTACTTATCCGACACAAGTTTTTACATGAGTGGACCTGGGCTGGCAACACCATTAGCCGATGGTAGCTACGATGTTACGATGACGGTAACCGACCCTGCCACTGGCCTAACGATGACGCACACGTTCGTCAATGGGGTGACAATCGATACGATGCCACCACCCGCACCGACCGTGGTGCCGCTTACTACTAACAATCAACGTCCGCTACTGCACGGAACAGCCCCTGGAGCTCAGTATATATACATCGAGATTTGTTCGCTTGATGCAACAAAATGCTACTATCCAAATTACTCATTTGACGAGGCGACAGGCCAGTGGAGTATTGCTGACGGCGACTACACAGGCTGGTATGAAGACCCGAATAATCCTGGTACATGGACCTATGGGCTCTATCAAATCCCTGAAGGCGTATACAATGTTACAGTTGTTTCCTACGACGACGCAGGTAATTCGATGAATGATTCAACAGAAGGTGAACTGGTGATTGACATTACGGCACCAACTGGCAGCGTTACTCCCACGACGCTTGTCAGTTCCAGTCCCGCACTCACTGGCACGGTAGATGACCCGACGGCAACAGTACGGGTGACTGTCAATGGTGGTATGTATACTGCAACGAATAACGGTGATGGTACCTGGACACTGCCGGCAGGTACGATTGCCACCATAGCCACGGCTGGTACGTATGATGTAACAGCAACCTTTACTGATACAGCGGAGAATACAAGTACAGATCCGACCAACCAAGAGTTGACAGTACAAGTCCCTCCTAGCGTTCAGCCGACTACATGGGTAGGCGGGCAGCCAATTATTACCGGCACGTTTGATAGCACCAACACCAAACAGCTACGCGTAAATGTAGACGGTAGATGGTACATACTTGGTGAGGATCCGCAACTCACCAGCAGTGGTAATACGTGGCGGCTTGACCTTTCGTCTCTTGCGTCACCACTTACTGCAGGTACCTACAGTGTTATAGCTGAGCTTACTACTCCCAGTGATCAAGTGCTGACAGATGTGACGTCAGCTGAACTTTCGATACTTGCCCCTACACCGGTAAATATCATCGCTAATCCAAGTAACGGCCCACTCGCAAACACGGGCTTCAACATCTATAAGCTCATAGTTGGGGCTATAGGAGTGGTGATAATCGGAATTAGTGCACTAACAGTCTATCTTTTCCGTAAAAAGCGCACCGTTTAAACACCCCCAATAGTGTGGTATACTGTAAACTACACAACGCCTCGTTACACGAGTGAGTGGCTATCAACCACGAAGTTAGCAGGAAGAAAAGCATAGAGCCTAGTAGAACCCGCCGCGAATAGCTGCGATAAAGCAAATAACGAAGTGCAAAGAAGACGGGACCCCCGAAAATTCGTTTTATGGGGCGTTAGAGAATCTCTTTTTTGAAACTGGATGGTACCACCCGAAACGCGGGTTCCAGTGGCAAAGAAGGGATTTTTAATTTGGAGAATCTATGAGTATAATCATTCGCGAAGCAAATTTGAAAGACGTCGAAGCAATTCGGCGGATGCATGCTGCGAGCTGGCTGGATGCCTATCCGAATGATGAGCATGGCGTTTCGTATGAATGGGTAAGAGAAGTAACTGATGGGTGGTTGACACCTGAAAAGTTGGCGTATTCGCACGAACATTTTGGTAATGTGTTTACAAATGATGATCATTTTTACCGCGTTGCTGTTGATGGTAAAAAAATTGTCGGATTTATTCATGCGCTTAAAGAAGATGGCATAACGAAGCTCGGCGGACTCTATATTGCAAAAGAACATTACAGTACAGGGTTGGCCCAGCAGCTCGCGGCACTTACTGATGAGTGGTTTGGCAACGATATAGTTGAACTTGAGGTTGTGGCGTACAATAAACGTGCTATTCGATTCTATGAAAAATGGGGATTCAAAAAAGTTGAAGGTTCGGAGAGTTTGTTTAAAGATAAGATACCAGATTTTACAATGCGAAGGGAGGCAAAGTAATGAAGTTTAAACACGGCACACGCAGGCGAGCGCTCGAGTACGAAAAAGACTGGGTACAGCGCTGGAAGCAAGATAAAACGTTTGAAAAATCAGTCGAAAATCGCAGTAAAGATAATTCATATGTATTTTATGACGGACCTCCGTTTATTACCGGTGTGCCGCACCACGGTACGTTGCTTTCGAGTATCGTAAAAGATGCTGTGCCGCGATACTGGACGATGAAGGGCAAGCGTGTCGAGCGCGTGTGGGGATGGGATTGCCATGGTTTGCCTGCCGAAGTATTTACCGAGAAAAAACTTGGTATTAAGGACCGTCGTGACATAGGTACCAAAATAAGTTTGGAAGACTACGTTACGACTGCGCGTGACAACATGGTGCAAACGAGTAGCTTGTGGAACGACACTATTGATCGAATTGGCCGCTGGGTAGATATGGATAACGCGTATAAAACCATGGACAAAGAATACATGGAAAGTATTTGGTGGGCGTTTAAAGAACTCCATAAAAAAGGCAAGATTTACGAAGGCGAACGCGTGTTGATGTACTGTACGCGCGATGCAACGCCACTTTCAAAAGCCGAAGTAACGATGGATGCTGGGGCGTATCAAGATGTGACTGATCCGAGTGTATATGTGAAATTTCATCTAAAGCCCGGTCAAAAGTATGCGAATGATCGTTATGAAACACAAAACGCTGTATATGTGATTGCCTGGACAACGACACCGTGGACACTTCCCGCTAATACAGCGGTAGCGGTGAACAAAGATGTTATGTACACAGCCTTACGTATTAATAATGTGCCTGAACTACTCATTGTTGCTAGTGATCTCGTCGAAAAGGTTTTTAAGGATGAGACGGTTGAGGTAGTGCATGACGATATAAAGGGAAGTGACCTAGTTGGTTTAGAGTATGAGCCGTTGTTTGTTGATCGAGGCGAGAACGCACACAAAATATGGCATGCGGATTATGTTGAAACCGAAGCTGGTACGGGCATCGTGCACCTGGCACCAGCTTATGGTGAAGAAGATTTTGAGCTTGCGCAAAAAGAGGGCATTCCAGTCGTGCACGTCATCGACGAGAATGGGCTGTATAGCGAAGGCGAGTGGCAAGGGCACAATGTTTGGGAGGCCAACAAACCAATCGCTAAAAAAATGCACGAATCTCCAGAGGTAAATACCGGGTATTTAAATGATGGGTGGAGAGGAGCTGTTTGGAAGATCGAGTATTATCGGCACAGCTACCCACACTGTCACCGTTGCGGCACACGGCTAATGTACCGCGCTCACCCAAGCTGGTTCTTTGATGTGCAAGGGCAGAAGCAGCTGATGCTTGAGAAGAATGAAGCACAAATAAATTGGTTTCCTGCACATTTAAAACATGGGCGGTGGGAGAAAAATATCGAGCAAGCCCCAGATTGGAACTTGAGCCGCGACCGCTTTTGGGCAACAGCTATGCCGGTGTGGGAAGGTACCGACGCGGCTGGGAATAAAAAGCAAATTATCGTCGGGAGCTACGATGAACTTGAAAAACTGAGTGGTGTGCGACTCGAAGACTATCACCGTCCATGGATTGATGATGTAGAGTTTGATAAGGACGGCGTACACTATAAACGTATCGAAAAAGTTCTTGATGGGTGGTTTGAAAGCGGCAGCATGAGCTTTGCTCAGTTCCACTACCCATTTGAAAACAAAGAAAAATTCGAAGCCAGCTTCCCGGGTGATTTCATTGTGGAATATATCGGTCAAGTGCGTGCATGGTTTTATTATATGCATGTGGTGGCAATCGGATTGTTTGGCGAAAGCTCGTTCAAGAATGTCATTACCACTGGTACTTTGGCAGGAAACGATGGGCGAAAAATGAGCAAAAGCTACGGCAACTACACTGACCCGAACGAGCTAATGGACAAATTTAGCGCTGATAGTTTGCGGTTCTTGCTGCTTTCAAGCCCTGTGTTAAACGGCGAAGATTTTGCGCTGCAAGATAAGGATGTCGGTGACGTTGCACGTAAATTATCAATGATATGGAATATGTATGATTTCTTTACCATGTATGCCGAAGTTGATGGCTGGGAATTCGAAGCAAGCAAGCCATTTACACTCGACCCGAACGATCTAGCCAACCCACTAGACATTTGGATTGTTAGCCGTTTACACCAAATGAACCAGCATATCACCAAGCACATGGACGACTATAATTTACCCGAGGCAATGAGCGAAATACTGCCATTCCTAGACGATGCGAGTAACTGGTTTGTGCGCCGCAGCCGTCGACGTTTCTGGAAATCTGACGATGATGGCGATAAAGCCGATGCGTACCGTACACTCCATTATGTATTGATGAAGTTAAGTATTATAATAGCACCATTTACACCATTCTTGGCCGAGGAGTTATATCAGAAAATGGGTGGCGGCAATGAATCAGTGCACCTACTGGATTGGCCGACAAACTACTCTATTAACAAAGCGGTGATGAATGACATGAATACCGTGAGAGACTACGTCAACCAAGGACTGAGTTTGCGCGCCAAGGCTGGGCTAAAAGTTCGCCAACCGCTCGCCAGCGTGACGGTTCCATACACCGGCGCAGAGTTCGACTTTGTACCAATTCTTATCGACGAGCTGAATGTTAAAGAGGTAAAAGTCGGTAACGAAGTGCAAATTGATGAGGTACTAACACCAGAACTAAAGCGCGAAGGTATGATGCGCGAAGTAATTCGCCACGTGCAAGCAGCCCGTAAAAATGCCGGCTTGCAGGTAGATGACCGTATTGTGCTCTCGCTTTCTACGGAAAATGACGATCTGCAAAAAGCAATCACGGAACACGGCGAAACGATCGCGAGCGAAACGCTGGCTACTTTTGGTTCGTGTACGCAAAATACTTCAACGGTGAATGTTGAGAAGACTGAGCTTGCCATATCGCTCGCGAAACAGTAAGTGCGCTACAATAGGCGTATGGGCAAAACGGAACGGGTAGTTATTGGCATTGTGCCTTCGTTCGATGAGGGCGATGGAGTAGTCATATTTCCCGGACCCAAAACAGAACGAGTATACCTGCGTACGGAATACATGCGAGTGTTGGCTTCGGTTGGCGCGGTGCCGTTGATATTGAGCCCTGACATGCCACTTGAAATGGTGGCGGAGCTTTGTGACGGCGTGGTGATTTCGGGCGGGTTTGATATTGACGCGAGTGCCTATGGCGAAGAACGTTTGGGCAACGAACCACTCGAGCCAATGAAACGATTTATGTGGGAAGAGCGCCTTATTGACACCTGTGACAAAACAAAAATTCCAATTTTTGGTATATGTTACGGCATGCAGCGGTTGAACATTTATTACGGCGGGTCGCTATTCCAAGACATTCCAACGGCGTTTTCGGACGCACTACAACACATGGAAAGTGTGCATACTATTGAATTCTATGAGTCGTTCCTGGGGCTCGATAGCGGCGCTCTCTACTCTATAAATTCTCGTCATCATCAGGCTATTAATGTGCTCGCAGATGGTTTTTCGATTGCTGCTGCAGCACCTGATGGAATCATCGAGGCTATAAAGGGCAGGGGGCACTTTGGTGTTCAGTGGCATCCGGAATCGGACGAAACCGGTGTTCATATGTACCGCGCATTTGTAGAACACTGTAAAAAACTATAAAATTCAGAGGATCCTCAGACATAAGAACTACAATAACACCATGAAAAAACAAGATAAAATTCTCATAACACTCGGTACAGCGGCAGTAATTGCGTTCAGTGGGTTCGTTGGCTACAGCTTGTTTGCGACACCTGACCAAACTGCCGCGAACACCACATCATCGCACACTACCACCACAAACACGTCTCCATCGCAGTCGTCTGAGTCAACAACTACAGCTCCATCTGCACGTTCGAATACTGCCTCAACCAGCTCGTCGTCGTATAGAGATGGCACCTATACTGCCACCAGTAGTTATATGGTTCCGCACGGTGCTCAGAATAGCATCACTGGCACAGTTGTAGTGAGTAGTGGAAAAATTAGCAGTGTTACAACGACTAACGATTACAGCGATCACGAATCCGCAAACTATATTGACTGGTTTGAACAAGAAATTTCTTCGGCTGTCACTGGGCAGGACATTGGTGATGTTTCAGTAAGTCGTGTTGGTGGGGCGTCACTTACAAGTAGTGCATTCAATGATGTGCTCGATACAATTCGCTCCAAGGCATCGGCGTAACGTGTTTGAATTCGATGCGATTGGTACACACTGGTGGCTGGAAAATTTAGTTGGTGACGGATTTGATGAAGCAACAAAAGCAATCATTTGGGAGCATGTACAAATGTTCGATACCCACTATTCGCGCTTCAAAGACGACTCACTGATTGGTGTATTGAACACAAAAAAATATTTAGCACGGCCACCGCAAAAATTACTTGATATGTTGGCATTATGTCACGAGCTATATAGTGTGAGTGACGGCGCATTTGATATAACAGTTGGTGGTGTGCTGCACTCTCAGGGCTATGGCGGCAGGCAACACGCAAGTCGGGTTGTGCCAAACTTTTGGAATGAAGCAGTATACAACAGAGATGAAATACGCACCCCAGACCAAAGCGTTATTGATACCGGAGGCTATGGGAAGGGTTGGCTAATCGATGAGCTGATCGAAATACTAGCAGAAAATGGGTACCACAACGTTATTGTGAATGGTGGTGGCGATTTGCGAATAGCCAACCGCGATGAAGTAGAGTTTGCACTAGAACACCCCTATGATTCTTCGAAAAAAGTTGGTACGACGCGTCTTGCGAACGGAGCCTTAGCTGTAAGTGGTACCGCAAAACGGCTGTGGAGTAACGCTGTCAAGCAACACACGCACATTGTTGATCCGCGCACCAATGATTCACTCGTAACAACGGTTGCGGCAACGTATGTGCAGGCTTCAACAGCTCGGGTTGCTGATTCCATCGCTACAGCTGTGTTCATCCGTCCAGATTTAAAACAAACACTGCAAGAAACCTACGACGCAAAAATTGTCGTGCTATATAACGATCAGCTGGCTGCAGCCTAGAACTCAAATGCCTCTGTGTGAATTTGTTTTTTCGGAACACCAATTGCCTGAAGAATACTTAATGTGTGATTCATCATGCCTTGTGATCCACAAATATAATAGGTGCACTGTTTTGGAGCGACAAGCGTGTTCGTAAATGTTTCCATGGTAATGCATCCATGGATTTCGTTTTGCGCTACCGCAGGTTCGTCGCTAAACAGCATGATACTGTGTGCCCCCAGTTTTTGAGCAAGTGGCTGCATGAATGCAGTGGTCGCACGTGAACGATTAGCATAGAAAAGCCATGTAGTATCAGGAGAACGTTCATGCAGTAGCGCCTGCATAAAGGGTGTAACACCAATGCCTCCCGCTACAAAAACAACCGGAGTTTGGTCATCGTCCAAGCTAGAAAGAAAAGCGCCATAGGGGTTTGATACGTACACTGATTGCCCTGGCTGCAAACGTGCCATCGCCTGACTATATCGCCCCGTTACACGGTAGGCTAGGAGCGCCGTGTGCGTATCGGTACCCGTCTGCACTACAGAGAATGGGTGATCCTCGCTGACTATCCCCATTCGGATGTATACGTATTGGCCTGGTTTTGGCAGCGGCGCAGTTTTAGGTAACGAAACTTCAAGCATGTAGGTTGACTTGGCAATTTCTTGGTGACGAACAACAGTCGCTTTGTTTGCATCGATAGCCAGAATGCCTCGAATTCGCAGCAGGGTAACGATAAAGTACGTAACAACCAGCCCAAAATAGTACACCTTTACGAAGGTATCATTCGCAAATTGTGACCCTGTGCCTGGCACGTGCAGCAAACTAAATGGCAGGGCAATGTAGGCAAGAAAATGCAGATATTTCCACGGACGGTAGCCCATTTTTTTGCGCAGTAGCACCGAACTTACCCATAGCATAATAACAAGGTACAAACTAATTCTGCCGAGCGTAACATGACGTTCAAATTCGCTGGAAATATGTGGAACTAGGCTGTAAAAAAGCCCTTCACCATAACTAAGTGTAATAAGGATTGGGTGGGCAAGAATGAACAGTAAACCATACTTTCCAAGCCAGCGGTGAATATGCGTAATAGAAGAAATATCGCGGAACACTAAGCCAAAAATTGACTTAGCGCCAAGTGCGTACATCCATAAGAGTAGAACGATACCAATGTAGCCAAAGACTGCAGAAACATACAGTAACACACTTGCCGTAGTTAGTGTGCCTGGTAGTGCTGGTAGTCCAATTGCAGGGAGCGCACTGGCGATAATGAGCCCTACTAAATAACTTCGCTTTTTTGTTTCATTCATACCTATTGCTATACGGTACGGTACTCTGCTGAGAATAGTCTGAAAGCGAGATATGGTTGCTTAGTGCACTATTTTTGCTATACTAAGTATATGAAATATACTATTGTAGATACTCGCGAGCCATTTGAATATCAACAGAGCCATGTTGAAGGTGCAGTGAATATTCCACCTATGGAGTTTATGAGCGGCGTAGTGCCCGCTGCCTTGAAGAATGTGCCAAAAGATGCCCCGATTATTTTGTACTGCCGCAGCGGGCAACGAAGCAATACGTGTAGCATGATCTTGCGTCAACACGGTTTTACGAATTTGATCAACGGCCGCAACGAAGGGCACGTTGCAAAGTTCTTGCGCGAAAACAGCTAGTTTGACAAAATATGCTGGTTATGCTAATATAGAAACATAACACTACAAAAATAAACATGTTCCACTTTAATCTATTTCACCACTCTGAAGATCACAATCCCCGCCGCAAGCGGGTTGTGCAAGCATTTGGCGATGATGACCAATGGGTTCTGGCAGAGCAACCAACTGAAGAACAATTAGTTGCGTATCTTGACCAAGTGGTAAGCGATAACGAAGAGCCTGTTACGGCGTAATAATGTCTTTATGGGTGCTGCGACCTTCGGTATCAACTGAATAGCACAGCACTTCATCTTGAATCATCTCAACATCACCAATAGCATCATCTGAGATATTTTCGAGATATTTGACGAGTGAACGAATGGAGTTACCGTGAGCTGTCACAAGTATTGTTTGGCCGTGACGAAGGCGGGGGAGAATAACGCGGAGGTAAAACGGTATGACGCGTTGGTAGACTTGCTCGAGTGATTCACCACCTTCTACGTGGCTGTCCCAGCTGCGCCGAAGTTCGTTAAACGCCTCATCCCCAATGGCATCTTTAATCTGTTGTTTGTTCATGCCGGTGTACACGCCATAATCGCGCTCGTTTAGGGCACGGGCAGCTTCGTGCGCTAAGCCTAGGTCACCACTGCCGTTCATGATAGCTTCGAGTGTTTCGCGAGTGCGAATTTGTTGTGACGTGTAGGCAAAGTCGAAGTGAACATCAGCCAATTTTTTACCAATGGCAGCTGAGGTAGTGGTGCCGTTGGGAGTAAGGTGCACATCAGTAATACCCGTCCATTTATCGAGTGCATTCCATTCGCTTTCACCGTGTCGAACAATGTACAGTTTGCCAAGTCCACTACGCAGCTCTACTTTGTTTGGCGTATTGCCGTACCAAAAATCAACGATGTTCTGTGCTGTTGTGTCGTTGATACGCTTGATGGCCTCGGCTGTATTGAAGGCGGCATGTTGAGTAACGACAGTGTTCGGCATTTGGAGCAAAATCCGCTCCTCGGCGGCGTATTCGTAGGCCATCGGTGACGCTGCATTGCTCATAACGGTGTCGATGAGGGCAGCTGTAGTGAGATAATTTTCGCCCTCAATTGTATCGAGTCCAGCGCCCGCTAGAAGCTTGCTGCGCAGTGCCACGATTAGCGCGCGATTCTCGACAAGCTCGCCACGAGCGGTGTTGATTAAAATCGCGCCAGGCTTCATTTTTTGTATACTGTGATGATTGATGAGGTGATAGTTGTTGGGCGTCAATGGCGCGTGGAGGCTAATAACATCGCTTTTGCCCAGTAACTCTTCCAATGAAACATAGGTAAAATTGAGGTTTCTTGCGAGCTCCTCATTTGGATGAACATCGTATGCTACAACATTCATTTCAAAGCCGCGCGCGATTTTAGCAGTGTGTTGGCCAATATGACCCATGCCAATAATACCGATCGTACGATTTTTTAGGTCGATGCCGGTATGGTTGCTCGCTACAAATCGACCTACAGCGGTGTCTTCGACTGCTGGAATGAGTTTGCGGCTGAGTGCTAGCAGCAGGGCAAAAGCGTGTTCTGCCACGGTGTTCTCGCCGTAAGTGGGCACGTTTGTGACCGTGATGCCGCGTTCGCTAGCGTATTTAACATCAATATGGTCGAAACCGGTGGAGCGTGCGGCTATAAGCTTGAGCTTTGGGAGACGATCAATAATTTCACGTGTTACGTTGCTGCCCACAAACACAGAAATAACCTCAGCGTCGGGGTTCAGCGTTGCAACGCTAATAGGTTCGGGTTTAAACTCCCAGTAGTGATCGGTGCCGCGCAACCCATCAGTTAGCTGGAACTCGTCCATTTTGGTTGCGTTATAGAATGTAATTACTGCCATTTTCCCACCTTATTGATTTTATTATACCGCAATTTTGAAAACTCTCTTCAACAGACCGTTTTTGATGTGCTCTGAAGTAGCACATCTTGCACTTCGCTTTTAGTCTGTTTCAGAGAACTTTCAAACATTAGGGCTGGCACCGAATGGCTTCGCCAATTTTAGTGTTGGTTCCATCTCGGCAATTCGCAGCAGTTCGTTGTATTTGGCTACGCGATCGGTGCGGCTAAGACTACCAGTTTTTATCTGTCCGGTGCCAAGCCCAACTGCTAGGTGGGCGATAGTCACATCTTCAGTCTCGCCGCTGCGATGGCTCATGATAGTGTTCCAGCCGGCTTCTTTCGCCATCAATACAGCATCAATTGTTTCGCTTAAGCTACCAATTTGATTCGGCTTAATGAGAATAGCATTGCCAGCTTTTTCGGTAATAGCACGTTCGAGCAGCTTCACATTGGTAACGAGCAAATCATCACCAACCAATTGCAGTGAACTACCAAGTTGTTCAGTTAATACTTTCCAGTTTTCCCAGTCATTTTCACCTAAGCCATCTTCGATTGAAACAATAGGGAATTGGTGTTGCAGGGTTTTGTACCACTCGATCATTTCGTGTGCTGATAAGTTTTTCAGTTCAGTTTTTAAGAGGTAATTATCGTCGACAACGAGTTCGCTCGATGCGACATCGAGCGCAAAGACGATATCTTCGCCTACAGTGTAGCCAGCTTTTTCGATGGCCTGGCAGATGAGCTGGAGCGGTTCGTTATTACCATTTTTAACGTGCGGCGCGTAGCCACCCTCATCGCCAACGGTCGTACCGTAACCCTTTTCGCCCAGAACTTTTGCCAGCGCATAAAAGGTATTAACGCCCATTTCGAGTACTTGCGGGAAGGTTTCGCCGCCACGCGGAATAATCATAAATTCCTGGATATCGGTACTGCCAGCAGCGTGTGCACCGCCATTCATAACGTTCATCATGGGCAGAGGCAGACACATATGGTCAGTGGTGCCAGCCAGCTCTGCTACGTAGCGATACAGTGGCTGACTTTTGCTAGCCGCTGCGGCCTTGGCAACGGCCAAACTAACCGCCAGAATGGCATTGGCACCTAGGTTTGATTTATTATCGGTGCCATCGAGCGTGCGCATCGTATCATCAATCTCGCGCTGGTTGTACGGGTCCATACCGACAAGCTTTTCGGCAATAGCAGTATTTACGTTAACGACTGCCTTGATAACACCTTTGCCACCATAAACATCGCCGCCATCACGTAGTTCAATGGCTTCTCTGGCGCCAGTGCTGGCTCCGCTTGGTACAGCAGCTCGGCCCAAACTGCCATCAGTTAAGGTTACGTCTGCTTCGACAGTTGGGTTGCCGCGAGAGTCCAAAATCTGGCGCGCCACCACTTTAGAAATGCTTATGCTCATACTGCATTTATAATACCACTCTGGCAGCGTATAATATAGAGTATGAAACAAGAATTTTCCTACTTTTATCTCACCTGCGATGAAGGGCAAAAAGAAGCCATCGCCCAAACGCTGCTTGAAAAGAAGCTAATTGTATGTGCAAAGTTTTTGCCAATTGATGCAATGTATTGGTTGGGAGGGAAGATTGAGCGGGCGAATGAGGTGATGATTATCATGGAAGCGCCGAGCGATAATTTTGCAAAAATTGAATCTGCCGTTGCTTCGATTCATGCATACGATACATTTGTCTTAACGCAAGTTGAAAT
>CAZIDJ010000005.1:0-54550 GCA_964537815.1 uncultured Candidatus Saccharibacteria bacterium | reverse complement strand
CTGCCCATTTGATCGGCATGAATTTTGGGATTTTTCACTTTATCTGCAATACCTCTCGATGCCAGCCAGTAGTCAATCCGCCACCCAACGTTGTTAGCGCGGGCATTTGCCCAGTGTGTCCACCATGTATAGGCGCCAGTTACTTCTGGGTTTGCGGCCCTGAACGTATCGACGAGCCCCGCAGTGACAAAATTATCAAATCCCTCGCGCTCTTCGGCGGTAAACCCAGCACTTTTTGTGTTATCTTTCGGCCGTGCGAGGTCTATTTCTTTGTGAGCCACATTCAGGTCCCCACATGCCAGTACGGGCTTGGTCTTTTCAAGCTGCTGTATGTAGGCCAAAAACCCCTTGTCCCAGTGCTGGTGGCGCACCTTTAAACGGCTCAAATCCCGTTTTGAATTGGGCGTGTAAACAGTTACTACCCAAAATTCAGGGTATTCAGCGGCAATTACCCTGCCCTCGGCATTCGGGTCGCCGTAGGTATCACCGGTAATGCCGTATTTGTCGATAATTTCTTGCGGAAAGCCATCAACATATCTGATGGGCTTCACTTTGGAGAATATTGCCGTGCCGCTGTAGCCTTTTTTAACGGCGCTAAAAAAGTGCTCATCGTACTGAGGTAAATCAAGCTCTACCTGCCCACGTTCGGCCTTGGTTTCTTGCAAACACAAAATATCGGGGTCGTGCTGTTCAATAAATTTCTGAAATTCGCCTTTGTTCAATACGGCGCGAATACCGTTTACATTCCAACTGTATAGCTTCATACAGCCTAGTATACCCTCAGTTGCGTCATGCTGTTCTTTATGGTATAAATAAAATGTCTTGTACTACAACAACAAGGAGGCCAGCAATGGCAGGTGGAAGTGGTTGGTTGGAAAGTCGACAGGAGAGCATGGCATTTGCTGAGACGGTGCTATCGCGGATTGATGCCAATACAAGGTTTTCGATGCTCCCGCATGGAGCGTTGTCGACTGGTTTTGGAGACGGGCCATTGGTCACATCTGCTGTGCGTCAGCTCGCACTAGGTCACAGTGAACCGGCTATTGTTTGCGAAGAAGGCAGGCGAAACGTTCATCTCTTTTTTGCACCAGGCGGCAAAAACCACAATGTTACGCTAGACGGCCCTATCACGATCATCCGAAGCGACGAAGATGGTGTCTACGTGCTCCGTTCGAGGACAAACCGAGAGGTTAAGGTCAGGATATGCGAAAATGCTGTCTTCAAGGTGAATCCTCAAGCTTGCACAGCCAATTACAACCGTCGAGGCGGCCAAGGTTCGCAGCGCTCGTTTGCAGCAACTAGAGTCGGCTGACGCGCGAGTACAACGACGCTCCCCGCGCACATCACCGTGCGCGGGGAGCTCATCCATTCCTACTCACGTTGCGTGGGTATTTTTTGTTTTACAAACCCCGTAGAGTGTATATGTTGCTATGCCAGTCGAAATGATGCCAGATGCTAGCACACTGCCGCCACCAAATTGCTCGACCCCCGTAAGTGACTGTACGCCGAGCCCGGCGGCATACATGCCACTGCTTACTGCGTCAGATCCAAGGTGTAAAAGTGTGTCGCGCTTAGCATGCCGATGGTGAACCGGCTCATCACTGCTCCCCTCGTGCTCGGCTAGATGGGTATGGGTTCGCCGTGCTATCTCTACGCTTGCACCGGCGGCCGCTAGCGCGGTCGCCACTGCTACCGGGCTAGCGTCTTCTGCGCGATCGTTAGCGAGAGAATACACCCCTGAGCCAACGCCAAACAATCCTCCGGCCAAAAATAGCCCAGCTGCTCCCATCCGTAGTCGGCTGCTGGTTCTTTCCCCTGTTTCCATGGCACGTGCTTTTGCGCTAAGCGACACAACGTCGCTTATATCGTGCCCAACATCGGTAAAAAAGCCCAAGTTGCCAGTAGCTACCCCAGTTACAGCACGCCCCACTGCCAGCCCAGCATTGGCCGCCGCCGCTCGGTAGGCTGCTGCTTCAGGGTTTTTACCGCGTAGTTTCATAGTGTCACATTACTGATGTAGCGCAAAAAATGCTAGCACAAGCATGTTTTTGGATATAAAAGATCGCTATTTAAGGCTTCGAGCAACATCGCGGACCTCATCACGTTTTTTGATAACTTGGCGTTTATCGTAATGCTTTTTACCCTTCCCTAGTGCGATAACAACCTTGATGTAGCGGCCAGTGGTAATAAGCTTGGTTGGAACAATAGTTAAGCCTTGCTTTTTGCCGGCCAAAAACGCATCGATTTGCTTGCGGTTGGCGAGTAGCTTACGGCTTCTGGTGTCAACTGTACGGCTATCGTGGCCTTTTTCGTTTAGCTTTACGCTAAAGCTGGTACCAATCAGCCACAGTTCACTATCTTTCACGGCAACATAACTCCCCTTTAGCTGTACGTGGCCATCACGAGCGGCACGCACTTCGGGTCCGGTTAATGCCAGGCCAGCCACGATATCATCACCCAGCTCATAGTCAAACCGAGCGCGCCGATTAAGCAGCCCGCCAGGTGTGTGTGGTTTTTTGGTTTTGCCAGCCATAGTACTGTCATTATAACAGAGATGGCTGTTACCGCCTAAAGCCTCAATCATTCCTTAAATAGACCACTTTCGCTGTGATGCAAAAGCGTATCACAGCTTGCGTTTCGCTTTTAGTCTATTCGCGGAACAATTGAGGCTTTAGGCTATGTTGCCGTAGAGCTGATATGATGCTATAGTTAAGTCCAATGATTCAAAACAAGCTCCCGAAGCTCGTCACGTTCGATGGCGAAGCCCGTAGCGGCAAGGGTACTATTGCCCAGGCTACTAAGGATTATCTACGTGATGAATGTGGGTATACTGTAATGCTTATCGATCGAGGTCAGACATTTCGTGTACTAGTGGTTGCCGCTACTAAGGCCGGAGTGAACCTAGATGCGCCACAAGAAATTGACGTCTACTTAGAAAGCGATGCAAATGTTGAGTACTGTACGCAGTTCGTGAAAGACGTGTATAACATGGAAAAAAGCGAGCGCGATGCCCTGCTATACACCAACGAAGTTGGCGAAAATAGCGCAAAAATCGGGGCACGTCCAGGTAGTCAGGAATTTGTGGCGAACCTCACAAAAAAATGGCTGCGCGATGCGCGTGCTGAAGGATTTGAAGTGGTGCTGGTTGATGGTCGCACCCTCGAGGGGATTGCAACTGAAATGCACAATGAACAGCTCTGTGAGTACCGTGTTGGGCTATATTTCATTTGCGACGCCAAAATAGGCGCGCGTCGCACGCTTGGGTATGCCAAAACGCCCTATGGTGAATTAACTGATACTGAGCAACGTGATGTCGATGATTTAGTGGCGCAGATTGGTGAACGCAACGCACGTGACTTTGAACGCACCACTGAGCGACTGGCACGGCCAGAGCACGCTCTTGTGTGGACACTTCCCGATGAGCCGCCTGTTACACAAACAGGTAAACGCCCGTTAGTGATTGTTGATACGAGCGCTGAAATAAGCAAGTACGAAATGAGTCGCCCGGTGGCGCAATTTGTTGCAGAACACTTGTAAATGTTGCAAAAATGTAAAGTTTATGCTATAATTTTATAGTTAGCCTCGTCCCCTTGAGGAAATTCGCTCGGGGGCGGCGCTCGCCCTTACTTAGCATCTATTCTGTAGTTTCCAGGGCCGGGCCCCGGAAAATATAAAATATGGTATGATATATTTTCTTTATTTTATGTTTCATGTGCAGATGAAGGCTTGACAGAATCGTGATACCATAAGCGTAATGGATTTCTTGCGTAATGCTGATGAGATAGATACAGTTGTGCCGGGTGTTTCGGCGGCCTATCGATTGCTGCGCGATAATCATACCGAGGGAATTTACACGAGTTTGGGGCGCTACTACAACCACACAATTTTTGGCCGCGACTGCGGCATGAGTGCCAAGTTTGTGGCGGATTTCGATCATCAAACAGTGTGGAACACCATCCAAACGCTTGCGCTCTACCAAGGTATTGCAAATAACCCTACCACGCAGGAGCAGCCAGGCAGGATTCACCATGAACTTCGCGACTACACAACATGGCACGGCCGATGGTATGACCGTGCGGGGCTGTGGTGGGCCGACCGGGTATGGGGTACAAAAAATAAGCGGCTGCTTACCTATTTTGCGGCTGACACGACTGCGACCTACATTCGTTTGGTCCAAAAATACGCAGCGCACATTGATGAATCGATTGTGCAGCGCTACGTCCCGCAGCAAGATGGACAGCACGTTACCTTGGAAACATCGGTAAAAGCCGCGGCAAATTGGATATGTGAGCAAGTTGACCCTAAAGGAATTTTTATGGTGCAGCGTACGAATAAGTGGTCACTTCCCTACCAAACGTTTGCCGATTCGGTCACGGCCTATGCATGGGCCAACGGCGCGCCAGCTGATACGTCTCGACCGCATAGTTTTGTGGAGGTCCAGGCCTATGCCATAGATGCGCTGGATGATGCGCTGCGGCTTTTCCCAACGAGCAAACACGCACACCAGTGGCGCAAAACGGCAGATTCGTTGCACCGCGCGTTATTCCGTGAGTTTTGGAACACCGGCACTGGGTCGTTTAGTCCGGGGCTTTTTGTGGCTGACCAGTCGCTTCGGCAGCTTGATACCGAGATGATAATGAGCGGCTGGACCTTAAACGCATCGTTCTGGGAGCGGTATGATGACATGGCGCAGCGCGAGAAGCTGACACAGATCGTGCGACGACTATTTACTAGCGATTTTTTGACTGATGTTGGCATACGAACGCGCAGCTTGGCGGTAAATGAGCCGCTTGGAAAAGTAATTGATTACCACGGAAAACGTACAGTTTGGCCAATGTTCAACTTTATGGTAATTGAAGGGCTGCGCCGTCATGGACTGTATCGGCTCGCTAGGCAGCTTGAAAACCGAATAATAAATGGGATTAATGCGGTTGGTGGCTTCCCAGAGTTTATGATTGTCGAGCCGGACGGTAAGCTATACACCCCTGATAAATCTGCTAAACTGCAAAGGCAGGGCCAAATGATACCAGAGCAAAATATTGCATTTACTGTGGTACCTGCGCTCACGCTTGGGTATCGGCACTTGTACAAACGGCATACCCCCGCCCGCCGCGGCTGGCAGTACGATTTGGAAACATCTATTTTTGCAGCCATTCCTTCTGTCGAACTACTCGCACCTTCTGAGGCGGCAAAAACACTTTCACCGACCCCTGTACATTTGCTGCGCACGGTAGCAGGTATTCGATCAGCTGCGCATATCGCGCCTGTTATACTAAAAAGAGTATGAAAACATTGCACATTGCCGTTCGTTTTACTTTTTTCAACCGTTTTTTGTTCGGTAGCGTTACGCGCCAAGGAATTCTTTGCTCCTGGCAGGAATTCATTGGGCTGCACTTCGCTTATACTACCTCACAAAAAAAGTTGCTAAAAGCAATACTCACTACGCTACAGGCGAACGAGGTAGTATGGTAGTAGTCGTCCAAGTTTCGGAAAGCGAATTTAGCGTGCAGGGCCATGGTGTGCACACGGCGTTTGTTGAAACCTGTAATGGGCTTGAAGCGGCTGGTGTAAAGGTAGTAAAAAACAAACTATGGCAAAAGGCTGACGTGCGGCATATTCACACGGTTGGCCCGTACTCACTACTTCACCTCATTTTTGGGAGCGGCAAAAAAATTATTTCGGCGCATATTGTGCCAGCATCGCTGGTAGGAAGCTTGAAAGGTGCTGATAGATGGCTTGCTATTGCCACGTGGTATCTACGGTGGTTTTACAACCGATCACACACAGTGGTGGCTGTGTCTGACGAAACCAAATCAACCCTACTACAAATGGGCGTTCGGCGGCCTATTGAAGTGGTATACAATATGGTAAACACCAAAGCCTACGAACACACAGCGCAGGAACGTGCTGCAGCGCGTAAAAAGCTAGGGATCAATGATAATGAGATAGTCGTGCTGGGTAACGGCCAAGTGCAACCCCGCAAACGTGCCGATACCTTTGTGGCGGTAGCGCACCAGCTGCCAGAAATGAAATTTATTTGGGTGGGTGGCATGCCATTTGGCAAGGTAGCTGCCAATGCCACTGAAATGCAAGCGATTATCGATAACGCTCCTAAAAACGTTCATTTTACAGGGGTAGTAGATTTACCTGCCGTTCGTGAATATTTTATTGTTGGTGATATATTTTTCATGCCAAGCATGCAAGAAACGTTTGGGCTTGCGATCGTTGAAGCCGCTGCTGCGGGCATGCCGCTGGTACTTCGTGCCATCCCTGATTATGACAATACCTTTAAGCATGATGCGGTGCCGTGTAGTGAAGCTGAGTTTGTAGGTGCGATTAAGCGGCTTGCACATGATGCCGGGTATGCTCGCGAAATGACCGCCAAGGCAAAGCAGCTGGCCGCACGCTACGACAGCCAAACAATTGTGCACAAATTGCTTGAAGTGTACGGCGTCGCTAGATGAGCGCTGCCATAAATGGTATACTAAGCACAACATTATGCGAATAGGATTATTCACCGACACTTTTCGGCCATCAATAAATGGCATTGTGTATGTGCTCGAATCATTGAAGCGCGAGCTGGAGGCAAAGGGCCACGAAGTGTATATCTTTTGCCCTGGCAAAAAAATCTTGCCTGCACGTGAAGTAGAACTCTACGAAGAAGACGATCACATTGTGCGGTTTCCGAGCATTAAGGGTGCGTTTTTTGATGATTACGATACCTCAGTATTTTTTCCACCACGTGTGGTAAGTCAGATCAAAAAGCTCGACCTCGATGTTATACAAGTGTTTACACCGTCGCAGGTTGGGTTGGTGGGTATTCAGGCAGCTGTTAAATGTAACATTCCGTTTATCATTCAGCACAGCACCGACCTCTACGAGTTTTCTGAAGATTACCCTGTGGTGCTCCCCGGTCTTTTAGCCTTGATCGGTATTGTGTTGCCGACTACTGTTAAACTGGGTCGAAAAGAAATCGCCGAAGTTATTAAGCTGTATCGCCCACGCCGTGGTATGGCGCGCTGGAACAAAGATATCATTCAGCGAGCGGTAACTATTTTGTATAGCCGAGCCGATGCTGTGGTGGCGCTGAGTGAAAAGAGTGCTAATCAGCTGCGTTCGTGGCAAGATGAAACCAATCACTACCCTGTTACGACCATCCCGAGCGGGGTTAACCCACTGCCGCGGCCAACAAAAGCAATGCTTGCGGCCTTTCGCACTGAACATGGTATATCGCCCGACGACGAGGTGTTTGGGTTTGTGGGGCGGCTTGGTAAAGAAAAGAACCTCGACATGCTTATTCCTACACTCGAATATGTGGCACACCAGCGTCCCAAGGCCCGGTTGCTGTTTGTGGGCGATTTTGAATACCGCGAAACATTGGAGCAACTAGCAGCTGAGAGCGAATTTCCTGAGCGCATTACGTTTACCGGCGCTATTCCCCGTGAGAATTTGGGGGTAGCCTACGCCGCCATGGACGTTTTTGTGTTTCCATCGCTTAAAGACACTCAGGGCTGGGTTTTGCACGAAGCACCGCTAGCGGGCTTGCCTGTGGTGCTGCTCGATAAGGGCGTAACTTCGGCTGTGGTAGAGGGCGAAAACGGCTTTTATGTCGAAAACTCACCCGAAGCCGTTTCAGAAAAAATCATCGAGCTGCTAACAGATGGCGCGCTGCGCATAGCGATGGGCAAAAAAAGTGAGCAGATTGCATCGGAATTTACTGAAGAGCGCCAAGTTGGCAAGCTAATAGAGCTATACGAGCGAGTGATTGAAAATCACCAAAGCTTGCGCGAATTAGAGCAATAAATAAGCGCTTCCTTACAAAAAAGAAGCGCTGGTGGGGGCGATAAACGCGGGTTTGGTGAATACTCGCATTTATCGCCCCCTTAGTTCAGCACTCTGTCCATACATTTCACGTCCCACGCGAGCTTTCAACTCCATGATCTGTACAGATGGTGCACATTAACTATATCTATATTATAACATATATAATAATTAAAAACAAGTGGTAGCGTGCATCCATTATCAGCTGTATTAGAGCGAATAGATGGAATACCATGGATGCACCTCTGTTATAATAAGAGGAATGATTGCTGATATCTCTATTACCGAAAAATCGTTCGGGCCTAAAGTTTTAATGACCAATATTAAATTTGCTATTGATGCGAGTGAAAAAGTCGGTGTCATTGGCCGTAACGGTGTCGGTAAAAGTACGCTCTTTGGAATTTTGGCCGGGACTGATCAAGATTTTACTGGTGATATTACCTATCGGCGCGGCTTAACAGTGGTTGCTACAGCACAGGAACATACGAATATCGGTGAAAAAACTGTGTTGCAATACATTTTGCAGGGCTTACCTGAATATGCTGAATTAAGTCATGTCATCGAAACTTACCCAGCTACCATGGGTGACAACATGCGCAAAATCGAAGAATATACATCGGCATTAGAGCGGTTCCAGCAAAAAGGTTTTTACCAAATTGAAGGCGACATCGAGCGCGAACTAGAAAGTATGTTCGGTTCTCAAGTTTCGCATGCGGATGAAGCGCAAGGCAGCACTGAAGCACGGAATGAGCCGTATCGACAATACGGTGAAGTGAGTACTGGAAGTGATAACGCTGCGGTTCGCCGCAAATCGTCAGTGCAGCCGGCTGTGCCGACTGGCAGGACGATGATGCGAACCTTGAGTGGTGGTCAAAAACGATTAGTTGAAGTAGTAAAAATAATGCACTCTCAGGCTCAGCTGGCGCTTATCGATGAGCCGACCAACCACATGGATTACGTGGCGAAAAAGCAGTTTATTGACTGGATGCAAAACGCGCCCGAAGCGATGTTAGTGATTACCCACGACCGCGATGTGTTGAAATGTGTTGATAGAATTATTGAACTAAAAGATGGAGGTTGCCAAAGCTACAAAGGTAATTACGACGATTATTTGAAGCAAAATGCCCACAGCACCGGCACTGCCATGCATGATTATGAGATGGTCCAGCGCCAAATTGCTAATTTAAAAGTAAAAGTTACCAACTTTCGGCGGCTGAAGGAAAAAGCCCGCGACCCCGACACCATAAAACAGTTTAAACGCCGTGAAAACCAAGCAGCAGCGGAACTTGCTGAACTGGAAAAAATCGAAAAACCGACGTTTTGGATTGATAAAGCGAGCGCTGAATCACTCAATTACAAAATGGCTGAGCAGTACGGCAAGTACAAGGCGCGTAACATAAAGATGAATCTGAAAAATGAAGAAAGCCGCAGCAAGCATGTATTGGTAAGTGCGCGCGAATTAAGCCTCGGCTACGATGCTCCACTGTTTACAGGGGTTAACATCGATCTTCGTGAAGGCGAGGCAGTTGAACTACGCGGCCGCAACGGCGCAGGAAAAAGTACGATCATTAAAGCACTACTCGCGGGCGTACCGCTTGATACATCAACACCTTCACAGCATGCTCACTCGCGTCTCGACAAATCTTCGATAGGATTATTGCGGCCTGCGGAACTCGCCGTAGCTCAAACATCCTCGGCCGGACAAAAACCTATCGAAGATTCGTCCGGGCTCGCTCATAATGTCGAGATATGTGTTGATGGTATCTCGCTGTATGGCGGTACTCTCGTGTTGGACGCTCAAGTGCGTGTGGGTGTGTACGAGCAAGAGGTTTCGCCAACCTATTTTTCGCTGACGCTTCATGATGCGATCGAGCGCATTTACCTAGATAAAAATTTGAGTATTAGCGAAACGAAAATCCGCCAGCTGATGAGTGACTACCTGTTTATAGATGGCGATGGCGGCGTGTTGGTGGAACGCCTAAGCGGTGGTCAGAAGGCGCGGTTGCAGATTATTGCGATGCTAGCAAATGACCCGCAGTTGCTTATTTTAGACGAGCCAACCAACCACTTAGACTTACCAAGTATCGAAGAACTGGAAACTGCCCTCGCCCGCTATTCTGGCGCCGTGCTGTATGTGAGCCACGATGATTACTTCCGCAAAAATATGGGTGGTGAAGTTGTGCAAATAGGTAAAATCTAACGTAACTCTGTTGCGGGGTTCAACCTCGCAATAAAACAGACAGCACGGCTGCTGTCTATTTAGAGGGCTTTACATGGTTGAGCCCGAAGCTCAACCTGCAATTGCACTTCCACCTGGATGGTAGAGACATGCTTCTTGAGTTAGCAACAACGAGGTATGAGCTCGCCAAAACCAACCTGCAAGGTTGAACTTCGGGGTGATGAGAACGGCATTGCTCTTGAGCACGGACGGCTCAACTGAACTAGCCACAGCTACGTCGCATGGACGTTTATCGGAGGTTAACGCAAGGTTGCGTATGGATCCCCTGCCCCGTGAGCAGCATATCTGAATCCACAGTATGTTTGTGCCTTTCCCCGGCTGGTCGCGCCTCCCGGAACGCGGGCCCTCTTTCGTGTTGGACGAAAGCGCTTTGATGCGGTGGTAGGGTGCACCATTGGGGTCTCATCAAATTTTGCTCCGATATAAAAACTATACATAAAAATACCGCGTATGCAAATCATAAGCGATATTCTCATAAAAAACTACAACATTAGGCTTTGGCTAATAAGTCATTTTTCTCTAGCGCTGCCGTCAATTTCGGCCTGTCAAAACCAACGATCACTTCGTCGCCAATAGTAGTGGTTGGCACGCCCTGGAACTGGCCGTTCACCTTTTCAAGCAATTCGGCTTTTGCCGCCTCATCTTCTTCAATATTCTTACTTTTGTACTTGACGCCTAAGTGGTCGAGCCACTGCTTTTCGGTGTTGCAAAATGCGCACCACGTGGTACTGTACACGGTTACAACTGCTTGTGCATCATCTATCATAGGTCCCCCTTTGTTATCAATTACTATACATTATACACTAAATATTTTGCGAGCGCTATGCTATAGTGTAAAGCATATGCGCGTTGTAGGTGGTAAAACAAAAGCGTTTGCACTCCCAGTGGTACTGATCACTTCCCTTGTGATGATGATCGTTCTACTGATTGCGCTTGCAAGCGTTACCTCGAGCAACCTTGTGCTGCAAGATCAATATGTACAAAAAATTACCAAAGAAGCATCAGAATCTGGCGTAGCCTTTGCGATGAACTGTCTTGCGTTAAACGACGGTGTACCAACATGGACAGATGCGAAGCCACTGACAGCTGGTACAGACTGCACCGGCACGGCATTAGCTGGCTGTACAACGGCATCTGTGAAAGCAGGCTGTGTTGTACTAACAGAGACAGGACAGTACCGCACGACTTTCACTGTGCCAAAACCAGTCGCTAACACAGACGGAAGCTATTCAATAAATGCAACAGGCGTTACTAATCTGTTTCGTAAAAGCACGGTGACTGCCACTACGGGTACTGTGTCGCGCTCGAGCACGAAATCTAATAGCGCAGTAAACGCATACGTAACCCCTCCGCAGCTTGCTGGTGGTGGAGGCTACGCAAGTGATGGGCATGTTGGCTACTACATCAATCAAAAAGGTGAGCTGTATGGCTGGGGTGACAACACGAAAAAACAGATTGATAACACTGCCAACCAAATTTACTCGACACCGGTATTGATGAATCTTCCGGTGGCAGGCGCCGTTAAGCAGGTTATTGCGTCTGGGCACGGTGCTACATTTGTGTGTATTATCGCAAGCGATAATACCGCATGGTGTAGAGGTGAGCCAGGGGCAGGTGGCGAGAATGGTTTAATACCCACGTATACTTCAGGTCTGTGGTACCAGTTTAAATCTGCCTCAATGACGACGTTTACGAGTATTAATGCTAACCCACAGGGTGATGACAACCTATGTGGAATAGGAACGGATGGCTATATATATTGCGCCGGTGATAACTACCTTAACTATGCTTTAAGCAACAAAGGGCTTCTCGGGACAAGCAATCAGACTACATCACCTATTGCAATTGGGAGCGCGTTGAGATTCGGTGGTGACACAAGTACGCGGACTTATGCGTACGTATATAACCAAGACCGGTTAACCTGCGGACTTACGGTGGTAACTGGCGGAGCACTGTACTGTGAAGGCATTAACGCTAGTGGTATGCTCGGTCGAAGCAACACCACACAGCCTACGGGCATATTACCGTACACCATAAGTGGCAACACGATACTTGATGTAATTACAAGCTTCCACAGTTACCAATCGCAAACGATGCATGTTTTAGCAAAGAATACCACAACGGGTAAAACAACCATATGGGGATCCGGTCTTAATAGTAACGGAGAGCTTGGTACTGGTAATGCTACTCAATACAGCAGCCGAGTGCGGTTCGGTACAAGGGACGATTACACTGCTATGCTATCCGTAGGGTCAGGTGTGACTGGTGATGCCAATGCAAGCTTCTGCGGCATAAGTAACAATAACGGCAGTCCACAGCTAATGTGCGCAGGCGATAATACTTATGGCCAGCTTGGTAATGGAGTCAGTTGTGCTACGACACCGCCAAATGTAAAAACGCCAAAGCTTTATCAACTTCCAGCTGGCGAATACCCTAAAACTGTAGTAACACCACAGAGTCGTCATATGAGAGATGCTGTCATTGTTCTCACTCAGTCGGGGCACATATTTAGCGCAGGAGACAATACATCCGGAAGGTTCGGTGTAGGTCCTGGACCAACAAATTCGTATCTTACAAGCTGTAATTCAACACCTAGGATGGCAACGTATGCAAACGGTGACCCAGTGGTCGCGAGCAGTATATCTACTCTGGATAACGGTGTTACATACTTTTTGAGCATTAATGGGCAGGCATATGCTATGGGCAAAGATAATGTTGGTCAACTCGGTAACGGGACACCGCTAACTGACAGCTCCTATCCCGTCGCTGTTTCCATTCCGCGCAAAACTACAACGTACTAGTAAGATGCCACTTTGCACACAGCGGGCATTTATACACTCTTAAATTTGCTTGGGGAGAGAGTAACTCTTGTTCCTCGGCAGCTCTTTGGGCCAACTTTTCAGTAGCAAATCCGCGTTTATTGCTACAATCAGCAGGCAGCTGGTAACGAGTATGTTTGGCTGAAGTGTGTTTTCGGGGCATTGGGCTTTAAAAATCCTTAGTATGTTGCTATAGTATATACGTAGATGAGCTCGTCGTCTAACATGGGAGACAAATCGCCTACACCAGACCGTTCAGCGGTCGTTTTACTGCTCGCAGATATTGCGGACACAACCTGGCGAATGTTTACTCCTACGTTGGCGCTCGCCGCTCTGGGCCTTTGGGCTGATGAAACCTATAAAAGTGGGCCGTGGCTATCACTAGCCGGCGTGCTTACAGGGTGTCTCATTGCTGCCCTACTGGTGCGACTACAATTTAAAAGAATAAAACGAAACGATAGGTAGAATGCTACATCAATTTGCTGAAAGCGCCATCCCTGTACATCTTGCATCGCAAGAACTGTTTAGTGTTGGCGGATTTAAAGTCACGAACTCCCTTCTTACGGGCGCGCTCAGCCTCGCATTACTATTGGCTGTGTTTGGCTATGTAGCGTACATGGTAAAAAATGGCAAATACAACCGCTTTGTGGGTCTTGTGCAGTGGGCATTCGAAGGTATGTTATCGCAAATTGATAGCGTTATTCCTGATAAAAAACTCGCTCGCAAAATTTCGCCGCTGGCGCTCACCATCTTCTTTTACATGCTCTTTGCTTACTGGATGAGTGTGCTGCCCGGGCTTGAATCGATAAAGTATAACGGCGTGGCGGTGCTCCGTTCTATTGCTGCCGATCTCAACTTTACCTTTGCCGTAGCAATTATCGTGATGATAATGGTGCAGTTCTATGCATTTCGTGCGCACGGTGCCATTGGCAATGCCAAGCGCTACCTACGTAATCCTATCAAAGACTTTGTTGGTGCATTTGAGGGCATTCTAGAGCTCATTGGTGAATTTTCGCGCTATACCGCACTGAGCCTGCGTATGTTCGGTAACTGTTTTGCCGGCGAAATTCTCCTCCTTATTGTCGGGGTGCTTACCAGCTATCTTTCTGTTGCACTGCTCCCTGCCTTTATGGGCTTTGAGCTATTCATTGGCTTTATTCAGGCATACGTATTCTTTATCTTGACTGTTATTTTCACCGGCCTGGCTGTTGAAAGCCATGGTGCACATGATGGTTCTCACCACAAGGAGGTGCCTATAGCGTAGAACATATAGGGCCGCGGTGCGAGACGAATTGTATGTTCGTTTAGACAACGTGCGACCTCTAGTTGCGCTAGCAAGAGAGGTCAGCCCAACGCCACAGTCGGAATGACCCCGAGAGACTTCTCGGCGAACATTCCCCTGTAGAGAGTGTTGGAGAAATGAATTTACAATTCGGCTCGCTGCCTGAATAACAGATTAAATGATATAATTTAGACAATTAAGTAAAGGAGAAATACTAATGGATCAACTAGCATTCGGCCTCGCCTACGCACTACCAGCACTTGGTGCAGCTATGGGAATTGGCTTTATCGGAAACGGCGCACTCAACGCATTTGGCCGCAACCCAGAAAAACTTTCTGACATCCGTACACTTATGATTACTGCAATCGTGTTTGCCGACTCACTCGCGATTATCGGTATCGTTGTTGCTATTATTGCGAAGTTCATTTAATTCATAGGCCACCTGGATTATGAATGTACTAACACAATTTGCAGAAACTGCGGCGCACGGCGAAAGCTCGGGCGGCATTTTTGGTGCACTGGGTATAGAGTGGCAGATGCTGCTCTTCCAGATGATCGCCTTTCTTGTGCTGGTGTGGCTTTTGGGTAAATTTGTTTTCCCTATTCTCATCAAATCAGTTGATGATCGTCAGGCCAAAATAGAAGAAGGCACCAAAGCTGCTGAAGCAGCAGCTAAGAAAGCTGAAAGTGCCCAAGCTGACGTAGAAAAACTTATGAAGCAAGCTCGCGTTGAAGCTCGCGACATTGTGTCGACTGCAAAAGACGAAGCAACCGCCATGGTAGCAAAGGCCGAAAGTTCAGCCAAGCAAAAAAGCGAACGTATTGTTGCCGAAGCTCACGAAGAAATTAGCAAAGAAATTGAAAAAGCCAAAAAATCGCTTGAAAGCGATACACTAGCGCTTGTCAAAAAAGCAACTAGTGTGGTAACAGCGCATGTTGCTGATGATAAGGTTGACGCAGCGCTGGTGAAAAAGTCAGTTCAGGAGGCAAAGTAATACATGCCCGCTACAATTTCTCGACGGAAACTTGCCACGCACGCAGCATCGCGGATTGCTAAGGGTGATTCAACTAATGTTGTTTTGCGCGAACTTGCTGCCTATTTGCTGGAAAGTCACCGTGTAAAAGAAGCTGAGTTAGTCGTGCGTGATATTGAAACAGCACTGTTAAAAAGCGGCACTGTGGTAGCAACGGTAGTTTCGGCTCGGCCGCTTACTAGCGAGACAAAGCAGAGTCTTACCGAAATTGTTAAGCAAAATTATCGCGATGTAAAACAGATTGTGCTGCGAGAAGTTGTTGATGCAAGTGTTATAGCTGGTGTTCGGTTAGAACTCCCCGACAAGCAGCTTGATACAACTGTGGCGAATAAGTTAGAGAAATTGAAGGTATAAAAGAGGAAGTATGGCAGATATAAAAGTAGAAGAACTATCAAAAGGCCTTCAAGATGCAATTGCAGGGCTTGAAGCAAGCAAAGGGCTAAAAGACGCCGGTGTAGTGATACGTGTGGGCGACGGCGTGGCGTGGGTGCATGGGTTGGCTGGTGCAGGCTACAGCGAAGTACTCGAAATTGATACCAAAAGTGGCGTGGTTGAAGCCTTTGCGCTCAACCTGATGGAAGACGAAATTGGTGCAGTTATTTTGGGCGATGACAGTAAGGTCGCAGCTGGCGACACCGTGCGCTTAAAAGGTGTTATTTTGGAAGTACCAGTTGGCGAAGAATTACTGGGGCGTGTGGTGAACCCGCTCGGTGAAGCACTCGATGGCGGTCCAGCTATTAAAACCAAGAAAACCGGATTGGTCGAACGCGAAGCGATCGGTGTTTTGGGCCGTAAACACGTTCACGAACCTATGATGACCGGTATTATGGCAATCGACGCGATGTTCCCGATTGGTCGCGGTCAGCGAGAGCTTATTATTGGTGACCGCCAAACTGGTAAAACTGCCATTGCTATCGATACGATGATTAACCAGGCCAAGCAAAAAACTGGTGTGGTAAATATCTACGTGGCGATTGGCCAAAAGCTTTCTAAAGTTGCTCGGCTTGTTGAGCGCCTTAAGCAAGAAGGTGTGATGGATCAAACAATCGTAGTGGCAACTGGGCCATCAGATCCTGCATCGATGCTGTACCTCGCGCCATACGCTGGTACTGCCATGGGCGAATACTTCCGCGATAAAGGCGAGCATGCGCTGATGATCTACGACGACCTTACCAAGCACGCTGTTGCCTACCGCCAAATGTCGCTCCTGCTTCGCCGTCCACCAGGACGTGAAGCCTTCCCTGGTGATGTATTCTATCTTCACTCTCGTTTACTAGAACGAAGCGCGAAGCTTTCAGATGATTTGGGTGCTGGTAGTCTAACTGCCCTACCAATTATCGAAACCCAGGCTGGTGACATTTCGGCTTACATTCCTACCAACGTCATTAGTATCACTGATGGTCAGATTTTCATGGAAACTGACCTGTTTTACCAAGGCATTCGCCCGGCTATTTCGGCTGGTCTTTCAGTCAGCCGTGTGGGTGGCGATGCCCAAACAAAAGCGGTTAAATCGGTTTCTGGACACCTAAAGCTTGGGCTTAGTCAGTTCCGCGAACTTGCCAGCTTTGCGCAGTTTGGTAGCGATCTTGATGATGCGACCAAAGCTACGATTGAACGCGGTCAGCGCTTGACTGAACTACTAAAGCAACCGCAATACACCCCAATGAGTATTTGGGAACAGTGTGCCAGTATTTTTGCTGTCGACAGTGGCTGCTTTGATAAAGTACCGGTTGCAAAAATTAAAGATGCGCAAACCGCTCTGCTAACAAAGCTCTGGACTGATCACAAAAAAGACATGCAAGAGCTGAATAAGGGTGGCGAAAAAGTTGAAAAAGATTCTGCGGTTGCAAAGTTGATTGAGAAAACTGCTAAAGCAGCTGCCAAAGGGTTTGAAGGGTAAGTCATGATTCACGGTAGAGGCGAACAGCTACATGACCGTGGGCAGCCTGAAATTGAAGGGCTTGAGTTTGATGGCTTTAATTTCGATGCAGAAAGTGAAGAGGTTTATGAGTCAGAGCTAGAATCTGCGTTGCGAAAATTAGTTGAATCACTGAAAGGTCTTGATCTTGGTGATATCGCTTACTTGCAATCACAGATCGATGAAATGAAGATGCCTCTTCCTGATCTGGCACAAGCCGACGACATTGAACCTGGCGTTCATTTCGAAGGGAGCTTTTAGTATATGGCTAGTCAGCAGCAACTAAAATCTCGCATTCGTTCGGTTAAAAGCACCAAGCAAATTACCAAAGCGATGCAAATGGTAGCGGCCAGCAAGATGCGCCGTGCACAAGACGCTACGAAGGCGACTGCGGCGTACACCAATACTGCACGTAGTATTCTGGCCCATCTTAACAAGCTTGGCAGCACCAACAATCACCCGTTATTTACGGCACGCCCAGTAAAAAACAGGCTACTTATTGTAATTGCCAGCGATAAAGGTTTAGCAGGCGCATACAACGCAAATATTGTTAAAACCTACCTAAAAGAGCTCATTAACGACGATAAAAGTGGTGTAAAGACCAGTACTATTACAGTTGGTCGCAAGGCCACGCAATTTGTAACACGCCTAAAAGACACTCAGCTTATTGGTGCGTACGATGACATTGCCGACCCACTTGAGGGTCACGAAATGCATGCCGCACTTGATAGTGCATACGATTTATTTATAGCCGGCAAGATTGATGCAGTCGATGTTGTTTACACCGAATTTATTAGCAGTGTCACCCAGGTACCAAAGATTGAACGTATTTTACCAGCCGGGCTAGCGGCTGAAGTAGAAGACGATGTGCCGAGCGAGGCAATCTTTGAGCCTTCGACAGGTGAAGTGCTAGAAGGTGTAGTGTATCGCCTGCTGGGTGCTGAGCTATTTCAGGCGCTGCTTGATGCCCGCGCGAGCGAACACAGTATGCGCATGATGGCCATGAAAAACGCGACTGATAACGCAACTGATTTGATTGATGACTTAACGCTGGCAATGAACAAAGCCCGCCAAGGTGCAATCACCCAAGAGCTGGCCGAAATTAGTGCTGGCGCGGAGGCGATGAAATAATGCACAAGGGAGAGCGATTTCGTGCGGCCATGGGAACGCTAGAGACGGCTAAAGAAGAAACATTTTTTGTTACAGATGAATTCGGTCAAGTTATAGAAGTAAGCAAACATGAGCTAAGTAAATATGAGAATGACCCATACCCATGGTCAGATGCAATGGTAGTAAATTTTGAACAAGGAGATAATTATGAGTAAGACACAAGGAACAATCACCCAAGTCGTTGGTGTGGTCGTCGACGTCGAATTTGGCGGGGGCGGTTTGCCAGCAATTTATGATGCCCTGCTGGTGCAGCACGGCGACAAACAAATTACACTAGAGGTGGCACAGCACCTCGACGAAAAAACCGTACGTGCGATTAGTCTGCAAAGTACTGATGGCCTGAAGCGCGGCCAGGCAGTTGAATCAACCGGTGCGCCAATTAGCGTACCTGTTGGTGCCGATACCCAGGGGCGCATGTTTAACGTGGTTGGTGAACCAATCGATGGCAAAGCGGCGCCAAAAGGCAAAAAAGCGCCGATTCACCGCGACCCACCTGCCCTTTCTGAGCAAACCAACAAAACTGAAATTCTAGAAACCGGTATTAAGGTTATCGACCTGATTGCACCAATTGCCAAGGGTGGTAAGGTTGGCTTGTTTGGTGGTGCTGGTGTTGGTAAAACCGTGCTTATTCAAGAGCTCATTAACAATATTGCGAAGTTCCACAGTGGCAACAGTGTGTTTGCTGGTGTTGGCGAACGCACCCGTGAAGGTAACGACCTTTACTTTGAAATGAAAGAAGCCGGTGTACTCGATAAAACGAGCCTTGTCTTTGGCCAGATGAACGAACCACCAGGAGCTCGTTTGCGCGTGGCGCTGGCTGGGCTTGCGATGGCTGAGGCTTTCCGTGATGAAGGAAAAGACGTATTGCTATTCGTTGACAACATCTTTCGCTTTACGCAGGCTGGTGCTGAAGTATCTGCCCTCCTTGGCCGTTTGCCAAGCGCGGTGGGTTACCAGCCAAACTTGCAGCAAGAAATGGGTGCCTTGCAAGAGCGCATTACCAGTACGAAAAAAGGTTCGATTACCTCTGTACAAGCTGTGTATGTGCCGGCCGACGACTTGACTGACCCAGCGCCAGCAACAACCTTTGCCCACCTTGATAGCACAATCGTACTAAACCGTGCTTTAACTGAAATTGGTATCTACCCAGCGGTCGACCCGCTCGATTCAAACAGCACAATTCTCGACCCAGAAGTTGTGGGTGAAGAACACTACAATGTTGCTCGTGAAGCTCAGCGTATTTTGCAGCAGTACAAAGAACTGCAAGATATTATCGCGATTTTGGGTATGGAAGAACTTAACGACGACCAAAAGCAAACTGTTAACCGCGCCCGTCGCTTGCAGCGCTTCTTGGCACAGCCATTCTTTGTGGCCACGCAATTTACCGGTAATGAAGGTGCGTACATAAAAGTAGAAGATACCGTAAAAGATGTAAAAGATATTTTAGCTGGCAAATACGATAGCAAGCCGGAGAGCTGGTTCTATATGGCTGGCGGCCCATTGTCGGAGAAAAAGGATTGATCCTTTTTCGGAGTAGGGAGTAAGAAGTATGGAGTATGGGAAAGTTACGGTTTTTAGTGATCTAGATGCATGGAAGCAATCATATAATCTTAGCTTAAAAATCTATACTCTAACAAAAACATTTCCGAAAGACGAAGTATTCGGATTAACATCCCAGATGCGACGTGCAGTTGTTTCGATTAGCTCAAATATCGCCGAAGGGTTTTCAAGACAAAGCATCGCGGACAAAAGTCACTTTTATGCAATGTCACATGGCTCACTTACTGAAGTTCAAAGTCAGTTATATATCGCAAAAGGAGTGGGATATATTGATGAAGAGCAATTTTCTGACACCTACTCGTTAAGCGTGAATGTTCACAAACTATTAACTGGTCTGATAAAATCAACTAAGAAAAGGAACGTAAAATGATCCCTACTCCCTACTCCATACTCCCCACTCCTCAACCGGAGGTTGAATCATGAAGCTCCAACTCGTAACACTAGAAGGTATACAGCTCGATACAGATGTGTACGAGGTGCAAGTTCCAACTGCAGCTGGGCCGATTGGCGTATTTCCAGGGCACGAATCACTCATTAGCATCGCTGTACCTGGCGCAATTGTTGTGCGCTACAACAAAGGCGATGCCGATAATAAGTTAGACTACTTTGCGATAGGCGGAGGTGTGGTCGATATCGAACCACAGCGTATTAAGGTTCTTGTTGATGAAGCTGACCGCGGCGAAGATATCGTAGAGGCTGAAAGTAAAGCAGCGCTCGAAAAGGCACTTGCGCTCAAAAAGAATGCAAAAAATGCCGTTGAGCTTGAAAAAGCAACTGCACTTATCGATCGTCACCAAGTTCGACTCAACGTTGCTGGCCTGCGCCGCAAGCACCGTCGCTAGAATTGACAGGCTTACTAAAGCTCATGCTATCATAAATGCATGAGCCTAACGCATGACGACCTCGAAGATATAAAGCAGCTGATGGAATCAGTTGTGTATCAGCACGGACGTGTGCTGAAAGATGAGCTAAAAACAGAACTTAAAACAGAACTTAAAACAGAGCTTAAGGCTGAGCTTATGGAGGCAATTAATGCTCGTTTTGACGAACAGGATGACAAACTTAATGAGATTCTAAACGTGGTAGGTGCAGATTTGGCCAAGCACACTGCGCAGCTTGATGATCATGAAGATAGAATAAAGCGACTGGAACGTAAACCCGCCTAGTTTACATTGAATGTTTGGAAAGCACCGCACGAACTTCGTCGGTGCTTTTTGTTTGCATTAGGGTGTGTCGTAGTTCGCTTGCGCCGTCAAACTCGCGGATGTAGATTTTAAAGAAGCGCTTTAAAGTTTCGAATGGCCGGTGCAGCTGCGGCTGATAGTGGTCAAACAGATCTAAGTGAAGATGCAGAAGTTTGATTAAGTATTGCTTGTTATCACCACTCGCCTCAGATGTTCCAATCGTTTTTCCCTCGGTACCGTTTCGCGCCAAAGAATTCTTTGCTCCTGGCAGGAATTCTTTGGGCTGCACTTCGCTTGTAGTACCTCTTAAAAAAGATTGTACCATCTGAGTCTCGCTCTGTTTGTTTACATCTGGCTCTAAGCGGGTGACATCCAGCGGGGCAGGACCCGCGCCCAGCGACCTACGTGGCGATTCTTCTAGTGAAGAATCGGTAAGCGACGGGAGTGGTAGTGATTCCGCAAAACAAAATGGGTCATGAAACACGCCGCGGCCAATCATTACACCGCTTACACCAGGGTTTTTTGCAATAATTTCAAGGCCGTGTGCCCTGTTTTCAATATCACCGTTAATTGTAAGTAAGGTGTGCGGCGCAATTTCATCGCGCAGCTTTACGATGTCTGGAATAAGCTCGTGATGCGCGGGCACTTTGCTCATTTCTTTTTTGGTGCGCAAGTGAATTGTGAGGTTTACGATATCTTGCCTAAGTAAATGCGTGAGCCAGTCGCGCCACTCATCTACATACGTATAGCCCAGGCGCGTTTTTACACTCACCGGCAAACCAGAAGTTTTGGCAGCTGCAATACTGGCTGCTGCTAAATCAGGATTGCGAATAAGTGCGCTACCGCCGCTTTTAACTGCACTTTTTGCAGGGCACCCCATGTTAATATCTATACCATGGTAGCCAAGTTGCTTGCTGTGTGCTGCCAACTGCTCCATATCGCCTGGCTCGCCGCCCCAAATTTGGGCAACAATTGGGTTTTCATCGTCAGTTTTTAGCAACCTACCGCCAATCGCTTTTTCACCCGCATGTACCCACCCAGTTGCATTGGTAAATTCACTAAACCACACATCAGGTGGTGCAGCCTTAGCAACAACATGCCGGAACACAACGTCAGTCACTGCCTCCATTGGGGCCAATATAAAAAACGGATGTGGGAGATCATTCCAAAAGCTTTTCATAGTAATCTGTACCAGTATATCAGTGTTCTAGGACAAAAATAAAACATCTCTACTATATACAACGGGTGTTATATACACTAGAGATGTACAGGAGCCATCTTGGTTGTCGCCCTAGCAGTGGGGGAGGTAACGGGTTGCGATATATTGGTGGGTGAACCCGCATATTTGCGGGCTCACCCACCTCATCCCCCGGCCGTTACGATAGGTGCACCCAGCGGTGGGTTGAAGATCACGTTTGCTTGTCTCTGAGGACGTACGCGCGTGTCCCACCGCTGGGTGCTTATCTGATCGAGTATGCGCTTGGCGAGCTCGGGAAATACCTTGCGCAACCAGATCAGTTATTCTCAGCTTTCGCCGAGTTAGAGGCTCCTGTAAAGTTCGATGGGAGCGCTACTAACAGCTTGCAAAATCACACATTGTAAACTGTTAGTAACGCTCTACCATCTGTTTATAATTATAACAATAAATCATGTAAAATGCAATAGTACTGTATAATCTTACTTCACTCTAAGCACTACAAATTGTACTGCACAGAGTGAAGCGACAGAAAGTGCTTCGAGGGGTGGACCCGTGGGGGATGGAGGGTTTTACTCCCACCATTTACCCCCACGGGCCCAGCGGTGTAGCCTAGCCTTTTGGGCTAAGTTTCCTTGGTCGGAGTGAGCGGACTTACACCGCTATCGCCAAGCTACATGAGCTCGGTGTTTTGTTGTTAAACTACACTCCGTGTGCCCTTTTGCATACTACCGTGTATACCAGCCGGGACGAGGCTGAGGTGGCGGACACCCGTGGCAGCGCTTTGGCTACCGGCTTCGGCACACGTGCCGACCGCTACTTAGCGCTTGCCCTGAAGAGCACGCTTGGCCTCATTGCCACGAGAGCCGGCTTGCTTGGCCGCCTCAGCGACCTTGCGCTCCTGCTCCTTGCTAGCCACACCGTTCCTGACTGCGGTCAACGCAGCGCGGTGCTGGTTTTCGGTGTAAGTCATACTCACCCCCTCTCAAGGGTGACTCGAGCACTTTCTGTCAAAGAACGTCCACGTGCGGAGCGTTCCGAACAAAAAGTTTGGCGCTCTACGAACGTATTGTGTACACCCCCGAGAGAGTTTACACATGGACAATTAAGTATTATAGCAAATTTAGCTACTTTCGTCAAGCAGCCAGCTTTCAAAGGCTTGTACACCCTTATAGTCGGCTGAAAAGTCTGAAACATCTGGTAAATCAAGTGCAATAATCCGGTTCCATACCGCAAGGACAAGTCGGGTGAATGTTGCTAGCTCTGAAGCATCAAACGAAAGTGTGAGCTGGTGCATGCTGCCCAATTTGCTAGGTTCGACAAACTGCAAAACCCCCTGCTCTACCGTGTAACCAGCAAAATCGCGTGAATGTTCGACTAGCAATTTATAAAACATCAGCTGCTGTTTGTATTTGTGTAGCTTAATCTTTTCGTAATCAGTTTTGCCCTGCCAGCTGGTACTCGGACTACCGGTTTTGTAATCGGTCACTATGATAGTCTTCGCTTTTGGATCAAGTCGTACAACATCAAGCGCGCCTGTTAGGTGTGCCGTGCCTATGCGTGACTGTTGTCCAGCGAAACTAAGCTCGGCTACATCGTCGGTACTAAACTCTTGGTAGTGCTGTGTCAAAAACGCAGTCAGTGCGCTCGTGCCACGCGTAACAAACTGCGAGAAATCATGCTCAGACAAATGCATGTCTTTGAGATTTGTTTCGAAGTCGCCCAGCACATCTTCGAGCGGACGACGTGCTCCCGTAGCCTGCAAGTGGGCATGTGCCCGTTGCAATGTACGGTGAATAGCTGAACCATATGCAGCATTTGAGCTCATGGCCTGCGGGAAACGTAGCAGGTTGGTGAGCAAAAAGTTCTGCGGGCCACCACGTGAAACATCTAAAAATGCATTGAGATGCGTTGCCGAAAGTTTGTACCGTTCAAGCATAGGAGCGAGTAGCTGCTGCATGGTAGATTGTGGCAGTGTAGTGTATGTACTGTGCCATTCTTGCTGCAGTTCTGCCGCAATTTGTTTAGGCGCTTTGGGCTGTTGTTGCACGCGCGGCTTCCACATTTCATTCACTAAAAAGCTGGCGGCTAGGGTTGGCTTGTCGCTATCGTTACGCGTGGCGTAACTTACGGTAAGTGTTTGGCGCGCACGGGTCATTGCTACATAAAATAGTCGCAGGCGCTCATCTAGAGTGTCACCAGTTGGTGATAGTGGTAAGTTTTCTGGGTATGTCAGCAGTCGGCTGCGGCTTCGCGCTTTCTCGCCCCATGCGTTGTCGATGACTCCAGGCACATAGACATGATCGAACTCAAGACCTTTCGATTTATGAGCGGTCATGAGCCATACGGCAAATTGTGGTGTATCACTTCGCACGCGAATGCTTGTAATGCCTGATCCATGCTGCTGATGCAGCTCAATAAATTCTACAAAATCAGCAAGTAGCAGTGTATGGTTGGGTCTATATTCGCGCAATTTGTTGCGAATTGTGCGCAGCGCTTCCAGGCAGGTAAGGTAGCTGTCAAAATCGTTCGCACGAACATCATCTGAGAAAAAGTACGTATAGAGTGGGGACACGAATGCATCTGGCTTCTCATCTATAGGTGTACCTAGTAGCTCATCCAGCACGTGCTCGGCTGGCTCTATCAGACTTTTTTGAGCCATTGCAATCAGCCATGTATGAAGGGTGATAAACCGTGGCTGCACGGCCATTTCTTCTAACCATCCAGCGTGATTTTTATGGGCAGCAAGGCTTAACTTCCACACATCTTGCGGCGTAAAGCCCCATGCCGGGTGTGCTAAAAGTTCAGGTAGCAATTCGTCGGCTTCGTCGAGTCGTTTTTCGGCGATCAGCATAACAATTGTAGCAAATAGGCTGAGCTGGCGAATGCTACCGAGTTCTAGTACATTGTCACGACGCTCATAGTTAACCGCAATTCCTTCGGCATGAAAGTACGGTAGTAACGCTTCAAGCTCTTTATGGCGACGTGTTATTACGGCGATAGTTTCTGGCTTTGTGCCGCGAGCTATTTGCTGCTGCACCGCATCGACCAATGCAGTACGTTCATCAATTATGGTACTATGCTCGTGCAACGATACAGCGGCATGCGGCGGATTAGTGCGCGCTACCAACGTTTTGTTGAGCTCATCAACATAGAGTTCTAACCGTTCGTTTCCCTGAGTAATCACTGCCCTACTATGTGTTAAGATCGTTTCGGCTGAACGGTAATTCTCGGTGAGTACCACCAACTTTGCACCTTCGTACTGCTGTCGAAAGTGCATAATATTGCGCACTTCTGCGCCCTGAAAACTATAAATCGCTTGGTCGTCGTCGCCCACCACCATTATGTTCGGAGCATCACCCGTTTCAAGTGCGGTAAGACTATGGAGAATTCGCGCTTGAGCAAGGTTTGTGTCTTGGAACTCGTCGACCATGATGTAGAGGTACTTTTCTTGCAAATTGTACCGAAGATCGGGAAATACTTCGAGCGCATGCACGACACGCAGCACCATGTCATCAAAATCATACAGGCTGGCTTCTTGCATACGGTCAAGATACTGAAAATAGACGTAGCTTAGCGCACGCAGCTTTTCGTGACGACCACGATCCTTGAAAATGAGTGTGCCTTGCTCGTCTTTTTGCATCCATTTATTTTTCCATGCAGTAATGGGCTTAGTGCTATTAGTGTTCGTAGCCTCGTCTATTGTATGCGCTAAACTAAGCGCCATTGTATTGGCAAGTGGCGTGATGCCAGGTGGCAGGCTGACATGTTGGTACTGTGCAATGTCTAGCGAGAGGGGCTGAAGCTGCGCGATGGTTTGCTTACTGACACGCTGTGAAAATATCGTTGCGAGTGAATTTTCGAAACGGTTAAGCACCTCGTCGTTTGAGTCGAGTACGCGTAGCAACTCATCACTTGTTAAACCGCTTTTTTTCAGCTCGGAAATCGATCGCAGAATGTCAGATAAATAGGTGTATTCACCATTCATCTTGCTACTAAGCGGGTTGTCAAACGGCAGTTCATCTAAAATATCTCGCAGAATTTCGTAGCTTGAAAGATCATCAGCTGGCCTAAAATCAGCTCCGCTGTAAAAAAACTGACGATACAAATTGATAATTTCGCTGCCAAAACTATGGAAGGTATGAATGGCTACTTTGTACGCATCGGCACCAATAATACTTACCAAACGCTCGCGCATAGCTGTAGCGCCACTTTCGGTAAACGTAAGGCACAGAATATTCTCGGGGAGTGTATCTGTGCGCTGCAGTATAGCGGCAACACGCATACTTAGTAGTTCGGTTTTACCAGTTCCTGGCCCAGCCACTACCATCAATGGGCCGTCAATAGTATCTACTGCTTCTTTTTGAGCAGTATTCAGGTTTTTATACCGGCTTTTAAATTCAGTCACTCTCTCTATTATACCTTCCTAGGGGCGCAAAGTGATATACTATAGCCATGGAAAGCGAAATCTACGACGATTTGGCGCTGGAACAAATAGCTAAGAGCAAGTTTGGCCTGGTGCTTGAAATAAACCACGTGGTACTTCGCAATGTGCCTGTTTCGCGTGCTGCTACTGCAACGGTTTTCTTAACAAAAAAGAAGCAGCTGTATGTGTACATAAGCGGTCAGTCGCGTATGGTTCTTTCTGATGTACGGAAAATTGTTACTCGTATGGGCTGCGAGCCGGAGCTGTTTTTGCCGCCAAAAGGCCAGCCTTCATATTTTGATGACATAGGAAAAGAAAAGTTTCGCGCTGTCTTTCCAGGGCGAAGTAATCCAGACGCTGATGATATTCGCTATTATCGCACCCTTGCTCCCTACAGCCCCGCATTAGTGCAGGTGCGCGAAATAAAAAACGGTGAACTGTATCAATACGATGCTGATAGCAAAAGTGGCTGGCGGTTGGGTGCAAAGTTTGCGTATCGAAGAATAAAGACTAGCTAACTGGACAAAAGGCGCCAATAGTTATTTGGCCTTGGTTGCTTGTGTATACTTTCCATTTCGTTCCCGAGGCGGAATCGGCGGGGTTAGAAAACGCGAGCACATAGGTAGATATGAAGCTGTCGGCGGGTAGTGTGTAGGTACATCCAGAGCTAGGTGAGGTGAATACGCGCGTTGCATTGCCGCTAACATCTGCTGCAGTACGGGTGAAGTAAAATACAGATTTTGTATCGGCGGTAGCAGGCGTACAGGCTGATCCGCTGACAGAACAAGGAACAAATTTGAAATTTGACTGTACGAGCACGTTCGCTGGTACGTCGAGTGTTTGGGCAATGGTTTGATACTGCGCATTCGAGAGGTTACGCCCATCACCACCGCTCGCAAGCGTATTGGCAGAGGGGTACTCGCCGTTTTTGTCGTAGTATCGCTCGAGAGCTGATCGCATCACATTGACTATGCCCTCTGCCTGACTCTTTTTGCTGTCATTCTGTATCGTTGTGTACACTACCACTCCAATCGTCGCCAACAGTGCTATTACAGCAATAACAACAGCAATCTCAACAATAGTAAACCCGCGTGTAGCTTTTCGCATATGCTTACTATACATCAAGTACAACAAGGTGTTCAATATGGGGTGTGCGCGGAAAGAAGTTGTAACCTTGGTGATGGGTAATCTTGTACGTTTCAAGCAAAAGTGCGACATCACGAGCTTGCGTAACTGGGTTACAGCTAAGATAGATGATTCGTGAGGGTCTGGTTTCGAGAAGTCGTGCAATGACATCGGCATGCAAACCAGCGCGCGGCGGATCGACAATCATAATTTCCTTGCCCGTTATATGCTCCAAAGCCTTTTCGCTCGGTGCCAGAACAGCCTGGGCGGTACTTTTCATATCTGTTATATTTCGCCTCATTTCGCGTACGGCATTTTCATCTATTTCCACTAGCGTACACTGCGGCCCGCCAATCGTCAGCCCGATGGTACCTACGCCGCTGTACATATCTATTGTCGCTGTGTTTTCTGGTATCCAGTGCTTCATGTCCAGAAGTGCCTGTTCATATACTGGAATATTTACCTGAAAAAAGCCCTCGGTGGCATAACGAAAGGCCGTACCCAAAATACTATCTTGCAGAACGATATCACCCACCTGTGCGAGTCGCTCAGTTATTCTACTCGCCGGACTTCTTGGGTCGCTATATATTACTTCTCCGCCCTTCCAAGGCCGCGCCCCGGAAATGTTAAATATATGTTGTAATATGGTTTTCCAGTCTGGAGTAAGGTCTTTTACGTAGAGCTGGAATACACAATCGCCTGCTTGGTTGCAGCGTATAAGCAAAGTTTTCAGTTGGCGTGCAGAAATAGATTGATCCTGCAGTAGGTCACGAACCTGCAAGGCAAGTTGCATCATAGGCTCTGGCAGCAAAGAACATTGATTCACGATGATTTTACCCTTACTGCCCCGCCTAAAAAACGCAAGGTCTAGGCTTTCTGTGCCATCATCGTTGGTAGTGCCGTACCAGCTAAATTCTACTTTATTGCGATACTTTGTTATTTCGTTATCGGTGTATACCGTAGTTGTGTCGGGCAATGACACATTGTGCAGCTCAAAAGCTTCGTCTATAAGCTGTGCTTTGTACCGTTGCTCGGCAGCAAAGTTCATCATCTGCCATGGGCTAGTGCTAAGGAAGCTATCGGGGTCAATTGGCGTGATACGCTCGGTACTAGGTGTAATGACATTTGTTACGACACCTTCAACAAGCTTACTCTTCTTTTTGGTAATAGCCATCTCGACAGTTTCGCCGGGCAGTCCACCCCAGATAAACGCCTTGCGTCCATCTGGTAATGTTCCTATTGCTTGGCCACCGCCTACTATTTTTTCAAGAGTAATTGAGCTATTAATCACAAGATATAGTGTAACATGCGTACAGTAACGCTGCTTAACGGACAATTAAATCTGGCAACTGTATAGTTTGGTCGGTGTATAGTGCCTGTGTTGGGTCAGCCTGGTAAACAACATCCAACTTGTACGTGCCGCGTTTTTTAGCTTTCCACGAGAAGACAGCAGACTCATTTGGACAATCAATAGCACAGTCACTCGTCCCAAGTACTTTACCGGTTCTTCGGTTTTTAAGAATAAGCTTACCTTTCGGTGCTGCATATGCATGGCTAAACGGATAACTTACATATACAGTTGCTTTGCTGCCGCGCGATATTTTATTTGTAAAATACTTTCCAGACATTAATGGGCTAATCTTTTCAAGTGTAATTTCTTGACGTACTGTCTGTAAATCTCTAACAGAATTGTATTGCAGCGAGCCTTGTAGTACCGATTCTGCAGTGATCGCTACTGTTCCGCCATGGGCTAAATATGGGTTGCAATAGAATAGTGGGCTTGCAACAGAATAATTTACCTGGTTAGAGGCGTTTACTCCATTGAGCTGATACTGTGTCTGATCTGCCGGTTCAGTAACAAACGCACTGGCAGGATCTGTTTTTGTCGGGTTACTACTACCATCACTTAACGTACATTCCTCGCCGTCTTGAACATTCATCCATATTCTGTAGTAGGTTAAATGCGGTTGTTTCGGGTATGCATATGCAGGATTTAGCGATAGATTACCTGCAAGCGAACCCAGCTCATTGACTGGCACAGATTTTTTATTCACCGTGAGTGTGATAGCATCGTCTACTTTCTTATCATTAGTAGATACAGCCACGGGTGCGCTTGCGTAGAACTTTCCGTTTGGCGTTGGGATTATCACGGCATAGTAAAATACACTATTAACTGGTTGCGAGGCTGTGTATGAAGTATCAATTGGCTTACCGAGTGGGGCGAGATTGAATTCTCGCAATTGCTCAACATTTGCAAGATTAGCCTTTCCTTCCAACAGCTTATCGGCCGATGATGCACGCACGATCCTTAAACCTTGTCCACTTACCCACTGCAGAGCGCCTAGCTGAGGCGTATTGAGATCAAACGTTGCGTAGTTAGCTTTTTGCTCTTTAACGTTAAGAGCAGGCAACCCAGCAAGTATAATTGTTTGTACATCTCCAACACTCGCTACGGTATCGCCTTGCTTTTGTGCAACCCTGTAGTGGTACGTTGTGTTGTATTGAAGTTTTTGATCAGGGTCAAACAGTGCGTCGCCCGTTACGGTCTGGACCGAATTTATGGTAGAAAAGCCGTCGTCGTATGCAACACATTGGTCTGTGGCTATGTCGCTAACTCGAATCGTGGATTGTGTATCGGCTCCATCTGCAATTGTTATCCATTTGGTGGGTTCTTTGATAGATTCGCGCTGGATTACATAGTCGCTTTTTAAAGCATACAGCCATGTCACACCCATGCCAACCGTATCACCCTCTGCGTAGTTATTTTCGCGGGTTGTGGCCTCGGACTCGGGTAATTTAATACATACAGATTGGTGAGATTCCTGAGAAACTTTGATGTATGGTGTTGGCGATGTTGCCATTACCACATCTGTACCTAGGTCTGTTTCGCCTTCGGCATTAGATATAATATTTTGCCAGCCAAAATACCCGCCAATCCCAATGCCAACTAGGGCAATGAATGCCGCAAGACCAGTCGCGATTTTTTGTTTTTTTGTAAGCTCGCGTTTGCCACCACCAATAGCAACGGGCTGTTGTTGTGTCGTGGAATGTTCTTCCATGTCTCCCCCATTTACGTAACCTGTTGCCTAAAGTATACAGTTTTCTGAGAAAAAGCACAAGTACATTGTGAGTCAAACTAGTTCCGTAGTATAGTATTGGAAATGAAGACCATTAAACTCATCTTCGGTATAGCTGCAGTAAGCACTCTTTTCGTTTTACCTCCAAAAGCACATGCTGACTACGAAGATCTCGTACTAGAGATTGGGTGTGGAAGTTCGTCGCTTACGTCATACACAGCTGCGCTGAAAGTTCCTAGCGGTGAATACAACGTGTATGTACGGGTTGGTGAAAAAACAGACGAAGGCTTGGTTAATGGGTACGCTCGTTACAATGACTCTGGCAATTACTGCCAGACGATTGGACAAGGTCTAGCTAGCTCAACAAGCTGGACCTTTATGGGAGTAGTAAAAAGTCCATCTGATAGCTCAGAGTTATTATTGCAGCTACAAACCAAGAATGCCCTTCGACTCGATGCCAATCGGCCATCATACATGCTCATACCAAAAGATCAGCCCATATGCGAACCAACAGTCGAATGCTTTGTAACAGTTAATGGTCAGAGTGGGTACGTTCGTCCTGCTGGAGCGGCACCAAATCGTAATGCTATGTTTGCCGTGCGCGTTGTAGATCCTGCTAGCGATACGCTACGCTCAGTTCGTTACTATGCAAGTAATGATTTGGTGTACACAAAATCCACGCTGGAACCGTTTGATTTGCGGTACGTGCAGCTGCCACGCCAGCAGCTAACCCGTGTTGCAGAATATGCATCGCATCAACAAATTGTTTTTAATGAAACATCACCTGATACGCTGGGAGATGATTTCGGAAAATTTATTTTTCGCATACAACAGCGTAATGATGGTATTTTAACAGCATTGATTTGGCTAGTGACTTTTCTGTTAGCATACACAGTTGTGTTTGTTATCGTATCGCTGTACCGAAAACGCACCGCCTGGTTACTCCATCATGGTCTAAAGACGCAGCCCCCACTTACACCCGCACGTGTTGCGCGCGTTAACATGTATATGAAAATAAAGCGTATAGCAAGTATAGGTGCGAAAGCGGCGGCGTTTCTTGTCGGTGTTATTGCAACTATATATGTCAGTACTCAATTTTTAGTACTCCTCACTACTATTGAGGGTAAAAGTATGACAAATACCTATAAGGATGGGCAGCACGTAGTTGTTAATCGAATTCCAAAAACAATCGCATCCATCAATCGCCTTCAGTACATACCTAAGCGCGGAGAAGTTGTCGTAGCATTTCCTCAGTACGGCATTCTTGATAATACTTCAGAAGAAGAAATTGACAGCACAGTAATAAAGCGTGTTATTGGTCTTCCAAATGAGCGAATAGTGATAGAGAATGGGACTTTAAAGGTATACAACAAGGAGCACCCTGAAGGATTTGAGCCAGACACTGGAAGTAGCTGGGCTGACAGTATGATTAAAGATACAAAAGTGGGACGTTTAGAAATCACATTAAAAAATTCAGAGGTATTTTTGTCGGGAGATAATCGGCCTGGATCAATTGATTCAAGATTCAACGGTCCTATTAATGTCTCACAAATACTAGGTCCGGTGTGGTTTGTGTGGTGACCGAGCTTTTATTGAGCTCCAAATCGATGAGCCGACAATAGCAATTCCAAGTATTCCAGCGTATACTTCGGGGATGTCGAAGAATAGTCCTAGCAGTAGAACGGTGGCCAGGACAGCGATTGTGTAGTGTGCACCGTGTTCGAGGTAGCGGTAAGCATCGAGCGTACGGCGACGTACCATCAGTAGAGTAAGACTGCGCACCCATAACGCACCAACGCCTAGCCCCGTCATGATTAAAACAACATCAGTGGTAACAGCGAACGCGCCCACTACTCCGTCTAAACTAAAGCTGCTATCGAGCACCTGTAGGTAGATAAACGAGATAAATCCTGCTGAGAGAAGCGAACGTTTAGCGGCATGAGCTTTGGCAGCTTCTTGGCGACGAGTAAATAGTTCGGTAAGTGCGTGAAGAAACAATGATAAACCAATTCCTATGCCTCCAGCGAGCAAGGTTTCTTGGCTGTGATGGTTGCCGGGCAGGTATGCCACAAACAACAAAATGGTAACAGCGATAGGCGTGTAAATCCACCACTTGCCTAGCCTGCGCAGCGGTCGTTCAACAACATCAATCCACAATACTTTGCGTGAGGCATCAAAGAAAAATGCCAAACTAAGCATAACGAGGAACATGCCACCAAACGATGCAATGTATGGGTGGGCGTGCTTTAGGATCTCTGCGTATCGTTCCGGGTTGTTGAATGCAAGTGAGATTACTTCATTCCAGCCAAGTTGGGTCGTGACCATGACAAGTAAAACTGGAAACACAAATCGCACACCAAATACTGCGATGAGCATACCGACAGTCAAGAACATCAGTTGCCAAAATTTGCTCATGGTAGATAAAATACGTGCATTGATGATCGCGTTATCGAAGCTAAATGTAATCTCTACCAGCATTAGCACAATACAAATAAAAAGCGCCCCAAGCCCCATGTAGTGCCACACAAGTAGCGCACTTACTATGGTCAATGTTCCAGTAATAATAAAAATACGCACTGGGTGATCTTTGTGAAGCATGTGTTTTACCATTAGCTTAGTATAGCGTACTTAGCGAATAATTTTGAGCGCTTGTTTGTGGCAGGTTACTGTAACGTCTGTATCTGCATCGAGTTTAAATACCTCACCATCAAGCTGAATTTCAGTAGCACGAACGGTGCGAAAAGAGAATAAATCGGTGCGCATAGACGGTGAAAAGCCTGCCGTAGACCCACCAATAAGTGTAAGAAATGTTTGCAAGGTGTTTCGTTCGCGAATTTCGTACACCTCCATTTTTCCATCGCCGAGCGACTTAGTGCCGCGCAGCTTTAGTACTTTGGACATTCGATCCACTGATCCGAAAACGAGGCTAGTATAGCGACGTTTTTTGCCCTGTATACGTATAGTGACGTGACGGAAAAGCGCGACGTATTTTAATACAATAAGTTTTTCATTGAGCGGGTTGAGCGTGGCTTCGGTGAGCCGCTTGCCTACATACGCTGTTAGCCCAATGCCAACGTATGAATGAGCGTAGCGCTGCCATGGCTTTCCATCTTTCGTGCCGCTCACTTTTATGACATCAATCGCTGTTTCGTGAACACCGGCTATACGTTCGGCCGAGCTACCTTTTGTAGTAGCATGATGATGATCATTTGCATTACCACTTGGTAACACGTGCGTTACAAGTTTGCTATTGGGTACATTTAGTACACCGTTAATTACTTCGTTATAGCCGCCATCGCCGCTCGATGAAACAAGCACGATGCGCTGATTGCTGCGAGCGAGCTTTTCGGCAATTTCTTCACCGTGACCTGCGTGTGATGTTGGTGTCAGCATGACTGGTATCGAAAGCGATTCTTTCAGTTCCTGTTGGAGCTTTTTGGCATTGGCTTTGCTACTGCCCGTGCTGTTTGGATTGTAGATGATAACCACTTTTGAATACGGGTTTTTAACCATTAGTGTGCTCCATGCTCGTCGAGCTGATAATTGATTTCGGCGCCAATAAGAATAATGAAGCTGGTGAGATTTAGCCACAGCATCATCGCTATAATGCCGGCGAACAAGCTATACGAATTACTAAAGTTGGCAAAGTACTGGAGATAAACAAAGAAGCCAGCAGTGACGAACAGCCACAAAACAGTGGCAATAATCGCGCCCCAGCTAAACCATTGAAATTTGGTGCGAGACCGGTTGGGTCCATAGTGATAAAAGAACGCTAAGCCAATAACTGCTAACAGTATAAGTGCTAGCCAGCGCACGATACTGTATGCACTGGTGAGGGCGGCTGAGAATCCTTGTTTTAGTAAGAAGGCTTCGTTTACGAACAAAATTGGTAACAGAACCGCGAGCGCAATAATAAGTCCGAATGTCCAGAGCATTCCTACAAGCTTGAAACGCACAATTGAACGAGTCTCTTTGATGTTGTAAGCTACGTTGGTGCCAATTTGTGCAGCGTTTACTGCACCCGATATGCTGAATACTGCCAACACAAAGCTGATAATTGCTACGAAAATATTTCCTACTTTATGTTGTGTGGCATTATTTAGTTGAGTCGTTATCAAATTCGCAATATCTTGCGGCAAATAGTGCGCAAAAGTGGCTCCTACGTCGCTCATTTGATGTGGCTCGAGGACTATTCCTCCTACCGCTACCAGCGATGCGATCAGCGGAAAAAACGAGAGTGTCGCAAAAAATGCCATGCCAGCGGCTAGCGTGCCGAGGTTCTTTTCTGCTACACCAACAAACACGCTTGCAGCGACATTCTTCCATACTTTCCAGGATGGAAGGCGTCTACGTATCGTTGATTGCTTGGTCATTATGCTTATTGTAGCACTTTATGATGCGGCTGGCGTACGTCACGCACAAGCAACCATACCCACACAAACATCCAGGCGGTGCCGTAAAGTTCCATAGCGAGTAGTGTGCCCACACCGAAAAACTGGTACAGCACCATGGGTATTCCAGCCAGAATGGCGATGATAAGCCCCGCTATTTTTGTGCGTTTGGCGGCATAGGGTGTAATATAGCGTGAAAAGAAAAGTAAGCTACTGCACACATAGAACATACCATATCCAAAGAAATCGTGAATACGCGGGAACCTGTCGTACGGGAATGCTGCTAGCCCTAGTAGCTGCACCAACACGATGCTGGCAACTGTAATCAGACGCCAAGTGGTCTTTTTGTGTAATGTAACATGCTTGGCTATCTCGATACACAGTAAAAAGAAAATGACGCCTGTTACGCCAAGACCAAAGTTGAATACAGCGGCAGGTAGTTCTATGCCCTCACCTAGCCTACTAAGATGCCACTGCATCCAGCGTGTGTCTTTTGTTGTCAGCATGGCCAGGCCAATATTCAGCACACTCACACCTACGTACGCCCAGTACAAAAGCCACAATTTGTTATGGTGTTCGTGCTTCATGGTTCTTTTTATGCTCCCATAGTTGCAGCCATTGTTCAAGCGTTAATTGCGAAGGTGTGCGTTCGGGCGATATGTTAGCAGCAGCTAATGGCTGCTTGCGAAAGTACGATATGTTATTGAAGCACTCTGCCACCCATTGTCGGTATAGTGCGATATCTTTGTTTTGAACCAGCGGAATTTCTCGCCGCTTTAGTTCTAGCAATACGGTGTCTACGCCAGGTGGGGGTGTGAAGTCGGTTCTTTTAAGAGGCTTGCGAATACGCGCCGTGTACAGGGGCCCAATTTCGGCTGCTAATTCGCTGGTAAAGTGATCGTTGCCCGGAACAAGTTTGCGCGCAAATTGTTTTTGGACTATGAGATACATTGCTTTTGGTGAATGTGCTGCAAACACAAAGCTGCGAACTACTTCGCTGCTAAGACTAAACGGGATGTTTGCAAAAATTTTGTAGTGGTTTTCGATCGGAATAAGCTGCAACATGTTGCATTCGAGGATTGAAACATTTGTAAGCCCGCTAACGTTTTTTCGTAGCAAACGTAGCGCATTTGGTTCGATTTCAACAGCAATCACTTGTTTGCAACGCCGAGCCAAAACGCTGGTAATCACACCACTGCCCGCCCCCAGATCGTATACCGTGTCGTTTTTACGAATATTGCTATGACCAACAAGTTCTGCCACAAGGCGCGGAGAGCGGAGAAAATGTTGAGCATGGGTGTGCGAACGCATCTAAAGTGCCACTTCGTATTCCATAGGTTCACCCAAAAGCGCCGCGTGAAGGTTCGCTACCGCCAAGCGAGTCATCTCGTAGCGCGTACGTATGCTAGCGCTGCCAATGTGCGGCAAAATAACACAGTTAGTTAGGTTAAATAGCGGGTTGTCTGTCGGTAGTGGTTCGGGTGTAGTGACATCGAGCCCGGCTGCATAAATGGTCTTCGATTTGAGCGCGTTATAGAGGGCTTCTTGGTCGACAAGACCGCCGCGGCTGGTATTTATAAATACTGCAGTTTGTTTCATCTTTGCAAAAAATGCTTGGTTGCACGTGTGTTGTGTCTCGAGTGTAAGAGCGCTATGAACACTCACAAAATCGCTCCGCGCTAACAGTTCGTCTTGCGAAACGTATTCTACTTCCAGCACTTTCTCGAGCTCTTCTTTGCGTGTTCTGTTTGAGTAGAGAATTTTGCACCCAAAGCCAGATAGTCGTTTTGCAACTTCAGCGCCAATGGCACCAAGACCAACGATTCCTACGGTAGCCCGGCTGAGATCGTGTCCGGTTAGCCAGTAGGGTGCCCAAGTGCCCCAAGCCCCACCTTTGGCAGCATCGATTGCTTCTGGCAGCCGACGAGAAGCAGTAAGCATTAGTGCTATAGCCGTATCTGCAACCGAATCGGTAAGCACGTTTGGTGTGTAGCCAAGTTTAATCCCACGTTCTTTCAGCAGACTTGTAGAGACATGGTCGAACCCGACCGACATTGTACTAACAGCTTCAAGTTGGCTTCCGGCAGCATCTAATACTTCTTGGTCAATTGCATCGGTAAGCATGCAAATAATACCATGAACGCCTTGTACGCGCCTAAGTAACTCATCTCTAGGAATTGCCCTTTCAGATTCCTCCCACATATCTACTACGTAGTTTTCTTCGAGTGCTTTTACGAGTTCGGGCAATAGTTTTCGTGTAATAAATACTTTTTTCATGATACCTGCCGTTCGTTATGTTATGTAGTACACCTTATTATACTACCAGTTTAGGTAGGGTGATTAGAATGGTGATAGCATAGTATAAGGGGTGTATGTTGCTAGGACGTGGGGCTTGCTATAGGGGTGACATATGCTGAATGCTATGCTAGAATTATTAAGCAATTGTGGTAGTAGCTAGTGGTAAGGCACATGGCCTGTCCGAGCGCAACGCGCGAGTAGATAGAACTAGTCCATGCGACCAAAACCTACCTACAGGCTACCTCAATGTACATTTCATTCATAATTATTGGGGTGTCGCCAAGTGGTAAGGCACATGGTTTTGGTCCATGCATTCGGGGGTTCGAATCCCTCCACCCCAGCCAAGTAAATAGCCCGTCCTCGTGATGGGCTATTTACTTGGCTAATTGGGTTTGAACCCCCGAATGAGTTTTGCGCTTGCAAAACATTCGGGTGGTTCGGCGAAGCACAGAGCAGAAGAATGAACTTGTTCATTTTTCAAGCAAGCGGAGGAGCGTAGCGATATCCCTCCACCCCAGATGAATAAATCTTAATATGGTTCAGTTTTGCGGCCAGTCAGGACGGTTTGCAGTAAAACTAATTTTAGGTACTCTCTGGCAAAGCCTGTACGCAACCAATGGTATAATCAGTTGTACTAATCGAACATAAAGTTGGAGAAAATACGATGAAAAGTCAAAACGATAGTGCGCAATTGCCTAGCTACTCTATAGAGGAATTGAATCAAGAGTTGCAATCCTTAAACCAGGCCAAGCAGGCTGCAATACGCACGGGTGATGATACGGCCCCAATCGAAGAATTAATGCAAAAAGTGACTAGAGAGTTACGGAGGCGCAGTGGCGAGAAGGTACCAACTGAAGAAGAGATTGAACAAACTAAAATTGCAGCCAAAAAATTTCTTCGAGCAATAGATCTTGTACCAGAAGACCAAAAGATGCATATAAACAGCTCAAAGTTTGATGGACCAATCGGCGTACCTGTGTCGGGCGAAGATAGTGAGCAGTAATGAAGCTCGAGTTTATTTATCCTGAGGATCGTTTCGACGTACACTTTACGCTGCCGACTGCCGCATATGAAAAGATATGGAACGAAGATTCAGATAGAATTAAACAAGCGTTTAAAAACTATACCGGGTTAACATTTCAGCAGAAAATAATAAAAGTAAAAGTCTATGATGGCGTCAGCATGTCTGGTACATCACGTAAGCCCATGAGACTGAATACTCAAAATCGTACATTGACGACAAAACGATTTGCGTTGATTCACGAACTGGGACACAGGTTGTTGAGCGAAAACATGCTCAGTGCACTTCACTAGAATGATGATGAGCGCTCAGATGACGAGCATAGGCGTCTTTCTCTTTTTGAAAGTGATGTATTTTTAGAGCTGTATGGCAAAGATGCGCATAAAGAATGGCTGAGTATACTTGAGCATGGTGACACGAAAACATTCGAGTATCTTTCGAGTTTGTCGTTCGGTGAGCGCCAGGAGAAGCTAAGACACTTAATAGCTACAAATGAGTTACGGTAACTATGCTACTCTCGATGTAGCGCTGGTATAGTTAGTGTATGAGTAAGGACAAGATTCGACATGACTTACGTGTACTTCGTGTAAATGTACGTAGTGTACGTAATCGGGATGTTGAGCTGCTGTCGAGGTGCTTCAAGTACACAAGAGCACCAAAGGTACACGTGTATCGTTCACAGATGCATTTAAACGAGCGTGCAACAACCCATATTGTGGAGTGGCTTAAATATGAGCTCGACGCATTTGTTGTTCAGCCAGATACCAAAACGGATGCGGCTATGTACGAGGATACTCTTGATGTGATAATTGTGCCGGTACTTGGGTTTGACACGCACGGTAACCGCATTGGCATGGGTGGCGGGTGGTACGACAAATTTCTGGCTATGCACCCGAATGCACTAAAAGTTGGGTTAGCCTACGATGAATGTGAGCTACAAAAAATCGAGCCGGAACCACATGATGTCCGACTCGATTATATTATTACGCCAACGAGGCTAATTGATACGCACCAGCTGCAGTGAGTAACGTTTAATACCGCTTCCCCACTCAATAGTGTCTTTAATCGTTTTACCTATCAGCGTTTGACCAAGTGGGCTCATGATAGAAATACGACCTTCACTTGGGTTGGCCTCAAAGCTTTCTACTAATGTATAGCGCATGACACGTCCTTGTGTATCGATGAGTTCTACTACCGATCCAATAGCTACTCGTAGTGCATCGCGTTTGCGCGGGAAAGGTTTAACGCGCAGGAGTAGTTCGTGTTTTTCGAATAGCTCGTTATCAATAGCCTCCATGGCGGCGAGCTTTTCTGAGCGCTGGAACTGGCTGTCATCAGTTTCGGTTTTGTTTAGTTCTCGCAGTTCATTGGCTAATACTTGCCTGTCACGTTCTAGTTTGGCAATGGATTTTTTAATTTCCTTAAAGCCTTTTTTACTAATATAGAGTGGTGTTTTGGTGGTACTCATAGAAGTTCCTCCAGTGTTATGTTGCTTTATAGTGCGCAGTAATCTGCACTGTCATAAGTATGCCAGCTTGCGCTGAGAGAATTCTGAAAACTACGCTGCTTTTGCCGACTTTGGTAGTGAAATTGTGACTATTGTCTCACTTTTTGGTGCGCTAGCGATTGTGATAGTGCCTTTATGCAGACCGACAATTTGTTTAGCGAGTGAAAGCCCTAGCCCGTAGCCCTGCTGCCCACCGGCACTGGTATGAGATTTGTCACCGCGATAAAAACGCTCGAAAATATGTGGCAAATCACTCGCTGCAATGCCTTCGCCTGTATTACTAACTGTCGTCACAACACGGCCGTTTCGTTCATGCGACGCAATAGCCACCAAAGAGCCAGGCGGACTGTACTTGCAAGCATTTTCTACGACTATCATGAATAGTTCAGTTAGGCTACTTTCGTTAGCGTGATCAAGGGCTAGGCTTTTGGCCATATCGATTGAAAACTCACGATCCTCTTTGCCATACTGCTTGATCACTTTTCGTATAATGGGTGCTAAATCTGCTTTGCTAAAATCGGTTGGCGCTAGCTGGTTACGTGATAGCTTGAGTAGCATATGCGAAAGCGCGGTAAGTCGATTAACTTCTTCGAGGTTACTTTCCAAAATTTCTCGCATTTCTGGCTTACTAAGTGAACGATCACGGAGGGCTACCTCGAGCTCGCTTTTCATAACAGCGAGTGGTGTCCGCAGTTCATGGCTAGCATTGCTGGTAAAGCGAGCTTCTGCTTCGTGACTTTCCTCGATTGGCGTTAGTGTCCACCGCGCCAAAAAGTAACTGGCTACTCCGCCAAGGCCTAGAATGACCAAATTGGTGTACAGGAGTGCAACAAAAAGTGTGGCCTTAGCCTCAGTTGCCTGGTGATTACGCACCTCACCTATAGACGATGCGTCTTGCTCTGGCGGCAGTCTGCGTTCGATACGCAGCTGAAAGCTGTTCAGCCTGTCATCTAACTCATGGGTAGAAACTTGGTATATAAGCACGCTAAAAATCAAGCAAATTGTCATTAGAATCAGCAAATACCACGCGGTCATTTTTAGCGTAGCCGATTCGAACATCTGCTTCATCTACTTGCTCAGTTTATAGCCAAATCCGCGAACTGTTTTGAGATAATCGGTACCAAAAGGTTTATCGATTTTGGCACGTAGGTACTTGACGTACACTTCGACTGTGTTTGGCAACACGTCAGCATCATAGTCCCACACGTGAGCAATAATGGTTTCTTTGGTAAGAACTCGATTTTGATTCCGCATGAAATATTCCAGCAGACCAAACTCACGTGTTGTAAGCTGCACGGGCGTGCGACCATGACTCACCATGTAATTTACCGTATCGAGCTTGAGGTTCCCAACAGACAGCACGCTGGGCTGCTGTTCGGCAGGACGACGAAGCAGTGCGCGTACGCGAGCCAGTAGTTCCTCAATAGCAAATGGCTTTACCATGTAATCGTCGGCGCCGCTGTCAAGCCCGGTCGTTTTATCATCGGTGCGACCAAGAGCTGTCAACATAAGCACCGGCGTATGTATTTTTTGTTCGCGCATCTCACGGATGATGTCAAGGCCACTATAGGCGCCAGGCAACATGTGATCTACAATAACTGCGTCGTACGGTTCGGTAGTGGCCATGGCATAGCCGTCGTCACCGTCGTAACTTACATCTACCGCGTAACTTTCTTGTTCCAGTGCGCGTTTTAACGCGCGTGCTATTTTGTGTTCGTCCTCGATAACTAGTATTCTCATACCTCTATTCTCCTTTACTTTACTGAGAAATCGCTTACAAAGCGTACTTTTCCGACCATGCACGCATGCTGTGAAGAACCGGCAAAAGATCCTTTCCCTTTTGAGTAATCGTGTATTCACAACGCGTCGTATCAGTGGGAACTCGGGTAATAATACCGAATTTTTCTAAGTGCGCCAATCGAGCCGATAGTGTGCGAGGGTTAATACCGCCGCAACTATCTTGCAGTTGGCAAAACCGTACTTTGTCGCTTGCTAAAAAATGACGAAGTAATTCTGGCGTCCATTTGTCGCCCAGTATTTCGGTAGCTGGCTTTACACACCCAATTGATTGCATATAAATACTATATCATGTATATGATTTTAGCGGAAGTTGATGAACTGTAACGGCATATCAAAGTCGCCGTTTTTCACCGCTTGCATAGCAGCTTGCAGGTCGTCTTTACTGCTACCGGTAACGCGTACCGTGTCGCCCTGAATTTGTGGCTTCGTTTTTGGTGATGTTTCGCGCACAAGTTTGGCTATAGCTTTGGCATTATCTTGTGATAGGCCTTTTTTGAACGGTACTTCTTTCGTCGCATTTAGGTTACTTGTTATCGGTTCGTGTGACAAATTGAGCACTGCACTGCTGACCCCGCGCGACGCGAGTTTTTTGCGAACGATATCAAGAATGGCATCGATCTGCCATTCGTTTTCACCTATAATCTTGAAGCCTGTTTTATCATTAATCCATTCTATAGTAGCTGGCGTACCTCTGAAGTCATACCGAGTTGCAATTTCACGTTCGGTCTGCCCGAACACGTTGTTCATTTCGGCTTTGTCGTAGTCACTTACAATATCGAAAGAAAATGTTGCCATACACTAAGTATAGCGCACAAAGGTGCTATAATCACTGTATGAAGGTGAAAATACAAATAGAGACGGAGACTTTTATACGATTTTGGCTGGTGATTGCCGGGCTTGCTTTGATGGTGCTGGCTATTTACAGCGCGCGCACTGGTTTGATATTGCTTGGAACTGCGCTATTTTTGGCGCTGGCCTTAAATGGGCCAGTTAGCAGGCTGGCCACCTATTTGCCGGGCAAGAGTCGCGTTGGTAGTACAGCGATTGCATTTGTGCTGATTGTGGCGTTTTTAGGCACGTTTATATTCCTTGCTGTCCCACCAGTCATACAGCAAACGGCAAAATTTGCTGAAACCGTACCGTCACTCGTGCAAAATATGCGCGATCGATCTGATGTGATAAATCGTTTTATACACGAATATAATTTGCAGGACCAAGTAGACCAAAGCCTGGAAAATCTTAAAACCAATGCGTCGCGCTGGGCATCAAATGTTGGATCCAACGTACTGTCAGGATTAGGTTCGGTATTCTCAGCCATCGCAGCAACCTTTTTGGTTCTTGTGCTTACCTTCCTTATGCTTGTCGAAGGCCCTGAGTGGATGCGTCGTATTTGGGCGCTTTACGAAGATGAAAACCGCATGGACTATCACCGTACAATTGTGCAGCGTATGCATCGTGTCGTTTCTAACTTCATCGTTGGCCAGCTTACCGTGTCGGCCATTGGAGCGACATTTGCCGGCATTGCGGTATTTATTCTTAGCTTGTTCTTCCCTGTACCAGTAAACCTGGCTATTCCGGTTGCGGCACTTACATTTATTCTGTCGCTCATTCCCATGTTTGGTTCTACTATTGGTGGCGCGCTGGCTGCGTTACTGCTACTATTCAACTCAGCACCAGCTGCCATCGCCTATGCCATTTACTTCATCGTGTATCAGCAAATAGAAAACAACTTCATTTCACCAACGATACAGTCAAAGCACCTTAATCTTTCGCCGCTTGCGATCTTGGTCGGTCTAACTATCGGCCTCTATATGTTTGGGCTGATAGGTGGTCTTATTTCGATACCAATTACCGGCTGTGTGAGTATACTTCTAGAAGAATACCTGAAACATGCCCGTGCAGAACGCAGCCGTGACGAAAAGCCGCTAGATCGTCTAGTGAAGAAAACGAAAAAAGCGTAATGACTAATTATAGGTAGTACCAGAAACTACCAGTCGCAGTGTCGCGCACACCAATGCCCTGCTCGGCTAGTTGGTCGCGTAATTCGTCACTCTTTGCCCAGTCTTTTTGATCACGAGCAGCTTGCCGCTCGGTGATAATGTCGCGTACTGTGCCGTCTATATCGTTTGTTGAAGCGAGAATGCGTAAGCCGAGCAGGTCATCGATAGTTGCAAACAGCGCGTCAAGTGTTGTAGGGTGAATGCGCTCGATTGGCTGTGCCTGAATGCTACTAATGGCTGCATCTACGTGTGTCAGCGCAAGTGGCGTGTCCAGGTCGTTTGCCACATCGTCTAATAATTGTTGCCTAAATGATGCAACCATTTCAAGCGCACGTTGCGTACTGCCAGGCTGAGTTTGTTCAAACGAGTTATCGAGCTGCCAGCGTAGTACTGCAACTTCACGCCAGTGCTGTAGGCGGTTGTGTGATGCTTCTAAAATGTCCCAGGTAAAATTACCTTCTGTTCGATAGTGCTTGCTCAGCGTCATAAGCTTGAAATCATCCATGCTAAAGCCACGGTCTAAAATATCTTGAAGTGTGTAGATATTGCCAAGCGATTTACTAATTTTTTTGCCGTCAATTTTAAGAAAATTGTTGTGGAGCCAAAATGCACTAAATAGCACACCAGTTACTGTTTCGGTTTGAGCTATTTCATTGGTATGGTGCACGGGTATGTGATCGATGCCACCGGTGTGAATATCTATTTGATCACCCAAAGTTTCGCGCGCAATGACACTACATTCTAGATGCCAGCCCGGAAAGCCTACGCCCCACGGACTTTCCCATTCCATATCACGCTCCTGATCGTGCGGCGAAAATTTCCACACAGCAAAATCAGTCGGATTTTTCTTACCGGCCATTTCTACGCGAGCGCCTGCATCGAGGCCCTCAATATCGAGCTTGGCAAGCCTGCCATAATCATCTAGCTTGCTAGTATCGAAATACATACCATCACCAGTGCGGTATAAATACCCCTTTTCATCAAGCGTTTTGGCAAATTCGATTTGTTTATCTATGCAGCTTGTCGCAGCTACAAGGTGATCTGGACGAATGAGGCCAAGCAACTCGTATGCTTCGTGGTCTGCTATGGTCGTATATTTTTTGGCTACATCCCATGCAGTCAGGCCTTCGGCACGCGCACCTTTCTCCATTTTATCTTCGCCACTATCATCATCACTTACTAAGTGGCCAACGTCTGTAATGTTTTGAGTCCGCTCTACCTCGTAGCCCTCGGCTTTTAACGCGCGCACCAAAACATCCCAGTAAATGTACCCTGTCCAGTTACCTATTTGCGGCTGACTATACACCGTAAGGCCGCAGGTATAGATTTTTACCTTGCCTGGCTCCAGAGTTGTTAGCTCATCAATAGTTCCGGTGAGAGTGTTATGCAGCTTCATTGAGGACTTTCTGCGCGGTAGCGACAAGTTCGTGAATAATTTTATCGTAGTCTTCGTACACCCGGAAGCCGGCTGCGTAGGGGTGGCCACCACCACCAAAATAGCCGGCAATTTGGTCGCTAACTGCTAGGTTACTGCGAAGCTTGCCTGTTAGCTTGCCGTCTGGGTATGTTTTGATAGCGACGGCGACTTGCACGTCATCGACCAGGCGCATTTCATCAAGCACAAGCACGCTCGGATTATACTTATCGCTGTACTCTTGGATCTCGTCAAATGGTATGTGCACGAGTGCAAGTTTGCCATCCAAAAAGTATTCGATACGTTGTAGCAGCTTGCCCTTATATTCTAAAATTTCGGGGGCTTTTTTCATAAACTCGCGACGACGTTCTTCTATAGTGCTGACGTGAGCTCCAAGCTCAGTCAACTCTGCTGCAATGCGATAACTTTTGGGAGTGACACCCTGCGTGCTCAGCCCTAGGCTGTCAGCCATTTGTGCCAACAGTAAATTCTCGGCTGCCTGCTGATTGATAGTCCAGCCAGCATCCTGCGCGAGGCCATAGATAACTTCGCTGGTTGAAATAGCTTCCTCAGAAAGCAATGTGTGGGGGAAGCTAAGGGTATTTGTGGCCGTTACATGGTGATCAATAACCAATACTGGGTGTGATTCCAAAAAATGCCGCACGCCCGGCGTTTCCAGAACTTTAGAAAGTAGTACGTCAGCACTCGTGTCGACAATAATCGCGAGATCAGCGTTGGTAGTAAAATCATTCTCTACCCTGTCCCAGCCTTGTACGTAGCGCAAATATTTTGGGATTTCCACTGGGCAGTACAATGAAACTTCTTTACCTAAATCGCCCAAAATTTCTTCAAGCGCCAAAGCGCTTCCTAGGCTGTCACCATCAGGATTTTCGGCCTGAATAATAACAATACGACTTGAGTCGTTGATATGTTGTTGAGCGTCGTTGTACATTATACCTATTGTAACAGATTGGTAAAGTTGACAAAAGAGTATATAAAGTGATATAATAGTATAATATATGGAAACAGTAACACAGCAAGAAGTTATCGATGCCTGCATGGCTGTAGTGCATCGAAGTGGTGTGTCAGCAGATGATAAAGCAAATATTATAGCCGCTATTCACGATGCCTTTGGTTCAACACAGCGAAACGAAGCGTTTCCAAGTGCACTCCGTCCTAAATTGGCAGCGGCTGTATTTACAACAATTTTACGCGGCATTGACACCTGTAATCCAGCCTTGCGAACATTCTCAGAAAGAAAGCCTTTTGATGTTCTGAAAGGCGAAGTGAGAGTTTTGATAAGATTGTATGATGAAGACAGCGAACCAGCTACAGCTTGACCTCTTTGAGCCTGACCTTAAAGATGTAGCAAAGGTGCTTGCGCATCCTACTGCTGAATACTTTCAAAGGTATGCTCAAACCTACGGGGTAGAAACTGAACATAGTAGGCGGCCTCTGCGGGTAGGCAAATTTGTTGTTGCGGGTGAGATTATTGTGGTGGCCCCCTTCGTCACGCATGTAACTATTCTTCGGGCAGCTTTAAAGCGCTGTGAAGGATGGAACAAGCAGTATGCAGACGCGCTCGCTGATGGGTATGGACCAGCTGATGCTGCAAAGGGAGAGTGGGTTACCGACGCCGGAGGCTTTGTGATAGCGGAGGACGCTCGTAGTGTTACGGTGGGAAGCGACAGTACGGCATATGGCAAAGGTTGCGAGCGCACACGAGCGCGAACTATTGAGTTATTTCGTGCTGGCGTTGGGTTAGAAATAGCAATCCACGACGGTGGGTACGGACTAGTGCTGCAATAGGAATCCAATAAGCAAACTGCCTGCGCCCTAAGGAGCTGACAGTTGCTATCGCTCAACTTAAGGGCGCAGGCTCATTGTGAGTTTGTCTAATCTCACAGAACTCGCAGACCCACTTGTTATGCGTGTCGCACAAGGCAAGAGCTACTTGGCAATTAGGACACGGAGGTGGAGGATGGTGCATGTGCACTCCTAATGTAGGGTACTTATAGTATAGCAAATTAACCCAAGAATGCACAATGCCCGCCCTGAGAGAGCCGGCAAAGTGCTCGATCTCAGCGCGGGCGCATACGGTTGTTCTCATAGATCACAGCGAGCAGAACGATAATGATGGCAATGAACCACCAGTCTGCCATGAGTGTTTGTAGCCAATCCATGACTTCTCCTTACGGTCGTGGTGTACCTGGTTGAGGATGCGCTTTGCCGCACCCCTGACAAACAGGTTGGGACGTATCGCGTTCAGTGCCGCAGTTGCAAAGCTCGGTGGTATCTGCCACTCTACTCACCTCCATTTGGTTGTGAAGCGAACAAGCACACTATACTACAGTTTTCGGCGACCGTCTAGAGCATGAGACAGCGTGATCTGGTCGGCATATTCGAGATCGACGCCAACGGGTATACCTCTGGCCAGCCGCGACATTTCTACCTCTACACCAGCGTCCTGCAGATATTTTTGCAAAAATAACGCTGTCGATTCACCTTCAACACTGGCATTGGTGGCAATAATAAGTTCTGTTACAGTATCGTTTTTAATGCGCTCGATAAGTTCGGGGATGTGTAGTTGTTCTGGCCCTACTCCGTCGATAGGAGAAATTGCCCCACCAAGTACATGGTAGGTGCCGTTGAAATTCCCAGTACGCTCCAACGCGACAATATCGAGTGGTTCTTCGACTACTGCAACGAGCGACTTGTCGCGAGAAGCATCGGCATAGAGTGCTGATACCTCCTGATCGGCATCGATAAGTGCGAATGTAACTGGGCACTGCTTTACCCCTGCATGGAGCGCATCGACACTTGCTGCGAGCTTACTTGCATTGGTAGCACTCGACTTTAATAGATAGTATGCGTAGCGTTCAGCAGTACGTACACCCACACCAGGCAAGCGGCCGAGTTCATCGATCAAATTTTCCAGTGCGACTGGTAGTAATTTACTTGCCATAACAAATGCAAAGGACTGTCCTTTGCAGTCTACATTCCTGGTAGGTTAAGGCCACCCATCAGTGGTTTCATGGTTTCAGCAGCAATTTCTTGTGCTTTCGTCATGCCATCGCGAATCGCAATTTTGATCCAGTGCTCTAGTTCTTCCATGTCATCAAAATCTATGAGGTCTGGGTTTAGTTTGATATCATCAACTTTTAGTTCACCAGTGATACGCACAATAACGGCGCCATCGCCTGCTTCTACTTCAATAATTTGCTTCTTTAGTTTTGCCTGTGCCTTTCGTAGGTCGTTCAGCATTCGCATTTGGTCTAGTGCCATGGGTTTCCTCTCTTTAAACTTCTCTTAGTATAGCATTATTGCGTAGCTATTTGTAGAGGTAGAATCGATCGGCATTGTTCGTGACGCGGCTTACCAAAATCTGGCTCGGCACCCCAGGTCGAGTGACTTGGCTATCGTGGTGAACGATAGTAACGCCGCCAGGTAGCGGATTGAGCGCACTTGCAACTTGTACGCGTGGTGTAACTGGTTTTCGGTCAGAATATACGGTGTAGAACTCACGCATCGATTCAGGCACAACAACTAAAATGGGCTTGTTTTTGTTTGCGTCAACAACACTATCAAGAAGTTGCAGATCGTTGCTAAAGGCACCACTGGAACGAGGGTCGTAGTGATAGCCATACACAAACCGTTCGACGCCAGAGAAGATAAGCCCGAATACGAGAACACTTAGGGGAATAAGCCCAAAGACGCGTGCGTACGGATTTGTAGGAAACAGTCGATACCAGCTACGAATAATGTAGTCGATGCCATACGCTACAAGTAGCAGCACAGGAACAAACGTTACCATAACGGCATCGGGGTTGGACACGATAGATGGTAGGAGCAGCAAGAACCAGATGGTAAGAATGTAGCTCTTGGCAGTATATTTTGCGGTAAGTAAGTGATACAAGCCTACAAGTGCAAGTGCTACAACGCCAAGCCCATAGGCGGGTGAAATTCGCGTACCGCTGCTTGGACTACTAAACCCGACGTATTGGAGAAGCTGTTGCCGTACAATGTGAAGCGATGGCCAGCTAAATTGTGCTGGAATGCCGAGTAAGGTGGCTGCTATAGAAGGCTGCTGAACGATAGAAAGAATGAGGGGTGTCACCAGGAGTATAAACCATACCGCACAGGCGGTAAGCGCCCAGTTCTTTATTTGCAGTACAACGAATCGTGCATGGGGATGAACTGCGCAGGTAGCAAGCAGTGCAACCACAATATAAATTTGTAGTGGCGAGTACATACTGAGCGCCGCAAAGGTAGTGGCGGCAAATAGCCACACAATACGGTATTTTTCGGTGCGAACGAGCATAGAAACGCTATATAAAATAGCCGCATTCCAAAAAATATACCCGACAGCGGGCGTACCCAGCTGTATCAGCATAAGAAACTGGCCGGTAACAACTGCAATAATAGACGAAATAATCGCAACATTTCGTCGGAACCACAAACGAAGCAAGCCATAGAGCGCCAGCACCGAACCTGTCGCCAGCACCATAGACGGTAGCTTGATCGCAAATAAATTGACATCAAGTGCTGCTAGGCTAAGTTTTTGAAACAGTCGGTACGGTAGATGCAAAATGTGATCAGGCGATTGTCCAAGAAGCGTTTGCGGTGGCGTAAACGTGCTTGCTACCACTGAATCCATTTCGGCGCGACTGATCCCGCCCGGCGATAAAAATGTAACAATAAGTACCGTAGCTGCCAATAGCAGCCCAATAGCGGCAAACCCTAGGTAGTAACGCCATCGATATAAAATGAAATTGGAAATGCCTAGTTTGCCCATATCAGTACTGTAAGTATAGCATAAACATTATTCGTTGCGATGACGTTTGTCGAGTGACATAAAGCGGAGTCGTTCTGGGTGGAAGTACAGCTCGACTTTACCGGTTGGCCCATTACGGTGCTTAGCAATGATGAGCTCGGTGATATTTTCGACATCAGGATTTTCTGGTTCGTAGTAGCCGGGGCGATAAATGAAGCTGACAATATCGGCGTCTTGCTCGATGCTTCCAGATTCACGGAGGTCGGCCAGCTGTGGGATTGGCGGCGTGCGACTTTCGACGCTACGACTAAGCTGACTAAGCGCAATGAGCGGCACATTTAGTTCACGGGCAATCAATTTTAGTCCGCGTGAAATCTCGCTTACCTCTTGGACACGGTTGCCCTGGTGGTTGCCGTTGCTTTGTAATAGCTGCAAATAGTCAACGATAATAAGCCCAAGTGGACGATCGTGGTTGGCGCGACGTGCCTTTGTGCGCATTTCGAGCACGCTCAGCCCCGGTGTATCGTCAATAAATATTGGTGCTTCTGCCATGTCGCCCATCGCTTCGGCAAGCTTGGCGAAATCATCTTCGCTCAAATTTCCTGTACGAATATTCCAGGCATCGACTCCACTGGCATCAGCCAGCATACGATCAACCAGTTGCTCCTTGCTCATTTCTAGGCTAAAAAATAGCACAGGCTCTTTAGCAATTGTTGCCACATTGTACGCCAAGTTGGTTACCAATGTGGTTTTACCCATCGCCGGGCGAGCAGCCAAGATGATGAGGTCGCTGCGCTGTAGGCCTGCAGTCATATTATCGAGATCACGGTAGCCGGTGCGAATGCCACGTAGTTGCCCTTTATTGCGATGGAGTTCTTCCATGCGATCAAAGCTTTCCGTCAAAATGCTTTCGAGGCTAACAACATCCTGCTTAAGTGATTGATCGGAAACACTGAATAGTTCGGCCTCGGCTTTTTCTAGTAGTTCTTGGGTGGTGGTCTCTTCATCGTAACCCAGCTCAGAAATATCGCCACTCGCCTTTATTAGTCGGCGTCGAACGGCCTTTTGTGCCACAATTTCGGCATAGCTAGACGCGTGGGCGGCGGTCGGTACATAGGTAGTGAGTTCGGTTAAATAGGCTGATCCACCCACCGTTTCAAGTTCTTTTTTACGCTTTAACTCATCTGTTAATGTCAGCAAATCTACTGGTTTATGACGTTCGTAGAGTCGCATCATCGCGCCAAATATAATATCGTGGGTCTTGTCATAAAAATCACCCACATGGACAAATTCCGTAGCATCGGCCAGCACTTCATCGTCAATCAACACTGCACCAAGCAGGCTCTTTTCGGCATCAAGGCTCTGGGGCGGAATTTTCCCGGCAGGAACAGTTTTATTACTCATCTATATGCACCTCTTCTCCTCCCCCCATCATAGCAGCAACAGCGGCAGCTTGGCTATCACTGGGTGGTTTTGTTGTTGGCACAAGTGTGATGTTCCAGTCGCTAATTCCTTGGTTTTGTAGTGCAGACTGTAAGATTCCCAAAACTCGTGGCGTGTCGAGCTTTTTGTGGTAAAAATTTGTTTTTGTGTAAATTGTCAGCGTGCCATTTTCGGCAATGTAGCCGCATTTGCTGATAACAGTATATGCGGCGACCGATGCAGTTCGTATCGCTTCGGTAAATTTTGTCCAGTCTAGTTCCATAGACGCCGACTGACGTGAAGGCTTTGCGACTGGTGGCTGAGTAGAAGGTTCTTCTTTTTCTTTTACCACAGGCTCTTTGGCGGTAGGTGCAGTAGCTGGTTTCGAAACTTTAGGTTCAACACCTTTTGCAGCTACTGGTGCTGGCGTGCTAGGTGCTGGAGTAGCAGGTGTAAAGCTCCCTAGTACAGCAAGTAGCTTTGCGCTCGGCAGGCTGCTCTGGCTGACTTCAGTAAGACTTCCCATTAGGGGCAGAAGTTGCGGTTCACGTGCAGCATTAGCTCGAATGGCGCGAAGCAATTGTTCGGCAATTATTTTTGGTTGCACGCCAGTAGATTCAAGAGTACCGAGCTGCTCAAGAAGCCCGGCTACGTCACCGCTTTTCGTATACGTTAGCACGGCATCTATGGCTTTGTGTGGAGCAAGCCCCAAGCTTTGCTCAATAGCCGTTGAAGTTATAGTCTCATTTTTGTCCACCGTATTTGCCAGTTGGTCAAGCAAACTTACGCTGTCCCGATAGCCGCCATCACTGTGCTCGGCTATCACTTGCAAGGCATCAGGTTCAATTGCCATGTTCTCTGCTTTGGCAATTCGCTGCATGTTTTCTATTAGCTGCTGCTGGGTGGCTCGACGGAAGGTGTGGCGCTGAGTGCGACTAATTATTGTCTCAGGCAACTTCTCTATGTCAGTAGTGGCAAGTATAAACACCACATGTTCAGGCGGTTCCTCGAGCGTCTTTAGGAGCGCGTTAAATGCAGGTTTAGAGAGCATATGGACTTCATCAATAATATAGACTTTCCGTTTTGCAGTAGTCGGTGCCAGCTGCACCTTTTCGCGCAGATCGCGAATATCTTCAACGCCGTTATTGCTGGCTGCATCAATCTCTATAATATCGAGATGCGATGACTCATCGCTGTAGGGCAATTGATTAATTTCGTGCGCTAAGATACGGGCCACACTAGTTTTTCCGGTACCACGCGGGCCTGTAAATAAGTAGGCGTGAGCAATCCGTTCCCGGTCAAGGGCGCGTTTAAGTAGGCTGGTCACATGTTCCTGCCCCACAATTTCATCAAGCGACCGCGAACGGTATTTTCGGTATAACGCCTTCCCCATTACCTTTTATTGTACGCTAAACACTGTGTTTTGTCTGCCAGACCTCATGCTATACTTGCACCCAATGAAACATCGTACTCATGGTAAACTTACAAGCAAGCTTGGGTCTCTCAAGCCTGAGCCACATGAATACGAAACTGTAGAGGTATTTACTTCGCTGGGCCACGATGTCGAATTTTTGCGGCCACATGACTCAAAAGGATTACATACACCCGACATAGCTATGGATGGTATATTGTGGGAGATCAAATCTCCAACAGGAAAAAGTAAGTATACAATTCAAAACCAGTTTAAGCGTGCAGCTAAGCAGTCAAAGAGCGTTATTATCGATACTCGACGCCTAAAGATGAGCCAACGTGAAGCGCTGCGTGAAATTAAGAAGCAATCATCGATTCGAAAAACATCCAACGTCTAAAAGTCATAACTCGTAATGGAAATGTGATTGACATGTTGCCGTAAATAGGGTAAGATGAAAGCATAGAAGCCGTGAGCAGTTTTGAAATGGACAGCTCACGGCTTCTCTTTTCGTTATACTGAATGTGATGAGTTTACAATTTATTCTTGGAATTATCGCCAGTCTGCTGTTTATCGTGTCAATCACCTGGTATGTGTACGATGTTGCCAAGGGACGGGTGCGCGTGGCAATTACCTCTGTTATTATGTTGGCTCTCATCAACATCTCACAGCTTGGCGCGCTGGTTGCAAAAGAACTATGGTACATCGTGCCGTTTACGTTCGCCGCCGCAGTCATGAACATTTTTATTGTTATTTTTGGTTTAAAAAATGGAAAATTTCAGTTTAAGCTACTTGATGGCATAGTACTGGTGGGAGCCTTAGCTGGCTTGATTATGTGGCATCTTACCAATGATGCAGCATACAATATTTATATTTTAACAGCGGTGATGTTGGTTTCGGTTGTGCCGATGATTATAAAGACCTTCAAGGATCCACATAGCGAAACAAAACTGCCGTGGCAGATAAATTTAGTGGCCACATTATTCTTAGTATGCACCATTACTTCGTTGCAGCCAGTCGATTGGCTCGTGCAGATGCGTCAACTCGTATTTTCTGGACTTATGAATTTTGCGTTGGTTCGAAAAAAACTTAAATAACTCCACCCTCACGCACATAGCACGTGCCGCAGAGTGAATCATAAACAATATCATCGCCATTTTCGATGGCTACTTGGTCGCCGGTAAATACATAGTTGCCATTAATTTTGCGAGTATTAAACTCGGCCTGGCTGCCGCAAAAGCACATCGTGGGCAGTTTTTCGATGTTATCGGCGATCTCAAACAGTCGTGTACTGCCTGGAAATAGCTTGGTGCGAAAATCAGCGCGTAGTCCATAGCAAATGACTGAAATATTGTGGTTTTTTGCAACGGCAAATAATTGGCTAATTTGATCGGTACTTAAAAACTGCGCTTCATCAACCAGCACACACGCGATATCATCGTGCTTGACGATCTCATTTTGTAGGTTAGTTGTGGGCATTGCAATAACATCAACTTTGCGTACATGGCCACCACGCGCCACCACGCTGTCTTCACTTTTTGTATCAACACTTGGTTTTACCACCAGCACTTTTAAACCACGTTCGGTGTAGTTGTAGGCAGTCTTAATCAGCGTATCACTTTTACCGCTGTTCATCGCCCCGTATTTGAAATGTAATTTTGCCAT
>CAZIDJ010000004.1:0-59523 GCA_964537815.1 uncultured Candidatus Saccharibacteria bacterium | reverse complement strand
TGGTCCCGTCGTCTAACGGTTAGGACACCAGGTTTTCATCCTGGCAACAGGGGTTCGATTCCCCTCGGGATCACCAAAATTGCATTTACAGATTGAGACCTAATTTTCAAAAGTAGGTCTCTTTTTTGTCTATCTGTTAGATGGTTCGATTACCGCTACCCCGAATGTGACTATGCTTGCTAACCTAGAAAGGGGACATTATAGTTGCTGGTATGAGTCAAAAAGGATGTGGCTTTTGTGAACCTGATAGCTTATCGGAAAGAACGATTAGCTCTAATGAGCATGCTTCAGCTTCCTGTCGTCGCCACGACTACCACCTGGGCACAGTCTCATTGTCCCTCGGCGACATGTGGAAGCTTTTGATCACCTATCCAGCGAGGAAACTCAAGCGATTCAGGAACTTATATCTCCGATCTATCGTCGACTGCTCGGGAGCATTGCTGTCGGTATCGATATATGGCAAAAGACGAGACCTCAGATTGAGCAAGATGGATTTAAAATGGATCATGTTCATTTTCACGTCATCCCAAGCACACCCAATGATGAAAGATACAGTGAAGCTTTGCGATGGAGTCGAGACCAATTCGAGACGCTAGAGAATGCTGAACGAGAGAGAATACTTAATATTCTATCTGACATAGATTAAATACATACTGGTATAATACCAATATGAAGCTTCAGGTAGGTGTAAAAGTACTAATAAAAAATAAAAGTGGGGCATTTTTGTTTTTACAGAGAAGTAACTCTATATCTACTGATTCAACTGAAACATCATGGGATATTCCGGGAGGAAGAATCAATACAGGTGAGCAGCTATTAGATGCCTTATATCGTGAGGTCTTAGAAGAGATAGGGAGCGACATCCAATCTAGTCCGCAACTCATTGCAGCCCAGGACATAATCATACCTGCGAAAGATCTACACGTTATTCGCCTAACGTATGTACTCGAAGCTGATATTTCAAACATTAAATTAAGTCACGAACATATAGATTATAAATGGGTAATGTCCAATCAGTTTGAATCGATCAATGTTGAGCCATACCTACGGAAAGTACTACAAGAAATTCGATAATTCAGTTTCAGTTCCACTACTATAGCGGAGGTCTATACCAGACATAATCCCCTCATAAGGTGATAGAGTCGTCTGAATTCCATCAGGATATCGTTCCAATTCGATTCAACCACGTTCACCACGAAAAAAGCTCACCTGAAAGGTGGGCTCTTTTCGTGGTACCCCTCGGGGAACCGAACCCTTTAGGGTTCGCATGCTGTCCAATTTGTAATTTGACAACATTTAGCCAATGGTGGCGCTAGAATAGCGCTACCATTGAAGCGTCGGATTCCTCGGGATCACCCATAACGACACAGGCTAGTCTGTCATCTTGCGTTCTTCTCTTCGGGATTAGCATAACTGACAAGATACTGCCAGTATAGAGATACAGTGTATAACATTTAAGCAATACACTCACACAACTACTTGGTTCGGTATTGTATACTAAGTATAAGGAGTGTGTATGAGAGTTAGTACAAAAGGTTTTAGTATTGGTGTGGTATTAGCAGTTGTTATGGTTGTCGGGCTGATTATAGTGTTAGGTTGGGCCGCGTACACTAGTCAAAAGAACAGGGCGGATAGTAAAGAGGCGTCTGCTCAAGTAGCTCAACAAACCCAGGAACAAGTGGCTGATAGAGAAAAAGCTACAACAAGTAACGATACGAAAAAATACATGGCGATTAAAGAATGGGGAGTTAAGCTACCCCTTGACAGTAACCTTGGTAGTCTTTCGTATGCCATTAAAGGTAGGTACGCCAGTATTCGCTCTGAAGAGCTAAACAAGATTTCTGGTAGCTGCGAATCAAATTCGGTTAACGTAGCTCGGGGCATGGCAAGTGAAATTGTTCCAAACGAGATGGGTAGTAGCGAAGGCGATACATTCTTACAAGCATACAATAGCACTAACGTCGCAGATGGCTTAACCACACGAAGTATTAAGGCAAAATCGGGTGAATACTACTTTGTTGCACCTGCGTTTTCTGAGGCCTCGTGCATTTCTGCTTCTTCTGAAACAGCTGAGGGCAAGGCAAAACTAGAGGCAGAAACCAAAGCCATGCTGCAGATCGTTACAGCAGTGAATCAACTTGTCAAACAGTAGCCAGAGGTAATGCAAAAGACTAGGCAACATACGCTAACACATCGTCAAACGATGCAGCAACGTAGTCTGCGACGGCAATGGTTGGCTCGCGGCGGATGGTTTCAGTGTAGGCAATAAATACATCTGCTGCACCAACACCGCGGACTAAATAGTCGGTCATGCCATCGCCAACCATCACGATAGAGGCCGAGTGAGGAAAGTTAAGCGATTGCAACGCCTTAATTTTGCCGCCAGTATGCGCAAGGGGCGAATCGTGACTATAACCAACGACGGTCTGTCCTAGGTTATCCCAAACAAAATGGTTGGCTAAAACGTGATTGGGCAGAAGACCATATTCGGTTACAACAGGGATAATCACATCAGAAAAGCCACCAGAAATGATCCAGATTGATTCGGCATTGGCCTGGAGGTAGCTTTTGTGCGCTGCAAATGATGGACTAACCGATTGCTTGAGAAGCGAAGTAAGGCTGTCGACGTGCTGATTTGTGGGCGTAAGTTGTTCAAACCGCCGAGCAAGTGACTCACCGAAACTGAGTTCACCCGCCATACCACGTGCCGTTATATCGGCAATAGCGGCAATCCGCTTTGCCTTATCAGGGGCATCTGCAAGCGAAATAGCAGCCAGCTCGTCGAGGGCTTCGACTGTCACAAAGGTGCTATCAAAATCGAAAATAAGTTTGGTGTTGGATGTTTGTAAGTTCACTACTACGATAGTATACATGCCCGCGGGTGCTATACTAAAACTATGCCAGAATTTGATAACACTAAATACGAATTGCCTTCTGATCAGGCAAACAATGCAATGTTAAACAAGCTACGTGCTGCCGTATTGGGGGCAAATGACGGAATCGTTAGTATTTCTAGCTTGGTAATGGGTGTGGCTGGTGCTACCAGCGACACGAAAGCTATTACTATTGCCGGTCTCGCGGCACTGATAGCTGGGGCGCTCAGCATGGCAGTAGGTGAATACGTGAGTGTCAGCAGTCAAAGTGATGCTGAAAAAGCCTACATCCGACTAGAAAAGGAAGATTTGGCCGAGAACCCAGAGCATGAGCTTGATGAATTGGCGCGCGAATATGTAAAACTAGGCTTAACCCGCAAAACAGCCGATGCAGTAGCCAAGGAGCTTACCAAGAAAGATGCCTTGAGGGCTCACCTGCACGTGCATTTCAATCTTGACCCTGATGATATTAACAGTCCGTGGAACGCTGCGATTGCTTCGCTGCTTGCCTTTACTGTTGGAGGTCTCGTTCCATTCCTAACAATGATTCTGTCACCGGTGTCTATTCGCATTTGGACCACTTCATTTGCGGTGCTTATTGCGCTATTTTGTGTGGGCTACATTAGCGCACGAGTGGGCAATGCTTCAAAAGGTCGAGCTGTTGCCCGCGTTGTGTTCGGTGGGCTACTCGCCATGGCAATCACCTACTACGTAGGGGTGCTATTTGGAACTACTGTAGGCTAGTATGGCGCTAAAAGGGGTTAATCTTGGCGGCTGGCTCGTGGTCGAACGCTGGATGACCCCAAGCTTGTTTGAGGGCCTGCCTGCTACCAATGAATACGAATTGGTGCAGCACGCAGAAGGACGCGCGCGACTAAAACAGCACCACCTGGCGTTCATTACTGAAAGTGACTGGCAATGGATGGCTAATGATGGCATAGAGCTCGTGCGACTACCGGTTGGCTATTGGGTATTAGAGGGCGATGAGCCCTATATTGCTGCGAAAAAGCGACTGAACTGGGCGTTTTCGATGGCGAAAAAATACCATATTCAGATTTTGCTTGATTTACACGCGGCACCAGGTGCTCAAAACGATGCCGATCATAGTGGTAGTGGGGCGCCACATAAAGGAACGCGCTGGCTGAAGAGTCGCTACGACCAAGCAGCTACAATTAATATATTGGAGCAACTTGCTCAGACCTATGGCCACCATCCTCAGCTATGGGGACTGCAGTTACTAAATGAACCAACCCCAGGAACATGGGGACTTCGGCTCGCCTGGTTCTACCGCAGTGCCTACAAAAAAGCGGTACTGCACCTCCGTCCTGGTACGTATTTAGTGTATTCCGATGGGTATAAACCATGGTTTCTTACTAACACGTTTGGATGGTTGCGCCAGCGCGGCTACCCAGCGGTGATGGACGTGCATTTGTACTACTGTTTTGATCCTGAACATCAGCGCAAAAGCTTAGGGTGGTACTTTCGTTTGGCTGAAAAGTCACGGGCGCTCCTGTGGTTACTTCATTTACAGCAGCCACTTATAGTAGGGGAATGGAGTGGCGCGTTGACTGAAGTAGTTGACAGAGAAACAACTGAAGAATTTCTGGCCATTCAACGTCACGCCTATCAAAACACTCTAGCCACCTGTTACTGGAGTTACAAAACCGAGCATGATAACGCTTGGAACTACCGCTATATGGTACAAACCACTCCTAAGCACTAGCATTTTCGTACCACAGTGCTAGTATAGTAAGCAGAAGCAAACTCTAAATAAAAGTGGGTGTAGGATGTATAAATATCTCAAGTTCTTTGAGGAGCTAAACCTCGAAGACATCCCCCAAGTCGGGGGAAAAAATGCAAGTTTAGGTGAAATGTTTCACCACCTGGCGCCAAAGGGCGTGAACTTGCCTAACGGTGTGGCCACAACGGCCGACGCGTATCGCTACTTTTTACAACAAACTGGCCTCAGTGAACGAATTGAAGCAGTGCTAAAAGGACTGGATGTCACGAATATGCGTGATCTCAAGCGCCGTGGTGACAAAATCCGTACCATGATTGTTAAGGCACCACTTCCGAAGGATTTTGAAGATGAAATTGTGCGTGGTTACCGAGAACTTAGTGAAAAATGTGGCCACAAAAAGGCCGATCTGGTGTGTGCCGTCCGGTCAAGTGCCACTGCTGAAGATCTCCCGAATGCATCATTTGCAGGTCAGCAAGCGACGTTTTTGAACATTAAGGGAGAAAAGCACATATTGCAGGCAACCAAAGAATGTATCGCAAGTTTGTTCACCGATCGAGCCATTGTGTACCGCGTAGAAAACGGCTTTAACCACATGCAAGTGGCGCTGAGTGTTGGTATTCAACAGATGGTAGCAGTACGCAGCGAGTGTGCTGGTGTGATGTTTACGATTGATACTGAAACCGGTTTTAAGAATGCCGTTGTAGTTAGCTCTGTCTACGGGCTCGGTGAAAACATTGTGCAGGGACACGTTAGTCCTGATGAATTTGTGGTATTTAAGCCAACTATGGCCATTCTTAAGCGCAAAGTTGGTGGCAAGAAAATGAAAATGATCCCGGTTGCGGGTAGTAAAACCAAGAACATAAAAGTAAGTGAGAAAGACCAGAACCGTTTCTCGATAACTGATGAGCAAGTGAAGACCTTGGCAAGATGGGGCATGCTGATTGAAGACCATTATGGGCGACCAATGGACATCGAATGGGCGCTTGATGAAGATGATGGCAAGCTATACATTGTTCAGGCGCGCGGCGAAACCGTACAATCACGCAAAGATACTCAGGTAATCGAAGAGTATCGTCTGACTGAGACGGGTCCGGTGGTAACAACTGGCACGAGTGTTGGCAACAAGATTGGCGTTGGCGCTGCCAATAAGATTATGAGCGTGAAAGATATTAGCAGTTTCCGTGAAGGCGATGTGCTGGTAACAGAGATGACTGACCCAGACTGGGTGCCAATCATGAAGATGGCCAGTGCCATTGTGACAGATAAGGGTGGACGTACCTGTCACGCAGCGATTGTTTCGCGCGAGCTTGGTATTCCGTGCGTTGTTGGGACAGGTGATGCGACCGCGAAGATTGCGAAGAATGCTCCACTGACGGTAGATTGTGCACGTGGTGACGAGGGTGCAGTGTATGCAGGCAAGCTGAAATATGTGGTAGAGCGCACTAACGTAAAGAACCTGCCACGTCCAAAAACCAAGATAATGATGAACATTGGCTCACCAGACCATGCTTTCGCCTACTCACAAATTCCAAATGATGGTGTTGGGTTGGCTCGAGAGGAGTTCATTATCGACTCGCACATCAAGATTCACCCCTTAGCGTTACTTCATTTTAATAAAGTGAAAGATCCGGCTGTTCGCGAAACGATTAGTGAGCTAACCCGCGGTTACCCGAATAAAGCTCAGTACTTTATTGATAAGCTAGCCGAAGGAGTGTCAATTATTGGTGCGGCTTTTTGGCCAAACGATGTAATTATTCGATTTAGCGACTTTAAAAGTAACGAATACGCCAACTTGATTGGTGGCCGACAGTTTGAACCAGAAGAGCACAACCCAATGATTGGTTGGCGCGGTGCGAGTCGTTACTATAGCGAAGCGTATCGTGAGGCGTTTGAGCTGGAGTGTCAGGCGATTAAAAAAGTCCGCGATGATATGGGGCTGACAAATATTAAAGCGATGGTGCCATTCTGTCGTGATATTAGTGAGGCCGATAAAGTGCTCGCGATTATGGCGAAGCAAGGTCTGAAGCGCGGTGTAAACGGATTCCAGGCGTATGTGATGATCGAAATCCCAAGCAATGTTATCTTGGCTGAGCAATTTGCCGATAGGTTTGATGGGTTCTCGATTGGTAGCAACGACCTGACGCAGCTAACACTCGGTGTTGACCGTGACAACCATGAGGTAGCTCATGTGTATGACGAAAATAACCCAGCGGTTAAGGCGCTTATACGCATGGTAGTTGGTGTTGCCAAAAAGAAGAAGGTCAAGATTGGTCTGTGTGGTCAGGCGCCATCGGACTATCCTGAATTCGCACGCTTTTTGGTAGAAACAGGCATCGACAGTATATCGTTGGCACCAGATACAGTAGTTAAAACAACTATAGACATAGCTAAAACAGAGAAAAAACTAGGGAGATAATATCGGGGTGTCAAAACAAACAGAATTCAAGCGCACAAAAATAATTGCAACCGTTGGCCCAGCTACCAACAGCTACGACGCCATTTACAAGCTGATTAATGCTGGTGCCAATGGCTTGCGCCTAAACTTTAGCCACGCTACCTATGAAACTGCCAGCCAGCAGATTTTGTGGATTCGCCAAGCGTCACACGAGCTTGATAAACCAGTGGCAATCTTCCAAGATTTACAGGGTCCAAAAATTCGTTTGGGCGAGGTTATTGATAACCACTATGAGGTGAAGACGGGTGATGAATTGCAGCTACGATTTAATGCAGCTCACGAAGGTAATACGCTGCCAACTCAGTACGATTTGAGCACTAAGGTAAAGCCAGGCGAACGTGTCTTGATGTTTGACGGCCGGATTAAAACCGTGGCTACTGATGTGAGCGACGGCACAGTGACTGTGCGGGTTGAAAACGACGGGGTGCTGATGAGCCGTAAAGGCATTAATTTGCCAGATACCGATTTTAGCGGTGCTATTTTGACCGAAAAAGATTATGCAGACATTGATTTTGGTATTGACCATGATATCGACTACGTTGGGCTGAGCTTTGTGCACAGCGCGTATGATATTCATCTGTTGCGAGGATATCTTGCCGAAAAAGGGTCGCGCGCACAGATAATGGCTAAAGTTGAAACGAGCTCTGCCATTCAAGAAGACGAACTAGAGAAAATTGTGGAAGCAAGTGACGCGGTGATGGTGGCCCGGGGCGATTTGGCCGTTGAGGTGGGTGCTGAAATTGTGCCAGTAGTCCAGCGACAAATCTTAACCTTGTGCCAGGAGCGCGCCAAAGTGAGCATAGTGGCGACACAAATGATGATGAACATGGTGAATGAGCCCGAGCCAACACGTGCAGAGGTGAATGATGTGAGCCACGCCGCCATCATGGGTGCAGACTGCGTGATGCTGAGCGACGAGACAGCGAATGGAAAATATCCAATCAAGACAGTTGAAAGCATGAAGCGCATTTTGCTCTATACCCAAACTCACATACCTTCGCATTCACTTGCCAACCCGCAGTACCTCACAAGTCACTCCGGCGCAATTAGCTCGGCAGCAGTTCAGCTCGCGAAAGAGCTCCATGTAGATGCCATTGTGGCAGAAACCAAAACCGGTGCGACGGCACATCACTTGGCCGCATATCGACCGCTTCGGCCGATCATTTCTGTCACCAGCGACCCGCGAGTGGCCCAGCAACTGACACTACTTTATGCAACCAAAAGCTTTTTGCGACCAGATGGAGAAAAAGCTGGCTTGAAACTTGCGCATGAGTTGGTAGAAAAAGGCTACTTGCCACGGCCGGCTACAGTTGTCTTGGTAAGCGGTCGCCAACCGGGTGTAGAGGGTGGAACAGACACGATTCGCGTACGAACAATAGAATAGGAGAAAATGGTGAAGAAGCAATTTCACAAACGAGGATTGAAGGACCTACCGCTCGATGGAAAGACGGTATTGGTACGAGCTGACTACAATGTACCACTCGATCCAGATGGCTCAATTGGTGACGATTTTAGAATTCGTGCGAGTCTGCCAACACTCAACTATCTGCTAAAGCGCAACTGCAAGATAGTCATTATTAGTCACCTGGGTCGACCAGAGGGCAGAGATGCAAGCTGCAGCCTGAAAGTGGTAGCTAAACGACTTCGGCAGGAGCTACCTGTTCCGGTGACGTTTGTCGATGATTGCATAGGTGAAAAAGTGCGAACGGCAGTTAAAAGGTCGCCAAAACCCAGCGTTGTGCTGCTCGAAAATGTTCGGTTCTATGCAGCAGAGGAAAAAAACGACTCTGAATTTGCAAAAAAAATTGCCAAAAGTAGCTTGGCAGATTATTTTGTGCAAGATGGATTTGGTGTTGTGCACCGGGCGCACGCCTCTACCGCGGCCATAACGCAGTGGCTACCAAGTGTGGCTGGTCTGTTACTTGAACGCGAAGTTTCTACGATCACCAATGCTATGAGCCATCCAGATCACCCACTGGTTGCCGTGCTTGGTGGGGCAAAAGTGAGTGATAAATTGCCACTTATGGAAGCGCTTGAACCGATTGCCGACACGGTGGTGATCGGCGGTGCTATGGCCAACACGTTTTTGGCAGCCAAAGGCGTAGCTATGGGCGCAAGTAAATTTGAGCAGGATCAAGATAAGCAAATTGCTGCAATTTACACGCGAGCAGCCCAAAAAGTTGGCAGCGAAAACGTTGATAGTTTTTTGCAGCTACCAACAGATGTGGCGGTAGCAAAACGGCCTACTGCCGAAGCTAAGCGCAAGAACGTGCCAATTCGGGCAATTGCACCCGATGATAGAGCACTCGATATCGGTGATGAAACAACCGAGCGGTATGTTCAGGTAATTGAAAAAGCAAAAACAGTGATTTGGAACGGTACCATGGGATTTGCTGAATTGCCAGAATTTGCACATGGCTCAGCACGTGTAGCCATGGCGCTCGCGACGCACCCGAATATCGTCAGTATTATTGGCGGCGGCGATACTGCCGACTTTGCACTTCACTGGGATGCCAAAGAAGGTGGGAGCTTCACACACGTTTCAACTGGTGGTGGTGCCAGTCTTGAACTTATGAGCGGCCAAAAACTACCCGGTGTCGAAGCGCTACTAAATAAATAGTTTACTGTAACTTGTATTTTTTCACCCTTCTCAGGGGTGAACCTTTTACAGATAAAAAGGTAAAACCCCGCTCCAATCACCTGGGAGCGGGGCTCGACCATAGTGTTGGTGGCGGGGTAGACGAAAGTGTTAGACGGAAGGTTCGTTGAGGAAGCGGATAGCTGCATCCGCGCGTCGGAAAGTCGTCCTGTCATGCGCGCAATTGTCATGGACAAGCGCGACCGGAGGGATCCGACCGGCGTATCGTTCGTTGACTGCCTCGATGCATGATCGAACAACATCAAGAGTGAAGTCTGTCAAATCTACACCTTCAGCAGAAAACATGACTACTGAGTTCGTGTAAGGTCCGATGCCTGAGATGAGAGAGTTCCTGAGGCTCTCGAGATTACTGCAGTGTACGTTGGCTGCATGGAGAGCGATCTGACATATAGCCCTTTCCATCGCTGCTTCATGTCCTAAGGCTTTGGCGACGTCAATCTGTGGCGCTAGTTCATCATCAACGATCTTCACTAGGTGCTGACGTGCCTCCTCGGCGGCCTTTTCTAACGATTTCTTTTCGGTGGCCACTGTGGCCACCTCCTTCCGTTGTAGGTGTGATAGGTTCGTCCGTGTACTTTTAGTATAAAATTTGACATTTACACAAAAAGTTGTTGGATGATAAAAATATAGCAGAGAGATAGTTTTTACAAGCATAGCTATTTTGTAGCACCACGTTATGTACATTCTATAGCTAAACTGCTACACTAAAAACAAATAATCATAAGCATATAGGGCATCGTGCGAGATAGAACGCTAATTGTTGCAAACTGGAAGATGAACTTCACTGTGCATGAAGCCAGCTTGTTCGTGCACAAATTGAATCAGGCTATTAAAAACCACCGTAATGTAGAAGTGGTCCTCGCACCGACTATGCTGGCGCTCCAGTCACTTAGCTTACAGATTGATCATAAGAAATTTCACCTGGCTGCCCAAAACTTTTACTGGCGCGATGAAGGTGCATTTACCGGGGAAGTTTCTGCACATCAGCTACGGGGGTTGGTAAAGTACGCGATTGTTGGTCATTCAGAACGACGACATGTGTTTAACGAACGTGCTAAAGACACACGTGCAAAAGTACAGGCAGCAGTTCGCAATCAAATAACGCCAATTTTGTGTGTCGGCGAAACAGCTGCTGAAAAATCAGCGGGCGAAACACGCAGTGTACTCGCGGACCAAGTAATGAGCGGCCTAGCTAACTTGACCGCCGAAGAGGTAGCGACAATAGTAATTGCGTATGAGCCAGTATGGGCCATTAGTTCCGGAAAAGATTTTGCAGCCCACGCCGTACCTACTCCTCAGTTAGCAGAAAAAGCTGCCAAAGATATTCGTCGAATAATAACACAGCTATACGGCAAAAAAACCGCCGAAGCGGTGCGCGTGCTGTACGGCGGTAGTACCAGTGCTGCCAACGCAGCTGGATTCTTGTCATCATCAGAGATCGATGGGCTATTAGTGGGTGGGGCAAGCCTGAAGGTACCTGAATTTACAGAAATGATCGAAGCAGCACACAAACGGAAGAGGGTATAGGATGAAAGATATTGATTTTGAAGAACTTGATAAAGCAGTCAACTCACTGATGGCGACTGCTGAGGAAGTAGGGGTGAGCCCTGAGCAAGCAGTGCAACCACCGGTTTCTGTGCCACCAGTTGTGGCTGCTCCAGCGGTTGATACACCGCAGCCTTTAGTTCCTAGTCCCAGTCCGTCAGTTGCTTCTGCTTCAGCGTCTCCAGCTCAGCCTTCACTTGCCGCCAAACGAAGTGGCCGATTTATGGATGTTGTGCATCCATCGTCTGATATGCGCACCAATGAAAAGTTGATGCCGCTTACTCGGACTGCTCCCACCCTCCAGCCACTTTCTCCAAATGTAGCACCCACAGTTACTCCAGCTGCAGCGACAGTAGAAACCACTGATTTGGCCATTGAGACAGAGCAGCCAACTGGTAGTAGCTCAACATCATCAGAGCTAGTAACAGAAGCACCTGCGGAAGTTAGCCCTGCAGTTGATGCTCCTGTCGCACCTGTCCAGTCCGAAGAAGATATGTCTGAGGAACTCGCTAAGAACCTTGAAGCTGTCAGCCAGGCTCCTTCGTCACTCCAGCCTGATCCAGTTGTAGCGCCCGTTGCCGACGAGCTACCGCCAGAGCAGCCACAACTATCTCCATTTTTACCTGATGCAAAAGTGGAGAAACGTCCACTCGGTGGCTTAGCAACCGAGCAGACTGATGAGACGCCATCGACTCCTACTGAAGAGCCGGCAGAAACACCAGCAGAAGAGGTGCCGGTCGTAGATGCTAAAACAGAGTCTAAAGCTGAGACTGCGGCTGAGCCTACTTCAGAGTTGCCGCCTGAGCTACACGGTGAAGTGACTGCTCTCGAGGCAACGCTTCCAAGCGAAGCGGCTCCAACTACCGTGACGGCACCTTCTACTCAGCCAACAGATGTTGCCGCAGGCGGCTCTATAGCTCCGCAGTACAAAGAGGTAGCACAAACTGATACAAAATCACACGAAGCGCTCTACGATAGTGTGGCAGCAACTACGCCTCTTGCGCACCCAGCAAAAAAGAGCTCAGGTTGGCTATGGGTGCTATGGATTATTCTACTTATTATTCTTGGTGCCGGTGGTGCCGCAGCAGTGTACTACTTTAAAATCATCTAAACTGTATACTAGATAGAGTGAATGTTTTAGAGGGGCTTAACGATGCGCAAAAATCTGCCGTGCAAACCACGAGTGGACCACTTTTGATTTTGGCTGGGGCGGGAAGTGGCAAGACGAAAACGTTGACCCATCGCATTGCAAATTTAATTGCACACGAAGGTGTGTGGCCTGATGAGATTTTAGCCGTCACCTTTACCAACAAAGCGGCTCGTGAAATGCGTGAGCGGCTTGCGCAGCTTCTGGGCCAGCCTAATACGCGAAGCTTTATGACATGGATGGGGACGTTCCATGGCATTTGTGTACGACTGCTTAAAATAGATGGCGAAGTAATCGGTGTACCAAAAAACTTTGTAATCTACGATGAGGATGACAGAGTTGGATTAATAAAGCACGCCATGAAATCACTGGGTGTAAGTGACAAGCAAATTAAGTCAAAAGCAGTCAGCGCTGCTATTTCAAAAGCAAAAAACGACCTTGTGCTGCCTGACGAATATAGTCAAACAGCTCACTACCCATTTCAGCAAGCGGTTGCATCACTCTACGCTGAATACGAGCGCCAACGCAAAGCCGCCAAAGCACTCGATTTTGATGATCTATTGCTTGAGACAGTGCGGCTTCTCCGTGAATCTGTCCCCACCAGAAAAAAATGGCAGCAGAAGTTTAAACACATCCTGATTGATGAGTACCAGGACACGAACGCGGCACAATACGCCATTGTAAAATCGCTGGTGAACGAACAAAAGAATATTTGTGTAGTGGGAGACGATTGGCAGTCTATTTATAGCTGGCGCGGGGCCGATTTTACAAATATTTTGAATTTTGAACGCGATTTTGCTGGGGCAAGTGTTGTGAAGCTTGAACAAAACTACCGTAGTAGCGGAGCGATCTTGGACGCGGCACATTCGGTGATAACAAAAAATAGCAATCGTACCGATAAAAAACTGTGGACTGCTGCAGGCCAAGGGCATCCAGTGGAGATACATGAAACCTACGACGAGGCTGAGGAAGCGCGTTTGGTAGCGAGCCGTATAAAAGCGCAAACAATGATCGGTGCCCGAAGGCCGCGAGATTTTGCGGTGCTCTACCGTACCAACGCTCAAAGTTACACGCTCGAACGTGCATTCCTGCAAGAGCGCATTCCGTACCAAATAGTCGGTGGAGTACGATTTTATGACCGCAAAGAAATCAAGGACATCACAGCATACTTACGGCTAATTTATCAGCCAGATGATGTGATGAGTTTTAGTCGGATTGCGAATGTACCGGCTCGAGGAATTGGGCCGACGAGTCTTGAAAAGTTTTTGATTGGGCGTGCGAATACCTCGATTGATATCATCACGGCGCTCACGAATGCCGCGCAGTTTGGCCTGACACCACGTGCCGCAAAGGCGCTTGAGCAACTGGGCGCAGTGTTATCAAAAGCTGCCGGCATGGTGGCAGCGCAGGCCCAGCCGGTTGAAATTATCGAAACAATTTTGAACTCAACAGACTACAAACAGTTCCTGAGTGACGGCACTCCGCAAGCAGAAGAACGGCTGGAAAATATCGGTTCGCTTATATCTGATGCAGCGGCTTTTGCCAGCTTACCCGATTTTCTCGATGAAGTTGCGCTGATGTCAAGTGTCGATAGCCAATCAAAGGACGATACCGTGACCCTCATGACACTCCATGCCGCCAAAGGTTTGGAGTTTCCGGTGGTGTTTATTGTTGGTATGGAAGAGGGGATTTTGCCACATTCACGTGTGTATGATGGATCGCCTGATGATTTAGAGGAAGAGCGACGGCTGTGCTATGTGGGAATGACTCGAGCGAGAGAAGAGCTGCACCTAGGCTATGCTGCAAGTCGTTTGCAATTTGGCACGCGTGGGTACAATATGCCAAGCCGTTTTTTGGAAGATATGGGTCGAAGCGTGAGTATGATCCCAGCCGCACATCGTTCGCAAAGTGACGACCACTATGACATGGAGATGCCATTTGATATTGGTGATAGGGTACGTTCAGCCCAGTTCGGCAGCGGAGAAGTATGCGATATCGATGGTATGGCGGTGACAATTATATTTGATAGTGGCCAGCGAAAAAAGCTGAATATAGAGTACGCGCAACTTTCAAAATTATAGGCAAACTGGCGGGAGCTGCCACAATTATGCTATACTAGTAGGTATCGAACCGTGAGTTTGGTAACGGGGCTCGACCCCTTATTTTTATGACACATACTACCACTACAACTAAAATGTTATACCTGTTTGGTGCGGCCGTCCTTGGTGCGACTTCGCTGTTTTTGTGGGTACTTATTATGCCTCATGCCAAAGCCGATAGCACTCGCGGCACTGATGATCATTTGGTGACGATTCATGATCGCGGTAAGGAAAAGAGTGTTATCTCAAACAAGGATTCACTGGGTGAAGTGCTCAAAGACGCCGGCGTAGTACTCGATAAAAACGATATTGTAGAACCTGGTCTTGACCAAAAACTCGTAGCAGAGAGTTACCAGGTAAATATTTACCGTGCTCGACCAGTAGTAATTGCCGATGGCAACCATAAATTACTTGTCATGTCTGCCTACCAAACACCCAAGCTCATAGCTCGTCACGCCAGTGTTGAGCTTCATGATGAAGATGCTGTAAGTATGCGCATTTCTGACAATTTCGTACGTGATGGCGCGAGTGAAATTCTGACAATTGATCGAGCAGCTGCAGTGCAGCTTGTGTTGTACGGTAAGCACGAAACGGTGTATACCCAAGCCAAAACAGTCGGTGAATTTTTGCAAAGCAAGAATATTAAACTTAGTGCCAATGATACTACATCACTCCCGCGTGAGGCTGCTGTAGTCTCGGGCATGAGCCTTGAAATTTGGCGCAACGGCAAACAAACCATCACCGAAGATCAGCCAGTGCAGTTTGAGACTGAACAAATTCGTGATGCGAATCAGCCAGTTGGGTATAAAAAAGTTCAGACACCAGGAAAGCTTGGCAAGAAGTCAGTTACCTACGAAGTTGAAATGAAGAATGGCAAGGAAGTGAGCCGTAAGGAGATTCAATCAGTAGAAGTTGAAAAACCCTCGAAGCAAATTGAAGTGGTTGGTGCGAACGTAGCGAACTTAGGCGGCACCTGTAGTGAATGGATGGCCGCTGCGGGCATTACTGATATGGCAAATGCAAGTTACTTAATCCAAAAGGAAAGTGGCTGCAACCCTTATGCTGTAAACCGCTCATCGGGTGCATGTGGTGTAGGGCAAGCTCTACCCTGTGGTAAAACAGGCTGTGCAATGGGTGATGGTGCTTGCCAAACCAAGTGGATGAATAGTTACGTACTCGGTCGCTATGGCAGCTGGGCCGCTGCAGCTAACCATCATCGTTCTTATGGCTGGTACTAAGAAAGAATTAGGCCAACACTGGCTTACTGATCGGTTTCTTCTCGGTGAAATTGCTGATGCAGCCCACAGTAAACCTACAGATACCGTTCTTGAAATTGGTCCAGGGCTTGGTACATTAACCAGCGAGCTGCTTCGCCGGGCAAACCAAGTTGTTGCCGTTGAGTTCGACCGTGACTTAGCAGAAAAACTACCTGCTCAATTCCCCGGCAAAAATCTCAGTGTTATTAATCAAGATATTTTGTCGTTCGATCTTTCTAAGTTGCCTGAAAACTATGTTGTGGTTGCAAACGTACCCTATTACATTACCAGCAAGATAGTTCAGCTGCTTATGACGGCCCAGAATAAACCCCGCACGGCGGTATTGTTGGTGCAAAAGGAGGTAGCCGAGCGGATTGCCGCGGCACCTGGTGCCATGAGCATGCTGGCAGTAAGTGCCCAGATATTTGCAGAGGCAAAGCTAGGCATTGAAGTGCCGCGCGAATACTTTACTCCGCCACCTAAGGTAGACAGCCAAGTAGTAGTGTTGGCTACCCGAAGCGAGCCGCTTGTGCCAGTAGTCGACCAAAAAGAATTCTTTCGCATCGTGCGCGCAGGGTTTGGTGAAAAGCGAAAAAAACTCCGTAGTAGTTTGTCAGGCGGACTACACCTATCGAAGGAAGCAATCGACGAATTACTAAAAAATGCCGGTATTGACGCTGAAGCTCGTGCTCAGGAATTATCAATTGAAGATTGGAAGAGATTGTTTCGATGCCTCCGCTAATTGCTTGCTCAACGAAGTCTGATGGCACGATGCTCGATCGAAGCAGAGATAATCGACACGACGAAGAAATTGTGGCTCACCGCCGCGCGTTTTGTGCCAAATACGATGTTGACTATGACCAGTGCGTCTACCAAACCATTTCGTACGAACCAGATACACCGTTTGATACGATTGTAGAAGTCGACGCGCCAAACACCGAAGGCATTTTCGCTGATGTGCTATATACCGAAAAAACGAGGATTGGGCTGTTCTTGCCCATCGCCGATTGCGTTGGAGTTGTACTGCACGATACAACTAGGAACGCACTTGCGCTTGCTCACATCGGCCGTCACGCTTCAGTAGCGAAGACGATGAAAAAAACCATTGAATACTTTATAAAAAAGGGGAGCGCACCAAAAAATATGACGATTTGGATGGCACCAAGTGTTGCAAAAGACGACTACGTGATGCAATATTTTGATCATATCGACGACGCAGACTGGCAGGGTTTTTTTGAAACGAAAGACGACGGTATTCATCTCGACCTGCAGGGTTTTAATGCCTGGCTGGCTGTAGCTGCCGGCATACCTACAGAGAACATTGATATTTCGCCGATAAATACGGCGCGTGACCCAAACTACTTTTCGCATTCGCAGGGTGATACCAACGGACGCTTTGCAGTCTTAGCCATGATGAAATAATACATATCTGCTACACTAGTACTAATGGGAAAAAATCTATACGTTACCACTGCTATTCCGTACGTCAATGGAACACCACACATTGGCAATGCACTCGACTATTTACTAGCTGATATTTGGACACGCTATCAAATGCAGAATGGCCGCGCGGTGCGGTTTCAGATAGGCACTGACGAACACGGCAACAAAAACGCCATGAAAGCTGGTGAGCTGGGACTCTCGCCGCAAGACTATGTTGATCAGGCACATGTACCATTTAAAGCTATGGCTGAAAAGGTCGGTAGCGAGTACACAGATTTTATTCGTACGAGTGATATGCATCACAAGGCTGCCACGCAATATATTTGGCAGCAAATAAAGCCGCATATTTACAAGGACAAATACGAGGGCTGGTACTGTACAGGATGCGAGCAATTTTATACCGACAAAGAAGTGAATGCTACCGGCGGCATGTGCCCCAACCACCAAAAACAATTCGAGCATGTAAGCGAAGAAAATTATTATTTGCGGGCAAGTGATTTTACCGAACAAATTCGCGGTGCAATAGAGTCTGGCAAAATGCAAATTGTGCCAGCATTCCGTAAAAACGAGATACTCGAACTGATAAAAGATGGCGTAAAAGACGTTTCAATTAGTCGTCCGCGAAAAAGCCTGAGCTGGGGCGTTCCGGTACCAGACGACCCCGAGCAAGTGATGTACGTTTGGATCGATGCGCTTAGCAACTACATTACAGTACTTGGCTACCCAGACAAACCAGAATGGAAAGATTATTGGCCAGCTGATCTTCAGATTGTGGGTAAAGACATTCTTCGATTCCACGCAATTATTTGGCCGGCAATTTTGCTTGCACTTGGCCTATCGCTTCCAAAAAAGATTCTGGCGCACGGATTTGTCAATGTAGCAGGAGCTAAAATCTCCAAAACTGTTGGAAATGTCATTGACCCAGGCCAGATTATCGATACCTACGGTCTTGATGCCTTTCGCTACTTTTTTGCGCGTCATATTCCTACTCAGGATGATGGTGACTTTACGTGGGAGAAATTTGAGAACGCCTATAATAATGAGCTTGCCAACGAGCTCGGCAATCTTGTTAGTCGCGTTGCGAATATGATCACCAGGTACCAAGCCGGTGTCATAAGTGATGCACCAGTCGGTGAGCATGATATGGATCCCTACCGTCACGCTATGGAAAAACTGCAATTTGACAAAGCGCTCGATGAAGCGTGGGTTTCGGTCCGTTCACTTAATCAGTACATTGAACAGGTAAAGCCCTGGGAAATTGCTAAGCAAAAAGATGCCGACCCTGACGCGGAAGGACACCTCGATGAAGTACTAGCTCACTGTGCCGAAAATCTGCTGCAGATTGCTGATCTGCTGGTGCCGTTCTTGCCAAGCACTGCTGCTACCATCCACAAAACATTCGGTACTGGCGTCGTTGTGCCACTTGATGGAGTGCTCTTCCCAAAGATCTACCAACATACTGGTGAATCACAAGAAGTCAGATAAATGTTTGTAGATACACATTGCCATATTCACGAAGAGCGCTACCCTGATGCGGCAGGGGCAGTGGTTCGTGCGCACAAAGCAGGTGTGGGCAAAATGATATGCGTGGGGACCGACAATCTAACGTCGCGTGAAGCTGCGCAATTTTCACAAAATCACGAAAATGTTTATTTTTCGGTGGGTACGCACCCGCATGACAGCAAAGAAGGCTACGACGAAGTGATACGTATTGCGAGCGGGGAAAACACGAAGCTCGTTGCAATTGGTGAAATTGGTCTCGATTATTTTTATACCCATAGCCCGCGAGAGGTTCAAATAGCGGCCTTTGAAGCCCAGTTGCAGCTAGCGGTTGATAGAAATCTGCCAGTGATTTTCCATGTGCGCGACGCGGTGTCTCCCGAAAAAAATACATCTGTTTGGCACGATTTTTGGCCGATTTTTCGTAATTTTCCAGGGGTAAAAGGTGTTTTGCATAGTTTCACAGATTCGCAGAAAAATATGGAAAAAGCACTCGGTGAAGGACTCTACGTGGGAGTGAATGGTATTAGTACCTTTACAAAAGATGAGGCACAAATGGCGATGTTCGATGCTATTCCACTTGAAAAAATGCTCCTAGAAACAGATGCGCCCTTCTTGACACCAGCGCCAAACCGTGGTAAAGTGAACGAGCCAGCATTTGTGCGGCATGTGGCCGAGTATCACGCCCAGCGGCGCGAAATTGAGCTCGAACACCTCACGCGAGTCACATCAGCAAATGCATCTACACTGTTTTCGCTATAGAAACAGTGCATCTAACAAAAACCACCAAAATATACTAGTAACTAAAGGGTAAACCCAGGAGTGTTTGTTGTGTCTGAACAGCAAAATATAATTCCAAATGACACCTACCGCGTCCCGCAAGGTACTATTTTGAGTGGAAATGAGCAGATAGATCTGCACAAAGGTGATCCTCGACTATTTTCTCACGAAGCGGTAACTGCTGCTCGTCAAGCTGTGAGCGCGGTAGTAGAAAAACCGCTATCTGTTGCTAGTGCAGAATCAATGCGAATTAACAATGCGCTCGCTGTCGGTCAGTGGATGGAGCGCTTTCGGGCTGAAGAGCTAAGGAAAGCATCCTAGCCATGACTAGCGTGTGGGCAAAAGCAGTAAAGCTATTAACAGGCGACGATCAGTCGCTTGATTATTTGAAAATGCCAAAATTGAGCGATGTTGTAGGCGCTCGGCCGCTAAAACCGCTGACGAAGCGCGAGCTACTGCAGCTGGAAAGCGAAATTGGCCGTGAACTATTTGGCTCGGTACCAAAGGGCCACACGCGCGAATTCTTCAATCTAGATGAGAAGACCTGGATCTGGCATGAAGATTTTGTGGGTGAAGATGGCAAAAAACAAACTAGTACTATCAAGTATGAGATCCATGAGAATGGAATTTTAAAGGTAGAAGAGGGTGCGCGCTACAGCTACCTGGGAGGCCAAGAGCTTGATAACCTGCTGCTTGCGATTCAGATGTACTACGAACAGGTAACACGCAAAGTGTACAAGCGTGACCCGCGAACTGGCCAAAAATTGGTATAATTAGTGTAGTGAATTCACCAAGCGAAGTATATTTAGATTACGCGGCGGCGACTCCTGTTGACCCCAAAGTGTATGCGGCCATGGAGCCGTATTTTTCGCAACTGTTCTATAACCCTTCAAGCCCATATGCTCCCGCCGTAGCACTTCGCCGCCAGTACGAGGACGCAAAAGCGCGGCTCGCCCGCACATTTGGTGGGCGAGGCGACGAAATTGTCATAACGGCCGGTGCAACAGAATCTATCAATCTCGCTTTCAATGTGGCAAGTGGGCATGTGGTTGCAAGTGCGATTGAGCACCCCGCAGTGCTTGAGGCGGCCAGACAAAAGTCATCGTTTACTCTCGTCCTACCAACTGAGAAGGGAATCGTAACGGCGGAAGCCGTGAAAAATGCACTCCGGCCCGACACCCAACTTGTCAGTATTCAGCTAGCGAATAATGAGCTTGGAACAGTGCAGCCACTGCGTGATATTGCCACTGTGATTAGTAACGAACGGCAGGCAAGAGCAGTAATAGGGAACATGACTCCCCTCCTCTTTCATACCGATGCATCGCAAGGGTTTGGGCAACTTGACGTTCATGTAGCAAGGCTTGGTGTTGACATGCTCACGCTCAATAGCGGCAAAATGTACGGCCCCAAAGCTGTTGGTTTGCTGTGGACAAAGCCTTCTGTGAAGATTACGCCGCTCATTGTCGGTGGTGGGCAAGAACGCAATTTGCGCAGCGGTACCGAAAACGTTGCGGGAGTAATTGGATTTGCCACTGCTGCTGAACACGCGGCTGCGCACAGCAAACATGAACATAGGCGACTCACCGAGCTGCGCGATACTCTGCAGGCTGATTTGCTAAAGACATTTCCTGATGCGGTTATTTCTGGGCATCCAAAAAAGCGTTTGGCGGGGCATCTCCACATTTCATTTCCTGGTATCGACGGTGAGCGGCTAGTATTTTTGCTTGAAACGAAGCAGGTGTATGTGGCAACGGGCAGTGCGTGTGCTGCCAATAAGGGAACGCGCAGTCATGTCCTGCATGCGATTGGGCTTTCGCCACAGCTAGCAGATGGGAGTTTACGCATTACATTAGGACGCTATACCACCCCGGAACAAATAAGCAAGGCGTCTCAAAGCATCATAGAGGCCGTTTTACAAGAATATACCCGAATGGAGCAACGATGATAAAATTTATTCTCATTCCATTCGTGGTATTTTTGGTAGGTATTGGTGTTATTGGGGTGTATTTGAGCCCAGATGATTTAGCTAAATGCGACCCATCACCGAGTGCCAAAGATGGATGTTTAAAAGCCGATGCAATTGCGGTGGTTAGCGGTGGTAATACCGATTTACGCACTGCTGAAGCGATTCGCTTGTTTGAGGCTGGTTGGGCGAATTACCTGATTGTTTCTGGTGCGGCTGCAGACCCGACGAGCCCTAGTAATGCAGCCGTCATGAAGGAGCAAGCGCTAGCGGCAGGCGTGCCGGAAGAGGCGATTATTACGGATGAGCTGGCACGTACTACCAAACAAAATGCCGAAGAGACAGAGGCGATATCAAAGCAGTACGGCATCAAACGTGTCATTGTGGTTACATCGCCCTATCATCAGCGACGTGCTGGGCTCGAGTTTCGGGCGAATATGACGAGCGATGTAGCCGTTATCAACCATCCGGTGCCCAATGATCCAGATTGGCCATTTTTGTGGTGGCTTTCACCCCGTGGATGGTGGCTTTCGATGAGTGAACTAGTAAAAATTGGCGCGACGCACACAGGACAAAGTCAATGAAAGTCTATGTAGGTATGAGCGGTGGAGTTGACTCTTCACTGACCGCTGCACTGCTTGTTGAGCAAGGCTACGACGTAACAGGGGTATATATGAAAAACTGGAGCCAGGATTTACCCGGAATGCGCTGTCCCTGGGCTGATGACTTAGCAGATGCAAAACGGGTTGCAGTACAGCTTGGTATTGATCTAAAAGTGTATGACTTTGAACAAGAATATCGCGACAAAGTAGTACAGTACATGATTGAAGAATACAAAGCTGGTAGAACGCCAAACCCCGATATTATGTGTAATCAAGAGGTGAAATTCAAGCTGTTCCTTGAGGCTGCGCTTGAAGACGGGGCAGATATGATTGCTACGGGCCACTATGCTCGAACCGAAAAAGGCAGGTTGCAGCTCGCAAAAGATGCCAACAAAGACCAAACTTATTTTCTATACCGAGTGACAGGTGCAGCACTTCAGAAAACCCTCTTCCCTCTTGGCGAATTTACCAAGCCACAGGTGCGAAAAATGGCCGAGGAGCGTGGACTCTATACCGCGGGTAAGAAAGACAGCCAGGGAATTTGTTTTGTTGGCCAAATTGGCATTCGTGAGTTTTTGAGCGAATATGTGCAAACAGCACCGGGAGCAATTATAGATAAGCAAACAGGAAAAACGGTTGGTACGCATGATGGAGCAATTTTTTACACACTCGGTCAGCGTCATGGCCTAGATGTAGGTGGCGGTCTGCCGTACTATGTGGTAGGGAAAGACATGTCGCAAAATATCGTCTACGTGTCGCAAAATATCAATGATGAGAATATTTGGCGACGTCAAATTGAGCTGACGAGCATTCACTGGATTACTTCGCCACCAACGCCAGAGCAGCTGAAAAATTTGCAGGTCCGTATACGACACCGTGCCCCGCTTGTTGGGGCCACATTGGACGGCTCGCTATTAGAGCTGACTGAGGCGCAAAGAGCCATCACCGCTGGGCAATCTGCTGTACTGTACAGTGGTGAAGAATGCTTAGGTGGTGGTCTTGTCGTATGATTACCAACTACGGATGGTATTGAATTAAAAAGTTGTAGCCTAAAAGTGCTTATGGTTAAATAGAAACATTACCATGAAATATGCACGAAAATCCCACGGATTTACGCTAGTTGAGCTGCTTATAGTTGTTATCGTTATTGCAATTCTAGCGGCGATATCAGTTGTTGCGTATAGTGGTGCGCAGCAGCGAGGCCGTGATGCCGTTCGGACGCATGATATTGCTACGTTGCAAAGAGCAATAGAGTCATATAATGTAATGAACGGAACATATCCAGGTGTATGTCCGGGGGGCAATGGCTCAGGGTGCGATGTATCTAACTTAGCGACTGCTCTTGTACCAGATATTATTGCTAAGGTTCCTAACGATCCGCAGTACCCCTATCACGCATATAACTATGTTCGTGGCTCAGCTACAAGCTATGGGCTCTATGTTACGCACTATGAGACCAAGCCACCCTGTAAGGTAGGCGTTAATATGTTTGCAGGTTGGTGGGGCGCACCTACCTGTTAAAAGTGCAGCCATATCTGTTATAATGGGCGTAATGAATGCTCAACAAATTAGAAACGCCTACTTAGAATACTTTGAAAAACGCGGCCACGCAGTTGTGCCACGCGCTAAAATTGTGCTCGATGGCGACCCAACTACACTTTTCACAGGTAGTGGAATGCAGCCAATTATTCCATACTTACTGGGTGAACCTCACCCTGCTGGCAGTCGGATTGTTGACAGCCAGACGTGCCTGCGAGCTCAAGATATCGATGATATTGGTGACAATCGACACACTACTTTTTTTGAAATGCTTGGCAACTGGAACATGGGCGGAGACCCTGCTACCTACAAAAAAGAGCAAATTGAGTGGATGTATGACTTTTTAAAGAATGTCGTTGGTCTTGATATGAACAAGGTCTATGTCACCTGCTACATTGGCGACGAACGCTACAATATTGCAAAAGACACCGAGGCTGCGAATGTATGGGCTGGGCTATATCAGGCCGATGGCATGAGCAGTGGTGAGGCAGAAATTGGCAGCGAAGAAGCAGGCTATGCACGTGGTATCAAGGATGGCGAACGAATATTCTACTACGATGGCAGCAAAAACTGGTGGAGCCGCAACGGTGCACCAGAACACACGCCAATTGGTGACCCATGCGGGCCAGATACCGAAATGTTTTATGATTTTGGCACGCCCCACGACACAGCATGGGGCGAATATTGTCACCCAAACTGCGACTGTGGACGCTTTATGGAAATCGGTAACAACGTCTTTATGGCCTATCGCAAAGTGGCCGATGGTGTATTTGAGCCACTGGAGAAACCAAACATCGACCATGGCAGTGGCCTGGAGCGCATTGCTGCAGCCGCAATTGATAGTCCTGATGTTTTTCGTATTAGCGTGCTATGGCCAATCATTGAAAAATTGCAAACACTGAGCGGCAAAACCTACGAAAGCCACACCGAAAGTATGCGGGTGATCGCCGACCACTTGCGGGCTGCAACATTCTTGGCCGTTGATGGCTGTGTGCCAAGCAACAAAGAGCAAGGGTACGTAATGCGCCGTTTGTTGCGCCGTGCGATTCGCTACAGCTTCGATCTTGGTATTGAACAAAACTTTTTGCAAGAAGTCGTGCCGGCAATCGCTGACTTGTACCATGATGATTTCCCGGAAGTTGCTGAAAATCGAGAAGCAATTGTGGCCGTGCTTGTGAAGGAAGAAAAGGTCTTCCGACAGACGCTTCGCAAGGGGCTAAAGCAACTTGAAAAATTTGCAGCGGATGGAGTGACAGGTGAAGAGTTATTCATGCTGTATGATACCTACGGCTTCCCTGTTGAACTCAGCACCGAAGAAGCCTTAAAACAAGGAATTGCGCTACCAGCTGATTGGCGCGAGCAATTTGAAGCGAAGATGAATGAGCAGCGACAGCGGAGCCAAACAGCAGCCAAAGGCACGTTTAAGGGCGGACTCGAAGGCCACGATGACATCCACAAAAAGTACCATACGGCAACGCATTTGATGTATAAAGCCTTACGCATGGTGCTTGGCGATCATGTTATCCAGCGAGGCAGCAATATTACTGCCGAACGCTTGCGGTTTGATTTTTCGCATGACCAAAAAGTTACGCGCGAGCAGTTAGATGAAGTCGAAAAAATTGTGAACAATGTAATTAAAAAAGACTTACCAATGAGCTGGAAGGAATACCCAACTACGGAGGCCTTTGAAAAGGGCGCGCTGGGCGCATTTGGCGATAAATACGGCGATAGCGTAAAAGTGTATAGTGCTGGCGAAGGCGATAGTCTCTTTAGCTTCGAAATTTGTGGCGGCCCGCACGTTGAACACACAGGCCTTCTTGCCGAAGGTGGCAAAACCTTTAAGATAACCAAAGAAGAAGCCAGCAGTGCTGGCATACGGCGCGTTAAAGCTGTGTTACGCCAAGATGTATAGCTAAATTGCTTAGCATACGTCGTAGATTCGAGTGACACATCTCATCTTTTGGCAGACTGGTCCTGTCTCCAAAACTATTTTCCTGTAATGGTTGTATCGAATGTTCCCATGATGACGCTTGTATCTGTGAACCTTGAAGCGCTCCGTGCGCAATAGGTACACCGTGAGTAACCTCATATGTTCGGTTGTCCTCTAAAATGGTAACACCCGTTGTTCTCTCTCTATCGTCATTACACTCTTTCTCGATACGAACTACATACGAACTACCATCAACGTCATCAAGCCTATACTCTTCTACCTGAATATACGGGCAACCTTTTTCTTTTAACGTGTCTTCAACAAAGTGTGCAGTTGGTATAAATTGTGGGTCGGCAATGACAGTTGGGTTTGCAATTGCCACATCGGTCACTCCTTCCTCATTCACTAATAAGTTTTCTCGCGGCTGAACGAGTGATTGCAGTAGTATTGCTATCGTTTCATTATCAAAAGAAACACCTATGCCGCTAAAATCGTTTGTACTGCACGTATCGCCACCTGAACGATAAACTTCGCATACATGTTCTGATGTGTGGCCATTGTCGCGCATAAACTGAACTGAAAGTGAAGGCCTGCATTGCAATGATTCATTTTTATATGTGAGTGTAATGTAGACTTGTGGATCTGCTACTATGTTTGTCATAGTGAAGTCATCAAACTGATAGGGGTCAATTGTATCGAGGATATTGCGCTCCACTGTAATTTGAACGTGTCGCGCTTGTGGTGTAATATCTTCGATGTCAATTTTTTCAGCAATTTCGAATGAAAGCAAGACAGTGTTGGCCAATCTTCCTGCTTCCATTTTTTCACGAGACTCTCCGTCTGTCGTTTGCGGGTAAAAATCCATTGATTTATTTATACAATATAATGAAGATAAACACAACTTTTGTCTCTGTAACCACAAGTGGTATAATAAATGCAACTATGCCTAAAATCGTTGATAAGATAAAGCAGCTCAAAAAAGCCAGAGAAGAAGCTGATGACATGCAGCATTTAGTAGCGCTCGATATTGGAACGGAGTATGTGAAGGCGCTGATAGCGCGGCTCGAAGACGATACGTTAACTATTGTTGGCGTAGGTCGTGCGCACCAAGAGGTGAGCGATATGCACAGCGGAGCCATAGCTGACATTGCTGCAGTGGTACAAAACTGCGAAACAGCGCTGGCAGTGGCGGAGGAACAAGCTGGACTACAGGCAAAGCGCGTGGTAATCGGCATCGCGGGCGAGCTGGTAAAAGGTGTGACTAACACCATAAAATACAAGCGTCCGCAGCCAGAGCGCCCCCTTGATGAGGCGGAGATGGACTTTATTATCGAAAAAGTTCAGGAGCGCGCACAGGCAAAAGCGCAAAAACAAATTGCACTGGAAACGGGCAACGAAGATGTTGAAGTAAAGCTAGTCAATAGCGCACTTGTCAGTATCCACATCGATGGCTACAAGATTTCTAACCCAATTGGCTTTCAGGGTAAAGACGTGGCTATCCAGATTTACACTGCCTTTGCACCCATGGTGCACATTGGTGCGCTTGAGCGCGTGGCAGACGAATTAGCGCTTGAACTCTTGGCAGTAGCCGCTGAGCCGTTCGCGGTGAGCCGAAGTGTATTGGGTAATGATGCGAGCAGTAATTTTACCGCTATTCTGGCTGATGTTGGCGGTGGGACCACTGATATTGCCGTTGTTAATGATGGTGGCGTGGAAGGCACAAAGATGTTTGGAATCGGAGGGCGCAGTTTTACACGCACTATTGCCGCTGATCTAAATCTAAGCTACGAAGCTGCCGAAAAACTAAAAGTAAACCTCGATAATGAAAAGATAAAGCCAACAGTAAAAACTGAGATGGAAGAGGCGATTGATAAAACGCTTGAGGTGTGGCTGGCAGGTGTAGAGCTGGCGTTAAGCGAATTTGATTCGGTGGATCATTTGCCAAACAAAATTTTGCTGTGTGGTGGTGGTGCAAGCCTACGCCCACTTATGGAAGCGTTAGCGACGAAGGACTGGTACCAAGAGTTGCCCTTCACAAAGCGACCGATGGTGCAACATATCAGTCCTGTTGACGTAGTTGGCATACAAGATAGCACCGAAAAAGCAACAGATCACACGTACATCACCGCCATGGGGCTGCTACGAGTCGGCTATGATACAATGATAACTGGTAATCAAACAGATACACTAAAAGAAAAATTTAATAGAATATTACGAATATGAGCGAAGGCCCCAAAGACGTACTCTACATCGATGTTGAAGATGACATTACGGCAATTATTGGTAAGGTAAAAGCAAGCAAGCACAAAGTAATTGCACTTGTACCACCAAAGCGAATTGGCGTTTTGCAGAGTGCGGTTAATTTGCGGCTGCTTGCTCGAGCTGCCAAGCAAGACGAAAAGCACCTGGTTCTCATTACGAGCAACCATGCGTTGTTGGCGTTGGCTGCGGCTGCTTCGCTTCCGGTAGCAAAAAATCTACAGGCTAAGCCTGAACTCGCGGAAGTTCCTACGGTGCCAACAGACGATGATAGTGAAGAGGATGTCATTCATGGTGATGCGGTGCCTACTACAGCACCAGCCACAGAGACAGAAATACCTAACGAATCTAACACCGATGACATAACGGCAGGCTTAGCAGCCGTAGCCGTTACAGCGGATGCCGCAGCGAAAGCTAAGGTAGGCGCCGAAAAGAAGTCGCCAAAATCGGCAGTCGTTGTGCCAAACTTTGATATTTTTCGCAAAAAGCTTCTCTTGGGTGGCGTCCTCGGTGTGCTGCTCATCAGCTTCTTAGTGTGGGCACTAGTATTTGCACCGCGCGCTACAGTAGTCATTTCAGCTAAAACCACCAGCTCATCGGTGAATAAGCCGGTTACAGTAGCAACTGATGTTTCCACTAGTTTTGAAAAAGCCACACTTGCCGCTAAAGTTGAGCAACAGCAAACGCCAAAAACCGTCGAGTTTTCGCCAACTGGACAAAAAGATGCGGGCACAAAAGCAAGCGGAACGGTAAAACTAGCAGCCCAATCGCTCAGCGGTGTATCAATGGCAGCAGGCACGCCACTGCAAAGTACCAGCGGACTGACGTACCTTACTGATAACGCAGTGACAGTTCCGGCAAGTTCATTTGGGCCAGGTTGTTTCCCTACAGCGTGTGCAGGGACGGCAACAGTAAGTGTTACAGCGGCAGAAAATGGCTCAAAATACAACGCTGCAACGGGGAGCGTCAGTGGTACACCAAGTGGTGTTTCGGGGAGCTTCACGGGTCCTACATCTGGTGGAGTAAGCAAAATGGTGACAGTGGTCACAAAAGAAGACGTTGAGAAGGCAAAAGAATCATTGAACACACAAAATATCGATACTGCAAAATCTGAGCTGAAGGCAAAATTCACCGATGGTGCAGTGGCGATCGATCAAAGCTTCGTTATCGAATTTGTCGATGTGACAACCACACCAGCCATAGATGCTGAGGTAACAGACGGAAAAGCAAGCCTTAGTGCAAAAGTGACCTACAAAATGTACGGCGTTGCCAAGAATGATCTTGCTAGCTTCATTGAATCGTCGGTACAAAAAGACACTGATGGGTTAAAAAACCAACGTATATACGAAGATGGCACAAAAAATGCAGTGTTTCAGGAAGTAACGAAAGCACCCAATGGCGCAAAAGCAACACTTGTAGCAACGGCCCAAGTAGGTCCAAAGATTAACGACAGTGAAGTACGCAGCCAGGTGAAGGGCAAGCGCTATGGTGAGATTCAACAGACGCTGCAATCGATTCAAGGTGTTGAATCTGTCGATGTCAAGCTCTTCCCCTTCTGGGTAAGCTCGGTACCAAACGATGACAAGAAGATTGTAATAGAGTTTAAGCTGAATGGCGCGAACTAGCCAAAATTACTTAGCACTCGATATCGGGACAGTTCGTGTAGGTGTCGCCACGGCCGGCAGCGATGTGCGTATTGCCGTGCCGCAACAGGCGATTGCCATGGACGAAACACAGTTCGTGAATGACATAGCACACCTCCTTAAAGAGCATCAAAGCAATGTTGTTGTCATTGGTTACCCGCGTAATCAGTCAGGTGAAGCTACTGCTCAAACTGAGTACATCGAGAAGATGACTGCTCTGCTGGAGGACGCGGGAATAGCTACCGTATTCCAAGATGAGTCACTGACAAGTGTTGTGGCGACAGAGCGGTTGGGCGGCAAGAATACTAAAGTAAAAAAAGGCATGATAGATAGTGAAGCGGCGGCGATCATCTTGCAAGATTATTTGGAGCAACACGTATGAACGATATCAAACCAGTGCGAAAACGGACAGCGGGAGCAGTGCCAACCGTCTCAGCACCAGTGCCGCAGCCGCCGGAACGTATGGTCGAGTCACCAAATCTCCCTTCGGCGCCAACTGAGTTTCCTCACGTACCATCTGATGCAGCAGTAGAAGCACCATCACCAAAGAAACCCCGTCGCAAATGGGGGTGGGTAGCAGGTGCCGCTATTGCAGGTGTCATTGGGCTGTTGGTCGCAGGCTACGCATGGTACAGTGCTCAACTTGCTGCCGTGGATCCAAAAAGCCATCAACAGATAGTTATTACCTTGCCCAAAGGCAGCACTGCAGCTTCGGTAGCGCGCTCGCTGAAAGAACAAGGGCTCATTAAAGATACCCGGGCGTTTGAGTGGTACGTAAAACTAACAGGTGTAAGCGGTAAGCTTCAGGCAGGAGTATATCGTATCGCAAAATCTGCTGACACGCCAGCGATTGTTTCAAAACTTACTACTGGAAAAACCGATACATTTACCATCACTTTCTTGCCAGGCAATACGCTTGCCAAGCACCGCACGGCGCTTATTGAAGCCGGCTATACCGAAGCCGAGGTAGACGCTGCACTCAAAAAGCAATATGCTCACCCCATGTTAAAAGACAAGCCTGCCACTGCTGACCTGGAAGGCTATATTTACGGTGAAACCTATCAAATGCCATCAGATGCGACTGCTGAACAAATTATTGAACGGTCCCTTGATGAATTTTACAAGCTAGTAACGTCACAGGGGCTTGAAGCAAAGTTCAAACAGCACAATCTTACACTCCACCAAGGCATTATCTTGGCATCTATCGTCCAGCGAGAGATTGGCAGCAACGAAAAAGACCAAGCGGCGGTGGCAGGTGTATTCTATAACCGACTAGCAAAAAGCATGAACCTTGGGTCAGACGTGACGTATCAGTATATCGCTGACAAAACTGGTGTTCCGCGTGATCCAGGGTTGCAGTCCGACTACAACACACGCATTCATACCGGCTTGACACCAGGCCCGATTGCTTCACCAGGAAAAGGTGCTTTGCTAGCTGTTGCTAACCCCGCAACGCATAACTATATCTTTTTCCTAAGTGGTGACGACGATGTAACCTACTTCGGTGTGACCGATGCCGACCACGAACGAAATATTCGCGAACATTGTCAAAAAAAGTGTCAAATTCTATAGCCAAAAAATATATTGACACTATTTGCAAACATTGCTACAATAAGGGGTAGCACATTGCGAACGTACACCTAAGTATGCGATCTCAACAGAGGTAGTATAAAACTGTGGGTGGGAAGTATGTTTCGTAGATGGGCCTGCCAAAACAGTCGATACGGACACCGAATTAGAACAATTTTTAGCTAACAAATACTAACTAAAACCATCGGTCGACAAACGTGTCCTGTCCTTGCCCAGGTTAAGGAGTAAGACTAAGTACGGTAGAAGCCCCCGATAGAGCAATCCGGGCGGCAGGAGAACGGTAATTAGTACCAACAAAACTACTGCATCAACTGCAGCGCTGGCACAACCATTGGTTGGCAGCTCTAAAAAACCTATAAAATTTCGAAAAATAAACGGCAAAACTACGTCTATCTTCGGATACGCTGCTTGTTTTGCATTGTTTGTAGGTGTACTGGCTTTTGGATACCAAACGCCAAGTTCATCTAAGCAAGTTCAATCAAATAGCTATAGCGCACCTGGCCTATCTACAGTCAGCAACTCCGATGCGCCAGAAAATGCACCATCGGTCGATGATATCGTCGCCAATGATGTTGCAGCTAGTTTGACTGAGCGTGCAAACCTGCCAATTGCTCCAAATATTGCCAATATGTCACAATCGTTGGCTGCCAAAAGTGAGCTCTCACAAAGTGACGAAACAGTTATTGCTAAGCCACAAATTATTCAGCCGAGCTCAACAAATCGAGCAGTAACTTACTACGTTGCCAAGGCGGGCGATACGGTACAATCAGTTGCTGCTCAGTACGGTGTTTCACCAGATACAATTAAATGGGCAAACAACCTCACGTTCGATGCGATTGGGGCTGATCAGAAGCTTACAATTTTGCCTGTCAGCGGTGTTCAGTATACAACAAAGGCTGGGGACACAGTTGAAAGCGTGGCGGCAAAATATGGCGTTGATAAAGAGCGTATCATTTCATATAACGACCTTGAACTTTCCGGTGTAAAAGACGGTCAAAGTCTTATCATCCCTGGTGGAGTACTACCAGAAAATGAGCGACCTGGCTACGTAGCACCACGTACCACAACGCGTACCGCGACAGGCGGTGGTAGCGGTGTAGATTTAGGTGGGTCACGGCTTAGTACACGACTTGCTGCAACGGCTGGCAATCGCTACGCCCCTGGTAACTGTACCTGGTACGCCTATGAACGACGCATGCAATTGGGCCGTCCTGTTGGTAGTTTCTGGGGCAACGCTCGCACCTGGGCATCAAGTGCGGCTGCAGCGGGGTACGTAGTAAATAGTACACCCGAAGCTGGTGCGGTACTCGTTGATCGATCAGGATTTTACGGTCACGTTGGCATTGTGGAATCGAAGCTGCCAAATGGCGATATTGTTATTAGTGAAATGAATAACTATGCATACGGTGGCTTTAATATCGTCAACAGTCGCACAATCTCTGCTGGCCAGGCTTCGAGCTACCTCTACGTACACTAAAAACAACCACAGAATTGACCCCTGTTTTTAAGGGGTCTTTTTTGTTATACTAGTTACAACATGTTTGTAGATACAGCAAAAGTTTTTGTGCAGGCCGGAAAAGGTGGTGATGGCGTCGTTAGTTTTCGTCATGAAATTTACGTCGACAAAGGTGGCCCAGATGGTGGCGATGGTGGTCGTGGTGGCGATGTTATCTTCGAGGCCACAAAAAACCTCAATACACTCCTAGATTTTCGCTACAAGCCAGAACTCAAGGCAAAACCAGGTGGCAACGGTAGCAAGTCCAATAGGCGAGGGCGAAGTGGTGAAGACTTAGTAGTGAAAGTACCAATGGGGACACTCGTGAAACGTGATGGCGACATTTTAGCCGATTTGACGAAAGACGGTGAGCAAGTAGTGATTGCAAAAGGTGGCGATGGTGGGTTTGGCAATGCTCACTTCAAAAGCTCAACGCGCCAGGCCCCAAAAATCGCTGAACTCGGTGAAGCGGGCGATACCTTCGAAGCCGAACTCGAATTAAAACTACTCGCAGATGTTGGACTAGTAGGGTTTCCAAATGCTGGTAAATCGACATTTCTTAGTGTCGTCAGCAATGCGCGCCCAGAAATTGCCGACTACGCGTTCACAACTCTTACACCAAACTTAGGTGTGGCAGACATCGACGGCAGAAGCCTATTAATTGCTGACATTCCCGGGCTTATCGAAGGCGCAAGCGAAGGCAAGGGGCTAGGCGACGCATTTTTGCGCCACGTAGAGCGAACCTCTGTTCTATTGCACCTCATTGATGTCTACAGCGATGACGTCGCAAAAAACTACACTACGATTCGTGAAGAGCTGGCTCGCTATAGCCCAGAACTCGCCACACGACCAGAAGTTATCGCACTCACCAAATGCGAAGGGCTTGATCCAGAAATTATTGCAATGCAACGCGATGCTCTTCTTGCTGTGGCACCAGACGCACAAGTAATGGTGATTTCATCAAGTGCGCATCAGGGGCTAAAAGAAGTGCTGCGTGCGTTAGAAAAGCACGTAGTTGCTGCCCGAGAACAGGAAGCAGAAGCTCAGCAAGCTGAAGATGATGAAGAAGCCGTGCCAACTATTCGACTCAGCGGTGCTACACAAGAATCAGCCTGGAAAGTTACTAAGCAAACAACTGATGAGGGCGAGACAGTATTTGTTGTCTCGGGCGAAAAAATCGAAAAATTTGCGCGCCGGACAAATTTTGCCGGTACCTGGCAAGATGTCAATCGCCTGCGTGACATCATGAAAAAAATGGGCATTAGCCACGAGCTCACTCGCGAAGGTGCTGTAGGTAACAGCATCATCGTTATTGGTGACAATGAATTTTCGTTCGTGGAACAGCAGTAAAGCATAGACTAAATACATAATTTGTGTAAAAATAGTTGACAAAAATTAATATATGGTGTATAATAAAATCATACCGTTGATCGAGGCTCATAAAAACTTCGATAAAGCGCGGTACCTTAACATGCCAGATAGTACCCATGAGGCTGACTGTTGCACTATAAGTATTTTGTAGTACAGCAGTCAGCTTTATGAGGAAGTTGACAGAAGGGATCAGGTAATGCGCCTGCGCGACCCGCCCATCTGAATCAACGTATCTACCCTCAATTAGAAGGAGACTATATCATAGTGACGTGATTTAGTGGAGCAGCCATCAATGCAGCAGGGCGCCAGTTTACGCCATCGCCTTTAACGGCGGGGCAAGGATTCACTAGGTGAATTCTTGCCCCGCCTTAGGCTAAAGACTTCTTACGGGGGGGTAAACGGGCGGGCGAAAGTCGATTAGCATAGTTAATCGTTGGCAGCGGTATACCATAACACCGCTCCTTTCGCCCGCCCCGCCACACAACTATCTGGCATGTTTATTTCACTCTCCGCTGGAGAGTTTTTGTTTTACCTACATCCGCTCGGTTATGCGAGCGGTTTTTGGTATGCTAGAGGTAGTGGCAAAAACATTCTTTTTTTACGACCTAGAGACGAGCGGGTTAAACCCGCGAACTGATAGAATTATGCAATTTGCTGGCCAGCGAACTGACATGCAGCTCAACCCGATTGGTGAGCCATACAATTTGCTGGTGGAGCTTAACGATGATACGCTTCCGAGCCCCGATGCCGTGATGGTGACAGGCATTACTCCACAGATGACACGCGAAGGAGGGATGAGCGAAGCTGAGTTTGCAAAACTCCTTATGGACGAAGTATTTACCCCTGATACGATAACAGTGGGGTTTAATAATATTCGGTTTGATGATGAATTTATTCGTGCGCTGCTGTGGCGGAACTTTTATGACCCATATGAGTGGGCCTGGAGTGAGGGGCGTAGTCGCTGGGATGCCCTGGATGTAGTGCGTATGACACGAGCGCTGCGCCCTGAAGGCATTGCATGGCCTGAAGTAGACGGTGTACCAAGCAACCGATTGGAACTGCTGAGTGCCGAAAATGGGCTGGTCCACACGAAAGCGCATGATGCGCTGAGTGATGTTGAAGCACTCATAGGGGTGATGAAGCGCATACAAGAAAAACAGCCGCAGCTGTATGAGTATCTGCTAACGATGCGCGATAAAAATCAGGTGAAAAAACTGGTGAACTTGGATGAGAAAAAGCCATTTGTGTATGTAAGCGGACGCTACGACAGTGAATGGAACAAGGCTACAGTGGCGTTTCCGTTAACCGCCGGGAAAAACGGCAATGTAGTGGTGTATGATTTGCGCTATGACCCAGCCGACTTTGCGCAATTAACAAGCAAAGAGCTCGCAAAAAAACTATACGCAACCTGGGAAGAGCGTAAAGCCGAAGGCTTTGTAAAATTGCCAACGAAAGAGCTGCAGTATAATCGTGCACCAGCCGTAGCGCCGCTAGGAGTACTGGAGCAAGGTGATGGCTGGAAGCGAATAGGCATGACACAAGAAGTGGTAGAAAAGCATAAAAAAACGCTGCTCGAACATCCAGATTTTGCTGAACGACTTCGTGAGCTGTATGAAGCAAAGCCCGACTACAAATCGCTGCTTGATCCTGAGGCGCAGCTGTACGACGGCTTTTTAACTGATAGAGACAAGTTGCGGGTAGAAGCGGTGCGCGGCGCATCGGTTGACGAGTTAGCTGACTTTTCACCCGACTTTCAGGATGAACGTCTTTCACCACTGCTGCTTCACTACAAAGCACGCAATTTCCCGACGAGTCTTAGCGAAGAGGAGTCGATAGCATGGGAGAAATGGCGTGCGGAGCATATTCAGGCACAGCTACAACCGTTTATTACGTCTCTGCAGCGGCTTGCTGCCACAACTACCGACGAATCAAAACAGTTCCTGCTACAGGAACTGCAACTGTGGGCAGAAAGTATCGTACCGGTAGAATAGCCTAGATAGCTTGCGAAAAACGGCGACGAGGAAGTTGCTGTATGCGCTGTTGCTGACGTGATACTTGTAGGGTATGAACAACCGACGCGACTACTAGGGTGGTAACAACAAGTGCAACGATTCCATAAATAGTTAGCATAGTGGTAGCAGGAATAATGATGTGTGTACCTGGAATTTCGCCAGCTAGCAACAAGTAGATGAGTGCTGTGCCGACATCAAAACTTGCTAAAACAAATAGTAGCGAACCAGCGGTGAAAAATAGCGGTGTCTTCGTTTTCATGCCACAAACCTCATTAATTTTCTACTAATATAGACCTTTTGTCAAAATAATGCAATCATAAGCATGATAACACAGCCATACAACATTTATGACATTTCCGGGGCCCGGCCCTGGAAATTAAGGGTGGCGCAGTGCGGGGTTTTTGTAAATCCGATATGTCTAGCAGGGATAACTAAGCGCTTAAATGCAAAAGCGCCAATCAGAACAAATACTACAGCAGCCCACAAGAGCAGCATGTTGTCGGGTTGTATGTAGTTTGGTGTGCCGGGTATTTTTCCAGCTATTACAAAGTAAACAATATGTGACATGTATTCAAATCCAGACGCTCCGTCTGCGGCTGTAGCAGCTACTGAGCTGACTGCGAGTAATTTCATCATTTTAGCACCTACCTTTCCACGTTATCTCTATTGTGATTGTATGGCCGCCAGTGGAAATAATCTGTTAAAAATGTTACAATTGTTCGACATGTCAAATGTGTTGCGCGTTGTTGGAGCGAGGGAACATAACCTCAAGAATGTGAGCGTGGAAATTCCGCGTGATAAATTAGTGGTAATCACTGGTTTAAGCGGAAGCGGAAAATCTAGCCTAGCATTTGATACTATTTACGCCGAGGGTCAGCGGCGGTATGTTGAAAGTCTTTCTAGCTACGCCAGGCAGTTTTTAGGTCTGATGGAAAAACCAGACGTCGACCAAATAGATGGGCTAAGCCCCGCCATTAGTATCGACCAAAAATCGACCAGTCGTAACCCACGCAGTACCGTGGCAACCGTTACAGAGATTTATGACTATTTACGTTTGCTATATGCACGCATTGGTGTACCACACTGTCCTGAATGTGGCAAAGCAGTACATCGACGCACTAGCCAAGCGATTATTGATGAAATCATGAAGCTGCCCGAAGGCTCCCGATTGATGGTGCTTGCACCGATTGTGATTCAGAAAAAGGGGGAGCATGCGCATATTCCTGAGCAGTACATACGCCAGGGCTTTGCTAGGGTAAGAGTTGATGGCGTGGTGTATGCACTTGATGAGTTTCCTACGCTTGATAAGAAATACAAGCATGACATAGAAATTGTAGTAGACCGTATTGTGATGAGCGCTGAAATGGTAAGCCGTGTGACACAAAGTGTTGAGCAATCACTTGATAGTGCTGATGGGCAGGTGCAGATATTGAACGCAGATACGGATGAGCTCCACACCTATAGCCAGCGCTATGCGTGTGTTGATCATCCTGAGGCTGAAATTCCTGAGCTTGAGCCGCGTCTATTTAGTTTTAACTCGCCATTTGGTGCTTGTCCTGTATGTACAGGGCTAGGAAGCCGACTTGAAGTTGATCCAGATTTGGTATTTAACCCTCGTCTCACTATTAATGAAGGCGCAATCCGTCCGTACAACCGTGTTAACAGTGATGCGTGGTATATTAAGCGACTTGCCAAAGTTGCTGAGGCACATGGCTTTGATTTATCGACACCCGTGGGTGACCTAACGCAAGAGGCACAGCAAAAAATATTGTATGGAACAGGCAACCAGCGCTACACCGTAAATATCGGTGCTGGCCGAACCTACGAATCTACCTATGAAGGCGTGATTCCAAATCTTGAGCGTCGCTGGAAAGAAACTGACAGCGACTTTATGCGCAAAGATATTGAGCGGTTCATGCGTGAACGAAAGTGCCATTCATGTAAAGGCGCACGCCTAAAGCCAGCAGTGCTTGCAGTAACAATCCACGGCCTAAGTATTATGGATGTATGTAACCTTGGTGTTGATGCCGCACTCGACCTATTTACGAATGATTTGAAGCTCAACGATCAAGAGCAATTTATTGCCAAGCAAATTGTAAAAGAAATCTCTGCACGGCTTGGGTTTATGAGCAATGTTGGCCTTAATTACCTTGAGCTTTCACGCGCCGCCAATACACTAAGTGGTGGCGAGGCGCAGCGTATTCGATTGGCTACGCAAATTGGTAGTGGGCTGCAAGGTGTTTTGTATGTACTTGATGAGCCATCTATTGGCTTGCACCAACGTGATAATGACCGCTTGATTGCAACGCTTAAGCACCTGCGAGATCTTGGTAACACGGTGCTGGTGGTTGAACATGATGAAGACACCATTCGGCACGCCGATTATCTGCTCGATATCGGCCCAGCGGCTGGTGTACATGGTGGAGAGATTGTTGCACAAGGTACGCCAGATGAAGTGGCAAAAAATGAAAGTAGTTTGACAGGGAAGTATCTTAGCGGCAAAGAAAAAATTGCCGTGCCAAAAAAGCGTCGTACGCGCGAAAAGGGCCGTGAACTTGTTATTCGTGGTGCTGCAGAAAACAACCTAAAGAATATTGATGTGGCATTTCCACTTGGACTTATGACTGTGGTAAGTGGTGTGAGTGGAAGTGGCAAAAGTACGTTGGTAAACGATATTCTGGCCAAGGAACTTTCTGCCAGACTGCACCGTGCCCAAACCGTACCGGGTAAACACGAAAACATTGAAGGCATTAAGCATCTCGATAAAGTTATTGTGATTGATCAGTCGGCAATTGGCCGCACACCACGCAGCAACCCCGCTACTTATACCGGTGTATTTACACCAATTCGTGAACTATTTGCGGGCACACCTGAGGCCAATATTCGTGGCTACAAAGCTGGGCGATTTAGCTTTAATGTTAAGGGTGGTCGCTGCGAAAATTGTCAGGGTGATGGCGTGATAAAAATCGAAATGCACTTTTTGCCTGATGTTTATGTAACCTGCGATGAATGTAAAGGCAAGCGTTATAACCGCGAAGCACTTGAAATAAAATACAAAGGTTCAACCGTTAGCGACGTGCTTGATATGACGGTAGAACAAGCCGCAGAATTTTTTACAAACGTGCCAAGTATTGCGCGCAAACTTAATACGCTGGTTGATGTTGGCCTTGGGTATATTAAACTTGGCCAGCCGGCTACGACATTTAGTGGTGGCGAGGCGCAGCGAATCAAACTTGCTAGTGAACTTTCAAGACGGAGCACTGGTAAAACACTGTATATTCTCGATGAACCAACAACTGGCTTGCACAGTGCCGATGTGAAGCGACTGTTAGGAATTTTACAAAAGCTGATCGAAGGCGGCAATAGCATGGTCATTATCGAGCACAATCTTGACGTTATTAAAACTGCCGATTGGGTGATCGACATGGGGCCTGAAGGTGGCCAAGCTGGTGGTCAGGTAGTTGCTGAAGGTACACCTGAACAAATAACAAAAACCCATGCAAGTTATACAGGGAAATATCTCAAGCCAATGCTTTAAATCGAATCTGACTTCTTGTTGCGGCGCAATTTTGCAGCAATTTTTGCTCGTGTTTCAGGTTCTTTAGCTAAGTGGACTATTCCAGGCAAGATAGATAGGAAGATGATAACAAGCGCTGCTACTTCGACATTGATACCAGCTTTTTTTAGGAAGTCACCAGCAAAGTAGCCGAGCAGTAAGAAGATGCTTGTCCATAGTGCCGCACCTAGGACATTGAATGTTACAAATGTTTTGTATTCCATTTTAGCAATGCCTGCAACGACTGGTGTGAAAGCGCGAACTACTGGCACGAACATAGCAAGTACAATTGTTTTGTGCCCGTGTTTTTTGTAAAACTCTTCAGCTTGCAACAAATATTCTGGCCTAAACAGTCGTGAGCCTTCTTTTTTGAAGAGTTTTGGCCCCAGTTTGTTACCAATAAAATAGCCTAAACTGTTTCCAGCTACGGCAGCGATAAAACAAAATAGTATGAGCAGCCATATGTTTATATGAAAGATATTTTGTTGAACTAAAAACCCTGCAGTAAATAGCAGGCTGTCGCCCGGCAAAAAGAACCCAACCATCAGGCCACTTTCGGCAAAAATAACTAAGACAACGGCAATCCAGCCAAATTGTAGTATTGCGTGCAAGAGTGCTTCCATTGCTAACTATTTTACCACAATAGATAATGAACGTGCTTGTATGCTTGCTGAAACAGACTAAAGGCGAAGTGCGAGGTGTGCTACTTTAGAGCACACCGGAAACGGTCTGTTGAGGCAAGTAGAGAAGCACGTTCATTATGCACAATAAATGTGGTATAATAAAAAGACAACTTTTCCGAAAAAGTATCCTACATGAAAGGAGAGATATGGGAAATAAACTAGAACTAAAATTAGACACACGTGAAGTGCACGGCAAGAAAGTTGCTAAGCTTCGCAAAGAAGGCATGGTGCCTGGTGTTGTCTACGGTGCCGAAACTGAGCCTATTAGCGTGCAAGTAGCCGCAAATGTATTTGAAAAAATATATCGCCAAGCTGGAACCTACACCCCAGTGCACTTAACCATTGGTAGCAAGAAGAAAATCGCAATGATCAAGGACGTCGATATGGAACCTGTAAAAGGTCTTGTTCGTCACATTTCATTCCATGCCGTAAAAGCAAGTGACCCTGTGGTTGCCGAGGTGCCTGTTCGATTGATCGATGAAGGCGAAAGTGAAGCCGAAAAAGCTGGGCTAGTGGTACTGCAAGTGCTTGAAAAAGTTGAAGTGCGCGCACTTCCGATGGACCTTCCTGACGCACTTGAAGTTTCTGTGCTTGGTTTAAAAGAAGCTGGCGATAAAGTAACGCTCGAAGATGCGAAGCTACCTGAAGGCGTTGAATACGTTGAACGCGATGATGGCAAGCCAGAGGATGAAGATGAAGAACGGCAGCGATTTGTCGACCAAATGGTTGCGAGCGTATGGGAGCCAGCAGCACTGCAAGCAGCAAATGATTCAACTGGTGGTGACGCTACTGATGAAAGCGAAGTTGCCACTGAAGGCGAAGAGCCTGTGAGCGAAGAAAAAACAGAATAGTTAAAAGTAACGTAAGCAGACCGTGCGTTGCTTCAGGACGCACGGTTTTTAAATTATAAGGAGAATATAAAATGACACTCGATGAGCTACAGCAGTGGGTACGTGATGATTGGAAAAAACGGAGTAAACTACAGCCATCACTCGAAGCCCAGCTTTTGTTTGCAATTGAAGAGTTTGGTGAAGTCGCCGAAGCGATTCGTAAAAAAACAATGGCAAGTGACTATAAAGTAGACGACGATAAACTCGGTAGCGAATTTGGCGACTTACTTATTACGATCGTAACGCTCGCAAATAACTTTGATGTTAACCTCGCAAAAGAAATAAAAGGGTTCCAGGAAAAACTTGCTGCTCGTCGCGGTTAGTCTTCAATAAATCCACCGCTCTGGTGGTTCCACAAGGTGGCATACGTGCCACCTTTTTTGATGAGGTCATTATGTGTACCGTCTTCAACAATTCGGCCATTATCGAGCACAATAATGCGATCAAGTTTTGCAATAGTAGAAAGTCGATGTGCGATGACAATGCTCGTGTGATTCTTCATTAGTTCTGTAAGAGCTTTTTGAATGTAAACCTCACTTTCGCTATCAAGTGCACTTGTAGCCTCGTCAAGTATCAAGATGGGAGCATCTTTTAAAATCGCTCGGGCAATGGCAACACGCTGTCGTTGGCCACCACTTAGCTTTACGCCACGCTCACCAACAATGGTATCAAGCCCATTTGGCAGTTTTTCAATAAACTCCATTGCATAGGCTTGTTTTGCTGCTCGCATAATCTCTTTGTCAGTCGCATTTGGTTTTCCATAAGCTATGTTTTCGCGCAAGCTTCGATGGAATAAGTACGGCTCTTGCGGCACGTAGCTAATAGCCGCACGTAAGCTGTCCTGTGTAACATTGGCAATGTTTTGATTGTCGATTGTAATCTCTCCAGATTGAACATCCATATACCGTAGTAAAAGTTGTGTTAGGGTAGATTTTCCACCCCCACTTTTTCCTACCAGACCAATACTTTGCGATGCGGGAACGGTGAAAGAAAGGTTGCTAAAAACTTTTTGATTACCATCATCAATATAGGTAAATGAAACAGATTTAAACCGTACAGCTCCTGATTTTGCCGTTAGTTTGCTCGCACCGTGAATATCAAGAACATCTGGTGTTCTTTGCAGAATTTCTGTCACTTTCGATGCATCGAGAAATGCTTGTTCAATATTGCGCGTTATACTGTTGATATTGTACATAACCCCAGCTATACGGCTCAAGTACGTGACAGTAAAAATAAGTGCGGCTATAGAAACAAGCCCATTTGCTGCAAGATAGACAGCAACAAGCATAGTAATTATCTGGAAGCCTATTAAAATCGCCATTCTAAGTTCGGCAGATATTTGTATTGCGTTAATCTCTTTTTCTGCAACTTTTTCGATCGCTTTACGTTCACGAACAGTCGTTGCAATTTCATTTTCACTACGTCCAAACATACGAACGAGTGTTTGGTTACCAATAATATCGGCGAATGTTCCAAAAAGTTTCGACTGTAATTCTTTACGTTGATTGCGGTAGACGGCTCTCCTGTTCAAGGCAATAGTCGACTCGGCTAAGATGATAGCTGTAAGAAGCAAGGTTGGTATGAGTAATATTGGTGCCATAAAGCCAATAACGATAAGACTTGCGACTAAGCTAACAAAAATGTTACTCGTTTGTAGCATTATTGTATCCATAATCGACAAGTACGAACGACTAAACGTGTTAACATCACCGGCAAGTGAACCTACTTTTTGGCTAGCAAAGAACTGTTGGCTATGTGCAAGCAATCCACGCAACGCTCGTTCAGTGAGGCGCGTGGTCATAACTTCTTCGTGATTGAAAAATGCTATGAATGCTTTGTGCTGTATGATGATTGATGTAACACCAATAATCGCCATAACACCAACAAGTTGAAGGGCTAGAGTAATATCATAAGGGTGTTCGATTAAAAGTTGAACAATAATACTTACAATTAGCGGCAATAAAACAAGATATAAAAAGTGACTAAATGGAATAAGCACAGCAAACATCCAAATTGTCTTTTTAAATGGGCGCGCTTCTTCGCGGTAGATCGCAATCGTATTTTTTATTGTTGAACTATCGGTGCGGGTAAATAGTTTCATTCCTCGATAAACCCTCCGCTTTGATGACTCCATAGTTTTGCGTAAGTGCCGTTCTTCTTTAGCAGCTCAGTATGTGTACCGTCTTCAACGATTCGGCCGTTATCGAGTACAATGATTCGATCGAGCTTGGCGATGGTTGAAAGCCTGTGGGCGATGACAATACTTGTGCGGCCCTTCATTAGCGTATTCAAACTTGCCTGAATAAGTTTCTCACTTTCGCTATCGAGCGCACTGGTTGCTTCGTCGAGCACTAAAATAGGGGCGTTTTTTAAAATTGCGCGTGCAATTGCAATTCGCTGCCGTTGGCCGCCGCTCAGTTTCACTCCTCGTTCACCAACGAGAGTGTCGAACTTGCTAGAAAGCTTCATGATAAAGTCATACGCATTTGCTTGCTTGGCCGCTTCCTCAATCTCTACATCAGACGCACCGGGTTTACCATACAAGATATTCTCGCGTATAGTTCTATGAAATAATGCTGGTTCTTGGGGCACGTAGGCAATTGATTTATGAAGACTGATTTGGGTTACGTCTGCAATGTTTTGTCCATCAATCGTAATGCTCCCGCCATCGATATTATTGAACCGGAGCAGTAGATTCACAAACGTGGTTTTGCCTGCGCCAGATGAACCTACGAGTCCTATTTTTTGACCACTTGGTATACGAAGTGAGAGTTGGTCGAATAGTCCGTCAGCGCTATCGGCGTGGCTAAATGAGACATTATTAAAGGCAACATCGCCGTGTGGCACGCTAAGTGCAGAAGCATTCTTTGCATCAACTACTCGAGGAGGTGTAAGAGTATATTCAATAAACAAAGCAGCTTCAGTTATCGCTTCCTCAAGCCGACGATACACGCTATTGAATGACCACATAAACCTTGTTACGTTCGCAAAGTAGCTGAATCCAATGAAGAGGTTGGCTTTCATTGCCGCATCTGTACTGCTACTTAGTACAATAACTAGTCCGATCACATTTGTTATTACATAAAGTGGCGACACGGTGATATCGATAGGTACGTTTTGGTAGTCCCAGCTGCGTTTGGCTTTTCGCAGAAAGTCATTAAGGTACACATCGTGAATGCGTTGTTCGGCTGCTTCAGAGCCGTATGCCTTAACAGTGGCAATGTTTGAGATTACATCTGAAACATGCCCACTCATCTTAGAATGCGCGTCTTCACGTGCTTTTACCATCTTCATTCGTCGTCGAACCAGAGGGCTTACGATTGTTGCACTGAGCGCGAGCATGCCGATAAGAGCAATCGAAAGCCACGGGGAAATAAATGACAGAATTACCGCGGCAAATAGTGCGGGAAAAATCTGTGACACAACCTCAAACATTAAAGTGTCAAAGAATCCTTCAAAACGTCGTGCATAGGCTAGAACGTTCTTTGTGATCGTGCCAGAGAAACGATTATTGAAGAACGATAAATCTTTTTTTAAGAGAGTTTGTAGGGCATCGGTATAAAGGTTTCTGATCACCCTAATTTCGTACCTGGACATGAGCATCAGTGCTATACGCCAGAAAATTTCTCCTGACATCCATGCGACACCAAATGCAAGTATATAGGGCCACAGGGACGCTATAGATGTGGTGTCACTTGAAATTATCGAGGCAATAATAAGAGGTGGTACGTAAAATACAAGAATGCTTCCTAGTGCCACACTTGCAGAAATTGGGATGCTGTATCGCCAACCGTGTGTAATTTGGTGTATGTATAGTTTTAATGCTTTTTTTGTAGCAATGTGGTTCTTTTGTTTCGTCATCGTTTCCTTTCAGTCTATATAGTAACAATTCAGAGGAATTGTGTGCATATATCGCTAGTGGTTTGGCTCGTCCAAACGTCTGCGAATAGAGGAAGCACTATGGCTTCATAGTCCTTCTAGCGTATCACAACTTAAGCGATAGATAAAGCTTGCTGTGTTGTGAAAGTTTAATGATATACTGCTGATAGAACATAGTACTTAGAGGAGGTATATATGAGTTCTGCAAATGCCAATACGAAAAAAACACTAGTGATTGTGGGGTCGGTTGTAGCCTTGCTTGTAGCAGTGTTAGTGGGAGGTCCACTATTTTTTGCATCTTCATGGAAATCTAAAACATTGACTGCCACAAATGCAGTTATAGATAAGGTAAATTCGAGTAACAGAGATATTAGCAACTATAGTAGCAAGCTACAGCCAACCAGCGATGACTATACTAAACTCGCCGCTGCATACGATACGCAAATGAAGGCAGTTGAAGATGCTAAAAAGAACCTGAGCGAAGTTGGCGGCCTTGCCGGACTGGATGTAACGGGTGACTATAAAAAAGCGGTGGACACGCGTAAAGAACTCATTGCGGCTTATGACGAACTTTTGGCGCTAGACAAGGCGGGAGCAGAACGCACGAAAGCAGAGCAGGAAGTTGCAAGCTTAGTTGGGAGTACTTCGGAACCACAAAACGAACAAGAAGCAAAAGCGCTGGTGAATAATGTGAAAGATGCGGCAAAAAAAGTACAAGATTTTGCCAGTACTGCTAATGGCACAGAATACGATAAAAAAGTAGCAACAGCGTTTGGGCATTTAGCGACAGCACTTGAAGCTATGTATAGTGCAACAGACGATATGGAAAGTAGCACAGCGCAAATGCAAGTGAGTGCTGCCGTGCAAGAGTTGGATGACTTGCAGAGTGGTGCCGAAGCTGCACAAAAAGACTTCCAAAAAAAGATCGACAAAAATATCGATCGACTTAACGCAGCAGTAAAATCATTGGAGTAACCAACTAATTACTTTACGCCGCCTCTGTCATAGGGGCAGCGTTTGGTATATAATTGCAAGTAGTATGCAAAAGGTTCTACTCTACTACAAATTTACGCCTATTAGCGACCCAGAGGCCGTAAAGCTATGGCAAAAGACATTGTGCGATGGCTTAGGACTGAAAGGAAGAATACTGATCAGCCGTCATGGTATCAACGGTACTGTCGGCGGCGATATTGACGCCTGTAAAGCGTATGTAAAAGCAACCAAACAATACCCTGGTTTCAAAGATATTCTTTGGAAATGGTCTGATGGCACCGGCCAGGATTTTCCACGCATGAGTGTAAAGCATCGGCGCGAGCTAGTTGGCTTTAAAAATAGCGATGATGAGTTTGATGTTGACATGGACGGTGTGATTGGCGGCGGCAAACACTTAAAGCCACACGAAGTAAACGAAATGGTTGAAAAATACGGCGACGACGTGGTGTTTTTTGATGGTCGCAACGCGCATGAGGCAAAGATTGGGAAGTTTAAAAATGCGGTGGTGCCAAATACTAATACCAGTCGAGATTTTATCGCCGAACTTGAAAGTGACAAGTACGACGACATTAAAAATAAAAAAGTGATTAGCTACTGCACCGGCGGCATTCGCTGCGAAGTAATTAGCGCCATGATGAAAAAACGTGGCTTCACCGATGTCTACCAAATTGATGGCGGGATTGTGAAATACGGTGAAAAATATGGCGACGACGGACTATGGGAAGGCAGCCTACGTGTATTCGATAACCGCATGACGGTGAATTTTAGCGACCACACCAAAACGATTGGCGAGTGCACGCACTGCAATGGCAAAACCAGCAATTTCGAAAACTGCGCACATATGGAATGTAATGATTTGGTGTTGATATGTGAAAAATGTAAAGATAATCCAGACTTGCTTTTTCATACAAAAGAATGTAAGCAAAAACATGAGTTAAAGATTAAAGCAAGTAGTCATGGCTAAAGCGTATCTAATCGGTGGAGTGCCAAGATGTGGCAAGACAACCATTGCGTTAAAGACAGTTGCTGAGCATCCAATGTTTGCGACCAGTACAGATTCTGTGCGGTATACACTACGTAACCTTTTTTCTTCTAAAGATAATCCAGCTTTATTTAATGCTGACGCTAGTTTTGAAAAAACATCGGGATTGGAGCTGTGCAAGACAGGTAGAGCGAGCGAAATTATAACTGTACAAAATGAAGAATCTGAAGTAGTTTGGCCTTCGGTGCGCAGGATTATTGAAGGGTATATTGAAGAAGACCTTGATATTTTAGTAGAGGGTGTAGCACTGTTGCCACATTTAATAAGTGAGCTAAATTGCGAGTATAGTGCAATCTTTGTCGGCAATACTTCGCCAAGCCATGGCGAGCATATGCTCAGACATGCTCGATCGGGTAGCTATGACTGGATGAGTAATCGCAGCGACGAAGCAATACTGGAATTTGCAAAGTTTACTAACTTGTTCAGTGAGCATTTTGCCACTGAGGCGAAAAGGTACAATATGCAGTTTTTTGATTGGAGTGATTCGGAGTACGATACCCACATTCAACGTTGTGTTCGAGAAGTTTTAAACTAATAATTTAAAGAGACTGAGATAGTAAATGCCGCATATTCACACCCAGCCGAATCAGCACGATGTAACAGTAAGTGCTTATATTATTCGTAAAGTTAATGATGAGTGGTATTGTTTGGTGCATTATCACAAAAAATTCGATAAGCTTTTACAAATTGGTGGGCATTTGGAACTAGATGAAACACCATGGCAGTCACTTGTTCACGAAGTGCGTGAAGAGGCCGGGTATAGCATGAGCGAACTACAACTGCTGCAACCAACTGCCGATACACCACACCCTGAAAAGCCTATTGTTCACCCGGTACCGTTTGCATCGAATACGCACTATGTGGGCAGCGGCCATTACCACAGTGACTTAGCGTACGCGTTTATTGCAAGTGACCTGCCAAATGCGAGTGTTGCTGAGGGCGAATCGGCAGATTTACGCTGGGAGACAGTGGTCGGTCTGCAGCATGAAGTTAAGGCAGGAAAAGCAAACGCTGACACAACTGCTATCTACGAATTTTTGTTGCAAATAGTCAATACGTACGTATGTGTTCCGGCAATAAACTTTTCTTTACTTAAGCCATCGGAAGCAGAAGTTGAGTATAAACGTGGAGCGGCAAGCGACCAACGAAAAGAATGAACGCACTATAGTGGCTAACTAACATTTGTTTTTGCAAAAATAGAGTATACTAACTGTATACGACAAGGAGGTATGTATGGAAGTGAATCTAGGGGCTGTCGTGGCAGCAACCGCAGCAATGTTCGCGGTAGGCGCGTTTTGGTACATGGTGCCATTTGCCAAGAAATGGGGTGAAATACACGGGTTTGACAAGCTAAGTGCCAAGCAACAAAAGGAAATGCAGAGTAAGATGGGGCCGTTTTACGGGGTGCAGATACTGGTGACATTCATCTCGGCATACATTTTAGCGCATATGATGATGGCATTGCCGCAAGTATCACCGTATCAGCTTGCAACGTGGCTATGGCTGGGGTTTGTATTCCCAGCGCAAGCCTCTGCTGTTATATTTGGGGGCACCGAACCAAAATGGATGCTGCAGAAAATTGCTATTATGGCGGGTGAAGCGTGGGTCCATCTCCTCGTTGCCGCATGGGTCATTAGTCTGTTTAAGTAACATAGAAGAAAGAAGAAACTATGTGGTTTAGCAAAAAGGTTATAAAGGAAAACAAGAATATGAAGTGGGCTGCAGTTGCTGCATTCTTGGTAATGGTAGCGGTAAATATGATGGCAGTACTGCTACCGCTAAATGGCGTGACGAGTGCGGAAGTGTCTGATAAATACTCTAACCTGTTTGCACCTGCAGGTGTCACATTTTCGATTTGGAGCGTTATTTATACGCTACTTTTAGTATACGTTGTCACGCAGTTTGCAAAGATGCGAAAAAAGCTGGGGCTTGATGTACGCGAAGATCTATATCGTAAAATCACACCATGGTTCATTGCATCGTCACTGCTAAATGCCGTGTGGCTAGTATTTTGGCACCTCGAGTGGCTATGGCTTACAGTTCCAATAATGATTGGGCTGCTTTACACGCTAATAAAAATTGCTGAAGCTACTACAGCTGAAAAGTGGGTGAGCTGGAAAGAATACGTGGCAGTTCGACTTCCGTTCACTGTCTATTTTGGTTGGATTACGGTGGCGACTATCGCTAATATTTCTAGTTGGCTTGTGAGTACTGGGTTTACTGGTGGGCCAATAAAACCGGGTGCATGGATGGTAGGAGTGGTCTTTACGGGATTGGCAGTCGCTATTGCTGTTGCCGCAAAACACCGTGACCCTGCCTACATCGCAGTATTTTTGTGGGCGTATGGCGGAATTTTACTAAAACACCTGTCAGATAATGGCTTTAAGGGAATGTACCCATCGGTAATAATTGCTGTTACCATTTGTTTTACAGTACTTCTGGGCGTGTTTGTACTTATGACAAAAGGTAAGCAATTGTTAGGAGAGAAAGATGGCTGATTTTCTGGTACGGCTGCTTATTGCAGGTGGTGTGATGGGAGTTATAGATTGGGTATGGCTTGGCTTCGTGGCAAAAAAGCTATACTACGATGAAATAGGGAAGTTGCTTCTTGATAAACCATTTATGCCCGCGGCGATTGCATTCTATATACTGTATGTCATTGGTATTGTGGTTTTTGCCATCAACCCTGCAATTGAAAAATCATCATGGCAGTATGCACTAGGGTATGGTGCACTGTTTGGGCTCTTGGCATATGCGACATACGATTTGACGAACTGGGCAACACTTAAAGGCTGGTCGGCAAAGATTGTTGTGATTGATGTGCTATGGGGTGCGCTACTCACTGGAACAGTTGCACTCGTAACATTTTGGGCGGTAACAAAATGGATGGCGTAACGTTGCTCGTTGGCTGGGGATTTTTAGGTGCATTTATACTAGTAGCTATTGCCTTTGCATACGCACGAAATCAAAAGCGTATTGATGTCATCGATGCTTTTTGGGGCCTAGCAATCTTGACAGCCGTACTGGTGGCGGCTTGGCAAACACGGCCACTTAGCCCACACTCGTGGCTTGTAATTGCACTCGTTGGTGTATGGGCGCTGCGGCTGAGTCACCATATTGGCAAGCGCTTCGAACGTTCGAAAGCACAAGATGAGCGCTATACTGAACTAACAAAAAAATGGCGCACATCTGCCTATTGGCTCAGTGCTTTTACGCGCGTTTATTTAGTCCAAGCACTGCTCGCAACAATCGTTGCTCTGTCACCGATTATTGTGGTGGCGGCAGATAAAATTTCTCAGCCATGGCTGGCAGTTGGGCTTGTTGTGTGGTGTGTTGGGTTTGTGATGGAAGTGTTGGCCGACAGCGAACTAAAGGAATTCATAAAAAATAGTAACAACGGAGTGCTCTCAACGGGGCTTTGGCGCTATAGCCGTCATCCTAATTATTTTGGTGAGTTAATGATGTGGTGGGGCATTTGGGTTGCCTCGATTGGTACTAGCAACTGGCTCGTTGCATTGGCGAGCCCGCTTGTGTTAACCATCTTGATTGTATGGGTATCAGGTGTACCGCCAGCCGAGCGACGAGCAGCTGCCAGAAAAGGCTGGAAAGAATATAAACAAAAAACAAGTGTACTTATACCCTTGCCACGAAAATAGCACTAGTTAGGAGCCTATATGAAAAATCTAGAAAAGAATCGTTTGATTAAAGTCGGATCAATTGTAGCAGTAGCTATATTGCTTACGGCTACGGGCGTGTGGTGGGCCACTCGACTCAACAAAGAAGATTGCACCAAATATGAAACGTACGATGCGGTAATGGGTGACTGCTACTTTGAGTGCGATACTGATAAACAATGTGAGGAGATAGCAAAAAAAGTTGATGCCGAGCTGAATAAATACTTCGAAGGCTCAAAAACCGTTATCTCGACCAGTAACCCTGAGCCCAAACCTAAAAACGTCCCCAAGCAAGAAACCAGTGATAACGGTACAACCGATAAGCTGCTAACTCGCGCCGACACTGGGTCTGAAACGAATGGTACCATTTACACAGTCAGCTCTACTGGCGAGTTGCTTCCAAAACCAACCGCGCGTGATCAGCAGCTATGGAATTTATTTGTACGAATTGCCACCAAGCAGACAATTAAACAGCGCGTAGCGTCATTTGAGGTATTTGACGATGGTAATAATTCGAGCGCAGCGAGCGTATGGCAAGCAAGCAATCCTGAAAAATGGCACATGAATGTTAACGCTGCGTTTTCTGGGGAGCGCAAGGATTTAATTCACACATTGGTGCATGAGTTTGGCCACATTGTCACGCTAAATACTACACAGGTTGGTGGGGTGAGCGGCGCATGCCCCAACTACTCTGTACCTGAAGGATGTACAAAATCAGGCTCGTACTTGGCGGTATTTTATGCAAAATATTGGGCAAAGTACGGCAATGCTGTACCAAAAAGCAGTTTTTCTGAGACGTATCAACCCGAAAACACTCCATTGCAGCCACAAGGTGAAGTGTATGGAGGAGCGCAGTCAGACCAGCCACCAGTTGGTCCATACGAAGACCCATCGCAGATGGCTGACGGAACGTATAACTATCAGGGTGATGCGAATGGCGGCGACAGTTCATTTGTTTCCGAATACGCGAAGTCGCATCCTGTCGAAGACTTAGCTGAGACATTCGCCTATTTTATACTTCGATCCAAGCCATCAGACGCATCGGAAGCATCCCAAAAAATAGTCAGTCTCTATGCTTACCCCGAATTGGTTACGCTGCGAAATCAAATCCGGGCTAGTCTTGGTTCTGAAATACAATAATTAGATATCTCGACGACGGAACGTTACAAACGAAACAACTAGTGTAACAACAAGCACGGCCAGCAGGTACCAGATAAGTTTCCATGTTATCTCACCGCGTAAAATTTCGAGCGGGTTGAAGTGATGGTAGGGCGCAAATTTAGCAAAGTCTTTCAGCCAGTCGGCGAGCCCGCTAAGGCTTGCAAGCAAGTAGCCGCCAAAGCTAATGAGTACAGCAATAGGCACAGCCAGGCTGCTCCATCTTCCACCCATAGCACGAAACATAAATGCTATCAGGCCAAAACTTATACAAAATGCCATGGTGTAGAGTGTTGCAAGAATCAGCTTAGCACTGCTGATATCAAGCTGCACGATAGGGTTTAATACGATAATTGCAGCAGCAGAGCAAATGGTAATAATTGCAGTTTCGATAAGTACACTCGCAAGCTTTGCGCCGAGTAGCGAAGTTCGTGAAATAGGTCGTGAAAGCAGTAGTTCGAGCCGTCCTGAAAGTTCATCTTTGTGAAGCACGCTAGAAAAACGCGTAACAACAAATATGATCCACAAAATTGGAAGGGTAGCGTAAAAAACCTGCGAGTTCATAAACTGTAACGGGTCGCCGACATCAACTGAACCGGCTGTGCCGGCCTTTAGTTCCCGCAAACCTGCAGGCAGTCGACTAATAACTTCGTTCATGTCTTTCGCTTGGTCGCGAATCGAAGGGAAGAGTGCCATGATGATACCAATGAGTACGACGCTACCAATGACCCACCACAGTAGCGAAGTGCGACGTAGTCGTAGCTCCCATAAAATAGTTCGTATCATGCCTCGTCTCCGTAGTATTCCATAAATTCTTCCTCCAGGTTAATCGACTGCATGTCAACGCTTGCGATCTCGTAGCGACTGAGTGCGCCAAAAAAGTGTCGAAGACTGCTCGATGGAGCAACGACAAAAGCGTCATCGGTGTGCGAAATGACTGCAAGAGCAGGGCTACGCGCGAGCAGTGCTTCATCGCGTTTGTTTTTTAGCTGTACTGAAAATCGTGGGGCTGTGAGCGCAGCGCTACTGCTAACAGCTTGCTCGTGTACTAGCTTGCCGTGGCGAATGATACCGATTCTGTCACATAAATTTTGTGCTTCTGTAAGATTATGACTACTCAGAAATACTGCACCGCCACGCGCTTTTGCTTCGCGCACGGTCTTGTAAAATTCTTCTTGCATGAGCGGGTCAAGACCGCTCGTTGGTTCGTCGAGCACCAATACAGAAGGCTGATGCATGAAGGCCTGGATGATGCCGATCTTTTGACGATTGCCTTTCGAGAGCGTTTTGATCGGCACATCAAGATTAGCTTCGAAGCGTTGAACCAATGAATCAAAATACGCTTGGTCTATTCCGCCACTCAGTGATGCGAGATAACTGAGTAGTTTTCGGCCTGTAACACCAGGGTGGAGGGCAACATCGCCCGCCAGATATCCAACGTTTTGTCGTATTTTTACCGCATCTTTAACGCTGTCTAGGCCGTTAATTTTGGCTGAACCATGACTAGGCTGAATGAAGTTTAGTAGTAGTCGAATAGTGGTAGATTTTCCGGCGCCATTTGCACCTAAAAACCCGTATATCTCGCCTGGTGCAACGTGGAGGCTTAGTGAGTTGAGGGCAGGTGTTTTTGCGCCTTTGTATGTTTTTGTTAAGTGATTGACTGATAGAGCAGCTTTCATTGTATCTAGTATACTCCCTGTATAATAAAAAGGTGAATAAAAATCTCGAAGCTAAGCTTGCAGAATTGCCACGTACACCTGGTGTGTATTTTCATAAAGACAAATCTGGCGAAATTATTTATGTGGGTAAAGCAGCAGTGTTAAAAAACCGTGTGCGCCAGTATTTTCAAAGCTCGCGTGGGTTTGACAATAAAACAATGGCACTAGTGAGTGAAATTGAAGACACTGATTGGGTTGAAACGGAGAGCGAAATTGACGCCCTGTTTTTAGAAAGTGAAATGGTAAAGCGGTACATGCCGCGGTACAATGTTTTGCTACGAGATGACAAAAGCCAGCTATTTGTGCGCATTGATATGAAAAGTGAGTGGCCGCACGTGAGCTTTACTCGCAATCCAAGTGACGATGCTGCTGAGTACTTTGGCCCATTCTATAACGGGTTTGCCGTCAAAAAAGCGCTGCGATATTTGCGTAAAGTTTTTCCCTACTACACTCGCGAACCAGGCAAGGGTATTGTCTCACGGCTTGACCAAGATTTAGGGCTGAGCCCCAAACAGAGCGATGGTAGCGATGCGTATAAAGCAAGTTTGCGAAAACTAATTAGCTATATAAAAGGTAACCGAGTGGCCATTGTGCGTGAGCTTGAAAATGAAATGAAACAAGCTGCTGAAAAGCAGAACTTCGAAGTCGCTGCAAAACTCCGCAATCGTATTCAGTATTTAAGTGAACTACAGCGACGCATTATGTTTGGTGATCAAGAATTCTTAGATATTTCTAAAGATCATGCACTGCGAGACATAACTGAACTGTTAGGTCTATCTACCGTCCCTAAGCGTATTGAAGGCTACGATATTTCACACATGGGTGGCACAAATGTGGTAGCCAGTATGGTGGTGTTTACGAATGGCGCGAGTGACCGAACTGAATACCGAAAGTTTAAGACCAAACATGAACATAATAACGATTTCTACAATATGCACGAGACGATTTATCGGCGGTTCGGCGAAAAAAACTGCAAAAGCTGGGGGCTGCCAAGTCTTGTGCTGATTGATGGCGGTAAGGGGCAGCTTGACGCAGCAATAGCAGCGCGCAATGAACGAAATCAAATAGTGCCCTTTATAGGCATCGCAAAAAAGCAAGAGCAAATCGTGATACATCATGCAGCATCAAATGTAGTGCTAAATAAAGAAAAGCTGCGAGAACTTGATGGCTACGCCTCATCATCAGCTGAGTTCACGCTTATCAATCTCCCGCACAGTACGCACATCATTAAACTACTGCAGCGCATCCGCGATGAATCACATAGATTTGCCGTAAGCTACCACACTGTGCTAAAGCGTGCCAAACAAACAAAAAGTAGCCTGGAGGAAATACCTGGTGTTGGCGCTACCACACGCAGCAAGCTGCTCCGTACATTTGGTAGTGTTAAAGGCATTGCGAATGCTTCTATGCAAGATATCGAAAATGCCATCGGGTCTGCGAAAGCCAAAGCGGTGCATGACTATATACATAAACAGTTAGGGTAGTGGTATAGTGTTAGTATGAAACAACCACGCAGGTATCTTCATAAAGGATTCACCATTACAGAACTGGCTATGGTAGTGGGACTTTTGGGTATTCTTACGGCAATCGTTAGCATAGGGTTCGGGTCTTCGCAGCAGGGATTGGCACAACGGCAGGTGCAGACTGAACTGCGGAGTGTTATGACAGCTATTAATAACGAGCGCATGATGCAAAACCAATTTACGGTGGTGACAGTACCAACGACGACACTGCCAGCAATGTATAAGCCCGGTGATTCCGTGACAATTACCTATGCATGGGTAAGCAAAAAGCGGGTGTGTTTTAATGGCGTTTCAAAAAAGTATGCATCTATCACATATTACATAGGTACATCGGCGCAAGACCCAGTGGCAGGTAGCTGCCCAGCGGCGCCGGCAGACTTAGCGTCGGACAATACGTAATCGTTCCGCTATACTATAGAGACATGAAAGCATCGTTCTATGAAAATAATCGCGCAAAACTAGTAGCGCAGCTGTCGGGAGGTTTAGTTTGCATTGCGGCGTACTCTCGTGTACAGCGTACCAACGATACGTTCCAGCCATTTGTTCAAGAAGCAAGCTTTTTGTATCTTTCAGGTATTGTTGAGCCAGATTGCTGGCTGATTATCGATGGCCATAGCCAAAAGTCTTGGCTGGTTGCACCCTCAGTTGGTTCGGTGCATCAAACCTTTGATGGGTCGCTCGATGCCGACCAAGCACAGCAAATAAGCGGCATTACAAAAGTAGTTGAAGCACGCGAGGGCGAAGCATTGTTGCGTCAGCTTGCCAGGAAACACTCGATTGTCTATACCGTTGATCAGCCAAGCTGGATTGATCGGACTAATTTTGTGCCGAATCCCGCGCTTGCAAAACATCGAGCCATGTTAGAGCGTATATTCACAAAAGTCCAATCATGCAACAAAGAACTTGCGAGCCTACGCGCCTACAAGCAGCCTGAAGAACTTGCCGCCATTACCAAAGCGACGAATGCTACGGTGGCGGCGTTTGCTGAGGTACACGCCAAACTAGCTACCTATGGCCATGAATATGAAGTTGAGGCAGAGTTTTCGTATGAGTTTAGACAACAAGGTTTGTCGCACGCGTATGATCCAATTGTGGCATATGGCGCAAATGCATGTACACTTCACTACACAAAAAATTCCGATGTACTGCGGGGCAAAAACTTTTTACTGATGGATGTTGGCGCCAGTGTAGACGGCTATGCAAGTGATATCACGCGTACCTATGCCTACAAAGAGCCAACCAAGCGGCAGGCAGCGGTACACCAGGCGGTTCAAGAAGCGCAGCAGCAAATCATTGCTTTGCTAGGCCCCGACGTAGATGTTGCACGCTATCAAACGCAGGTTGATGAAATTATGCTTGAAGCGCTACGGTCACTTAATTTAGTGGGCAGTGACCCGCACAAATCGCTCCGTCGATATATGCCACATGCGGTTAGTCACGGCCTGGGGCTGGATGTTCATGATAGTTTGGGTGGCCCAGCAGCTTTTGCTCCATCTATGGTGCTAACAGTAGAGCCGGGAATTTACATCCCAGAGGAATCAATAGGTGTACGTATCGAAGACGACATAGTTATCACAGATTCGGGTCGAAAAAACCTTAGTCAAAAACTACCGATTTCATGGTAGGGTCTGGTATACTACAGATAGTATGAAACATCAATTTGGTGTATTTTTGGTGCGGTGGCTGCTGAATACCTTTGGGCTTTGGATTGCTATCAAGGTGTTTGGTACAGGCTTCCAATCTGGCGTCGATGCTGGACTGTGGGGCTTCTTATTTGCTGGGCTTATTTTCTCAATTATCAACAGCACGTTGCGTCCACTCGTCATCATTCTGTCACTTCCCGCTATCTTAGTTACGCTAGGGCTTTTTACATTAGTGGTAAACGGGCTTATGGTGTACTTGTCACTACTGCTTGCACCAGGGCTACAGATGACTTTCTGGCACTCGGTACTTACAGGTGTCGTAATAAGTTTGTTAAACTATATAGTTAGTAGCATGTTGGAACTTGGTCCTGAACCAAAGAAGGAGAGCAAAGCATGAAAATAGCAAATATACTGCAGTGGGTCACCGTCATTTCTGGGATCTTACTTATCGTCACCATTTTATTGCAGCAGCGCGGAGCAAGCTTGGGTGCTGGGTTTGGAAGCTCTGGCGAGCTGTACACGACACGTCGTGGACTCGATAAAAGTCTGTTCGACACTACAATTTTTTTGTCGGTCGCATTCGTATTTTCAATCATTGGGGCGCTATTACTTTCGTAGGATCGTATGAATAAGAAACAGGGGTGGAAACGGCTACAGCGACTATCTATTGATAGAAAGCGACTGTCTAAGCAGGCACTAAAAGCTGAAGCGGTAACGAAACGTCACGCACATAGATTTGTGGTACAGCGCTTGCGCGCCCTGCGAGATGTTCGACAGCACATCGCTTCATGGATTTTAATCGTAGGTGCTCTGATAGGTATTGTAGCTCTGCAAATGACGTGGTATCAATCTGGCTATAGAGCAACTGCTGGTATCGAAGGCGGAACATATGCGGAAGGTGTTGAGGGACCGATCGACACACTCAACCCACTGTTTGCATCGACAGCTGCTGAGCAGTCTGCGAGTTATTTGCTGTTTTCACGGCTATTTGATTACGATGCAACGGGTCACTTGCGAAATGATGTTGCTAAGTCGATGACACTGGACGAATCATTAAAAACCTATACGATAACACTTCGTGATGATGTTCATTGGCATGATGGGACAAACCTTACTGCCGATGATATTGTTTACACAGTAGAAACAATGAAGAATCCAGAAGTTCGCGCTGTTATGCGCAACAGTTGGCATGATGTTAGCATCAAAAAAATTGATACGAAAACTATTCAATTTATACTACCAGCATCATATGCATCATTCCCGCATGCTCTTACGTTTGCTATTTTGCCTAAACACATCCTTGCAGATGTTAAACCAAATACGTTGCGCGAAAGTACCTACAGCGTTTCACCGGTAGGAAGTGGGCCATTTAAAATGCGATTACTGCAAACAGTCGCATCCGTTAAAGATAGTCAAAAAATAGTACACCTTATTGCGAACGAAAAATACTATCGTGGTGCACCCAAGTTAGCGCGGTTTGAGTTACATGCGTATAATGACGGCACCAGTTTAGCGCGTAGCTTAAAACTTGGCGATATTAATGCGGCCGCTGGATTGTCGGTAAATGATGAAGTTCCAGCGCAAATGACGGTAGCAGATGTTCCGGTGGGAAGCGGAGTGTATGCACTATTTAACACCAAAGCCCCACAACTTGCCGATGTAACTGTGCGCCAAGCGCTGCAGCGTGGCACCGACACCGCAGTGCTGCGTAAGAAAGTTGGCGTAGCTGACTTTGCACTTGATTTGCCGTTTATTCCAGCGCAAATTGAAAGTAGCACCCTGCCAACAAAACCAGCCGTGAATGTTGACGAAGCAAAATCCCTACTCGAAAAAGCAGGGTGGAAGCTGAATGGTACCGTACGCACAAAAAATGACGTTGCACTGAAACTCAAGATTGTGACGGTAAAAGATGCACGCTACAAGGCCGTGAGCGATGAACTAACTCGACAATGGAAGCAATTGGGTGTAGGCGTAGAAGCGACAGAGTACGATCCAAAAACAAACCAGCAAAGTTTCGCACAGGTCGTGCTACAGCCGCGTAGTTACGATATTCTTATCAACGAGCTGATGATTGGTGGTGATGCTGATGTGTATGCGTACTGGCATTCATCACAAGCACAAACTATGGGGTATAATTTCTCTAACTATCAGAACGGGATCGTCGATGACAACCTTTCGAGTGCGCGAGTAAAAAATGATGTCACTCTGCGTGCGCGCAAATACACTGCGTTTGCTTCGCAGTGGCTCGCTGACGCACCAGCCATTGGCTTATTCCAGTCGTCACTTCGCTATGCACACACAAAAACAGTTGCGGGAATTAGCTCTACAAGCGTGCTGCCTACTGCTACCGACCGCTACGCAAATATTGCGTACTGGACTGCTGAGCGCGGACAAGTTTACAAAACCCCATAGGTTACGTATAATTTACAAAGGTTATATGCACTGGTGGCGGGTCGTGTGCGAAGCACCGCCCATCAGAATGTGTAGACGCCCAAGCGCGTCAATCCAAAGGTCCGAAAATGACGTAAAACTACTAGTAACATTTACTTTTTATGCACTGGTGGCGGAATTGGTAGATGTGAGAACTTCCTGTGGAAGTTCGCAAGGAAATTTCCGATGAAAGCTACGGTTTCATTCGTGAAATTTCAGCTTGAGGGCCACAAGCGGAAACATAAAGAGGCATATAATGCACATTACAAATTAAAATTATGCACTGGTGGCGGAATTGGTAGACGCGCTAGCTTGAGGGGCTAGTGATCATTGCGATCGTGGAGGTTCAAGTCCTCTTCAGTGCACCAAAACGGTAAAATTACGGAAATTGCCGCCCATTCGGGCGGTTTTTTCTCTGGCGGCGCGTAGCGC
>CAZIDJ010000003.1:62441-82303 GCA_964537815.1 uncultured Candidatus Saccharibacteria bacterium | reverse complement strand
CAAACTCAATCATCACTGACGAAATGACACTTGAAGAAAAACTAAGTGCAATTGACGCCGCTATGAAAGCAGCACAGTCAGTGGCGGATGACCAAGCAGCCGCGAACGGCACCATGGCGGCACCCATCGATCCAGCAAGTTTAACAATTTGTGAAGGCTGTGAATAATGAATGAACAAGAGCCAATCCCAGGAATTGATGAAGAACTAAAGCGTTTACGTTTGGAGCGCGAGCTGGAACTCGGCCAAGGCGTACTCGACCTAGTGGCATAATTGCAATTATAAGGAGGTAGAATAATGGCAGGAATACTCGGCACCGGTATTCAAGATGGCTTACTGTTAAAGCCAGTTAAATATCAGTGGGCATATGATTTATATAACCAAGCAGTTGCTAACACATGGTTCCCGAACGAAATTCAGTTGGGGCAAGACCTAAGCGACTGGAAAAAGATGACCGACGAGGAGCGCTACGCAGTAGAGTTTTTGATGGGGTACTTCAATCCAAATGAACTGCTTGTTAACAAAGCTTTGGCGTTTGGCGTGTACCCCTACGTAAACGCCGCCGAATGTCATTTGTACCTAGCAAAGCAAATGTGGGAAGAGGCCAATCACTGCATGAGTTTTGAGTATGTACTCGAAACGTTCCCTATCGACCGCGACAAGGCGTACGCAGCGCATGTCGATGAAGCGACAATGGCTGAAAAGGAAGATTTCGAGACGAAGTACATCAAGCGAATGACTGAAAGTACGCTCGATATCACGACGACCGAAGGTAAAAAAGACTTCATCCGTAACCTCGTTGCCTACAACATTATTCTTGAAGGCATTTGGTTCTACAGTGGCTTTATGGTGGCACTTAGTTTCCGTCAGCGCAACCTACTCCGCAACTTTGGTAGCCTCATCGACTGGGTAGTGCGCGATGAAAGTTTGCACCTTAAATTTGGCATCAACCTCATCTTGACGGTGCTCGAAGAAAACGAAGACCTCCAAACGCCAGAGTTTGCCGACGAGATTAAACAAATGATTTTAGATGGTGTAGCTATGGAAGAGCGCTACAACAAGGCAATGCTACCAAAAGGTATCTTGGGACTCAACGCCGACTACGTAAACCAGTATGTGAAATACCTCACCGATCGCCGCCTCGAAGAGCTTGGCTTTGAGCCACACTTCAAGGTGTCTAACCCGGCTAAATGGATGGCTGCCGCCAACGACACACTCGAACTCGTAAACTTTTTTGAAAGTACCAATACGAGCTACGAAGTAAATGCTGGTAACAGTGAAAGTACGCTAAAAAAAGATTAATTAACAAATAGCACACGATTGAGCGCGGAAGTTGATACCCACTCCGCGCTTAATTTGTCTCATACTACAAATTAGGTAACATTATAATTTTGCAAGATCAGACCCTTGCAAAGGAGGAAGAGCGAAATGCAGGCCGAGATTGAAGTAAAGTTTTGCGATGTCGATATCGACGATGTGCGCGAACGACTGAAAAAAGCTGGTGCCGTGTGTGAACAACCAATGCGCTTAATGCGCCGTGCGTTAATCGAAGAGGAGCACCATGCGGCTGAAAACATGTTTATTCGTATTCGCGACGAAGGCGATAAAGTGACGCTGTGTTTAAAAAAGAAAACCAAGTCACTAGAAGAATCTACCATAGACAGTACCTTTGAGATCGAAACCACCGTGGGTGATTTTGACAAAACAATCGAGATTTTTAAGGTTGCAGGCTGGCACTACATTACCTACCAAGAATCGAAACGTGAAACCTGGAAGCTTGGCGACGTTGAGATCGTGATTGATGAGTGGCCGTGGCTTAACCCAATGATAGAGATTGAAGCGGCTAGTAAAGATTTGGTGAAGGATGCAGCGAGAACGCTCGGCTTTGACTGGAGCGATGCCGTATTTGGATCTGTGGATGTGCTATATAACAGAGAATTTCCTAACATGAGCTGCCGCGGTATTATTGACGTAAAAGAGGCGCGTTTCGGCGACCCAGTGCCAAAAGAATTTGGAACACGCAAGCTTTAAATACCCGGTATTTACATCTGTAAAAATTTGCATTTTTTGAAAACGTGATTACAATAATATTATGACGAGAAGGCTTCACACGCAATTCGACGTACCAGGCTATTATCATGTGTACAACAGGGGTGCCGGTAAACGCACAATCTTTGAAGATGCACAGGATAAGGCTAAGTTCATTGCATTAATGGCGCGATATCTTGACGATAAAACCTATATTCGCGGTGATGGTGTGCCATACGAAAAATCAGAAGTTAAGCTGCTTGCTTATTGCCTAATGGGGAACCACTTCCACTTATTCTTATATCAAGATATTGAGACGACTGATATTCAGCTTTTTATCAAATCTTTATCATCATCATACGCGCGATATTACAATCTAAAATACCGTAAAAGTGGCTATCTATTTGAAGGTCAATTTAAGGCAAAACAAATAACATCCGATACCTACTTTGATCATATTACTCGATATATTCACTTAAATCCCCGAACGTATAAAACGTATAAGTGGTCTAGCTTGCCAGAATATACGGGAGGGCGAGTCACGCCGTGGGTGCATACCACATTGGCAAGCCAGATGTCCCCTGAGAAGTACATGCAGTTCATCGAATCGTATGAAAATCGGGCAAAAGAACTACGAAAACTAAAAGAAGTATATGACTTACAATAAAATTGCAGAAAATAACAGGGGTAAATACCGGGTATTTAGGATGTTGGGGCCGGCATTCGTGGCGGCGGTAGCGTATGTTGACCCGGGTAATTTTGCAGCAAATTTTAGTGCCGGTGCCAAGTATGGCTATTTATTACTGTGGGTACTGGTTGTTGCAAACGTCATGGCGATGCTGGTGCAGTATCTCAGCGCCAAAGTGGGGTTAGTAACGGGGAAGAGTCTCCCTGAAGTCGTGGCTGAAAAGTTGGGGCGAAAAACACGGCTAGCGTATTGGTTTCAGGCTGAACTAGTGGCGATTGCCTGTGATATCGCCGAAGTTGTAGGCGGCGCCTTGGCACTTAATATGCTGTTTGGCGTACCGATGCTGTTGGGTGGAGTCATTGTCGGTGCTGTTTCGATGTTGTTGTTGCTCATTTACAACAAGCCCGAAAAAAAGTATTTCGAACGCACTATCATGGGTTTGATGCTGATTATTCCTTTAGGGTTTATTGTGGGGCTGTTTCAGCACCCACCTTCTATAAGCGGTGTTGCTAGTGGGTTAGTGCCGCAGTTTGCCGGTGCTGATACATTGCTGCTTGCTACGGCGATGTTGGGTGCGACCATCATGCCGCATGTGGTGTATTTGCATTCAGCGCTAGCGCGCGATAGGCACGGCAAGGTGCTAAAGAATGAGCTACCTGGCTATCTGCGTGCTACGAAGTTTGATGTTGGCATTGCGATGGTGGTTGCAGGCAGCGTGAATATCGCTATGCTGCTGCTGGCTGCGAGTGCACTGAGTGGGCAGCCCGGCATTGAATCGTTCCAAGATATATTTATGGCGCTTCATGTACACACCGGCTCACTCGTAGCAATATTATTTGCGCTTGGGCTGTTAGTTTCTGGGCTTACTTCTACCTCCGTTGCAAGTCAAGCAGGCTCAGTTATCATGCAGGGGCTATTGCGTCGAAAAATTAACGTTTTTATTCGACGTCTTGTTACGCTGCTACCCGCACTGTTTATTCTGCTCATTGGCTTTGATCCAACAGCAGCATTGCTGTTGTCGCAAATTGGGCTTAGTTTTGGTGTGCCATTCGCGCTGATTCCGCTTGCGATGATAACGGCGAATAGCGCTATTATGGGTGAAAATAGGAATTCACGAATTATTACGCTTTTTGTCTGGGCAATCGCCGGAATAGTTTCAGTATTAAACCTCGCGCTGGTTTGGCTGACATTCTTCTAACAGAGGTGTATACTGGTCGTATGAAGCATAGTAACCTTAGTGCAGCAAAACGTGCAAAGAATGATGAGTTCTATACGCAATACGACGATATCCAAAAAGAAATTGAAGCGTATTTAGAATACAACCCAGATACCTTTAAGGGTAAGGTTGTATACTGTAATTGCGATGACCCATTAGAAAGCAATTTTTTTGGATTTTTTGCAGATAACTTTAACCGCCTTGGTTTAAAGCGCCTAATAACAACAAGTTTTAAGCCATCACCCGTTGCTAATACCTTATTTGATCTATCGCCCTATGATTTAGATAACGATATGAAGGGTCGAGAAAAGGATTTTGCAGCTCGTTTTATTATTGACGACATTGGTGACTATAACGGTGATGGCAATGTTAATAAACTTGACTTGTTCGAACAACTAAAAGCAAACAAAAATAATGAATGGAAAATACTTAGCGGAGATACAGACTACCCACCCGGAGACTTTCGAAGTTCTGAATGTACCGAGTTGCTGAAGCAATCTGACATCGTTGTGACTAACCCGCCTTTCAGCTTATTCAAAGAATATGTTGCGCAATTAGTAGATCAGAATAAAAGGTTTGCCATTCTCGGAAACATGAACTCGATCACGTATAAAGAGATTTTTCCACTTATTAAGGAAAACAAGATATGGCTCGGCGTTACGCGTCAGGGGACTGGCTCAATGTGGTTTCAAGTTACAAAAAGTATGCCTGCAAAGGAAGGTCAACGAATTGACGAGAACGGTATACGATACCAAACAATCGGAAACTCGGCCTGGCTCACCAACCTAGACCACGGCAGGCGTCACGAAAAGCTATCTTTAATGTCCACAGAAGACATCATAAAATTTGGCACAAAAAGACCCTTTGATAAGTACGATAACTATGATGCCCTTGAGGTGCCCTTAGTAAAACACATACCGGCAGACTACGGAGGGGTAATGGGCGTCCCAATCACATTTTTGGGTAAATATAACCCCGAGCAATTTGAAATTTTAGGGGCAAGTGACAATGGTGCCATCAGTGATAAGTATAAGCTTCCTCACTTTAAGAAACATAATGAACCTTATATAAATGGCAAAAAGCAATATAAACGCATATTCATTAAACATCGAAAGGCCGCATTATGAAAACCATGCTCCGTACTGACATGACTATTTATGACATTGTAGACGGGTTTGAGTACAACGAATACGAAGGCAAAGGCCTGTATGGCCTTAGTGGTAAATTGACGATTCAGCCTGAATACCAGCGTCACTACATATATAACGATGGCAAAAAAGATGTGGCGGTGATAGATAGTATATTGCGCGGCTACCCAATAGGTTTGTTGTACTTTAATAAAGTTGGCGAAGATAAGTTTGAAGTGCTTGATGGCCAGCAGCGCATTACGAGCATTGGTAGGTTCATAAGTGGCAAGTTTGCGGTTAAAGATACAAACGGATTTGAGCAAAATTATGCAGGTATGGCACCAGAAGTGAAGGAGCGGTTTTTGAAGACACCGCTTTTGGTATACCTTTGCGAAGGCGAAGAGCAAGAAATGATGCAATGGTTTGAAACAATCAACATTGCTGGCGTGCCACTGCGCGATCAAGAAATACGCAATGCCGTGTATCACGGGCCATTTGTGAACGCCGCAAAGCAAGTATTCAGCAACTCACAAGATGCAAATGTGCAAAAGTGGAGCGCGTATATTTCAGGCGACGTCAAGCGTCAAGATTTTTTGGAAACAGCACTTGATTGGGTGAGTGAGGGTGCTATTGGTGCTTACATGAGCGCTCACAGGGCAAGTGATGATATTGCACAACTGAAGAATCATTTTGATACGGTAATAGATTGGGTTTCATCTATGTTTAACGATGTTCATAGCGAAATGTGTGGACTTGATTGGAATAGATTGTATAAACTGTATGGAGCAAATCAGTACGACATCGATAAGATCAATGGACGTGTCCGAGATTTTTACACAGACTACGCTGTTCGGCGAAAGAGAGGAATATACGAGTACGTGCTGGGTGACGAACAAAATACCACTTTGCTTGAAATACGATACTTTGAGCCTTCTGATATTAAATCTGCGTACGCCAAACAAACAAAAGGGGCTGAGGAGAACGGAAAAAGCAACTGTCCTCTATGTGCCGTTGGTAACAATGCGAATAAGGGCAGAGTGTATAAATTAGCTGAGATGGACGCCGACCATGTAACTGCTTGGAGTAAAGGTGGCGCAACTGATGCCGCGAACTGTGAAATGCTATGTAAATCACATAATCGGGCGAAGGGGAATAGATAAGCTTTATTCAAACTGAGCGTATAAATTCTACAAATAGCTATTCTTTGTTTGCTATATTAGAGCTATGGTGACAACCAATCCAAAATCATGGGCAAGAAAGCACAAAAAAGATTTTGCTAATCAAATGATTACTCGCGCCGGAGTAAAAGCGCATGATGAGCCCGCGGCATTCTTTATGGCAGGATTGCCTGGTGCAGGTAAGACAGAGTTTACAACAAATCTAATTAATGATCTGTCACTTAAAGTTGTTCGTATTGACATGGATGAAATCGCTACCCACATTGAAGGCTACACGCCCGAAGAAGCGCACGCATTTCGAGAAGCTGCAACTGATCTATTAAACGCAACATTCGATAGGGCTGTTCTCCGACGGGTAGACTTTATAATGGACGGTACTTTTAGAAGTAAAAACGCACTTAAAAATTTACAACGTTGTGAGAAAAAAGGTTATCATACAAAATTAATCTATGTGCACCAGGCACCACTGCTTGCATGGGACTTCACCCAGTCGAGAGAAAAAGTTGAAAAACGATCGATTAATAAAACGGCTTTCATTAATACTTACTTTGAAATCCGTGCCAACATAATGGAGTTACGTAACATCCAAATAAAGAATCTCACACTAGAGCTAGTAGTTAAAGATTCAGACAACAGCATCGGTAGACGACATGAGAATGTTAGTCCTAGTGAAATTGACGAACTGGTTGGCAAAATATATACTAGAGACGAACTAGAAAGGCTGATATAAAATGAATCTTACGTTATTGACATTTCGATCTCCGCGCACAATTACGCTACGAGATCTTGTAAAGCCTCAACTTGCTACGCCTGAACGACAGGCTATAGAACGTGCCTTGAAAAATGCAAAAAAAGAACAAGATAAAATAAAGAAGCAAGCTAGTAAAATAAGTAACTAATTAGTTCTTGAGCGACTTATTTAACCCTTCTACGCGCGCGTTGTCGTGATGAAAAGAAAAAACTTTTAACTAAAAACTCTAGTCCGTCTGCGGTTTTCTTCATTACCAGAGTGCTAGGACGGGTGAAGTAGCTCCGGCCGTAGCGATTCCATACAGGAATACGAAGCTTTGGTGTGGGCAATGCATCAATTAAAACACCTCCAGGCGTTGGCTCGCCTGTTCGAGTAAGCCCCCCATGAGGTTCAATAAAATACCATTGTTTTGTTTTTTCAATATACAAGAAGCATACAGCGTCTCCATAAAACTTTGCAGCCGCTCTCATACGCGCTCTATCTTTTGCGGTAAATTCCGTAGCACTAAAAGCTTTTAGCTCAACAAGCGCATGACGATTCATGCTGTCGTGGAGTATGCATAGTTCAAGGTCGGGTGTATACAGTGATGCTCCAAACGCAAGCCCGCGTCTCATGCGCCGCCATTTGCCAGAGAAACCGCGAGAAACTAGACGTTCAATAATGCGCGCTTCCATTATGGAATCTGTGCGAATCATTTTGTTATCTATAAGATGCCAACCAGGCTTTGCTCTGCTGCGGATCATGAGTTTAGTATACAGGATTGTCCTATCGTCTTAACCACCAAGCCTTCACATAGGATACCGTGAGCGTCGAAAGTAAAAATCCAGCTACCGGCACCAGCGCATTAAGCCACGGGTCGATATGTATGACAAGTGCAAGATATGTGCACACAACAAAATAGGTGAGTAGGGCAATGGTAATGCGGCGCGTCCAGCTGGTTTCCCATGCTTTATCGGCTTCGACTTTCTTATTTCGCATTTCAAGTGCAGCAATACGTCTTTCTAAATCTTTCATACTGCACCGTTTACAATTTTTACTAATTCATCGTGAGTGATTCCGTTTGAAGCAATCGTGCCACGGAAGGGTTTGGAATAATCATATTCATTGCCATGTAAATCTGTTACTTTGCCGCCAGCTTCGGTGATGATGATGTGGGAGGCTGCTGTATCATGCGCGTTAACTTTCCCCTCGATATAGCCTGCCATACGGCCACGCGCCACAAGTGCCATTTTGTACACCGCACCGCTGAATGATGCTGTTTGAATACCTTGTGCAATAACCGTATCAAGATATGGCATATCGTAGCGTATCTCTTTTGCGCTGCTGCTAATGGCTAGCATGCCTTCTTTTAGTGAAAGGTCTGAAACGTGTAGCGGTGCATCATTGCAAAATGCTCCCTGGCCCTTGGTTGCCCAATACATTCTATTTAAGAAAGGGTCATACGTAACACCCATTACTGGTCTACTATCTACTATGAGCCCAAGCGAGAACATTGCTGTTGGCGTACCCCAAGTGTAGGCTTTTGTACCGTCAATCGGGTCGCAAAACCAGCGCCGACCCATGCCGTAGTCACCAGTGCTTTCTTCTTCACCAATGACAATATCGTTGGGGAATGTTTTTGCGAGTTCTTTGATTACCATACTATTAATGAGTGTATCGGCGACAGTAACAGGCGAGCCGTCCTTCTTCATTTCTTTTTGCTGATCCCCATCGAAGTATTCCAGCATAATTACACCGGCTTTTTTGGCAATTTGTTTGGCAGCCTCCAGCTCTTTTTTATACATAGTAATTTAAGTATACAGTACAGTAGTACTTGTACTCGCCTGTATAGCAATACTTAAGTCTATTCTTTGTTAAACCAATAAGGCCCCGTAACGTAAGGAGGTACTATATGTAGCGTAAGTAAAAAACTACAACACTCCACATCTAGCGCTTATATTTTGCCTAGTGCTATAATGAAATTCCATGGAAGCAACAAAATCTATGGGTAAAAAACAGAAATACATATTTGTTACAGGCGGTGTCCTGTCGGGGGTAGGAAAGGGTATAACGGCTGCGAGCATCGGAGCGGTGCTACAAGGCCAAGGGTTGACCGTTTCTATACAAAAGTGTGACCCGTATCTCAATGTAGATGCGGGTTTGCTTAATCCAGCAGAACACGGCGAATGTTTTGTGACGCGAGATGGTGCCGAGGCTGATCTTGATTTGGGCCATTATGAACGATTTTTAGACAGTGAGTTAACACAAAAGAACGCCACACTAAGTGGGCGACTGCTGCAGAATTTGATTGCTGATGAACGAGCTGGCAAGTTTGGTGGCAAGACGGTGCAATTAGTGCCTCACTTAACGGGTGCAATTCAGAAAGAGATACTAAAAGCAGCTGATGGAAGCGACGTACACATTGTTGAAATTGGCGGCACGGTAGGGGATTACGAGGGCCTGAGTTTTGTTGAAGCAATCCGTGAATTTTCCTTAAAAGTTGGTCGTGAAAACTGTATGTATGTACATGTTGTGTATGTACCGTTCATTGGCACGAGCAAGGAATTTAAAAGCAAGCCTGCCCAAAATGCGCTGAACGATCTGCGTGGATTTGGTATTGTGCCCGATGCGGTGATTGTGCGTACTGATGCGCCTGCGCCAGTGAGCATTGCCAAAAAAATTGCTTTGTTTGGCGGCCTACCCGAAGGTGCAGTATTGATGATGCCAAATGTTGACAGCGTATTTCGGATTCCTGAAGGCATTGCGAAAAGCAGCTTGATGGGCAGGCTGAACGCATTTACTAGTCAAACAATCGAACCGAATCTTGCTCGTTGGCACGAACTAGTTGCCAAGCAAAAATCGTCCAAATCGAAAAATGCTACCATCGGCCTAGTAGCAAAATATATGGACAACGAAGACACCTATATTTCTGTACTCGAAGCCCTGAAGGCGGCAGCGTGGTGGCAGGATGTTGAGCTGACGATCAAATGGATTAATGCTGAAACGGCAAACGACAATGACTTCGCGGCTGTCGATGGCTTGCTGGTTCCAGGCGGTTTTGGCTCACGTGGGGTTGAAGGCAAAATTGCCGCCGCTCGCTATGCGATGGAGTATAAAAAACCGTATCTTGGCATTTGCTTGGGCCTCCAGGTTGCAGTAGTAGCAGCGGCACGCAAAGCCGGCTTAACAGATGCAAATAGCACTGAATTTGATGCCGATACTAAACATAACGTGGTGTATATTATGGAGGGTCAACAAGGGAAAGAATCGACCGGTGGTACCTTGCGACTAGGGGATTACACTGCAAAATTAAAACCTGGCTCAAAAATGAGCGAAGTCTACGGAGCGGATATTGTAACTGAACGTCACCGGCATCGCTATGAAGTAAATCAAAAATATAAAAGTGAAGTCGAGCAAGGCGGCCTCGAAATTACTGGCACATCACCAGACGGAAAACTAGTCGAATACGTTGAAGCCAAAAATCATCCGTACTTTGTAGCTACGCAGGCGCACCCCGAATTTCGCTCTCGTCCGATGCGCCCGCATCCATTGTTTATGGGTCTTATCGAAGCGGCGATTGAAAACCAGTAGCAGTATTGGTATACTAACTATACAAAAGGTACAAAACAAATATGAGTCAATTAATCGAAGAAGTAGAACAATTTATCGCCGACGATATGGAGATATTGCGTGAACTTTTGCACACAATTCCTGGGCTTATGCCAGTTTCTACTAGCCCGCAGGTCGAGGCTGAGCTATCGAGTGCACTCGAGTTTGCTGAATAGCCCTACGCTATCGTTCTTCAACTCATGATTTTTTGTCGGTTGGCAGGTCTTGAAATGTTAAACTTTTCAGACTACTGCCCGAAAGATTTTCTGTGGGTTCGATGCCTATTGCCTCGCTAAGTTCTTTGACATAAATGCGAAGATTTTTGTGATCAGAAGAGGTAAGAATCGCGGTTTGCGGCAATGTAGTGCCAGCAATAATAACGCGATGAGTAACAGTGAAAGGGTTGTACCGTGCGGGAATAAGCGACCGGTAGTTATATTTATTATGAAACGTTTCAACTTGTAGGTGCGTGATTTCAGAAAATGGTATGGTAAAAGCCGTGTGTTTAAAACGAAGCGGAAAACGGACATTGGCGATTAAACGCTGATTTGCTAAGTCGATTTTTGTTGTAGAAATGCTATAGATGTTTGCAGCTGGTTCGATTAGTGCAAATAGCATTACTGCCACGAAGGCAAATAATGCAATGCCGAGTGATAGGCCAATCACAAAACTTGACATCCTAAGCGGTAGGTATATAACCATAAATATGCCAAATCCTAACTGAAAGAGCAATGTTGGCAAAAAAACTACCAGAACAGGAACATTTGGTTCATAGGCGGTTATATCGGTGGGTGATTTTGTTATTCGCATATCGTTGTTTGCTCGGCTATATGTATAGGGTATCATCTACTGGCCGTTGTCGCTACTACACGGCAATTGGTCACTGGGTGTAACCTCTGTTACAATGGTGAGTGATGGAAAAACAAATTTCTGACGTAGTAAAAAAAGTGTTCGGTATTGATGCGGATGTTGTAATGACGCGCCCTGATGCACAATTTGGAGACTACGCTACCAACGTGGCACTGCAAATTGCTAAACCTCTTGGTAAGAATCCACGTGATGTTGCAGAGGAAATTGCCACCGAACTGCGAAATAATGAGGATTTTACAGAGGTCAGTGTGGCTGGCCCGGGGTTTATTAATATTCGCCTAGGCGACGCGGCATTGCTGCGCCAAGTGTATACGCGTCCCAAAAAAATATACGATGGCCAAACAATTGTCGCTGAATATTCTGACCCAAATCCATTTAAAGTGCTGCACGCAGGACATCTATACACAACGCTAGTGGGAGATGCCATCTCTCGACTACTCGCAGTGGGGGGCGGCATAGTTCACCGCGTTAATTTTGGGGGTGATGTGGGCCCGCATGTAGCTATGAACATGTGGGCTATTATTCGATTATTCGGCGGCGAGCATCCGGAAAAACTATCTGAGATTACAACCGATTTACATGAACGCGCTGCTTGGCTGGCCGCACGCTATGTCGAGGGTCGAGCTGCCTACGACAGCGACGAAGCTGCTAAAAATGAGATATTGGCGTTGAACAAACGTATTTACGAACTCCACGCCCATGACGACCACGACTCGGCGTTTGCAAAGATTTATTGGGAGTGCCGTCAGTGGAGTTACGACTACTTTGCACTACTGTACGATGAACTAGGTGTGCTGCCATTTGAAAAATACTACCCCGAAAGTATGACAACGCCAACGGGTGTTGAAACCGTAGAGCGTGAGCTGAAAAATGGCGTGTACGAAAAGAGTGATGGAGCAGTAGTGTTTAAGGGCGAGCCGTATGGGCTGCATACCCGTGTGTTTATCAACTCCCAGGGTTTACCCACATACGAAGCGAAAGATGTTGGCCTGATAATGCAAAAATGGGCGGATTATCATTTTGATTTGTCGATAATCATCACCGGCGATGATATTACCGAATACATGAAGGTGGTGCAAAAAAGCATTGAGCAGTTCGAGCCCGAGCTTGTCGCGCGTAGCAAACATTTAACACACGGAAATTTAAAACTAACAGGTGGCCGCAAAATGAGCTCGCGTAAAGGCGAGGTGTTGCTAGCGTTGGATGTACTGCAAGCGGCGCGTCAGGCACAAATGTCGCAGCATGAGATAGCAAATGAAGTGGTGGCGCTGGGTGCAGTAAAGTACGCATTTTTGCGAAACAAAATAGGCGGAGAAATTATTTACAATCCTGAAGAGTCGGTGAGTTTGCAAGGTAATTCTGGCCCGTATTTGCAGTATGCCCACGCCAGAGCACGGCGGATTCTGGAGAAGGCTACGACTGAATTTTCGATGCCACGTGAACTGTATGACGAAGACTACGCGTTGGTACGTAAGCTCAGTGAATATCACGAAGTAGTTAATGTAGCCACGCGTACACTTGAGCCGCACCACATTTGCAATTATTTGTTTGAACTCGCGCAGGAGTTTAATCGCTATTACGAAAAGAACCAGGTAGTAGGGAGTGATAAAGAAGCGCATCGCATAAGCTTAGTTGCGTTGTATGCTGATATTTTGCAGGCGGGTCTTGCTATTTTAGGCATTACCGCGCCAGAGAAGATGTAGTTGACATAGCTGTCAGCTGTAGTAGAATTGAAATCAGGAACTATTATGTCGATGTATCAAAGCACCAGTCAAAACCTGATTCTCGTGCTCTTTGATGCGCCCTCGGCTGAGTAGTTTCGTCGTTTCGACTAACAACACCGCCGAGGGAACCACACCTCGGCGATTTTCGTTTGTTGAAACGGCATAAATACAACGGGAGATATACCCCCATATTTTCCGCGAACATCCACAATTTGGAGGAAGCATGGCAGCAAACGCTGAAGCACGGACCATCGCAGAAGCTGTGAAGAAGTATGGCAAGTGTATCGAGGGAAAGCCTGGTGATATCAAGTCCAAGCTTGGTCTTGGTCATATGCGTGGTCCCACATTTGCCGCTGTACTCCGCAGTGGCCAGATACCGGGCGTCTCCTGCAAACAAGTCGGACGAGGTGTGTTCAAGGTTTCTCGAACCGGCTGATCTAGCCACCACGTAGGGGCGGCCAAAAAAGCGTGCGATCCACGCCTACGGCCGCCCCTGGTGGGCCTTCCTCCCGCCGCTACCTCGCTACATAAGTAGCTTGAGGTAGCGGCAAAAGCAAAACACGTATGGTATACTTTTTTCATAACTATTTAAAAAGGGAGTTTTTATGGCAAAAAATCACGCAAGTGGATTCATGAACTTTGTTCGTGAGCAAGGGGTTGTAGGCCTCGCAGTTGGTTTGGCAATTGGTACTGCAGCCGGCGACACAGTAAAGAAGCTAGTTGAAGGCTTTATTAGCCCAATCGTACAATTTATTGTTGGGTCACAAGAAGGCCTTGAAGCTGCAAAGTGGCACCTTGAAATTGCTGGCCGCAACGCTGACTTTGCTTGGGGCGCATTCCTCAGCTCAGCTATTACGCTGCTGGCAACTGCATTTGTGATCTACCAAATTGTTCACATTGCAAAGCTCGACCGCGCTGATAAGAAAAAAGATTAAAAAAGCATTACAAAAATAGGCTGCTCGTTAATTGATCAGCCTATTTTTGCTAATATTGACAGATTTTACCCCTCTCATACTGAGAGGGGTGGCTTGCGGCCGGTAGAGTCACCCTGATGTGGTTTTTTCTCATCCGTTTCCCGCAAGTATCAATCAGGCAAGGCTGATTGACGCACCCTCTGGAATCTGCCCGCGATCTCTGCGAGGTCTACCGTGCCCTGCACGATCATCAACCTTCAGAGAACGGGCCGTCTTACGGTACTCGCACCACTCGTTCATGCTGCTTTGACAAATTTGCCATACGCCTGTACCTTCGTCGTACCACACTTCTCGGTTGCGCATTGTCTGCAACACCAAGAGGATGAGGTCGAACTGTGCTTGCCAAATGACCGTTTCGATCATTTTTGGCCGTAGCCCTTGAAGGTCATCGGGTAAATCTTTCTCAGTGATGAAGCTGCGATGCATCGATCTGGCAACGTAGCGCGCCAATTCGCTCAGCTTTGCAGGAACACCAATGATGTAGTTGTCGGTGCGACGCGTTGAGCGGCCCCCAGACTTAGCACGGTATCGCGGGTTCGGTTCGGTTGCATAATGAAATTCACCGATAACACCACGACGTGCTGCATCCATGAAAGTGAGCAGCTCCTCTTCGTCAAACAACTCACCAAGCGAGTAGCCTGTGAAGAAGATCTTTTTGTCCTGTCCTTTCCCTGGTTCCCGATATTTTTTGGTTCTGCGACGTTGCACAGATACCTCCAGATGGTGTAGGTTCAAGCAGTCTCTCTGCTTAGTTAAAGCGTAATAAAATTGAGAGAGAGAGAGTCAAGTAGATGTACTGGTATAATACAACTATGACACAAGCAAAAATACTCTGGATAGACCTAGAAATGACAGGGTTAGACCCGAAAGAAGACCGGATTTTAGAAGTAGCGGCCATTGCGACAGATTGGGACTTTCAAGAAATTGCACGGTACGAAGCGGTAAAAAAGGTTGGGCCAAACCTAATGAAACAGCGCATGGTGGGTGAATTTTGGGAAAACTATAGCGATGTTCGCGACAGTCTAATGGCACAAAATGAAAATGGCAAAAACGGACGTACGGTTGAAAACGAGCTACTAGCGTTTATTAACGAACATTTTGCTAGCGACAAACCGGTGCTGCTAGCTGGCAACTCCATTCATCAAGACCGTAAGTTTATTGAAAATGAGTGGCCACGACTGAATGAGAAACTGCATTATCGTATGCTTGATGTGAGTGCGTGGAAAGTGGTGTTTGAAGGCAAATACAAAAAGAAATTTGCCAAACCTGAAGCGCACCGCGCCATGGAAGATATACAGGGCAGCATAGAAGAACTACAGTATTATTTGGGTAAACTGAAAGCATGACGCATAACGAGCTAGAACACTATTTACTTGAGTTTCCGAACACCTGGCTTGATTTTCCCTTCGGAGAAGGCATCAGCGTGTACAAAGTTGGACACAAAGAAACGGGAGAAGGGAAGCTGTTTGCGATCATTGCAGATGGAAGCAAGCCTCTCCGTGTAAGTTTGAAATGCGACCCGAAACTAGCCGAAAATTTGCGTGAAAAATATGAAAGTGTGCTGCCAGGCTACCACCTGAACAAAAAACACTGGAACACCATAATTTGTTCAGGTCAGTTAAGCGACGATGAAGTGCGCGACTTGGCGCGATTGAGCTACAACTTGGTTACCGGACAAGCCTAAGCCTGCGCGTTATTGAACGAAGAAAATTGATCGCTCAGCGGTGCAAAGTTATTCTCAGCGGTAGTAAGAAATTCTTTCAAACTTTTGCTTTTGCTGGACTTGCTGAGGCTTTTAATCTCTGAGCGAATGGTTGCAAGCTGGTAGGACAACTCGCGTGCATACCCGGCATCGAAAACGTTGTTCAGTCGCGCATCTTCAAGTCGTGTTGAAACGTCGGCAAACTCTTTAAGAATCGGGGAGGTTTTTGGCGGGGCGGTGATTTTTTTCACTCCTGCAGCAGCGAGCGGGGCGGTGCTATCACGTTTGGTATTGGTAAGTGCTAATGAAAGTGAGCTGTTGGCACGTCGCAGTTCGGTGCTTTGAATATTTTTGCTATTTTCATCAACCAATTTTTTCACAGCATCAATACGGTAAACAAGATTTGTCAGGCGCTCGCTATACGACGGTCCGCCGCTACTGAGCGCAAAAAAAACAACTCCTGCCAAAAACAATAAAAACCCACCGATAGCCGCCCACAGAAGCACAGGCGAAATAGTTTTTTGGATAGCAGGTGCAGAAATTTGGTTGAGGTAATCCATAGATGAAATCGGTGTCTCAGAGCCACCCAAAGGCTGAGGAGGAGGAAGCTGACTAGGATTATTCGGTTGCATTGTTTCTATTTAAGCATAAACAGAGCTGGTTTACTAGCGAGCATGATGCAAGAAAACAGAGGTACAATGATATACTAGTAAAAGTAAACGAGGACCAAAGGTGCAGGACGCAAAAGAAGAAGTGCGCGGGAGGCTGAATATTGAAGACGTTGTTGGCGAATACGTTCAGCTTAAGCGTGCCGGCCGCAATTTCAAAGGTTTGAGCCCATTCACTAGCGAGAAAACACCAAGTTTTGTAGTAAGCCCCGACAAGCACATTTGGCATGATTTTAGCAGTGGCAAAGGCGGTGATGTATTTAGCTTTGTGATGGAAGTTGAAGGCATTGATTTTCGCGCGGCGCTTGAGCAGTTGGCCCGCCGTGCAGGCGTTGATTTAAGCCTGTATGACACCAAAAAAAGTGGCGAGCTGGCTCAGAAGAAAAAGCGGCTCCAAGAAGCAAATGACCTAGCAGCTAAGTTCTACCATCAGTGTTTACTACGCACAAAACCAGCCATAGACTACGTATTCTCAGCTCGCAAACTGTCTAAGGACGTTGTCAACGAATTTCGACTTGGCTATGCACCAGAGGTAAATGACGTACTGGTGCGAGCGCTGACAAAACGGGGATTTAGCAAGCGTGAACTGGCAGATGCAGGACTAACGAACCGTTTTGGTGGCGACTTGTTCCGGGGTCGTATGACGGTGCCGCTTATGGACGGCAGCGGCCAAGTGATTGGGTTTACTGGCAGAATTTTGCGCGACGAACCGAATGCACCGAAATACTTAAATACGCCACAAACACTGCTGTACGATAAATCGCGTCATGTATTTGGGCTCAGCCAGGCCAAAGAAGCTATTCGCAAAGCTGACAAAGCAGTGATAGTGGAAGGCAACCTTGACGTTATTAGCAGTCACCAGGTAGGGGTAAAAAACGTTGTCGCTACTGCTGGCACCGCGATGACAGAGTGGCACCTAAAGGCACTTGCACGCTTGTCGCATAATGTCGCGCTCGCTTTTGATGGTGATAAAGCTGGCTTGGCAGCAACAGAGCGAGCGATCCCAATAGCGCAAGCAGTGGGGGTGGAACTGTCAATCGTGACACTCTCAAACGGAGCAAAAGATCCTGATGAGCTGATACAAAACGATCCAGCATTATGGACGCAAGCAATCGAGGCAGCTGAGCCGGTGGTTGATTGGGTGCTTGCTCAATATTCAGCGCGCGAAAATATGCAAAGTGGCGCTGGTAAACGTAGTTTTACGACTGCCGCGCTTGGGGTAGTGCGACATGTTGCCGATAGTGTGGAGCGTGAACATTACATGCGCCAGATTGCTACCATGATTGATACATCGTACGACTCGCTTCAGGCAAAAATTACCGCCGCCAGTAGTGGGCAAAAAAAGCTAAAACCAGTAAAAACGCACACTGTAGCCGACCTGGATGAAGCTGCGTACCAAGACGATGCACTCGCTGCACTCGTGCTTTCACCCAAGGCACGTCGCATGCTTGCAGGGCACGCGGCGACGGATTTTGCCGGTGAAAACCGCCAGCAATTAGCGAACTACTTGCAGCACAACGTAGTGGCTGATATTAGCGATACACCGCCAGAGTTGCAAACGATTGATACGTATGTCAAAATAGTACTACTGAAGGCCGAGGCACGCTATGCAGGCTGGCACGAGAATGATATTGAACTCGAAGCCGCCAAGCTACTCCGCCGTATGACGACCGAACGAAAAAAAGCAAACCTCGAAACACTAACAGAAAAATTGCGTGATGCGGAACTTGCCGGCGACGAGCAAGCTGCCGCTGCGCTTAGAACAGAACTAGCTCAATTAATAAAGGAGACCGCGCGTGGGAAATAACGATGATGCAATAGTACCAATGAACGACGAAGTTGAGGAGGTATCAGCACTTGATTTGGTGGATGAGCCAGATGTTGCTGACCTAGACGATGAAGACCTCGATACTGATGAAGATACGCTGAATAGTAACCAGTATTTTGACGATGTCTCCGATGACTCTGTGCGGTTATACCTGCGTGAAATTGGGAAAATCCCGCTGCTGTCTGCCGAGGAAGAACTAGCTCTTGCACAGCGCGTGGTTAAGGGCGACAAAAAAGCTAAAGATAAAATGGCCGAAGCCAACATGCGGTTGGTGGTGAGTATTGCAAAGCGCTATAGCGGTCGTGGGCTCGATTTTCTCGACCTTATTCAAGAAGGCAACACCGGTTTACTACGTGCCGTCGAAAAATTCGACCCAGATAAAGGCTTTAAATTTAGCACCTACGCAACATGGTGGATTCGCCAGGCAATTACCCGTGCAATTGCTGACCAAGCGCGTGTGATTCGTATTCCAGTACACATGGTGGAAACCATCAATAAATTGCTTCGTACGCAGCGTCGTATGACACAAGAACTCAACCGCGAACCAACCATTGATGAGCTTGCCAAAGAGCTTGAAATGGAGCCCGAAAAAGTAGAGTACGTTATCAAAATCAAACAAGATATTCAGAGCCTCGATGCAGGTGTGGGGCGTGATGGTGAAGACGAAGATAGTGTGCTGCAAGATTTTATTGAAGATGAAGATAGCGCCACACCAGAAGAAAGCGCGACTAGTCAGCTACTTAAAGAACAAGTTCGTGAGGTGCTTTCGAGTCTTTCAGACCGTGAACAAAAAATTGTTCGCATGCGGTTTGGGCTCGATAACGGCAAGAGTCATACCCTAGAGGAAGTAGGGCAGGAATTTGCCGTTACCCGCGAGCGTATTCGCCAAATTGAAGCCAAGGCGCTTGCCAAACTTCGCAAGCATAAGGACGCGAAGAAGTTGCACGAGTACATCAAGTAAAGTTCTAGTGATAAAAACCAATGTGTTGTAAGATCTCGTCGAGCTGCGTGTGCAGGGAAGCGAGATCTTTGTCGTTATGTACGAAATAATCTGCGATAGCAATCGGGCCACCTTTTTCAAGGTTTTCAATTTCCGCCCAATCACGTTCATCAACTTCTTGGTTGGTCATTGGACGTTCGGCACGTTGTTCCATACGCCTGTAGCGCAGGTGCTTTGGTGTCACAATCGCAATTACGGTCATTTCGCCCGGAAATTCGTGCTTTAAGATGCGATATTCGCTCCAGCTGTATAGTCCATCGAGCACAATGTGTTTTTGGCCTGCATCAATCAAACCTCGCGTCTCTTTAATTGCACGTTTGACTACAAAATCTTTTCCTTCACGTTCTCGAATCTGTTCGCGAAATTCTTTCTGGCTTTCCCACGTGATTTCTATGCCAGCTTCCTTCATGGCCTTGTATATAACTCCGCCAAAGTACACTTTTGGGTACCCTTTTTCAGTTAAATAATCAACGGCTGAACTTTTACCACTGCCTGCAAGGCCAACAAAGGCCACGATTTTTA
>CAZIDJ010000003.1:55932-62341 GCA_964537815.1 uncultured Candidatus Saccharibacteria bacterium | reverse complement strand
TCAACGGCTGAACTTTTACCACTGCCTGCAAGGCCAACAAAGGCCACGATTTTTATATTTGTATGCTGATCGCTCATTCCTTACAGTATAGCAAATCATTCCTCCTATGCTTGCAAACTTGAGTAACCTCTACTACAGTTATAGTTCATGGCCCGAAATGTAAACCCCTCAATTGAGCAAGTGGACGGCGATATTCTCCCCTGTAGGGGAGTCGACCCAGACATATTTTTCAGTGGTGACAAGCAGATGATAGAACTTGCTAAGCGCCTGTGCGGACAGTGCACAATTCGCATCGCGTGTTGTGACTATGCGCTGAAGAATGATGTGCCTTACGGTGTATGGGGTGGTATAGATAGTGATGAGCGGCAAAACATATTGCGAAAAAGAAAACAGTCCGCCCGCTAATAAGCTAAGAAAACAAACATTCTATCTCAGCATGTAGTAACGTATACTAGTTATATGAAGAGGTTGGTGCTCATCGATGGCATGTCTGTGTTTTACCGCGGATTTTTTGCCATGCCAGGGCTTAGTTTGCCTGATGGTACGCCGACTGGTGGGGTGTATGGGTTTGCGAGCATTGCGGTGGAGGTAATTAAAAAGCTTGAACCCGATTACGTGGCGGTAGCCTGGGATAAAAAAAGCACTGCAACACGTAAACGTAAAGAAATTTTTCCGGAGTATAAAGCAGGGCGCACAAAGCCGCCCGATGATTTTTTTGCGCAAATTCCGTTGTTGCATGACCTACTGGAAGCCTTTAATTGGCCGCTGCTTGAAATGGATGATTACGAGGCCGATGATATTATCGGCACAATTAGTGTGGCTGCTGCCAAGCAGGGAATTGAAACCTATATTGTAAGTGGCGATTACGACATGATGCAGCTTGTGACACCGCATACAACGGTATATATCAACAAGAAGGGCGCTGACATGCTGCGCTTTACCGAGGCCGAATTTGAAGAAAAATATGGCGTGAAGCTCGATCAGTTTGTTGACTATAAAGCACTGGTGGGTGATAATTCCGACAATATTCCAGGGGTACGCGGCGTTGGGCCAAAGGCTGCACAGAATTTGCTTAGCGAATATGCAACGCTTGAGGGTATTTACGAGCATCTTGACGATGTGAGGGGTGTGCTGAAAACCAAGCTAGAAGAAGGTAAAGAAAACGCCTTTATGAGTCGCGAACTGGCGCGCATTTGGTGCGATGTACCGACAGAGCTCGATTGGCACGAGGCTGATGTGAACAACACGAATCTCGATGCCGTAGCGGCCAAACTAAAAGCCTTTGAATTTCATAGCCTAATCAAGCGTTTGCCCAAGCACATGCAGCAAACACCCGATACTAGCCTGTACTTCCACGCGGCCGATGAAGTGCAACTAACAGAGAAAGAATGGCCGTCCCAGGTGCAGATTGATGGTCCGCTAACGCTGATGTTCGATGGCAGTGAAGTGTGGGTGAGTTTTAACGACCGTGAAATTACCCATACGCCACTTGAGCAGATTGATGAAAGTTTTTGGCGGGCGATTGAGTGGGGGACGGTGATTAGCTACGACATTAAGCAACTGTATCACGACCTAGCAGCACACGATATTTTTGTGAAGTTTAGTGCTGTGCACGATGTGCGCCAAGCATCGTTTTTGATTGACCCGCTTAAACGCGATCGTTCGCTTGCGGGCCTAGTAGGTGGCGAACTCGAAACGCCGCAGCAAGAAATTGCCGCCACCTGGCAGGTGTATAATTGGCAAGTCGAAGCGTTTGCGGCCAAGCCAAAAGTGCAAGAAATCGCAGAAAAATTTGATTTCCCGCTTATTTACCACTTGTTTATGATGGAGCATCGCGGCATTAAGGTAGACAAAGAATTCCTACACAAAATGTCAGGTGAACTGGGTGCCGAGCATGCCAAACTCGAACAAGAAATGTATACATTGGTAGGCAACGAATTTAATATTGGCAGTCCGGCGCAGCTGTCTGAGGTGTTATTTACTAAACTCCAGTTGCCAACCTTTGGAATAAAAAAAGGGAAGACTGGCTATAGCACTGACCAAAAGACCCTTGACAAGCTAAAGGGCCAGCACCCAATTATTGAACTGATCGAACGCACGCGTGAGCTTGCCAAGCTCAAGAATACCTATGTTGATACGCTACCGGAGCTAGCCGATGAGAATGGTCGTATTCATACTACCTTCAACCAAGACGTTGCACCAACTGGGCGGCTGAGCAGTGTGAATCCAAACCTCCAAAACATTCCTGTGCGCACTGATTTGGGTCGCAAAATTCGTGAAGCCTTTATACCCGAAAAGGGTAATGTGTTTGTCAGTGCAGACTATTCGCAGTTCGAGCTGCGCCTAGCGGCGGTGCTAGCGGGTGACGAAAAGATGATTGAAGATTTCAATAATGATATTGATATTCATACCAAAACCGCCGCTGATGTGCGTGGTATTCCACTCAAAGCAGTGACAAAGCAAATGCGTCGCGATGCCAAAGTGATTAATTTTGGTGTGCTCTACGGTATGGGCCCGCATGCGCTGGCACAAAATACTGGCATGACATTTGGCGAAGCCAAGCACTTCATTGATCAGTATTTTGAACTTCGCAAGCCAATTCGCGAATTTATCGATGCAACACTCAAAAAGGCTGAAGAAGAAGGCTACGTTGAGACGCTCTACGGTCGCCGCCGCCCAACCCCTGATATTAAAAGTAGCAACTTCATGGTGCGCGAAGCGGCTAAGCGTGCTGCGGCGAATATGCCAATTCAGGGGACAGAAGCAGACTTGATGAAGCTGGCGATGATACAAATCGATGAACGATTTGATGCGGAGTATGGAGTAGGGAGTATGAAGAATGGGAAGCCGCAGCAAATTCTGCAAATACACGATAGTATTTTGGTTGAATGCCCTGAAGAAAATGCTGAAAAGGTGAGCGAAATTTTGCAAGAAACCATGCAGTCCATTGCGCCAGATTTGGGTATAAAATTAAAAGTCGATGTAAGTATTGGCAAGAATTGGGGAGAAGTGTAGTGTCGCACTACGACGAGTTTGTTGAAGTTGTTGGCGTGGATGAAAAACCAACGGGCGAAGTAGTGACCCTACACGAGGCACATACCAAGCGCTTGTTGCACCGTGTTGCTGCTGTTTTGGTGTTTTCAGAAGACGGGCGCTTATACGTGCAAGTTCGCAACGAACCTGGATTTCGGCGAGACCATACAGCTGCTGGCCATGTGGATCCTGGCGAAAATTACGAACAAGCGGCCGCGCGTGAGATGAAAGAAGAGATTGGTCTTCAGGTACCGCTTAAATTTATCATATCGGGAATTACTGAAGATTTTGCACTAAATCCTACAGCAAATACTCACATCTTTGCTGTATTTACTGCTATCGCACCAGTGGGATGGCAGCCCGTGCCAAACTACGAAGTAAAAGAGCTATTATTGATGGAAGTTAACGATATTCTCAACGACATGCAATCAAACCCGGATACGTATACTCATGGATTTCGGAAAACACTCGAAGCTTATTTAAATAGTAAAGATGAGCGAAATGAGTGATTTTTGGCGAGAACTGAGTAATCGCTATGCAAAAGAAGATTGGGCGAAAGTGCCGTCGATTTTTGCAACTCAAGTTTATGACTATATTCCTGATGATTGCGAGATGCTTGAACTTGGCTGCGGGCAGGGTCAAGATGGGCTATGGTTTGCAGCCGGTAAAAAAAGGATTGGTGTTTTAGCGACTGATGTTGAGCAAGCAGCGCTTGAAAATGCTAAAAAGAGACGCCATGAACTCAATGTTGAATCGATAGAGTTTGAACAACTAGACTTGGCTCAGCCATTTCGGTATGAAAATGATACGTTTGATGTAGTATATTCGCATCTTGCGTTGCATTATTTTGACACCAAAACAACTGAACAAATTTTTAGCGAAATATACCGCGTGTTAAAACCAGATGGTATTTTGGCTTTTTTGGTTAATTCTGTGAATGATCCTGAGTACAATACGGGCACAAAAATTGAAGATGATTACTTTGAAACCGAAGGCACTAAAAAGCGTTACTTTAGCATAAAAACTGCAAAGGAGTTTGCTAAAAACTTTGATATGATTTTGTGCGACGAACAAGGCGAAACGTACAAAGACAACGCAAAGGGAGTACATAATTTAGTGCGATTTGTAGGTGTAAAGTAAATAGTTTAAAGACATGGGTAGTATTGTGAATTCACTGTTCATTTTTGGGCCACTTATCGTTGTTAATATCTGGCACGGGTTACTTACCTATGTTGTTTGTGTAAAAAATAAGTCAGCTTGTTCAATTAGTGAAGCGGCATTGCACAGCGCTAAAACACTTCGCATACATCGTTTGATGCACGTGTATGGTGCGGTTTCATTTGCTATCTATGCTTTTATTTTAATGAACACTCAAAATATGCAGCTACCGGCAATAGTTTTGTTATTCGGTGCGGCTTTCGATGCACTTCAAAGCGTATTACTTAATAGACATACCAACCATAGCTCGTTGGCACTAAATGATTTGCACCAGCTTTCGGCTTGGACTATGGCGGTTTGTTACCTTGTGTTTGCAATACTGTATGCAAACACAATGGGTGTAAGCTCTGGTGTTATCATCTGTGCAGTTGCCCTTTTGATACTGACATTTCTGATAAATGTGCTAACAAAATTTCGACTATTCTTTGTGGCGCAAATGATATTCTTTATCACAGTATCGACTATAATTATCATAAGCGGGAGCGTGTAGGCTATGACCGAAGAAAGTATAGCAAAAGGTAAAATATTTGAACTTGTCCACATTCCACAGAATGACGGCAGAGTGTTTGAAGTTGCACGCCGTGCGCCGGGTGTGCGAATTATTATTCACGATGAAGTGAACAAAAAAATATTGCTGAATCGTGAGTTTCGGCGCGAGCTAGGCGAGTATGACTATCGTTTGCCAGGTGGAAAAGTTTTTGATACGCTTGATGAATTTGCGGCGTTTCGTACAAGCGGCAACGACATTATTGAAGCTGCAAAACAGCAGGCAATTGTAGAAGCGCAACAAGAAGCGGGTGTCGAAATCACAGAACTAGGGCTCTACAAAAAATCGGTGCTTGGTGCAACCGTCGAATGGGATTTGTATGTGTTTGCCACCAACAACTGGCAGCTACACGTCGATGGGCAAGAGCTAGAAGTTGGCGAAACAATTGATGCCGATACGTGGGTAAGCTACGATGAAGCCCGCGCTATGACTATAGAGGGTAAAATGAAAGAAGAGCGTATTGCACTGATTCTTTTGCAGTGGATTGAAGGTAGGGACAATGAAGATTAGTATAAAAAAACTCAAACCAAACGCCGTGCTACCGAGTTTTGCTACCACACATGCGGCGGGTATGGATATTTCGGCGTGCATTGACGCGCCAGTTACTCTGCAGCCGCACGAACGTGCGGTGATTCCTGCTGGCTTTGCAATTGCGTTGCCACCTGGCTACGAAGCGCAGGTACGTGGGCGCAGTGGCTTGGCTGCCAAGCACGGCATTATGCCGGCTAATGGTGTGGGGACAATCGATGCAGATTATCGTGGGGAAGTGGGGGTCATTTTGCTGAATACCAGCAACGAACCATTTACAGTAGAGCCAAATATGCGAATTGCGCAACTGGTGGTTGCAAAACACGAAACGGTGGAATGGAAAGAAGTTGAAATATTAGATGAAACCAGCCGCGGCGAAGGTGGGTTCGGGAGTACAGGAAAATGAAACTATATATTGCAGGGAAAGTTGGCAAAAACTCACAGTTCGGTACACAGCATTGGCGTGATGATTTTGTAGAGAAGCTTGCTTCATTGAGTGACCTATCGCTGTCTCATCTCGACCCGCTGGCGTATGAGAATGATAGGGAGTATGATCCGCAGTTTGTATTTGATAAAGATTGCTGGCTGATAAATCAAGCTGACTGCGTGATTGTGTATTTGAGCGATGATATCTCAGTGGGTGGCTCACAGGAAATGCTGATTGCAAAGTACCTACAGAAACCATTGATTGGCCTGGCGCCAAAAGAAGGTAAGTTTAATAAAACCCGAAAAGAACATCTTGGCATAGTAATTGAAAATTATATAGATCCGTTTGTGTTTGCCACTTGCGATGTCATAGCCGAGACGATTGAAGATGTGGCCACGGCATTGAAAAAACTACCAAATCCTAGAGACATTTCTATTATCGACGAAGCTATAAAGAAGATTGGGAGTATAGGTCTATGACTGACCAAGAAAAAGTAACAAACTTTCTAGCACGGTGCCGTCACATGGTGCTAGTAGTGACACTTGAAGATGGACGGCCGTGGGCAGTGCCAATTAAAGTACAGGGTAGAGGTAACAACTTCGTTGAGTGGGATTCGCGCACCGATACGCTGCATTCGCAGTCGATTGAGAACGACC
>CAZIDJ010000003.1:0-55832 GCA_964537815.1 uncultured Candidatus Saccharibacteria bacterium | reverse complement strand
GTTGAGTGGGATTCGCGCACCGATACGCTGCATTCGCAGTCGATTGAGAACGACCCACGTGTGATGATATTGTTCTACGACACGACAAAAGACGACCAAGTTGGTGTGTACATGCAGGCAAGTGTTACGAATGTCGAAGCAAATGGCGAGTATGCGCGTTATCGAGCAACGATTGAACACACATGGCTCAATGATGAAAGCTACATCAAGCGCGAGATTATCTCATAAATCCTGTCTCAAAATTTGAACGGCCGGCATACTTTTTGAGATTAATGTAATACATTGACAAAAAGTATTACATTTGTTAAAATTCATACATGAACTATACATCTACTGTTACTTCAAAAGGTACAATCACGTTGCCGGCGGCCTTTCGTGCTAAACTAGCACTTACCGAAGGTGATAAAGTAGAGATTTCGATGCGAGGTTCGGTGATAACAATCCGGCCAAAGCTTGGCTGGGACGAATTTTTCGCAGAATCGAAAAGCTTTGGCGAAAAGGCACGAAAAGCAATTGCATCTGGTGCGAAAAAGCCACTGCTCACCAATGAAGATATTGCAAAAGTAGTTGAACAAGAGCGAGCAAAATATCGTGCCTAGTTTAGATACAAATATCCTTCTAAGAATCATTCTGCTTGATAACGAAGTACAACTTGCAAAAGTAAAACGATTACTAAAAAAACACAACGAATTCGCCGTGAGTGACCAAACAATTGTTGAAGTAGTGTATTCGATTGGTGGTTATTATGAATATACTCGCGAGGAGGTTGCTGGTGCTATTCAACGGCTGATGGATAACCAGCATATCAATATGAATCGGGCATTATTTGAACGCGTGTTGCCGAATTACATTGAGCACACCGGCGTTTCATTTACTGATTGTTGCCTCGAAGCATATGCTACATTGAACAAGCAAACACCACTCTACACAATCGATAAAAAGCTTGCTAACCAGCTGCCGCACGCCGAACTTATAAAATAATTATTCAAACAACCGCGTATTGCGTTCGTAGCGCATGTGCGCAAATATCTTCAGAAGTTTTAGCAAGCGTAGTACACGAATGGTATGGAGAAATTCGAAGGTTTGCGTGGGGATGGGAATGGCGGCGAACAAATAAAACCAGTGATGTTTGAAATACAGTGCTCGGTCGCGGGCATAGTAGTATTCGAAAAAGAATTCCGTCAAGAATATAATTGACACGCCAATTTCAAAAATATCAACATAGTGCAGCTGCATCGGTGTGAGCTTCTCAAAATGTTCGAGCACCAGAATGCTGCTACTAATTGCGACCAATGACATCATGAACACTTCTTTTATAACTAAGAAGCGACGGATTTTGTTCCTACGTGCAGCAGTCATGCGAGCCATAGTAGTATCATACCCTATGTCTGCCACGTTCGCACGACAGACCGTTTTCGGTGTGCTCTAAAGTAGCACACCTCGCACTTTGCTTTTAATCTGTCTTAGCAAACCTGTTAGGCATAGGGTATAGTAGACATAAGCACTATGGTAAAACTCTACAAACGATGGCGACGATTTACGCCGCAAAAAAGTTTTGAACCACGCCACGATATACCACGCAGTGGCACAAATGGCGTATTTAGTGATGCCTGGCGAATTGTCGATGAGGCAACACGGCACTATGATGTTCGTTCACATGGTGGTATTGACCAGCTTGACCAGGAGATTGAACGCCGCAAGACTACTACGCATTCAGCTGCAGAGTGGCTAGCGCTCGTACTACTGCAGACACCACGGGCAGCACGTGCGCAGATGCAAATGGATGCACATAAACACAACTATCACGATCGCCATGAACGGCTGTTTGAGCTGATTGACTATAACGACAGTTTTGTGAATGCAGTGCTGGCGCTGCCAAAAAATGAACTAGCGGGGTTTACCGAACGACTGAGAAAGGCTAGCCAGGAAGTATGCCGCCGCTTGCAGGCACCAAATTTTAGTGATGAGCAGTTTGATGGCATAACTCGTGGTTTGGCGCGCGAAATTGCTGTGTACCGTGCGGCACTGGAGCTTGGGTACAAGGCGCGCATGACAAGTCGCAGTGAAGATGCGTTCGGGATCGACATGGTACTTGAAGATGAAGAGGGCAGAGTGCTGAACATTGATGTGAAAACACCAAGTGCGTTCCGGCACCGTCTAGGGGAACTAGAGCGGGAAGGTCGACTGAGTGAGCAAGAGTTTTTGCGCGCTGATCAAGTAGATTATTTCACCCGACTCCATAAACATCAGGGGTCTCATGCAGAAAAGGTGTTGGTAACGTTGCTGTGTGTGCGCCCAGAGCGGCTAGGCGAGATTGTAAACTTTGAATTCGCAGATCCTGCAGCACTGGGCGCGTTACTTGGTATAATAGCTGCAGAAACCGACCATAACTATGAATGATCAACTACAAAAACAACTCATCCGCCAACTAAAACTTCTTAATTTTTGGATTACTACCTTTGGCATAACTATGCTTATTGCGCTCGCTATCATCGGGTACTTCCTGTTTCAGACTGTTATGTTTGTTAAAAGCACTAGCGATAATTTGCAGAGTGTTAAACAGCAAACGACCGATACGCTGAATGTTAACAAACAAGTGTGCGACGGCAACGGTGCATTAAGCAACTACGTCAAAAACAATACTAATTTTTGCAACTAAGTCTCGGTGCCATAACATGGTAGTATAAAAGGGTCAGTCATTTACTAAATAGATTGACAACTTGTGTAAAAGTGATAAAATAAATCTTATGAAACGATCTGGAAGCCCGCGTCTATTACCACTGTTTATTGTAGTGCTTATTATTATTGTTATTATATTTGGAATTGTTTCCATTGGTCGTGCGCTGTTTAGCTCGAACCAAACGACCCAAAGCCAAGAGAGTGATACGGGCCGTGAAGCATTACTTAACACCAGCGTCAACCACAGTGCTCGATTAACAGTTCGTGGTCCGATTGTTGCAAACGAATTGTTCAAATCGTATCAGGTAACGGTATCGCCGGAAGGGCGAAGCATGGTGGTATACAACGGCTACCTGGGGACAGTTGATAAACGAAGTGATCTTGATAACAACCACAAAGCCTACGAACAATTTGTATATGCGCTTGATAAAGCCAACATGATGAAGGGAAAAGTACCAGAGGGAGATGACAAAAACGACGTGCGTGGCATCTGTGCAACAGGCTACGTGTACGAATATGAGGTGCTAAACGGCAGCAACCAGGTAAAGCGGCTGTGGACATCAACCTGTGATGGATCTAAGGGGTCGTTACAGGCTAGTGTAGGCCAGCTGAACAATCTTTTTCATCGCCAAATTCCAGATTTTGAAAAGATTTACCCATTCCGTGTACTTGACGCACAGCTCCGTCTATAAAAACCTATTGACATAAGCATTTTACTATGCAAAACTCGAGGGGAACATGTTATAGAAATAAAAAAGGAGCATCTAAGCATGAAACAAACCCTATCTCAACGACTTGCCGCAGCAGCTGGCGCGTTCGCCGTAATGGCAGCGGTTGTTAGCCCCGTAGTAGTCGGTGCTGCAAGCCAAACTGGCAACACCACTATTAACGCTACTGTGAACCCGGTAATTAGTCTATCAACATCAAGCACTGTAGCAATTGCACTTACACCGACTGCTAGTGGTGTAGTAAGTAGCAACAGCGACACCGTAACAGTGAGCACTAACCGTAGTGCCGGTTATACACTTTCTATTGCTGACAACGACGCTACCACCACCCTTGGCGACGGAAGCGGTAACACATTGGCTGCAAGTGCTGGTACAAAGGCGAGCACACAAACGCTTGCTGTTAACACTTGGGGCTGGGCAGTAGCAACTGGTACAACTGGTCTAGGTACTAACACCTTCGATGCTAGCTACACTGCTGAAAACAGCAACGCGTCAAGCACAAGCAAGTGGGCAGGTATGCCAGCGAGCGGTTCAGGTGTAACCATCAAAGCAACAGCTGCAACTGCTACCAACGACACAACAACTGTTTGGTACGGTGTAAAGGTAGACACATCAAAACCAAGCGGCACCTACAGCGATATTGTTACGTACACAGGTGTTACGAATTAGTTTATAACCGGAGGGTGAGGCTCCAACGTTCTGAGGGAGGAACAGAGTATGAAACAAATTTTGCAACGACTAGCTGCTGGTATTGCAGTGCTAGGAGTAGTAGCAGGCGTAGCGGTAGCACCAGCTCACGCGGAAGGTGAGACCGAGAGCATTGCGATGTCACCCACTAATGTGCGACTAACAACCGACCCCGGTAAAGAATACAGCGGCACATTTAAGGTAATGAACGATGGACAAGTTGGTTACGACGTACTGGTGTATGCACGGCCGTATTCGGTACAAGGTAAGAATTACGAGCCTGTGTTTAATGCTCCATCAGGTAACCTTGATGCTTACACGTGGGTGCAATTTGATAAAACAACATTCCACTTAAATGCTGGCGAAAACACAGAAGTAAAGTACACGGTGCGTGTGCCAGAAAACGCTAAAAGTGGTAGCCACACCGCAGTTATGTTCGCCGAGACACAATCACAGGCGAATAGTGGTGGATCAGTCGTGCGAAAGAAGCGTGTAGGACAGATTGTTTATGCAACTGTTGGCGGTGACAACAAAGTTGCCGGTGATGTAGCCTCATACTCAATCCCATTTTTGCAAACAGCGAAGCCGCTGCATGCGTCAAGTCTTGTTAATAACACTGGCACAACAGATTTCGTTGACGAAACAAAAGTAACAGTTCGAGACGTGTTTGGTAGTGAAAAATATGCCCAAACTCGAAGCTTGGCGGTACTGCCAAACCAGCCCCGCGAAATGCAATATGACTGGAACGACAGTAGTAGTTTCGGTCTGTACCACGTCACTGTTTCACACACGTTCCTTGGTAAATCAGTCAGCAGTGCTGGCTACGTACTGATGATCCCTGTGTGGGCACTCGTAGCTATACTACTTCTAATCGTAGGCGCAGTAGTTTATGCCGTGGCGAAACGACGCCGCAAAGCGTAGTAGCATTCTTCTTGGCCTTATAGCGGGCGCTGTCATACTATGGGGCAGCGTCGCTTCGGCGTTTACGCAGATCAATGCTGTGGTGTGCAATGGTGGCACGGCACCTACTTTAACCGTAACGAGCCCTGTTAGTGACAGTACAACAAACCAGGTAGCAGTGCCTATTACCGGCAGCGTTTCGATGGTTGGCCAGATTACTATTAGCGTGGACGGAAACTACAATTCCACCGTAGCTGTACCAGCTGGTGCAACCACTTTTCAGACTAGTGTACAGATGAACGAGGGCACACACACGTTGCAACTCACTGGGCACAGCATTTGTAGCGATCCTGATATAGTACAAACTCTGGTGCTAACTGTTGCGCTTCCGGCCGCCAATCCATCAACACCACCAATAACAATTTTGCCTAGCAATACCACAGGCGTAGTGATTACTAAAGAAGGTTACCGTGGCTCACTTGAGGGGCTTCAGGCAGCAAACAGAGACGACACTATGACATCGGCGGATAGTCTCGTGATTCAGACAGACGATGGCTATGGATTTCACCCAATATTTCGTGACAAAATTATTAATCAGGCCCAAAACCCACTCGTACGACAAATAGTAGAAGTAAGTTGGGTTGTAGTATTTGTTTCTGGGGTAGCAGTTATTTTATTTGGTCAAGCATTATTTCAATTTAGCGCTCTGGGCACACGTTTTATGCTGCCGCGCTCCGTCTTCATTTTAATTGGAGCGATTGCTATGGTGATTGCCGTAATAAACAGCGTTTGAATGCTATAATTAGAGGAATGAAAAGGGTAGATATACGACGTACATTGCTCGGTGGACTATTTTTGGTTTGGGCGACATGTTTGTCGACTTCCCAGGCGTTTGCCATTGTCATGAGCAGCACTGATTATCGGCTGGATGCTAGTGTAGATGCAAGTGTCGGTGGCGCGCAGGGTTCAGCAAGCTACAAAATGACAAGCAGTGGAGGCGAATCTGTTATAGGCAATGGCGCAAGCGGTAGCTACCTTCTGGGAGCAGGCTACACGGCACAGCTCGTGCGGGCGCTGCAGGTGAGCGTGGCATCATCGGCAAATCTTGGTGCAATTACCCCTGGCACGTCGGCTACGACATCGCTGAGCGTATCGGTGCTTACTGATGCACCTGGCTACTCGTTAGCGGTCAGCCAAGATCATGATCTGCAGAAGGGAACAGATACCATCCCGGCAGTTAGTGGCAGTATTGCGACACCTGTAACCTGGGTTGAGGGTAGTACAAAAGGCTTTGGCTTTTCACTCGCATCGACCAACGCAACAGCGTTGCCACCAAAATGGTCGAGTGGCGCTGCCTATGCGGCGTTTCCTGCATCGGCTACAACTGCCTACACACGCACTGGCTACAGTGGGGGGAGCACCGATACGTTGGGAGTGAACCTACGCCTCGACGTGGCAAATAGTCAGGTAAGTGGTGCCTACAGCAACATTGTCACCTGGACAGGAACAATGACGCCGTGAAATGGCAGGTTGCATTAGTAGTTGGTGCCGTAGTGGCACTTGGCATGTCGCAAGGCGTAGCGGCAACTGATACGCCTTTGCAAGGGCTAAAAGTGGCCCCGCTTTCCTATAGCACATCGCTTAAAAAAGGTGAAAAGCAAAAAGGCGTTATTGATATTAGCAACCCTTCCAAAGAGACGGTTACGGTTACCACGAGTGTTCGCGGCTTTAAACAGGTGGGAAACGACGGATCGCTTGAATTCTTTGCCAGTGAGCAGCTGCAGCAAGCCATTACCCCTGATTTACAAGAATTTACGTTAAAGGGCAACGAAGCAATGCGCATGTATTTCTTGCTCGACGGTACCAAGCTGCCTTCTGGTGATGTGTTCGCCACTATTTTTTTCTCGATGAACTTGCCAAAACCGGAAAATGGCCCCACGCAATCTGTGCGAGTGGGCACGCTTTTGTTTATTACCAACGATACGCCGGGTGAGCGACAAGCTGAGATTGCGTCTGTTAGTGTGCCGTTTATGCAAGCCACCACTACGGTAAATGGTAGCTACACTATCAAAAACACTGCAAATCCTGCCACAAGTACCGGATTTTTCCCAGAGGTAAAGGTGGAACACCAACCGTTTTATAGCAACCAGCCAATAAAATCATCACTTGTGTTTGCAGGGCGCGAGCGCAGCAACTCGTTTAGCGCTACCGTGCCATGGCCAGGGCTGTACAGCTTTCGTATTAGCTATGGCAGTAGCTACAAAGATGTTTGGGTACTTGTTGCCACCCCTGTTCAGCTAGCAGTTGCTGGCGTTGTAGCGTTTGCACTCCTTCTAGGCAGCATACGGCTGATTCGCCGCCGTAGATACCGAGTTGCCACCGATACAGGCACACCTCGTCGCAAAAAGTCGCGTCGTGCCCGATAATTTACGCTAAATTACTTGCGCTATCAACCATAACCGTTGTACAATAGCTAGGAGTTGTAACGTAAAAATACAAAAACAACATGAGAGTGGAAAAAATACCCAGGAAAATAGTACCTGTCGTTCGGCGGCTTGCTCAGTTTGGGCTTGTCTTCGCGGCAGTGTTCATGTGGGGCACAGCACAGCTGTCGCCGGTTGCTCATGCTGTCTCGACGGTACCAACCACCATGAACTTTCAGGGGCGCTTAACGAATCCTAGTGGCAGTGCACTCGCTGACGGTACCTACAATATGACATTCCGTCTCTACAGTGTGAGCACTGGCGGTTCAGCTATCTGGACAGAGCAACGTCTGGTATCGGCTAGCCAGGGCGTGCAAGTAGCCAATGGCCTGTTTTCGATACAGCTAGGAAGCATTACTTCTATTCCCGCTTCGTTGTTTGCAAGTGGTAATCTGTTTCTAGAGGTTGAGCTGCCAACGCCTGCCACCGCTACTAGTGCGAGTCCTAGCTGGACAGAAGGCGCGATGACGCCGCGCAATCCTGTCTCGACCAGCGCATATTCGTTTAATTCTGAAACACTGGATGGCATAGATAGCGCTGCATTTGCCCAAGTAGGCGCCAACAACACGTTTACTGGTACTAACACCTTTAAACCAACTACTAACAGTACATCCTCGTTTGCTATTCAAAATTCTAGTGGCACGGGCCTTCTCACGGCTGATTCCATCAACACAGATATTTATGTAGGAAGCTCCACGACTGATGCTACCGCTGTCTTTTTGGTAGTCGACAGCTTTAATGGCACCTCAGATCCAACAGGCGGCATTAATGGTTCGATGTATTACAACAGCTCGATGAACAAGCTGCGGTGTCTAGAAAACAGTGTGTGGGATAACTGTACGCCAGCAGTTTCGGCCAATACGTCTGTTCCTGCAGGTAACACAGTGGCCAATACTATAACCGAAACAAGCTTTGCCAGTACCTACAATATTCCAGCAAACGATTGTTTTCCGGGGCGCATTTACCGCGTAACAGCTCGTGGTGTGTATGGCACCACAACTACCGCTCCAACGCTTCTTATCAAGCTCAAGACTGGGTCTACACTGTTGGCTCAAACCGGTGCTGGTACTGCACTTACCACCACTGCGAATATGACAAACATGCAGTGGCAGCTGCGAGCTGACGTGGTGTGCAGCACGGCTGGCGCAGCTGGTACCGTTGAAGCGCAAGGGCTCTTCGAACGTGCGACCAGCACCACCGCCAATGCTCCGTGGTCAATGGTGAATACAGCGGCGATTACCTACAATACCACTACCGCACAAACCCTACAAATTAGTGCTAAATGGAATACCGCCAATGCAGCGAACACCATAACATTGCGCCAACTTATTGTTGAAGCCGTTTCGCCGTAATACACAGTACCGTTCTAGCAATTTTTGTGGCATAATGGAACAAGACTATGAACACAGTGAATCATTCAACAGGGGGAAAGAAGCCTGACATTACCAGCCCCGCTCAACTAAGGGAACAAAAACGACTGCTTGCCACAGGCGCGCTGCGAGCACGGGCAAAATGGTGGCAGGTAATTGCTGCTATGGGTGTCGGGCTACTTTTTGTCACGCTCGCTGCTTGGTATATTGTCCGAACACAATGGGCAGCCCCGGCGCTCGATGCAAACCGTTATCAAGCGATCTTTCTCGATGACGGCAAGGCGTTCTTTGGCAAAATGAAAAATACCGATGGCGAATATATCACCATTGAAGATGCGTATTACACCAAATCAGTTGCCAGTACCGCCGATCAAGCCGCTCAGGCTGCGCAAACTACCGATCAAACCGCGTTGATACGTGTAGGTTCAGAAACCTACGGGCCGGAAAATAGTATACAAATTGCGCGTAGCAAAGTGTTATTTTGGCAAAATTTGCGCGACGATAGCAAGATTTCACAAGCCATCAAAACAAAGTCTTCAAACTAACGTATACTACATAGTGTGATACGTGCCATAATTTTCGACTGTTTTGGAGTGTTGTATGCCGATGGAGGCTTGCTCTATTATTCAAGTCGGCTCGCAAACTACGACGAATTACAGCCGCGTATTCGCGAGCTCGATGCTCAAGCTGATGGCGGGTGGATTAGTGAGGCAGAGCATGATGTACAAATTGCTGAGCTCACCGGAATTCCTCATACTGAAATAGTGCGAAATTTGCGGCAAAAGCGCGCTCGCAACACCGAACTGATGCGTTATATAGCGACGCTCCGTACCGGCTACAAAGTGGGCATGCTGAGTAATGTGAGTACTGGCGCAATGGATCGATTTTTTACACAGCACGAACGCGACACGCTGTTTGATGCAGTTGTACTATCGTGCGACATTCACCACGTAAAACCGGAGCCAGAAATGTATGAGGCCATTGCTGCTCGGCTTGGAGTAGCGCCGCAAGAGTGCATTATGGTTGATGATAGAGAAGTGAACTGCGATGGTGCCAGAGCAGTCGGTATGCATGCTGTGTTGTACCAAACAAATGCCCAGGTGCAGCGAGAAATTACAGAGGTACTTGCCGCCAATGCCTGAGCTTCCTGAAGTTGAAACAGTTCGGCGTGGGTTATCAGAACTAATCGTGGGTAAAACAGTTACTCATGTATCGTGCCTTGATTCGTCGAAGAGCTTTCCAAACGATCCTACAGCAGTCCAGGAATTTTTGATTGGTGCTACTATTAGCACTGTTCGTCGTCGAGCAAAAGTGTTGTTGATCGATCTTTCAACAGACTATACAGTAGTCATTCATCTCAAGATGACGGGGCAGTTGGTATGGATAGCTGCAGATTCGCAAGAGGGCAATCCGAAACTTTCACAGCATGTTCGTTCTCGCCAGTCAATTGCTACTGATGATTCGCTGCAAGCTGTGGAACTCACTTCGGCTCAGACATCCTCGCTTGGGCTAGAAGTCCCAGAAGATTCATTTGGGCTCGTTCAGAATGCCGCGAAAGATTTAGTGGCAAACAGCTCTAGAAATGATGATACTCGGTTCGGGGCAGGACACCCAAACGATTCACTAATCGGTGATTTACCAGATAGAAGTACGCGGGTAGTGGTAGAATTTAGCGATGGCTCGCACTTATATTTCAACGACCAGCGAAAGTTTGGTTGGATGAAGCTGTTTCCAACTATCGAGGTACCGAATATTGCATTTATGCAGAACGTCGGCCCCGAACCACTCGAAGATTCGTTTACGGCAGAATACTTCATTCCACGAATTCGCCGTCGAAACAATACAACTATCAAAGCAGCGATCCTGGACCAAACGGTACTCGCTGGGGTAGGAAACATTTATGCCGACGAAAGTTTATGGGGTGCCCAAATCCATCCCGGAACGAGAGTGCGTGATATTTCAGATGATAAACTCGCTATTTTGTTAGATGAAATAAAATACGTCATGAATCTTTCTATCGAAAAGGGTGGCAGTACCGATAAAAATTATGTGAATGCCGAAGGAAAACGTGGCAGCTATATAGATTTTGCGCGAGTATTTCGTCGCGAAGGCCAAGCATGTTCGCGCTGTGGCACCATGATCGAAAAACTGCGTGTCGCTGGCCGGGGCACGCACATTTGTCCTAGGTGTCAGGTACAATAACACTATGGTTACCGTTCTCACAGGCAGCAATTCCTATGCACTTACGCGCCGGCTCGTGGCGCTCACGCATGCTACCAACGATCCGGTAGAGCGTTATGATGGCACAGATTTGACGGTAGAAAAGCTTTTCGAAATTATTCACGGTGTCTCGCTCTTTTCTGCTACAAAAACAGTGGTTATAAAAGACCTTAGTGCGAACAGCGAGGTATGGGGGCAGCTCGATAGATTTTTGGTTGCAGCAGCCCAATCGATCACGCTTATTTTGGTCGAACCACAGCTTGATAAGCGCACCAAAACCTACAAATGGCTCCAGACCAATGCTACGGTAGAGATATTTGAAGAATGGACGCTGCGTGATCGATCGACGGCAATCCAGTGGTGTATAACAGAAGCAAGACAGCGGGGAGTGGCGCTGTCGCCAGAGCTGGCAGCTAGCCTACTGCGTCGCGCGGGTATACAGCAGTGGCGTTTGGCGGCTGCGCTCGACAAATTGGAGCTAGCAGATGAGATAAGTGAGCAAAGTATCGAACAAATCGTTGAGCCACACCTGGAAGAAAATGTATTTGAACTATTTGGGGCGGCACTTTCAGGCGATACAAACCGAGTTGAAACCATGCTGCAAGTACTTGCCACCACCGACGATGCGTACCGGGTGTTCGCGCTGCTTTCTACGCAGGCTGTGCAGTTTGCTATGTTGCTGATCAGTGGTAAATCGGCTACTGTAGTCGCAGCAGAAAGCAAACTGTCGCCCTACGTACTTTCCAATCTTACTCAGTACACCAAGGGGAGAACTAAGCACGACGCATACCAGGTGTTGGAAGTGATGGCACAGGCAGATATGCACATGAAATCAACAACGACCGATCGCTGGACGATTATCAGCGCTGCCTTGCTCAACCTACGGTAACAATCTGCGTAACAATCTGCAAGATATCACATCTGTTAAGGGTCTAACCCTTGACGCTGATGCTCACGATACTAGAAGGGGAGAAAAACCCGCCACATAGTGACGGGTGATAGTTGTGAACAACACTCTTATTTCTTCGCAGCAGGCTTCTTGGCAGCTGGTTTTTTGGCTGCGGGTTTGGCAGCTGGTTTTTTGGTAGCAGGCTTAGCCGCGGCTTTCACCGGTGCTTTTTTCGCGGCTGCAGGTGTAGCAGCAGCTTTTTTGGTGCCACTAGCTAGCTTTACGCCGGCTTCTTTGGCTTGCTTAGCAAGTGCTGCCTTGCGGCGGGCAACGGTGTTTTTCTTTAGCAGGCCTTTCTTTAGGGCTTTGTCGAGCTCGCTGTGCGCCTTTGATAGGCTTTCGGCAGTTGGCTTGGCATCAAATGCCTTAGTAGCACCCTTTATGGCTTTTTTAGTTGCGACATTGCGCTCGCGGCGAACAATGGTCTGCTTTACACGCTTAACAGCTGATTTAATGATTGGCACGTAATAATCCTTTTCTTTCTCTTAGAGTTAGTAGCTACGTCTTAGGGGTAGATTATAGCGTAGAAGGGGGGAAATGTAAAGTAGCGCAGTGGGCACGGCGGTTTTTGTTGACGCTGGCAAACTGCTTGTGCTACACTAATAGCGAAATTCTAAATAAAACAAAAACATATGAATGAAAATCAAGCCAGTCAAGGTCCAAAGCAAAAAATTGTCGAAAAGCTAAAAAGTTCGAGCAATATTTTAGTTACTGTCAGCAAAAACCCTAGTGTCGATGAGCTCGCAGCTGCGCTAGGGCTCACCCTGATGCTCGATGAGCTTAACAAGCATCCTACAGCAGTGGTAAGTGGGCAGGTGCCAGCAGCGATTACCTTTCTTGACCCCGAAAAAACGTTTGAAAATACCGTCGATAGCCTGCGCGACTTTATTATTGCGCTCGATAAAGAAAAAGCCGACCACCTACGCTACAAAGTAGAGGGCGATGTCGTAAAGATTTTCATCACCCCGTATAAAACAACGATTAGCGAAAAAGACCTGGAGTTTAGCCAGGGCGACTACAATGTTGAACTGGTATTGGCGCTGGGGGTTGATAGCCAAGACAACCTCGATGCCGCTTTGTCGGCGCACGGCAAGATTTTCCATGATGCAACAGTGGCTAGCCTAAGTGTTGGTAGTGAAAAAAGCAGCTTGGGTACTATAAACTGGCACGAATCAAGTGCCAGTAGCATCTGTGAAATGCTTGTATCACTATCTGAAGCATTAAAAAGCGACAAGAACCTCCTGACTGAACAAGTAGCGACGGCCTACCTAACCGGTATCGTGGCAGCCACCGATCGATTTTCGAACGACAAAACCAGCAGTAAGGTAATGACCATGGCTGCTCAGTTAATGGCGAACGGCGCTAACCAACAGCTGATTGCTGCCAAGCTCGAAGAAAACGATGCGATTAGCAAAGATGCTGGCGCGCAACCAGATACAGATGAGCCCGAAGAGCAGCCGGATGACACACCAAGCAAAGCTTCGTCTGATGAAGAATCAAGCAAGACCCCAGCGGCGGGTACCTTATCTATATCTCATGAAAAACAAGGTGATGTAGACGAAGTTGCAAAGCAGACCGAGCAAGAAAACCAAGCAGATGCAACTGAGGAGGCGGAAAATTCTTTAGCTGAGCATTTAGAAGCAGTGTTACCAACTGCACTTCCACGTCCATCGATTCAGGACGAAATACGTGCCGAAAGTGCCAAAACAGATGAAATCATGGATGCACCGTCACTGGGCGGAACACTAAATGCGACGACTGATCAGGCTGCCAAAGAAACACGTGAAACCGAACAAAAAGATCACAACAAAACAATCCTTACTCATGGTCCAACCGGTGGGTATGTAGGGGCAGGGAACGACCCAACATTTACCGCGCCGCTCAATGCAAGTGTTGCACCTGATAGCAGTGAGCCACCATCAGTAGATATATTTAGCAACAGCGAAGAAAAAGCTGTTGATACGAAGGCCCCAACAGTTCTGCCACCATTGCCGCAGGCACCAGAGCCAGCTGCTCAGCCCCAAGCGCCAGCTTTACCTGAAATACCAGCTCCAACGGCTACACCAACAGAGACGTTAGCTGATATCGATCGCAAAAACCGCGCCACCATGCACGCTGATGCACAGGCCGAAGTTTCGGCAGCCTTTAGTGACGCACCGGCACCTGCCGCCCCTGATGTACCGGAAGTAGCAGAACCCGATTTACCACCACTGCAGCCTGCATCACCGCAAGTTCCAGCTGGTATGCCACCGTTGCCAGACTTCTCGAACATGCCGCAGCCAGCTTTGCCACCGCTTCCACAGTTCGACCCATTGCAGCCATCAGGAGCTGTACCCCCTGAACAGCTCGGCCAGATCTTTGGATCACCCGCACCGCAGCCTACACCGGTACCGCCTAATCAGCCAGCCGACCCAAACCAGTTCAAGATCCCTGGCCAAAACTAGTAGGCTATACTAGCTACATATGGAATTTGACCTTTCGCGTGCCACCAACGGCATTTTACTTGTTGATAAACCAGCTGGCTGGACAAGCTTTGATGTGGTGGCCAAGGTACGCGGACAACTAAAGGCTCAGTACGCAGCGCGTGGCGAAAAGCCAACTAAACGCCAACTAAAGGTAGGCCACGCCGGCACACTCGACCCATTTGCCACTGGCCTGCTAGTGCTACTACTAGGCGATGCTACCAAAAAAGCCGATGAGTTTTTGAAACTTGATAAGGTGTACGAAGCGACTATTACCTTGGGCGCTACCAGCACCACCGGAGATCCAGAAGGGCAAGTAACAAGCAGTAAGGAGAAAGTAGTAAGTAGCAAGGAGATTGAAGCGGTCCTAAAGAAGTTTGTGGGTGAGATTCAGCAGCGGCCACCGATTTTTAGTGCTATAAAAATCAACGGCAAGCGGGCATACAAACTAGCGCGTGATGGCAAAGAGGTCGAAATTCCTCTGCGAAATGTTACAATTTATTCGATTGAACTAATTGATTACACCTACCCAGAGCTAAAAATTCGTACCCATGTGGGCAGCGGTACCTACATTCGTAGCCTGGCTGTTGATATCGGTGAAGCACTTGGCACAGGGGCGTACTGCAGTCAACTCCGTCGCACGAAGATTGCAGAGTGGAGTGTCGATAGCGCAAACCCGCTGGTAGAATAGACAGAATAACACAAGTATGGTATAATAATAGTATATGACTGAGTTTAGACCAAATGGCCTGTTTTATGATGTGTTGAGTGGAGAGTTCATTCCGCCTACGGACCCACAACTGAGAGTTCACACATTAGCACGATTAGCTGCTGCAGCTTGCGAAAAAGGTGAAGACGGAGAGCTTGATGGTATGCGAGTCTACTATCCATCTTGGGCGAATCAATCTTTTATAGAAGTTGACCAGGCTGATGGCGAGGGTCCATATGATACATCACTATACATTTCAGATGCCTATGGTCGATGGCCGCGGGATTTGCGAATAACTCACACTAGATTAAATCGTGCTATGGGTCCTGAGCGTGACTGTACAGTCATTCGCGGAAGAAAGATAGATGAAATTGTGCGTCCGCTTACTCTGGGGCCAGAATTGCAAGATACACGACGGATTATTGCTGAAGTCGCTCAAGATTACTATGATGGCCTCAGGCAAAATCAATAGGTTGAAAGTTTGCTGCTTATCTGTTACAATAACCAACTATGATAACAAAAGATAATAAAGCGAAGGCAATTGCTTTGACTCAGGTCGCGAAAAACGATGTTGGCAGCCCACAGGCGCAAGTATCAGTTCTCACGGCTCGTATCAAAGAGGTGACTGAACACCTAAAAGTCAACAAGCACGACCACATGGCTCGTCGTGGACTTATTCAGATGGTAGGAAAGCGCAAGCGCCTGCTAAAATACCTTGAAAACAAGGACTTTGAAGCATACAAAGCTGTTGTCGCCAAACTTGGCTTGCGTAAATAGTACGCATTCTCACGTCGTAAACTGCCCTCACTGGGGCAGTTTTTGGTACGGACCAAAGCCGCTAGGCATAATCGCTTTGACCCCTAGCAAAAAGGTTGACAAAACGTAAGTATTGTGCTAAGCTGGAGCCATATGAACATATCACCTGCAACTATCACCTCTACACTGCAGAAAAGCGCTAAGTGGCTTCTCTTAAGTAGTACCATTATTCTTCTCTCTGTTAACTTTGGTCTTATTGGCAAGGCTACCGGGCTAGAAAGCTGTGCTAATCAGGAAGTGATAGCACACCGTGGCTCGTTTGACCGCTACAACACTGAAAATACCATGCGTGCATACCGAAAAGCGGTGGCTGAAGGCGCTAACGTCATTGAAAGTGATATGCGTCTGACAAAAGATGGTCAGTGGGTGATGATGCACGATAAAACGATTCGTCGTACCACTAATAAACGTGGGTACGTTAAAAATCTATCGCTGGCACGCATCAAGAGTGCACGTACTAACGATGGCGTGCTTGGTGGTGTGCCAACACTTGATGAAACCTTAGCGTACATGGCTACGCAGCCATCAGTAAAGCTACTGTTCGAAATTAAACCACCTTCAAGTGAACTCAGCAACGCTCAGTTGCAAGCACTGTTGGCTAAGTTTACTAGGGCTGGCGTTATGGATCGTACAACCTTCGAATCGTTCGACAGTGCTATGTTAACTCGCTTGCATACACTGAATCCTGCCATTAAGTCACTGTATCTTGTTAATACCGCTGTAGATCCAGCGACCGTACTAGCGAACGGCAGTACAAGTGTGGGTATAAAGAAAACAATAATTACGCAAGCAATGGTAGATACCATGCGTGCCGCAGGTATTAAGGTAAATATCTGGACAGTTCTAACAGATGCAGAGTGGCAAACATCAGTTACACTGGGTGTCGATGGTATCATTACCGACATTCCAAGTAAAGTAGAGCAACTATGCCAAACCGCGGTGCGTGCTGCAGCTCCAACTGCGCCGCCAACTACGCCAGTACTCCCGCAGGAAACACAAATGACTGCACCCGTGCAGACGGCTCCGACAGATACTACCGAGCAGCCAACTGAGGTTACGCCTCCTGTAACACCTACGCCAGAAGTACCCGTGACAGAAGCGCCTGCTCCTACTCCAGTTAACCCGTCAACACCAACCGCACCAGCACAGACACCTGACCCAACACCTGTGCCGGTACCAGTGGTCAACAATTAGTTGACACTAGTGAATGCGTATACTACCATAAGCGTATAACTAATACGCAAGGAAGTATATGGCCCCGAACGAGAACCAACCCCAGCAACCACAACAACCTCAGCAGACACAGTACGAGCAGCAACCTGTGCAGCAACAATATTTTGCTCAACAGCAACAACAACCTGTGCAGTATGTTGTAATGGCGCAATCTCTAAAGGGTGTGCGTGGCTGGCTAATGTTTTGGCAAATTATCTTTGTGCTTATGGCAATTGGCTCTATCATGATGTTCTTTGGCGCAATCAGCGGCTCAACATCGAGTGATGGAAATTCAGTTATGCAAATGATCTTCTCGCCACTTATGGCGATCGGCTCAATTGCTACCGTTGTTCTGGTAGCACTCGAAAAGAAGCTCGGCCGGATTGCCGCACTTGTCACTGTCGGCGTAAGCGGGTTGTATGGTATCTTGAACTCCATTGTCTCATCAAACAGCTCGAGCGATGGCCCAGCAATGATGGTTGGTGGAATTTTGGTAAGTCTTTTGCTGTATGGCCTGTGGGCGTTATACTTTGTTGTATCAAAGCGGGTGAAGGAAACACTGGTAAAATAGCTAGACTATGACTAAAAGCCCCTTTAGGTAAGGGGCTTTTTTGTTTTAGTGTCTACACTTTGGCGCGAATTTCGTGCAGCCAACGGTAGGCTTCTACGCCAGTTTCGGCATCATCCATGCCCATACCTATGAGCCACTCATCACCCACTGTGAAAGCAGCGTAGGCAGCTGTAATATCGCGCTCACGTACTGTATCTTTTTGGCACAGTACTGCAAGGTGCGTGGAAGCAGCCCCAAGATTGTGCAGATGGCTAAAGACGAAATCTGCCGTGATGCCTTTGTCCAGAACATCGTCAAGCACAATTACTGTACGGCCTTGTATGCTCGTGCTAGGGGCAAGATCGGTAACAATATGTGGTGTACTAGCAGTTTTTTGGTTTCCGTAGGTACGTACCATCATATAGTCGAGCTCGGGGTGAAAGTCAGGAGCTTGGCGCGCAATTTCAAATAGTAGCAGGCTCGTAAACGGGGCTGCACCACGAAGCAGTGATACAAATAAGGGCGTAGTGCCAGCGTGGTCGCGAATGATAGCGGTCGCAATTTCAGTAATGCGTGTGGTTATTTCCTGTGAGGAGGCAAGTGTCTTCATGTGTCCACTATACGTGACTGTGGGGTGGTTCACAATGTGCCGATAACAACTTAGGTGCTACTTGGAAACGTAGGGATTGTCTACAATAAAGTACCGACGGTGGACGTCTTTGGCACGTGATATACCAATTCTGGGTGAAGTAGAGATGGTCTCGTGGGGCATGAGGCCGTTGGCAATGAGCTGTAGTGGCGGGGAGTGAAGGTCATGGCCATCGAGTTCACGGGTTATACAGAGTGCCTGAGTAAGCTTACCCGGTCCATTAGTCAGGGTAGTGCCAGTTTTGTCACCTCGATTCCTTTGCAGTAGCGCTCGTGCACTGCTATCATTTTCGATTGGTTCAACGGCACGAATAAGTACACCAGCACCATAGCCCGCCGGGCCGGTAACAATATTGCAACAGTGGTGCATGCCGTAGGTAAAGTATACGTACAAGTGGCCGGCCGCTGTAAACATCGTGGCGTTTTTGCGCCCAGGTCCACCAAACGCATGGCTCGCTTCGTCGTTTTGATCATAGCTCTCAGTCTCAACAATCCGCACACGAATGACCGTATCGTCGATACGACGTAGTAGAACGCAGCCGAGTAGCTGACGTGCAGCTGTGTCAACAGGTTGATTCAAAAAATCAGGAAAGCGGTCTGTACTCATGACTCTAGTATACCAACTAAAAATTAAAGTTGACAATTTGTAATTTTTATGCTAACATTAGAATTGTAACCTACAAAAAAATAAACATATGATAACAATCGAAATAGCCTATAGTTGTAGCACAATCATCGCTTTACTCGCCAGCGCGTCGCAGGTGAAGCAGCTCTTGATTAGCAAGCGTTCGGACGAGCTCAGTCCGGCAACGTGGAGTGTATGGTCGTGTACACAGTTTGTGTCGCTTCTGTACGCGCTATCACTCGAGCAGGCTGTACTTATCATTGCAAACTGCATATGGATCACGTTCTATATTGTTATGATTTCGCTTATCTATTACTATCGTCGCAACCCTGGTGGCCGGAAGTACACTGTGCTGACCACCAAGATGAGTCAAACTGAAGCGGCTTTGGGCGAATAGTTTCCTCAGCTTATTCCCTAAGTAACTCTTGAAATATAGATAATATAAATGATTTTGTTGTCAGGGGTGCTTGCCATTTTTTAGCATAGCATGAACTATACAAGGGGAAAGTTTATATGACGCTTATGGTTGACGAATATACATGATATGGGCAGTATAGGATGAATGGCACCACATGAACGAGCACCTGACCAGGATGCTACATATGGCTCGATTAAGTCCCAACTGAGGGCTCAGCAGTCTATTTTAGACTCTATTGGTCGATTGCCGCAAAGTGCAAGGGAGCTTGCGGTTGAGCAGGGAATGTCAGTTGCATCAAAGGTTCGTAACCTGGAAGAAAAGATTTTGGTTATGGATGCCGACGCGAGCGATCTGGAGTCACTTGAACGAGTGCAGTTCTGGCTACAGCGATGTACGAGATTTATTCTCGAGGGACTTTTCGAACTCGACAAGGTGCACGGCTTTTTCGATATCAGCGAATGTATTGATCCGGCTGTTCAAGATGAATTACAAGAAGATTTCCAAAAGTTTTATGCAGCAGTTAATAAGTGTGCTGATGACGAAAATAGCAAAAGTACTCTAGCGCACATTGATTCTCAAGTGTCTGAAAGCACATCAGTTACTCCAAGTCCTCTTTTGCTTGCACAACGATCGCCGGCCAAGAGAGGTATTACTCGTATTTTTCTAGAACAGCCAAACGAAGCTTTGCTATCGGTTAAGGATTAGCAGATTGTTGATTTTTTTGAATCTTCCGCAAAGGAAGTTCATATTTCAATGTTAGTGAAACACTTTTTTTGGTAAAAAGCACATTGGACTAGAGATTTTTGCAATTTTTAGGACTCAACTTAACAGATTAGCAAGACATGGAGCTTTTCAAAATCTTAGTGGTAGTAGATATGCTTCAAACATACAAACAGATAACTTAGAAGTTGAGATACCGGTTGAGAATCGGGTTAGCAAACCATCCGTCCATGAACAGGCAGATCTTTAGTCTCGAATACGAAAGGCGCATATTGGTGGGCAAAAGTCTTTCCGTGTATCGTCAATAAACAAGACAACTGCTCGACGTGGCGGTCACAAAAATCGTTAGCGGTTGAATAGAGTTTATCGAGCAAATACGGTATAATTACAGAGTACTAACGCGGAAGGTGATAGATACAAGAACTTTGAACAAGTTTTTATACCTGTTACTCTCCGCAACAATGAAAGGAGACAGAATATGTCGATAATAAATCCTAATGGTAAGGAAATTTTTAGTGTTAGCACTGACTTTTGTGGCCAAACACTAACACTCGAAGTCAACCGAGTTGGCTTTCGTACCACAGCCAGCGTGCTGGTAACCTACGGCGATACCGTGGTGCTTGGTACGACACAAATTGGCACACGGCCAGTGGTGTTGGATTACTTCCCGCTGAGCGTGGATTATGAAGAAAAAATGTATGCAGCTGGTAAAATTAGCGGCAGTCGTTTTATCAAGCGCGAAGGCCGCCCGAGTGATGAAGCGATTTTGATTGGTCGTATCATCGACCGTCCAATTCGTCCGTTGTTCCCGAAGGGCTATCGCCAAGAGGTACAGGTAGTAAGCAGTGTACTTTCGATGGATCCAAACTTCCGCCCTGATATGGTGGCGATGATTGCTGCCAGTGCCGCCCTTGGTATCAGCGGTGCACCGTTTGATGGACCTGTCGCGGGCTTACGTGTTGGGCGTGTAAACGGTGAGTTCAAAGCTTTTTTGACACCAGAAGAGCGCGAACAAAGTGACCTCGACCTTGTGGTGGCTGGTATCGAAAGTGGCGTGGTGATGGTTGAAGCCGGTGCCAACCAAGTTGACGAAGAAGTAGTGATTGAAGGCATTGCGTGGGCACACAAAGCCATGCAGCCAGCCATTGCCTTGCAGCGTGAATTAGCCGAAAAAGTAGCGACAGCTCCGCAAGAATATACATTAGTGCTGCCAAACGAAGAAATTCAGACCGTTGTTGATGAGTGGGTAAAGGGTAAGCTAGGTGAAAAATTACGAAAGGCGTACCCGGAACGTAACCAAATGATCAATGAACTCCGCTGGGCCTTCCACGAGGCAATGGCCGAAAAAGTCGGCGAAGACTACGACGCGCAGCGCGATGAATACGACGAAGCCTTCACAATGGCTCTACACAAAGACGTACGTCGCGGTATTGTTGAAGATGGCTTGCGACCTGATGGACGTACACTCGACGAAATTCGTGAACTTAGCAGTGAAGTTGGCGTGCTGCCACGTACGCACGGTAGTAGTATCTTTACGCGTGGTGTTACCCAAGGAATGAATATCGTGACGTTGGCGCCGCTCAGCTATGCGCAGATGGTTGATACCATGGAAGTCAATGACGGTGAACGCCGCTACATGCACCATTACAACGCTCCTGGCTATACCGTAGGCGAAGTGCGCCGCCTTGGCAGCCCAGGCCGTCGTGAAATTGGCCATGGCTACCTTGCCGAACGTGCCGTTACGCCAGTATTACCAACTGAAGAAGAATTCCCGTACGCGATTCGTAGCGTGACAGAAATTATGAGCCAAAACGGCAGTACCAGCATGGCGGCAACCTGTTCAAGTGTGCTCGCACTGATGGACGCCGGTGTGCCACTAAAGGCGCCAGTCAGTGGTATCGCGATGGGCTTGATGATGAACGGTGACGAACCACTTGTATTAAGTGACATTGCTGATGCTGAAGATTTTGCGGGCGATATGGACTTTAAGGTGACTGGTACCGACAACGGCATTACGGCCGTGCAAATGGATATGAAACTTCATGGTTTGCCAGTTGAAGTATTAGCTGAAGCGATTCGTAAGAGTACGCCGGGTCGTAAACACATTCTCGACCATATGCTTTCAGTGCTAGCCGGTCCACGCGAAGCGTTGAGCCCGTACGCACCGCGCATTGAAAAGATCAAGATTAATCCTGAAAAAATCGGTGCTGTTATTGGTAAGGGTGGCGAAGTTATCAACAAAATTACGAGCGAAACTGGCGCTGAAATTGATATTAAAGAGGACGGTTTGATTACGGTTGCCAGCCCAGACGGCGAAAGCATTGCACGCGCACTTGAATGGATTCGTAGCCTGACCGAAGAGCCAGAAGTGGGCAAAGTGTACGAAGGGACGGTTGTGAGCATTAAAGAGTTTGGTGCCTTTGTGAATATTATGCCGGGGACCGATGGTATGGTGCATATTTCGAAGCTTTCAAACGAACGGGTTGAAAAAGTGACTGATGTGTTAAAAGAAGGCCAAAAAGTCCGCGTCAAACTGATGGAAATCGACGACCGCGGCCGCTTGAGCTTGAGCATTAAAGACGTCGAATAGGAGTAAAACCGTGTCAGAAAAGACAGGTGATTTTGATGTGCTAGTGAATGTGCACGAACACATGATGATAGAAATTCCTGTGCGCGACGGCGTGCAGCTTCGACCTATGCAAACGCATGATGCCGAGCCACTCCTGGTGATAATGGAGCGCGACCCAACTATACGCAACCGAGTTGCTGTTGCTTCAAACATGAAAAATGTCGAAGGCGTACATGAGCAAGTAGACGCATATAAAGCCGACGACAGTGTTATTCGCTATGTGATTGAAAACGGCGATGACGTCGTAGGCTTGGTTTCGTTTTGGCGAGATACGGGCTATTTTGGCTACACACCGTTAAAACACACGTTTGGGTTTGGCTTTTTCATCGACCCAAATCAGCGTGGCGAACACCTGGCTACGGATAGCGTGCGCGCACTTATGCAAACAGCTCAATCTCATTTTCGCGTTGATGCATTTATTGCCTTTACAGAAGCCGATAATGCAGCCAGTCAGGGTGTTCTAAAATCGCTTGGTTTTACGCAAACCGACAAGCATTTTATTGAGCCGCATGAAAGTTGGAAAGAAAGTATGTGGCAAAAAGATGTTCGTAAATAACAGGGAGGCACAATAGTTAGTAGCTATGAAAGAAATACTATCGCAAGATCAGCACGCAATGGGACTATACGAAAGCAGCGATGGGCCAATTGTAAAAACACGATTAGCCGCACGCGGTGTCGTGCGAGATGCCAATGGGCGGATTGGGCTGATGTATTTTCCGCAAACAGGTTCGTATAAACTACCTGGTGGCGGTATTGATGAGGGTGAGAGCGAGCTTGATGCTTTTCATCGAGAAATTCGTGAAGAAACCGGGTATCTTGTAACGAATGTCGAGGAACTTGGCATTGTAGAAGAAGACCGATACTTTTGCGGCATACACCAAACATCGTATTGCTATACAGCCGTAGCGACTAAGTATGTTGGTACAGAGTTAACAGACGGCGAGAAACGAGAAGGTATGACACTGCGTTGGGTGACTGATATTGATGAAGCGATACAGTGTATTAAACAGGGAAAAGTAACTGCTGAAGGCGAGCCTGAAGCGGGCCTTGCTATGATGAAGACTCGTGAAATTGCGATACTAAAGGCAGCAACAGGTAGCTTAGTATGAAGCCGCTTTTAATTTCATTCGTTGGTGTGCCTGGGAGTGGTAAAACTACTTTTGCTCGGCAGCTTGCGGCCGAATTGAACGCCGTTACGCTGAATAGCGATGCAATTCGGGTTTCGATGTGGGGGAGTCGCGAGGCCGTATGGGCGACACATAAAAATCAGTCGGAGCGAGATCGCGGCAACAAGCTAACGTTCGGAGCGCTTGATTACGCGGCCGGACAAGTACTGGCAGCTGGCTATTCTGTTGTGTATGACTGCAACGCAAATAAGGTTAAAGAACGCAATAAAATGAGAGAGATTGCCGCAAAGCACGGCGCCGAATCAATTTTGGTGTACATCAAAACACCACACGAACTGGCAATCCAGCGCATAACCCGGCGTGAAGAAGCTCATGATGCTATTTCACAAAACCCCGAAAAAGCCCAAGAACTTGTTGAGCGATTTGCTCGTGCAATTGAACTACCAATACCCAGTGAAAGAGTGGTTGAAATCAATGGCGAAGTTCCATTTGGCGAGCAATACAAACTATTTCAATCTGCACTCACTCACTTGTAAAAGTTCACACTTTAAAAGGTTCACCCCTGAGAAGTGTTAATTTTTACAAGTTAGCGGTATACTTATGGCATGCCAATTAAAAATACAACGAAATATTATGATGCACCAGCCTATTATCATGTTTATAATCGCGGGGCGGGTGATGCACCGATCTATCTTGATGATTACGATCGCCAAAAGTTTCTATCTCTGTTGCAGCGGCATCTTGATCCAGACGATGCGGCACGGAAAACTGACGGTAGTGCCTACCCGGTCTATGAAGTAGCACTAGTAGCGTATTGTCTAATGGGCAACCATTTCCATCTGCTTCTGTACCAAGAGTCTGATCCTACGGCAATTACCAAGCTGATGCGCTCTATTTCTACAGCGTATACTATGTATTTTAACCGCAAATACAAAAAACATGGTCATTTGTTTCAAAGCATATTCAAAGCATCGCGTATTGATAATGAAACTTATTTAATGCACATCACGAGGTATATACATATGAATCCACGTAGCTACTTGCGATATGAATGGTCGAGCCTTGCGTACTATCTTGATGCGAAGCGAGTACCAGTGTGGATTCATCCACAACAGGGAAATACTATGACGGCAGAACGCTATCGACAGTTCTTAGCTGAGTACGAGGGAAAGAAGGCGGAGCTAGAACTATTGAAATCACAACTTGCAGGATGACTTGTAAAAAATAACCCTTCTCAGGGGTGAACCTTTTGGAGACGACGGTTGTTTATGATGGCGAAGCTGCTATAAAAGCTGTATATGATATATACTAAATATAACTAAATAGGGGAGAATAATGGGTCCAAACGACAATCAACAACCAGTACCTCAGCCAGAGGTGCCACAGCCAATACACCAACCACCTACGGTTCAGCAACCAGTAGCGCAGCCACAGCCGGCTGAGTCGCCTGTGCCGCCTCAGCAACCATTCACACCAATGGGGAGTGCACCTACGCCAATGGCACAACCATCGCCAACTACACCTACAAAGAAACCTAAAAAAGGTCTTATCATCGGCTTGGTTGCCGCTGGTGTGGCCCTGCTTGTAGGCTTGATTCTGCTTGCAGTGTTTGTATGGGCTGGCCCAAGTAAAGAAGATTACAAGACCGCACTAGATTCAATCGACAAATCTGAGGCCGCGTGGAATAAAATTGCGAGCGTATACGTGAGTAGTTCAAGTACAGCAGGTGAACTAAAGAACTCAACTGAGACAGTAAAAGAAAATAAAGCAACATTGACAAAGGAACTAGACGCACTCGCGAAAAGCAAGGCAGTCACTGCTGGGAATAAAGAGATAAAAGATGCTTGGAAAGCTGTGGCCGACAAGCGCGCTAAGCTTGAGGATGCGTTGAATGGTCGTCTCGAAGCCTACGAAAAGATATACCCGATTATTGTTGGTATGGATATGAATCCTAGCTCATCTGATGAAGCAAAAACAATGCTAAAAACCATGCAAACTAAGGTGAACGCCGTTGGCAAGCTTTCGAATGAAAATAACGATCAGTACATCGAACGTATTAGCTCAGATCTTGATGAGCTCGTCGTGCTCGTTGATAAAATTGTTGCTATGCGCCAAGATCCTTCCAAATACGATAGCAAACTTATGGATCAGTACTATGAAATCACTAACGATTTAAGCACAGCTGATCGCGATTGGTCATCTGCTATGAATAAAGCTATGGATGACGCTGAAATACGTAAAGAAATGAGCAAATTTTCACAACTCATCTCTGACAAATACTACAAGTTAAAATAACGTGAAGCAGCAGCAACTCGAGGCAGTAAAAGCAGACATTCTATCGCAGGGTGTCTGTGCTTCGTTAGCAGTTCAGGCTACACAGTTAGTTATGGGCGATGGTAACCCGGACGCTGACATTGTATTGATCGGTGAAGCCCCAGGAAAAAATGAGGATGAGCAGGGGGTACCATTTGTCGGTGCAGCCGGGAAGTTTCTGGACGAAATGTTGGCGGCGACTGAACTAAAACGTGAAGATGTGTACATAACGAATATTGTAAAGTATCGCCCCCCGAATAACCGCGACCCGTTGCCAGAAGAAAAACGCGAGTTTTGGCCGTATTTGTTGAAGCAACTCGAGATCATTAACCCTAAAGTGGTGATCACGCTTGGTCGACATAGTGGGGCATATTTTATTCCAGATCTCGTTATCTCGCGTGATCATGGGAATGCCCGAAAAGTTCGCCACCACAGTCACGAGTTTTTAGTCATTCCGCTGTATCATCCGGCGGCAGCGCTCTACAATGGCAGCATGCGCCAAACACTTATAGCTGACTTTATGAGCGCAGTAGAATTTGCAAATACTGCTTAAATTTGCTACAATGGACGTAATAGCACAGGGGAACTATACAGAGACGACCGCCCCGACACTCACATTATTTCGAAATTAAAACAATAATAAAGTAGGAGAAAAACTTTTTATGGGTCAACGAAGACTCGCTAAACCTCAGGCAGATGACCTGAGTAAACGGCCAGATGGACAAAAACGGCCAAAATCAAACAACACAGTCCTTAATCAAACTACTACCCGCAAAGGTGAGGTATTTCGTGCTCAGCGCCGTACTAGTGACGACGTGAACATGCGTGCCAGCCAGCACATTATAAACGTGCCGGTGAACAAAAGTGTCTATAACGGCTACGGCGGCCGACAGTTTAGCCTCGCTGAGCAAAAGCGCCAAAAGCCGACTCGTGGCCCCGTGCTACGCGTTATCCCAATTGGGGGCTTGGGCGAAATGGGCATCGGCAAAAACATGATGGCGATTGAATACGACAACGACATTATCGTGATCGACATGGGCTTTTTGTTCCCTGGTGCTGATTACCCAGGCATTAATTATATTACGCCAGATATAACGTGGCTAAAAGAAAACAAGCATAAAATTCGCGGTCACGTATTTACCCACGGACACCTTGATCACATTGGCGCGTTTCGTCATTTAGTGCACCAAATTCCTGCGCCGGTATATGCCAGCAAGTTTACGCTCGGTATGCTAAAGCGCACCATGGAAGAAAGCCAAAGTGGCTACGAACCTGAGTATTATGAACTAAATCCAGAAAGTCACGAGCGCGTGCAACTTGGTGACAGCTTTAGTATCGAACTTGTTCGTGTGAACCACTCAATCCCAGATGCCACTGCAGTAGTTATTCGTACGCCGCTTGGTGTACTAGTCGATAGTGGTGACTGGCGATTTGAAGACGACCCAGTGGACGGTGTAAAGTTTGACCTTGAACGTTTGACGGAAATTGCCACGAAAGAAGGTATTCTGCTATTCATGAACGAAAGTACCAACTGTGAAAGCGACGGTACACACACCCACGGCGAGCGCGACATTCAGCAAAGTATTGGCCAGGTGATGGAAAAATACCCAAACTCTCGGCTTATCATGAGCTCGTTTAGTAGCCAGCTGCACCGTATTCAGGTGATGCTAGAAGAAGCCAAACTGCACAACCGAAAAGTTGCGTTTGCTGGGTATAGCATGATTCAAAACGTCGAAGTTGCCCTGCGCACCGGTACTATCAAAGTACCAAAAGACGTTGTGGTGAAAATGGAAGATTTAGCAAAGCTCCCCGATGGCCAGGTAACCATTATTTGTACTGGTAGCCAGGGCGAGTTCAACGCTGTGCTTAACCGCATGGCAAGTGGTGCACACAAACACATCAAGATCAAAAACTCTGATGTCGTGGTGCTTAGCTCTAACCCAATCCCTGGTAACGAAAAGTACGTTGTTCGTACAATCGATGGCCTTATGCGCGAGGGAAGTGATGTTATTCAAAACGGAAAAACCCACCTTACCGGTGTGGGGCCGCTGCACCTTTCGGGGCACGGCTACTACGATGATCACGTTAAGCTCATCAACGCGCTCAACCCAACCTACTACATGCCAATTCACGGTGAATTCCACATGTTGGTACACAACGCTGAACTTGCTGAAAAAGAATGTGCCATCCCGCGTGACAACATATTTGTGTGCGATAGTGGTGACGTTATTGAGATTACCGCTGACGGCGCTCGCAAAAATGGTCGTGTGCCGGTAGGTGGTACGATGTACGACGATAGCGGTGCGATTGTTAGCGAAGTGGTGCTAAAAGATCGTATTCACATGGCAAACGAAGGTATGTTTGTGGTGGTGCTAACAGTGCAAAAGGGTACTGGACGCTTGCTAACCAGCCCTGATATCATTAGCCGCGGCTTTATTTATCTGCGTGATAGCGAAGAGCTGATGGGGTTGATTCGCCAATATATCAAGCAAAAAGCTGCTCGTGGCTTTAGCGGCAAAAAGACCGATATTGACCAGCTGAAAAAGGAAATTAAAGACGAGATAACGCACATTTTGTATGATCAAACTCGGCGTACACCGATTGTGATTCCTGTTATTAACGAGATCGGCGGTGGGAGCAACAGCGGGAATAATGGTAACAATGGCAATCAGCAGAATGGTCAGCAAAACCCACAACAAGCTCAACGACCAGCCGGTGTAAAGCCGTTTGTACGGCCAGCGCCTAAACAGTTTCCGCCGCGGCAACAGCCTGACACTGAGGCCAATCAGCCAAAGCCGCGCTTTGACAGCCGTGGATACTAAACCTGATGTGTCACTTGCTTTTTGTAGTAATTTGTGCTACAATTATATAGTTAACCTGTAGTACAATAAAAACAGTTATGGCAAAGAAAAAAAAGACATCACGCAGTCGCAAAAGGGTAGCCGCCAAGCAGCAGCCTGAACACGCGTTGCCGGCCGGATTTTGGGGTCAGGTAGGTGCGGTCCTATTAGTTGTGCTATCGCTACTGCTGGTAGTGGCATGGTTTGGTGTGGGTGGGCCAGTGCTCGAATGGCTCCAGCAGACGATGATTACCTTCGTGGGGTACGCCGTGTACGTTGTACCGCTGGCGTTTAGTTATTTGGCGTATGAAGTGTTTCGCAGTGAACAAAGTCGTTCACCATTTGCGGTAAAAATGGGAACACTGCTTTCAATTGCGTGGTTTGCCGGGCTATTTGGCCTCATGAAAGATTCTACCGGTAAAAGCGATGGTGGATTTGTGGGCGACACTGTAAACAGTGGCATGTTGGCGCTTGTATCGCCTGGTATTGCCGCTTTTATTTATATCGTTCTTATATTCCTCACTATTTTGTTTACGCTGCGTATTTCCCCGTTTTCTGTATTTAGTTGGTTGTGGCGAATTGTTCAAACACGTCCATACGCCGAAGAGCAAGGCGAAAACGTGAAGGTAATGCGAAAAGCTGCCGAGACAGATACTGATATTGGCGAATTTAAACTCAACGCTGGTGTGCCAATGGTTGATCCGTCTGAAGCCAAAAAAGGCGGACGACTGAGTAGTTTGCGCGGTAGTGTGCAGCAAGATAAGGCTGCCGAAGAAAAGAGTGCACTGGTAACGGTGAGCGATCCAAATTGGAAAGCGCCTAGTGTTGATTTGCTCGAGAAAAAGCAGAGCCCGGCTGATGCGGGCGATGTGCAACACAACGCGCAGATTATAAAAGATACGTTGGCAGAATTTAGTATTGATGTAGAGATGGAAGGCGCTAATATTGGGCCGAAGGTAACGCAGTATACGCTTAAACCACCAAGTGGTGTTAAGCTAACGCGTATAACGGCGCTTGAAACCAATATTGCGCTCAATTTGGCGGCACAGAGTTTGCGTATCGAAGCACCGATTCCTGGTCAGCGCGCCGTTGGTATTGAGGTACCAAATCGCAAAGCGGCTGATGTACGCCTGCGTGGTATTCTGGAAAGCAAACAGTGGACGGGCGCCAGTGAGCCACTCGCATTTGCGATTGGTAAAGATATTTCGGGCGAGGCGACAGTAGGGCTGCTCAATAAAATGCCGCACTTGCTGATTGCTGGACAGACGGGTAGTGGTAAGTCGGTAATGATCAATACGCTGCTTACGAGTTTGCTGTACCGCAACAGCCCGAGCGACATGAAGATGATTTTGGTAGACCCAAAGCAAGTTGAAATGGCGCCGTACGAGGACATTCCGCACCTACTCACCCCTGTAATTACTGAGCCAGAGAAAACGATTAGTGCCCTAAAGTGGGCGGTGAACGAAATGGAGCGACGCTACAAATTGCTCGCCGAAGAAAAGCTACGTGACATCAAAAGCTACAACCAAAAGATTAATAGCGGACGCAAAAAGATTTCAGTTGCCGACGAAGAGGGCAATATGCAAGAAGTCGAAGACGGCGCGATGCCGTATATCGTGATTGTGATTGACGAGCTTGCCGACCTCATGATGGTAGCGGCCCGCGATGTTGAAGCCTTGATTGTACGCCTGGCGCAAAAAGCCCGTGCGGTTGGTATTCACTTGGTGCTGGCAACGCAGCGCCCGAGCGTCGATGTTATTACCGGGCTTATTAAGGCAAATATTCCGGCGCGTATCGCCTTTACGGTAGCAAGTCAAATCGACTCGCGAACGATTTTAGACCAAATTGGCGCCGAAAAATTGCTAGGCCAAGGTGACATGCTAATGAAAACTGCCGATATGAGCAAACCAAAGCGTATTCAGGGCGCGTGGGTAACTGATGATGAGGTGAATAAAATTACTGACCACCTGCGTATGCAAAGCGCGCCGCAGTACAACGATGAGATTATTAGCCAGCCAGTGCAGCTAAACGGCAAAGGCGGTGTGGTGATGGACATGGGTAGCCATGAAGGTGGCGACGATATGTACCGCGACGCCGTGCGTGTGGTCGTAGAGGCCCGCAAAGCATCTACTAGCTTGCTGCAACGACGCCTGCGTATTGGCTACAGCCGTGCGGCGCGTATTATCGAGGAAATGGAAGAGCAGGGAATTATTGGTGCCGCCGATGGCTCCCGCCCACGGGACGTGTTGATTAGTAGCATGGACGACCTTGAACCAAGCGAGGAATAAATATGTGTGCAGTTCCTACGCTCGTATGCTTGGCATTTTTCACGTAATGCAGTAATTCTGACGTATAATCAAGACATGAAGAAGATGTGGGCAAGGCAAAAAGGGTTCACGCTCGTCGAACTTTTGATAGTTATTGTGGTTATTGCGATTATTGCGCTGATTGCGACGGTCGCGTATAGCGGTGTGTTAGAACGGTCTCGTAATACAAAAACAGTCGATGCAGTCACCAAATGGGTGAGATTATTAGAAATGTATAAGATCGATAATGGAACATTTCCTACCTCCCCCGTGAGCACTTGTCTTGGCACCAGCACCACGTATCCTGGTAATGTTTGCGACGGCACGATAGGCGTAGATAGCGGCTTTTTGACAGCAATGCAACCCTACACAAACAATAAAGAGCCTGAACCAGACGCTACCAACGTTAATATACCTGCAACCGTAAAGAGTGGCGCTGTATACAACAGTGGCAGCTTAGAAATCTACTATACGATAAGTGGCAGCTATAGTGCGCTTGGTTGCCCTAGCATAGCTGGCAAAACGGGGATTGCGGCAAATACGAGCTTACCAAGTGGTTTTCGCTGTAAAGTTAAGCTGTAATAGTTTAGCACTGGGATTAGAGCAGGCTACTAGACACTACGGGCATAAAATAGTATAATCGTATCTGTTACTAACCTAAGCTTATCTGAGATAGGGTAAGCATCCATAAGGATTCCAAAGGAGGTATCTTATGCAGGAGTACGAACTAACCGTTCTTATTCACCCAGATCGTGAGGCCGATCTTGAAAAAGCCCTCAAGGTAGTGCGAGATCTCGTAACTACAAACGGCGGTAAAGTCGCTAAAGAAGATAATTGGGGCAAAAAACGCCTAGCGTACCCAATTAAAAAGCAAGATTTTGCTGTGTATGTAGCCATGGAGGTCGAACTTCCAGCTGAAGCACCAGCGAAGATCAGCAACACACTAAACATTACTGACGAAGTGATTCGCTACTTGTTGGTAAAAACTGACGAAAAAGAGCGTAGCAAGATTGCTGCAGCGCGTGCCAAAAACAACGACGATAAGCAAGAAGAGTAGAAAGCTAAGGGGGATATATGGCAAAAGGGTTTAACAAAGTAGTACTGATGGGTAACCTAACGCGCGACGTAGAGGTGCGCACAACGCCAAGCGGCCAGAGTGTTGCAAACTTTAGCCTAGCGGTTAGTCGCAGCTGGAAAGACCAAAACGGCCAAACTCAAGAGCAAACCAGCTTTATTAACTGTGTAGCATGGGGCAAACCAGGCGAAATTATTGCCCAGTACGTTCAAAAAGGCAGCCCGCTGTTGGTGAGTGGCCGCTTAGACCAACGCAGCTACGATGACAAAGATGGCAATAAGCGCCAAGCCGTAGAAGTAGTCGTAGAAGACTTTACGTTTGTAGGCGGCGGTAACCGCGACAGTGGTGCACCAAGTTCACAACCAAGCTCAAGCAAACCTAATTCATCCCAGGCGCCAGTGGTTGATGACCAGCCGATTGATTTATCGGAAATCCCATTTTAGCTGAGCAGTTTATAAACGCACACTGCTGCGTTTGAGCATCCAGGCTTCGCTCGCTGTATGTGAAATACAGCTTCGCTGCAGGCTTCCGCTCCGCCTTGCATTGCACATTTCTAAACAACTCATCTGTAAATTAGTTATTGAAAGGAAGAAATTTATGAAGAGATTCAAAAAAGATGTCGTAACATATTTCGACTACAAAGACGTAAAAACATTGCAGCGTTACATCAACGCCTATGGCCAAATTGAGCCGATTGCAAAGACCGGCCTGAGCATCAAGCAACAACGCCAACTGGCTGTTGCCATTAAGCGCGCTCGTCATTTAGCCCTACTGCCATTCGTAACACACGGGTAGATTGTGGACGAGAGATTAACCCCAGATGATTTAACGGCCGCTCAAGAGAGAATCCGTGGTGCTGAAATAGACCCATGGATGAGCTCAGCGGCTATGCTGCGTATGGCTTATAGAAATATATATGCGCCAGCAGAGGAGGACGATGATGTATCAACCAACAGATCTTAAAAAAGGCACAGTGTGTCAAATTGACGGCAAGCCCTACCGTGTTGTTGAGTATGGCCAAAAAGTCATGGGGCGTGGTGGGAGTATCGTTAATGTGAAGCTGAAAAACTTGATTGATGGTAGCTTAATTCCAAAAACTTTCAAGGGCCAGGACAAAATTGAACGCGCTGAGGTAACGAGCAAACCTGTACAATATTTGTATGCAGATGGGGCTAACTACTTCTTTATGGACCCCGAAAGTTTTGAGCAGTTTGAGCTAGGGGCAGATATTGTCGATAGCGCAAAAGACTACCTGAAAGAAGGTGAAACGCTTAACTTGCAATTTTTTGGTGACCGCGTAATAAATGTGGAACTACCGAAAAATGTGTATTTAGAAATTACTTACACCGAAGAGGTAGTAAAGGGCGATACGAGTGGCGCTGTGCAGAAAGACGCGACGCTAGAAACTGGTGCAGCAATTCGCGTGCCTGCATTCATCAAAGTAGGCGACGTAGTAAGTGTCGATACCGAAACTGGTGCCTACCGCGAACGAAAGAAGTAATATGCAGCAGTCAACAGCCCAGATAATCATAAATTCTGAAAATAAACTGATAAATAACATGCTACAAGGAACCTCCTTGTAGCATGAAGCGGCGACTCGACCAGGTGGTGTATGAGCGTAAGCTTGTTCAGAGTCGCTCTGAGGCAGAAAGCTGGATTAAGCTTGGCAAGGTTCGTGTTGATGGCAAAGTGGTGACAAGACCGGGGCATTTTGTTCAGAGCCAGAGCAAGATTGTGTTCGAAGCAAGTGAGCGTTATGTTTCGCGTGCTGGACTAAAACTCGCCAGTGTGGCGCAGGCACTTGGTGTTGATTTTTCGAATGCCACGGTGCTCGATGTGGGTAGCAGTACGGGCGGGTTCACCGACTATGCGTTGCAACACGGTGCCAAAAAAGTTTATGCAGTGGATGTTGGTACTGATCAATTACACCCAAGTTTACGTGGCGATAAACGGATCGAACTATACGAGAAAACCGATATTCGTGTCGTGAATGTAGCTAAGAAAAGTGAAAAAAATGCAAACTTGCAAAAAACAACCCTTCTCAGGGGTGAACCTTTTGAAGGGGTGGTGATGATATACGAGACGCCAGATATTGTAGTGATGGACGTTAGTTTTATTAGTTTGCGTGAAATATTGCCGCATGTTGCTACACTTTGTGGTAAAAACACACAGATTATTGCTATGCTAAAGCCACAGTTTGAAGCAGGCAAGCATCAGATAAATAAAGGTGTTATCAAGAACGACGCGGTGCGTCGTGAAATTCTAAAAGATTTCGAAGCTTGGGCAAAGCGCTATTTTGTATTGCGTGATAAAAAAGACAGTGACGTGGCTGGTGCAAAGGGCAACAGAGAGCGGTTTTATCTCCTAGCGCCACTTCTGGTATACTAAACAGTAGCAAGATGAGAGGGTATTTTGAGCAGCATCCGCGTGTGCGTCGCACTCTACTAGGCCTTTGTGCCGTTAGTGCGATTGCTGTTGGTGCGCAGCTGGTGTACCCGGCTGATAGGGCGCTGCCATTTGCAAAGGTAAACGGCACTAATGCGGGGTTTGCCGATGCAGAGGCACTGAAGGAGACACTAAAAGACACCGCTAAGCAGCCACTTGTACTTACGGTGGGCAAAGAAACAGTAACTGGTGAAGTGGGCAGCGCAGGAGTTTCGGCAGACGCAAAGGCGACGTTGCAGCGCTTGGCCGTCTACCCGTGGTACTGGCGATTGGTGCCGTTTAGTAGTGTAGTGATGGGGGCGCTGAGGGATGAGCCTGTTCAAACGAAAGTAGACAAAGTAGCAGCTGAAAAGTACGCTGCTAAAATAAATGACCTATGCAGTGTACCGGCTAAAGACGCTACGTTAAAGGTGAATGGTGAAAGTGTGATGCTAGAGCCGGCCAAAGATGGAACAGCATGTCCAGCCGATTCTATTGTTCGACAATTTGATACGCAAACGATTGGCAAAAAAGGCTTGAACTATACGTTGCAGCTAACAGCGGTAAAGCCTAAACGTAGTAATGAAGATGTTGCCACGCTGCTTAAGCAGGCTCAGGAAATCGTAGCAAAACCGCTGGTTGTAACAGTGGTAGATAAAACGTATGCTGTACCGAAGGCAACGGTGGCAAGCTGGCTGATGTTTGTCGAAAAAGAAGATAGCTCGCTGCAGCTTGATGCGAGTGCTGACTTAATGAAGAAATACTTTGAAACCATCCAAAAAGATGTGTATATACAGCCAGGAGTGACCTACATCACTACGCGCGATGGCATAGAGGTTTCGCGTGCCAATGGCGCTGCCGGGCGGGGCATTGATGGCGATGCATCGGCAGCTGCTATCAAAAAAGCGTTGCTGGGAAAAACCGGTACTGCCACACTGGCCGTTGCAGCACTGCCGCCAACGCTGCAGTATGCCCGCTCATACAGCAATACTCCCGAAGGATTGCAGGCCTTAGTGAATGATCTTTCGAAAGCGAATAACAATATGGCAATTAGCGTACGTAAGCTTGGGGACAGTGGAGTAAGCGCAAATGGCGATGTGCAGTATCACCCGGCCAGTACCTATAAATTGTACGTGGCATATTCGGTACTAAAACGTATTGATGCGGGGCAATGGACATGGGACAAGCCAACCAGCTATGGGAGCGTAAGCGCATGTTTTGATAAAATGATTATTAATTCAGATAACGCCTGCGCAGAGTGGTTTGGCGGCACAATTGGCTGGAATACGGTGTTTGCAGAGGTGCGGGCACAAGGGTTGAGCAGCAGAACTTCGGTGAGTGCTGGCGGGTTTAAATCGACCACAAATGATTTAGCGTTGTTTTTACAGAAGCTCGAAACCAATCAGCTTGGACTCACTGAGCCTTCGAGAGCGCGGTTGCTTGATGTGATGAAGCGGCAAGTGTATCGCAGCGGTGTGCCGGCTGGTGTGGGTGGTACAGTTGCCGACAAAGTGGGATTTTTAGGCAGCATTCTAAACGACGCAGCGATCGTGTATTCACCAAAAGGCGTTTACATCATCACGGTTATGAGCGATGGGTCATCGTGGGGCGCAATTGCAAGTGTGGCGCGTGCGATTGATCAGAAAATTACCGAATAGTAGCGAGTACCTGTTGCATTTCCCGCTCCCGTCGTCACCAATTCCTTCAGAATTGCCACGTAGGTCGCTAGACGCGGGTCCTGCCAGATGGTCCGCTCCTTCTTTTGAAAAATCAGAGATTTCTTCAAAAGCGGGTGCTACCCCGCCATCTGTCACCCGCTCAGACCAAAATTCTACTTCGTAACATTAAATCGAAACTCGACGACATCACCAGGTTGCATGATGTAGTCTTTGCCTTCGGTGCGGAGTTTGCCAGCAGCTTTAGCGGCTTGCTCGCTTCCTGCAGCAACCAAGTCATCGTAGTTTACAATTTGGGCAGCAATAAAGCCGCGTTCAAAATCGGTATGAATAACACCTGCAGCTTGGGGGGCAGTGGAGCCGCGCGTAATGGTCCAGGCGCGGACTTCTTTTTGTCCAGCAGTAAGATAGCTCTGTAGTCCTAGTGTTTTGTAGGCAGCGTGTATCATTTGCTCCAATCCCGATTGTTCAACGCCATAGCTTCCGAGCAATTCGTGAGCGTCGGCAGCATCGAGACCTTTTAGTTCTTCTTCTAGTTTGGCACACACAAACAATGCTTCACTGGGTGATGCCAACATCTCAAGTTCGTGCTTTGCAGCAGGATTCACCAGCGTGGCTTCATCGACATTAAAGGCATAAATAACTGGCTTGGCAGTGAGTAAATGTAGGTCGGCAATCAGTTCGTGGTTAAGTGATGGCAGCGCAGAAAGCGGCGTGCCGCCCTCTAGGTGACGCTGCAGGCTTTCGATGTAGCTCAGCTGCTCACGTGCGGTGGGCTTTGCCTTGGCTTCTTTAGCAAGTGTTGTCATGCGTTTTTCGATGGTTTGTAGGTCGGCCAAAATGAGTTCCGTATTAATGATTTCGATGTCATTTTTTGGGTTCACTTCGCCATTATCGTGGCGTACAATATCACTGTTTTCGAAGGCTCGCACAATGTGCACAATCGCATCACATTGGCGAATGTTGGCCAGGAACTTATTGCCTAATCCTTCGCCCTTGCTTGCACCTTCAACCAACCCGGCAATATCAACGAAGGTGACGGTGGCAGGTACTACTTTTTCGGCTGTATACATTGTTTGTAGCACACTCAGCCGCTCATCGGGTACGGGCACAATGCCAGTATTTGGTTCGATAGTAGCGAACGGATAGTTTGCCGCTAACGCCTCGGCATCTGTTAAAGCATTAAAAAGCGTCGATTTCCCGACGTTCGGAAGGCCTACGATGCCGATAGATAAGCTCATGTGTATTTAATTATAACAGAGGTAGAGATAAAATCATAGTGGAGCGACGATATAACAAAAGCACTTTACTTTTTTAGCGTTTTGTGATAGAATTCAGGTACTAATTATCGGTGTATCTGGTGATTGGTCAAGGCTACTTGTAGAGCATCGCTTGCGTCAGCCAGACGCACGCTTGAGTCTCTTTAGTGAGCCTCGTTCTTCGACAATTAATCTTGATCAATCATTCATCTGCACCCCAATCCTCCAAGGGCTTCTTGGAAGAAAGGAGACAGCAATGTCTCGCGCATTGAAGATGCTGTCGGTGCCGTTCGTGGTACTGATGGCGATGCTTGCCGCGTTGCTGGTGGGGGTGGTGAACACTGCTCCCTTGAGCGCAAGCGCGGCAACAGGGACACCGTTCCCGTCCAGCCCGGCAGGGAAGGTGGCTACCACCACCAACCCCAACGGCACGGCCACGGCTGTACCACCACTGCCTATTTCGTTCGATCCGTCGGGTACGGACCAGGACGAGTACGCGGTGCCATGCCAGACGCCCGAGCGATACGGCTACTACACGCGCTCTGGTGACGTGGTCTACTGTGGGGTTTCGTACCCTTCAGGGGGCAAGCCTGTCACCCTCGACGTGTTCGACAACGATGTCAGTAGCTGGTCGACAACCAGCTACACGGTGTCGTTCAGCACCGCTGTGACCGGTACCGAAGCGGTAAACACTTACCGTGCGGCCGTGGTGCCTGACACCTGCGATGCCATGGGCCAGCAAACCTGGCAGGTGGAAGTGTGGGTGACCAACGTGGCGGATGGTACCAACCGGTTGTTGCCGAACACGTACGTAGATATTTCACGTACTGATGGCAATGGCTTTGGTCCGTGGTACAGCCTGCGAGTGTGGGACAGTCAAGAGGTCTCGATGGGACAACGCGCGGCACTTCCTGGCTCGTATGTTGTTCGAGCCAGTGAGAATGGTGCAGCGTATCGACAGGTCGGCACGTTGTATGTGCCAGCTTGCGGTGACTACCTGCCACCGAGTGGCACGGCAACGCCCACGCCGACGAGCTCACCGACACCGACCAGTTCGCCCACGCCAACTGGATCGCCCACGGCAACACCATCGCCAGTGGTAGAGCCGACTGCCACGCTGTGGCAGCCACGGGCCCTGCGCGTTAAGGCAACGCTGAGCAACAGCGGTGTCAAAATGGCGACGGCTTACAAGCTGCGGCGGTTTGCCACGGCTACCAGCACGAAACCGCTGCGCACTTGGTCGTACACGGTTGCACCCAATGCGAACAAAACGCCCAGAGCAAAGCGCGCCCGTAAGGGCAACGTGTTCAGGGTGTATGCCATGGTGGCCGGTACCTACAAGCAAGTTGCAGAGCTGACGGTCACTCGCTGATCAAGAAAGGAATCGGAGAACGTGCGCCGTTCGTTCGTGGGGTATCCCACAAACGAACGGCGCTGTTCAATTTGGTACACCAGTGCTGTATACTAAACGTATACACGGTATGAGCAAACAACGGTGGGGAATAAAAACAGGCGTAATAGGGCTACTGACAGCAGCGGTGTTGTTTAGTTCGTACACATCGGCGATTGGCACATTGGGGAGTATAGCGCCTGACCCTGATAGCATGATGTCGATTGACAGAGACGGCAAGCTTGCGGCAGAAGGTGTCGCCCACATGCTAAAGTGGGAGACCGTAGCCCAAGTGAGAAAAATTCGACTAGGTCTCTATAACGAGTTTTCTACTACCGCTGGAAAATCTGTTCGTATTACTACCAAAAACAATGACCTAACGTCGTGTCGTATATACGACATAACTAAAAGTGGCAGGAATGCAACGAGTAGCAACAAGGGATCATTCGACGACGATAACGCTACGATAAATGTAACGATGAGCGGAGCTGGGGCCAGCACGCTAACATATAAGATACTGATGAAAAATGTATGTAAGTATTCGGCAACTCGGCAAAATGTGGCAGGTAATGCGAGCGGCTGGAAAGATAACGTGCTATTTGCCACGTATAAGCTGGATGGTCTAATGATGGACGATTCGCAGCGTAGCCTACTGAATCTATACAAGCTGAATTTTGAAATAGGCTACTCTGCAGTATTTAGCGGCAATGAGTACCTGGGGGGATCGCTGACTAACAGTGTGAACTTTTCGGTAAATGCTGCTAGCGACTGGAAGGTAGGAGCACTAAAAACCGACAGTGATAAGGAGTACGGCTTGCGCAGCGCCTACTTTAATAACGGCGACAACCCTAAAATGGGGGTGTACTTTGGGCAACAGTTTGGGTTTCCGTGTAATGCAACGGCAGAGTCACTTATGAACAATGAAGTGAAGCTCTATGACCCTGACATAAGCGTCTTTGGGGAAACATATTTTCAAGTGCGAAAGAACAACGAACCTCTGGCTAAGGAAGACTATGCTAGTTGGGAAAATGCAAAGATAGACGGCAGCAAGCTCTATACGCTCCGCAATTTGGGCGGCAATGACATAGATGGTTGGTTTAGAGCCGACACCGATAATGGCACTGCGAAGCTAAAGGTGAAACAATTTCAAAGCGGCACGCCGTACTCGGTATGGGTGGTTAATAAACTACAAAGTGGAAAAGTGGCACCTAATGGTAATGTATTTAGCATAAACGTGCTAAACGATGCAATATACGGCGAAGTAAACTGCGACTACATGTTGCGGCCTACTATTGGGGTGAACCCAACTACCTACGACGGCTACCCGAATGTAGCGGCAACAAGCTCCATGAATAGAGGTGGGACAGGGGTGTTAGGCGATCAACATCGCTGGGAGCTATATGTTGTGCGGTATACTGGAGAACCTTCCTCACGAACAATTTCGCCGTCGTATACTGACACACCGGCTTGTTCAGTAATTGTAAGTGGCGGAAATGGATGTAGGCTCGCAAAATTTGGTCAGTATGACAGTGTATCATCTTTGCTACAACAATATTCAGAGGGAGGTCCAGACCCACCGGGTACGCGCCTGTGCTTCTTTGCGCGAGTACAGAACCCTACCGGTGCCAGTGATGACGATACAAAGTGGGCCTATAGCTCGTCTATGGCCTGTGCGATATCAGGGTTCCGTCCCAAGCTACAGGTGTGGGGGCACGACACGCTCGCCGGCGGCAGTATACAAACATCGTTATTACAAGCCAAGTTTGGAAGTGACTGGAAGTATGTTGGGAGCTGGGATGAATACGGAGTGTTTTCGGGTGCGCTGAACATGACAATGGCGTCGGGCGCGGGGTTAAATGGCGGTAATGTAAGTGGCACGAACACTAGTTGGAACAAGGTGACAGGCGCAAACTACATGGTGCCGTGTACTGGTTCGGGTGGCGGCGATGGCTGCTTTGGCCCGGTAGCGTATCCGGTTGCGATTGTCGAAAAAGCAGCCGCACTGGCAGTTAATACGGATTACAACCCATCGGGCAGGTGTGATGCAGGTGATATAACGGTCGATAGTATTCCTAACCCAAACAGCATTACAGGCACACGGGTGATTTGTACCACTGGTACGGTGACGATAAACAAGAACTTGCAGTACCACACGACGCCACTGTCACAGGGACTCCCGCAGGTGCTCATCATCGCAAAAAACATCCAGATTGACCCAGGTGTTACACGAGTTGATGCCTGGCTGATAGCAGGCTACAAGGACGGCAGCGATGGGGCACTGTATACCTGCACCGGCTGGAAAGATATAGCTACGAAACTGACCGCTAACGACTGCAACAACAAACTTGAGATAAATGGGCCGGTAGTAGCGCCAAAAATTTACTTGGGCCGCACTCATGGCGTGCGTGACCCCAATCCCGACGAGCCGGCTGAACGCATCCAGCTACGAGGTGACACCTACGTGTGGGCCTCGCAAGGTTCGAGTGGCGTGAGCGCCGAAACGGCTGCACTGCGTGAGCTGCCACCACGCTACTAATACTAAAGGTACAAAAGCTGTTAAAACGCTTGCCTTTAGTAGTAACGCTTATGTATAATGTAGCTAAGTATGGGATTATTTAAAGGAGTGGGCGACTTTTTTGCACTGGACATCGGGACCAACGCTGTTCGGGTGGTGCAATTAAACAAAACGGGTGCCGATACGTGGGCCTTAGTAAAGTATGGCTACGCACCGGTTGATGCTAAAATTACGGGGGCAGATTCGCCAGAATCACGCCGACGGTTGGGCGAAGTTATTATGACAGCGCTTGGCCAGAGCGGCATAAAAACTCGTAATGTAGCAATTGGGCTTCCGTCGCAAAAAACATTCACTACTGTTATTGATGTACCAATGATGGAGCCAAACGAGCTAAAAAGCACCATTAAATACCAAATGGATCAGTACATTCCAATGCCAATGGACGAAGCGAAAGTTGACTGGCATTTGCTGGGGCAGTCGTTGCACGACCCTAAGCAGCAAGAAGTGTTGATTACCAGTACGGCAATTAGTTACGCTGAAGAACGACTAGAATTTGTAGAAGGGCTTGGGCTCAATGTGATTGCTGCTGAGCCAGAACCGATTGCGATGATTCGCGCACTGCTGCCAAGTGGCATGACTGATGCTCGGTTGATTATTGATATGGGTGAGCAGTCAACAGATATCGCTATGACCTTTGGTGATACGCCACGGCTGGTGCGTACCGTGCCAATGGGTATTAGTTCGCTCGTAAAAGCGGCTGTACAGAACCTGAACGTGAAAGATGATCAAGCTCGCCAGTTTATTCTAAAATTTGGTTTAGCACCCGACCGACTAGAGGGCCAAGTCTATCGTGCTATCGAAAGCACGCTTGAAAACTTTGCCAGCGAGCTTACAAAATCATTGAAATTTTTCCAAACGCGCTACCCAAACACGCCTGTTGGTGGGGTGTACGTGGCTGGATTTACAGCAGTTATTCCGCGCTTTAGCGAATATGTAAGCGGTAAAACGGGCGTACAGGCAACCATAGCGAATCCGTGGCAAAAAGTTCAAGTAGCACAGGCAGATCAGCAGCAGCTGGCGGCTATTGCCAACGAATTTGCTACTGCAGTCGGGCTTGCCGAGAGGAGTAACCAATGATTGAGGTTAACCTTTTACCAGATGTAAAGCAAGAATTTATTCAGGCGCAAAAAGTCCGAAATGCTGTTGTCTCAATGAGTATTTTATTGAGCATCGCGGTAGGTATTATCGTGACGCTGCTTGCACTGTACGTATATGTCGCACAGCCAGTGCTTCGTGCAAATAACGAGGCAGCCATACAGAAGCTTCATGGCGACTTGTTAAAGAACAATCCAGATTTAGCAAGTGCAGTTACGGTGCAAAACCAAGTGCAGGGACTCGCCGATCAGCATAAGCAAAAGAACATCACATCACGTATCTTCGACGTGCTTAACACAATTGAGCCGCAAGGCGAAAATGCTGTTGTCTATCGTACGGTTCGTATAAATACGACTGATAAAACCGTGACAATTGAAGCTGAGGCAGCCAATGGCTACAAGGCGTTGGAGTCGTTCAAAAAAACAATTGAAGGCACATCATTCGAATATAAGGCTGATGGCCAGGGCGATACCCAGAAGGTCAAATTGACAGATAAAATAAGCGATGGAACACGTACGCTCGGCGAAGATTCATCAGGTAAAAAAGTACTGAGGTTTAGTATTAGCTTTGTCTATAACGATGCACTATTTGCGCGCGATTCTAAAGATGGCCGTATTGTTGGTCCGACACAAACTAATGCTACTGATTCAGCTACTGCAGTTCCAAAATCACTGTTTGTGACGGGAGGGAATAACTAAATGGCGCAAGATGCAGCAGTCCGCAAACGACAGCAAATTTCTAAAGCAAATAGCACCATGTTTATGTGGGTGGCGATTGCTTCTGCATTGATTGGCTTTGCTGGGGTTGTTTCCTACTTTATGGTGCAAAAACTTTGGTACAACCAAACTGTCATTGGCAAGCAAGAAAAAAGTATTCAGATAATTAAGAACAACGAAAACGCCGCGAGTGAACTGAAACGCAACGTGCGGGTGACAAACGCCAGCGAGATACTCACAAAACTCCGTATTAGTGAAGACGACGAACCGGCGCAGGTTGTCTTAGACGCGCTGCCAGCTAATCCAAACTCAGCGGCACTAGGAGCTTCACTCCAAAGCGATAAACTGCTCAACCGTTCAGGAGTCACTATAGAGTCGATGAATGTTACACCTATTCAAGGTGTTGAAGATGAAACTTCAGATCCTGCGGCTGAATCAGCTAGTGGCGCGGCCTTTCCAAAGATTGTCTTTAACTTCACTATTAGTGTCCCTAACGGGCAGGCTGACACACTTAAGGCGGTGCTAAAAGACCTTGAACGATCAATTCGTGCCATTAACGTAACTGAGGCTCGCATGGAAAGCCAAGGCCAGCGAATTAGCATGACAATTACCGGCGAGGCATACTATGAACCAGCTGCTGATTTACGCCTGAAAGATGAGGTAGTAAAGTGAAAAAAACTGACATTGCTATGATCATTCTTATCGCATCGTTTAGCATGGTAGTGGCGTATTTTGTAGCAGGTACCATTCCTGGCCTGAAAGATACTGGGAAAAAAGAGAAGGTTGCTACAATGCAAACAATTTCCCCTAATATCGACGAGCTTGATAGTCGTGTATTCTCGCCCGATGCAATCAACCCAACGGTGCGTGTCGTGATTGGCTCAAACCAAACACAAAACCAATAGGAGGTGCACTGTGGGGTTACTCACACCAGAAACCCAGGAAAAGCTGCTGACACTCCTCGTAGAGGAGGGGCTGGTTGCACGTGATGTGATTACGAGTGCAAGGGCTGATTCGGAAAAGACCAGCAAGCCAATTCTCGCCATTCTCACAGATAACAAGGTAATTGATGATGAGCTGCTGACCCATGCCACTGCGCAGGTTTCGGGCGTGCCCTATGTTAATTTGCGCAACACGGTTATCGACGAAAAAATCTTGAGCCTTCTCCCGGAAGATATTGCGGAGCGGTTTATGGCAGTGCCGCTTGCTGAGGTGCAAAATCGCCTAGCAGTGGCAATGATTGACGCCAATAATGTTCAGGCTGTCGACTACTTATCGAACCGTATTCAACGGCCGCTCAAGGTGTTCATGGCATCAGAAGCGGGCGTGCGCCACGTGATTGACCAGTACAAAACCGACCTTTCACAAGTGGATGAAGCGGCTGAGGTAACGCAAGAAGAAGAAAAAAGCGAGGAAGCTGGCAATATAAAGACAATTGTGCAGGATTCGCCGATTAGTCGTGCACTCAGCACTATATTGGAATACGCCGTTAAAACAAAAGCCAGTGACATTCACATTGAGCCACTTGAAAAAGCGCTAAAAATTCGTTGCCGTGTTGATGGCGTACTGCGTGAGATTATGCAACTCCCCAAGAGTATTGAGCCGGCACTGGTCAGCCGTATAAAGATTTTGTCCAATTTGAAAATTGACGAACACCGTACACCGCAAGATGGACAGTTTACGGTAAAGGTAGGGCAGAAAGAGGTTGACCTTCGTATCGCAATTAGTCCAGTTGTATGGGGCGAACAGGTGGTGATTCGTTTGCTTGATAAAAGCGGTAACAGCTTTGATCTAGGCGAAATGGGCTATGCCGGGCGTGGTCTTCGTGCCATTCTAAAGGGCATTCGGCGACCAAATGGCATGGTGCTGACAAGCGGCCCAACGGGAAGTGGAAAATCGACCAGCCTGTATGCGCTTATCAAAGAAATTAAAGACGAATCTGTTAATATCGTCACACTCGAAGACCCAGTCGAGTACAAAATGGACGGCGTCAACCAAATTCAGGTGAATGCTGATGTCGGGCTGACGTTTGCCAGTGGTTTACGATCTATCTTGCGTCAGGATCCAAATATCATCATGGTAGGGGAGATTCGTGACGCTGAGACCGCTAACTTGGCGGTGCAAGCTGCGCTCACGGGGCACTTGGTATTTAGTACGTTACACACCAATAGTGCGGCTGGCGTATTGCCGCGGCTTCTCGATATGGGAATTGAACCATTCCTGATTGCAAGCACCGTTAATACCATCATTGGCCAACGATTGGTGCGTCGAGTAGCAAACAACCGAGATGCCTATGCCTCAAGTCCGATTGAAACTCAGAATATTGCCACCACTGTTGGCCACTTATTGCCAAAAAGTGCTACCGAAGTGGCGCAAATATCAGAGGATTTAGGCTACAAGGACTTGCCACTTGCAGGCCAAAACGCTTATACTTTAGTTAAAGGGAAGGACACTCCAGCGACCCCACGAGGGTATTCTGGACGAGCCGGACTGTACGAAGTGATGGATGTCACTGATGAAATTCAAAAATTGATTGTCGCCAGAGCAACCAGTGCTGATATTCAGCGGCTGGCGGTAGAGCAGGGTATGATTACCATGCGCCAGGATGGCTACTTGAAGGCACTTCAGGGAATTACAACGCTAGAAGAAGTTAATCGCGTGGCGGCAGCGCAGTAAAAGGTGGGAAGATATGAACCAAGAACTTAGAATCGAACTACTCCTTGAAGAAGTGGTGAAACGACGTGCGAGCGACCTTCACTTGCAGGTAGGATTGCCGCCCATGCTGCGTGTGGACGGCGCGCTTAATCCGATTGCTGGCTACGAGGCACTTGACGAGCCAAAGGTAGAGCAATTGGTGTTTGCTATTCTTGACCAAGATCAGCAACAAATTCTGTTAAAAGATAAAGAGTTCGACTTTTCGTTTGCCTTCGGCAACCTTGGTCGGTTCCGTGTGAACGCCTTTCATGAGCGCGGCAATCTGGCGGCGGCACTGCGTTTGATTCCAAATGAGATTAAAAGTGTTACCGAACTTGGTATGCCACCAGTTGTCATGAGCTTTGCCGACTATCCACGCGGACTTGTGCTGGTGACAGGGCCAACCGGAAGCGGTAAGTCGACAACACTCGCGGCTTTGGTGGACAAAATTAATACCGAAAAAGCCCAGCATATTATTACCATCGAAGATCCGATTGAGTTTACGCACAAGAGCAAAAAATCTGTGGTAGTGCAACGTGAAGTTCACTACGATACCTATTCATTTAGCGCGGCACTGCGCAGCAGCTTGCGCCAGGACCCCGATGTAGTGCTGATTGGAGAGATGCGTGACCTCGAAACGATTAGCGCGGCTATTACCATTGCCGAAACGGGACACTTGGTGTTCGCTACCCTGCACACCAACAGTGCGGCCCAAAGTATCGACCGTATGATCGATGTGTTTCCACCGCACCAGCAGCCGCAAATTCGCGCCCAGCTTTCGAACATTCTGATGGCGATCTGTAGCCAGCGTTTGGTGCCTTCGATTGGCGGCGGACGAGTAGTGGCGGCCGAAGTGTTGGTAGCTAACCCTGCGGTGCGCAATATTATTCGCGAAGGCAAGAGCCACCAGCTTGATGCAGTCATCCAAACGGGTGCTGACCAAGGCATGCAAACGATGGACCGTACACTGGTGAACCTGGTGCAGTCAGGTACGATTACGTTTGATGAAGCGCGTAACTACGCCGTAGATTTAACTGAATTTGAACGATTAATGCGAGGCTAATAACAACAACGTGCGCAAATTTACCTACCAAGCAAAAGACCTTTCTACCGGCCAAACAGTCAGCTCGACAGTGCAGGCTGAGTCGGAGAGTGCTGCTGCAAAACTGCTGATGGAGCAGGGGTTTGCGCCAAAAGACATCAAGGCAGTTGATGAGAGCGGGTCATTCATCGATAAAATCACTGGGCGCATTACAGTCAAAGACAAAGTTGTATTTACACGCCAGTTGGCCACACTGCTAGGGGCAGGGTTGCCGTTGGCGCAAAGCCTCCATACAGTAATGGAGCAAACCGAGAACAAGCGACTGCAGGGCATAGTCGAGGATATTATTACTTCTGTTGAAGGTGGTAAATCGCTGACAGAATCGTTTTCTAAGCACGAAGAAGTCTTTGGCAATGTGTTCTTGGCGCTCATTAGTGCCGGTGAGGCATCAGGTACGCTCGACGATGCCTTGAAGCGTATTGCAGCGCAACAGGAGAAGGATGCTGCCATGATGAGCAAAATCAAAGGGGCTATGATGTACCCACTTATTGTTCTCATTGTTATCGTACTAGTGGTGGGCTTCATGCTCTTTACAGTGGTACCGCAGGTGGAAAAGCTCTACAAAGATCTTCACCAAACCCTGCCGTTTATCACGCAAGTGCTCGTTGGGTCGGCGCACTTTGCTATCAATTTTTGGTGGGTCGTGCTGCTTGGAGCGATTGTCGCGGGTTACTTTTTACGTCAGTACTTCCAGACCGAAGCGGGTATTAAGGTAAAGGACACTCTGAAATTGAATGTTCCGCTGTTTGGCGGGATGTTCCGTACACTCTATATGGCGCGAATGTGCCGTACCGGGCAGACACTACTGATGACAGGGGTGCCAATGCTCGATATGCTAAGCATTAGCCAAAAAGCAGTCAACAATAGCGTTGTAGCGGCCTCGATTGGTAGGGCAGCCGAAAAAGTGAAAGGTGGAAAGGCGCTTTCAGTGTCATTGAAGCCCGAAGAATACATTCTGAGTTTTGTGCCGCAAATGATTAGCATTGGTGAACAATCAGGTAAGATTGATGAAATGATGGGTAAAGCAGCACAGGTGTACGAGGACGAGCTCGATGAAACGATTAAGTCTATTTCTACCGCTATCGAACCGATATTGATGGTGGTACTGGCAATTGTAGCTGGTGGGCTCGTCGGGGCAATCTTGCTACCAATTTACGGACTGGTAAATAATGTAAAGATTGGCTAACAGGCTAGACATTTGAAAACGAGTACCGTATGATAAACGTAAGCACTATGCATAAAACGACAGCAAGTTCATAGAAAGGGTGGAACACATTCATGAACACACAACAAGCAAAAAAAGGGTTTACTATCATCGAGGTTGTATTGGTACTGGCAATCGCTGGGCTTATTTTCTTGATGATCTTCATCGCATGGCCGGCATTGCAGCGTGGTCAACGTGATACAGCGCGAAAAGCTGACGCTAACGTTGTTGTTTCAGCTATCGGTAGTCTTAGAAGTAATTCGCGTGGTGCATCAACAGTAACAGCGGCGAACTTGAAGGGCTACATTAGCTCACTTTCGCAGTACGATATATCGGGCAATAATAACCCAATAACAGTCTCAGCTGCTACAACTGGTACTACTTCTACAACACCTACAGTCGCAAGTGATAAAATTGTTGTTGTGACGAGTGCAAAGTGTAATCCTAACGATGCGACAAGCTACGTTGGAGGAACACCACGTTCTGCAGCTGTTTTTGTACTGCTTGAAGGCGGTGGTGGCACCGGTGTAAACTTCTGCCAAGATGCATAAAAATAATTGATAGTCAAAAACAGCCCATTAGCGGGCTGTTTTTCATTTGGCATGAAACCTGGTAGGCTTGGTGTATGGATGTAATGATTGTGCTTAGCCTTGTTGTTTTTGGTGCTGTGCTCGGTAGTTTTGCTGGTGCGACGGTATGGCGGCTTCGGACTAAACAGCTTATCTACGATAAAGCCCACGGCGAAGCGGTTGACGCAGCAGAGTATGCGCACCTAAGCGTGCTAAAAAATGGGTTTAGTGCTAACGATCGTTCACGCTGCCTTGCGTGCAAGCATCAACTTGCTTGGTATGATTTGCTACCAGTGCTAAGTTGGCTCAGTACCGCAGGGAAATGTCGCTACTGTACGCGCGCTATAGGCTGGTTTGAGCCTGCGATCGAAATCATGACTGCAGGATTATTCGTGCTGTCATATCTACTGTGGCCGTTTGCTTTGCAAAATGGGGTTCACTGGGGTATTTTTCTACTCTGGCTGGTGCTTATCGTTAATCTGGTCATCGTTTTTTGGTACGACGCCAAGTGGTATATTGTGCTTGAAGTGACCATGTGGCCGCTTTGGGTGGGTAGTGCGCTGTTTGCGACACTGGCATATGTTACATACGGCCCCTATAGTTTACTTTCACTTGCCGGCAGCGTAGCTATTCTGGCAGGGCTTTACTGGGGCTTATGGGCGATAAGCAGGGGTAAATGGGTTGGGCTTGGCGATGCTCAGATCGGAATCGCACTCGGGCTACTACTGATAGACTTGAAAAAGGCATTCCTAGCTCTAATTCTCGCGAATGCTATAGGTACGCTGGTGGTGCTGCCCGGGTTACTCACAAAAAAACTTAGTCGAACTAGTGCTGTGCCGTTTGGTCCGCTCCTAATTGCTGGCGCACTTATCAGCTTCTTTTGCGGTAGTGCCATTATTACATGGTTTACCAGCGATTTTAGCCTGTTTTTAGCCCGAGTTCTGTACCCATAAACAGTGGCGCTTATGCTATAATTACCCTAGATGAACGCGCGAAAGGGAGGGTTTACTATCATCGAGGTGACGCTAGCAATAGCGGTGACCGGCGTCTTAGCAATGGCACTTCTGGGGGGCTGGCTGGTGAATGTAAACACCCAAAGCTACAAAGATAGCGTAAACACCTTAGTTTCACAGGTGCAGCAGCAGTATGATGAAGTGTACAACATCAGTAATGACCGCAATAATGCTGTTTCATGTAGTTCTGGTACAGCCGCTACTACCACCAATCCGCTCCGCAATGTCGGCAGCTCAAACTGTATTATTTTGGGGCGCTACCTGCTACTGGCAAATAACAAAATGACGGTGCGACGCATCGTGGGGGTCGAACCAGCCACATTGACCGCCCAAACCGATGACAAAGTAGCCATTCAATCATATTCGCCGCGACTGATTACCGATAGTGATGTAGAGCAAGCGATTACCTACAATTTAGCCTGGGGAACAACACTGTATGCTCCTAATGACACTGCAAAATCGCCGCTTTATCGCGCAGTGGCCATACTTCGTTCGCCAACCAGTGGCGCAGTATATACCTATTGGCTTCCTACTACCGCTACTACCACAGCAACAATTGCTGCACTGCTAAATGGCAATACTACTACCATGACTGCCTGCTTGCAACCAGGTGCTACAGTGGCAATGACGCCACTGGCACTCACTATCGCTGCCAAAGCGGCGAATCACGAAGCTGTCGGCACACAGGCGTTTGAAGCTGAGGCAGCCGGGGGAGGCAATCAATGCGCACGCTAGGAAAGCAACCTGGTGACACCATCATCGAAGTGCTGCTTGCAGTAACAGTGTTTAGTCTTGTAGCAGTGGGCGGCTTAACAATCATGAACCAAGGTATGAATACGGCTCAGCAAGCTGTTGAATTAACCCAGGTAAAACAGCAAATTGATTCGCAGGCCGCTGCTATACGTGCCGCGCACGATGCAGCACTTGGTGATACGCCGGCCAACTGGGACGCGATTAATCGTGATACGGGCACAGCGTCATCACTGGTAGTCGATGCACCAAATGGTACAAAAGCGTGTGCTGCTATACCTTCCAGCGCATTTGTTATGAACCCGCGCACTGGTACAGTACACACCACTGCACCACAGGGTATGGATGATAGTGCGACGATCCCCTATGCTGGCATATGGTATGAAAAGGTAAGTGATACGACACCTACGCAAGTAGCGGGTATTTGGGTGGAATCGAGCATGGCACCTAGGTTTGCAAATTTCCCGAATGCACGCGATTTTCGGATCCGTGCCTGCTGGTACGTGCCTGGTTCACCAATGCCAAAAACGCTTGAAACTCTCGTGAGGGTATATGAGCCGTAACATTCGTGGATTTACAATTGTTGAGCTCATGCTCGCCATGACGGTGCTATCGGTTTTGTTGCTATCGATTGCTATGCTCATCATCCAGATAGGACACGTGTATAGTCGCGGCGTTACGCTCAAAAGCCTTAACCAAACTGCTACAACATTGTCGCGCGATATACAAACTACTCTAAATCAGGCTGATAGTGCTATGGTTCAGTACGTTGGGTTTGCATCAAAAAGTGGTCGGCTGTGCACGGGCGATGTTACCTATGCCTGGAATAGCGTGATCGATACCACTCGACAAGACCAAGCACGCAATTTTTACACCGGAAACGAGCATAATCAGGAAATTCGCTTTGTACGCGTGACCGACAAGCAAAACAAACTCTGCGAAAAAAATGCTCAGCAGAACTACCCCGAACTTACTTATGCAGATACACACGAACTGTTGCCGAGTGGCCAATACGACTTCGCTATGTATGAATTTTACGTCGGCTCTCGTGCATCATCTCGTTCACTGCACTGGGTGGTAATGAAACTTGGCTCAACTAATTCAGATGATGTAGATACGGTGCAAGAAAAATGTTTAGTCGGTCAGTCCGGCATGGGCGATTTCTGTGCAATTAATATTTTTGAGTTTACCGCGGGGTCACGGTAGGGAGGCGTACATATGAGAAAGCAACTTGGAGCCGCATCACTGTTTATCGTCATTTTTACCGCACTTATGGTAACGGTAGTTACTGTTGGTTTTACACAAATTATGATTCGCAATCATGAACAGGCTCAGGCTGCAGATTTGTCACAGAGCGCCTACGATGCTGCGCTAGCAGGGGTGGAAGATGCAAAACGACTGCTGGTGCACTATGTACGTGATTGTGAGCTTAGTCCTGCATCGCCAGCTGCTGACTGTGCGAGTGTAGCAGCAACCATGGATGCAAAAAATTGCGATACTTCCATCAAGGCAGGGCTGGCAACTGCCAAGTCTGGTACCGAATCTGAAGTGCAGGTAGGTGATCCAGCACTAAACCAAAGTTATACGTGTCTAAAAATCTCGCGCTTTTCAACCGAATACCCAACCATACTCACACCGAATTCATCGTCAGCACTGATACCGCTGCAACCGCAAAAAGAGGCGGTAAAGGCACGTGTGTGGTGGTATAGCCTAAAGGACAACGGCGATCAAACAACGGTGTCAACAAATATTTTTCAGCCTGCATATTCTCCATTGCCGCTTGTAAAAACAAGTGAATGGCCCGATAAAACACCGCCAATTCTCCGTGCCCAGTACTTGCCCTCAGTCGACAACGAAGCATTGGTAGACAAGGGCAACACAGTATTTGGCTACCCGCGAACAGCTGGAGGTAGCCCGGTAGCGCAGAGTCGTCGCGATAGTAATTTCCATATGGACAGCGCAAAATGCGCAAGTAGTTTTGACAGCACGACAACACTGGGGCTATGTTACATAGACGTGCCGCTTAACCCAATTATTCCCGCTGGCGGCAGCGGCTACCTTCAGCTTTCCGGGGTGTACATAGCAGGCCAAGTTTCGTTAAATGTTCAATTACTCGATGCAGCTGGTGGGGTTGTTGCGCTTGGCGGCATCCCCACCGTTGATTCAACCGGCCGGGCTGCTGAGCGTTTTCGTCGCGTTCTCGCACACGTAAAGGTGGGAGCCGGTGCTGTTTCCAACCGTCCGCAGCCACGTGCTGCACTCGATACAAAAGGAAATTTGTGCAAAACCTTCTTTGTTACCAACGATGCCAACGATTATCAATCTGGCTCGTGTACTCCATAATTAGCTATTCGGTTTCGCTATGAAACTTCTCGTGCACTTCGCGGAGGTGCTCATCCGTAACATGCGTATACACCTGCGTAGTACTAATATTGCTGTGCCCAAGCATGCTTTGTACGCTGCGCAAATCCGCGCCATTCATGAGTAAATCGGTCGCAAACGAATGCCGCATTGTGTGAGGGCTCACGTGTTTCGTGATACCTGCCAGCCGCGCATATTTGCTAATCATACGCTGCACGCTCCGTACACCAAGCCGTCGATAGTCGCCACTCGTACTACTAATGTTATTGCGACTGTAGCTTAGGAACAGCGGCGGGAGATTATCGAACCGGGCAGCTACGTACTCATCAACGTGCTCGGCAGCTGACTTTGTAATAAATACAGGTCGGTCTTTTTGGCCCTTTCCACGCACCATAAACTCACGGCGTTTGGTATTCACATGGTCGCGATTAAGATTCACAAGCTCCGATACACGCAGGCCACTGCTGAAAAGGAGCTCAATAATCGCCCGGTCACGCAGTCCTTCCTCGGCGTTAGTATCAACCTGTTCAAGCATACGCATAATCTCGTCAAAATGCAGGAAGGTAACTTGCTTTCGCACGGTTTTTGGCAGTTTAATTTTGTCGGCACTGAGAGTAGGAATGTCGCGGTCCGAACAGTATTTCAAAAATCCGCGCAGGGCAATTAGGTGATAACTTTGGGTAATAAGCGCTAGCTCTTCGCCCTGTTCATTCTTGTGCCGGTTCAGCCACAGGCGATATTTGCGTATAAGTTCCTGGTTAATATCGTTTACATTAATGTTACCGGCGAATTCAACAAATCGCTCTAGGTAGCGCTGGTAGTTCTCGGCTGTCTTAGCAGCACGCCCGCCTTCGACTTCCAGTGATTCTACAAAATCCAAACTAAGTGCTGCAACATCCATAGTCCTAGTATAGTGCATATGCTAGCAGTAGGGTACAATTAAAAGAATGAATGGCATTGAAGCAATTATCTTAGGCCTTGTACAAGGCCTCACCGAGTTTATTCCGGTTAGTAGCTCTGGGCATCTCGTTCTGTTTCAGCATCTATTTGGGTTAGGCCAAGATCATTTATTTTTAGAGTGGATAAACATCGGGACGTTTGCAGCGCTTTTGGTGTATTTCCGTCACAAGATCGTGCGAATACTTCGTGACATCTTTGAACAAAAAAAGTATACACTTGCGCGCAATATATTGCTTACGTCTGTTCCTGCTGGCATTGTAGGATTCATGCTTTCGGACTTTATCAATACGGCGCCGTTCTTTTCTAGCCTTATCACAGTAATGTGTACGTTGGCAGCCATCGGTATAGTCATGATTGTGCTTGAAAAGCTACCTAAATATCCACGCGTTCGTTCAGCCGAAGCGTTACCGCCAAATCGTGCGCTAGCAATTGGGTTGGCGCAAATGTTTGCACTGATTCCTGGCGTGTCACGTTCGGGCTCAACCATCATTGCTGGACGTCTAGCAGGCATGAACGCTGCTATGGCGGCTGAATATAGCTTTCTTGCCAGCCTCCCGATTATGGCTGGGGTTACGCTAAAAAACTTTGCGAAAGATCTTCACTACCTTGAAGCAAACTTTGCCATGTTAGCGCTCGCAAACGTAGTAGCTTTTGCCTCGGGTCTGCTCGCCGTTGGCTTTTTAATGCGCTATCTTGCAAAACATAATTTGGCAGTATTTGGCTGGTACCGAATCGGCTTGGCAGCTGTTATTGCAGTGGTACTTCTGCTACAATTAGGGCAGTAAATAAGGAGTAATAATGAGCAAAAATACTATTGAAGAAACACTTGTTGTGTTTAAGCCTGATTCTTTGCAGCGAGGATTGGTGGGCGAAATTATTACACGTTTTGAGCGTGTTGGTTTAAAAATTGTTGCCACTAAAATGATTTCACCAGACAAAGACCACTACTACACCCATTACGAAGGTATTGGAAAATTAAAAACCAGGGCAGGTGATCACATCTTCGACATTACACTCGAGATGATGAGCCAGGGTCCGGTAATTGCCATGGTGCTCCGTGGTGTAGAAGCGGTAGCACTCGTACGAAAATTAGTTGGTAGCACTGAACCAAAGTCATCGGCGCCAGGGACAATTCGTGGCGACTTTAGCCACATGAGCTATGGGTATGCCGACGGTGCAGGTAAAGGCATACCGAACCTTATTCATGCATCAGGTTCCCCAGAAGAAGCTGAAAAAGAAATTCAACACTGGTTCTCTGATAGTGAAATCTATCAGTACGAAGTATTGAACGAAAAATTTACCCGGTAGCGTATCATGTACAGAAAACAAAATACTGACGTATGTCAGTATTTTGTTTGGTGCCCCGGGCAGTCGAGCGGTCGCTTTGCTTCCTATTTCCGCTTGCTCATTTTGTCACAAGCGGGCTTGCACAAAATTTCACTGCGCTGCACGAACCTTGCAGGTTCGGATTCGCTATCTCGAATCCACCAAAGCTAATGCCAGGTGTAAAACCTGGCATTAGCTTTGGTGCGTTTATACAACGAAGTCCGAACCCATTTTGAGCAAAATGTGTAAAGC
>CAZIDJ010000002.1:0-90132 GCA_964537815.1 uncultured Candidatus Saccharibacteria bacterium | reverse complement strand
TGGGTACGAATGGCCAAGCGTGCGCCGAAAGCGCGTGAATATACCGCTATGCATCGAAGATCGATCATTACGTCGAGCAATGACCAGTCCTACACATCTGAGGCAGATGTCCCAAACGCCATTCAGATTGATGCCGACCACGATGACTGCTGGCGAAACCCTGGTCGCTACCTTGACTTAATTTAACATTACATAACATTTTAAATTTCCGAGGCCCGGCCCTGGAAATGAGGATGGTGGGTAACGGGGACGATCAGTATTTAGTATTTGATTAGCGTTAATATTCTACTGCTCTACTACTACCTTGCTATTTAGCGCGAGCTAGTATGTTTGCTACAATAAAACTATGTCTAAGGGAATGAAGGTTGTTATTTGTTCGAGTGCGGCATTTTACGAACATGCTATTGGGGTGAAGGACGAGCTGGTAGCGGCCGGAATTGAGGTTATTGTGCCGAAAACCGCACGCGCCATGGAGCAAAGCGGTAACTACGAGGTTGAAGCGTACAAAACATGGTATGAAAATGCCGATGACTACGACAAAAAAGCTGAGCTTATGCGGACGCATTTTGATGAAATAACAAACGGTGACAGTATATTGGTAATAAATGACGAAAAGCACGGGAAGCCTGGCTACATTGGCCCAAATGTATTGATGGAAATGAGCTTGGCCTGGTACCAGAAAAAGCCAATTTATATCTTGAATGATTTGCCAAAAGAATCACCGTTTGAAGAAGAACTAAAGGGCATGATGCCAGTAATTTTAAAAGGCAACTTAGAAAGACTCATACGCGATGCTCAGCAATAAAACCTTGGTGATGTTGGTAGGGCCGAGCGGGATGGGTAAATCTACCATTATGAACACTGTGGTGACCATGGATGATCGGTTTAGTCGAGTGCGCAGCTTCACGACGCGAGGGCCACGTCCGAACGACGAACCGAATCAGTATTTTTACGTCACCCATGAAGAACTCGATGAACTTGCCGCTAGTGGTGAGATAATAACACGGGTAGAATTTCCAAATACGGGTGATGTGTATGGCACACTTGCTACAAGTTATGGCAATGAATACTGTTTGCTTGATACGCTTTCGAACAGCGTAGAAATGTATCGTGGATTGCCGTTTGCGCGCACCGCAACACTCAGTCTTACTGCACCTGCCGAAAAGTGGCACGAATGGTTTTTGCAACGCTTTCCACAACAGACAAATGAAGCCATTAAACGCCTAGAGGAAGCGAAGCTTTCTATCAACTGGTCGCTTGAACAGACGGCAAATCATGGATGGCTGGTAAATGATGGTACGCCATACTATGCGGCACAAAAACTACTGCAAATGTTTCTTCACGATCTTCCTAGTGATGATGGCGTTGCCTATGCTCGAGCTATCTTAGAACGCATCGAAAAAGGTGTGTGGTAGTGAAAAAATTTGCTGCTTTTGATATTGACGGCACGATTTTTCGCTGGCAATTGTATCATGAGATGTTTGATGCGCTGCTGACCGAAAAAGTCATTGCCCCTAGCGATGCTGAGCGAGTGCTTGCAGCACGCGAAGACTGGCGCAAACGCGAACGAAGCTACCATGACTACGAAATGATTTTAATGGAAGTCATGGAGGAAGCAATTGTTGGATTACGCGATGACCGGTTTCACACCATTGCCAATGAAATTTTAGTAAAAAAAGGTCACCATGTTTACACCTATACAACTAAACTACTAAAAGATCTCCAGGCAAAAGGCTATGTGATTATTGCTATCAGCGCATCGCACCAGCAACTGGTGGATGCATTTTGCCGCCTTCACAACATCGATATTGCGATTGGGCGTAAATATGAAGTTGTGCAGGGAAAAATAACCGCCAAATCGGAGTATGTTCACGGCCGTAAGCACTTGTTGCTCCGACGCATCGTGAAAGAGCACGGGCTAACGTGGGAAGATTCATATGCAGTCGGTGATTCTGGTGGCGATAGCAGCATGTTAGCACGTGTCGAGCACCCAATTGCTTTTAATCCAAACAACGATTTGCAAACTGAGGCCATGAAGCACGGGTGGCCAATTGTGCTCGAACGCAAAAGCATAGCCTATAGACTAGAGAAGGGACCAGATGGAACATACATATTGGCAGAGACAATCTGCGGATAAGCCATTGTTTCCTGATGTACTATGGGCCAAACCCGAGCAGCGCTCGCATGCAGGGCATTTGGGAATTGTAGGTGGCAACAAATTGGGGTTTGCCGGTGTAGCCGAAGCGTATTCAGTGGCGCTTCAAACAGGTGCGGGCAAGGCTACCGTGCTCCTACCCGATGTATTAAAACGAACCATTCCCACGACGCTTCTTGATACGCTTTTTGGTCCGAGCACTCCATCGGGGGGCTTATCAAAAGACGCGCTACCAGAACTGCGCGCATTGGGCCACGAATCAACAAGTCTGTTATTTATTGGTGATGCTGGCCGCAATAGCGAAACAGCTGTGCTGTATGAACAATTTTTGGCAGAATATAACGGCAGGGTGACCTTGTCGCGCGATGCGATAGACTTGGTAAAAAATAATAGTAAATTGCTAATTGAGCGCCCTGACACGCTGCTTGTAGCAAGTTTTGCGCAGGTACAAAAATTATTTCAGGCAGTGTATTACCCTAAAATGCTGACATTCAGCATGCAACTCATGCAGCTGGTTGAAGCACTCCACAAATTTACCATTACCTACCCAGTCACTATTTTGACACTTCACAAAGATACGATTATTATCGCCCATCATGGCAGTATAGTAACGCAAGCCTGGGAAAACCCTATGGCGATTTGGCGGGGCAGTGTTGCCACTAGGGCAGCGACGTGGTGGCTATGGAACAACGAGCAGCCGCTAAAAGCAGCAGCCGCAAGCCTGGTTGACTAGCTGCTATACTGTAGCTATGAATCACCGCGAAGTATTGGGCGTGCAGCCTGGCGCGTCAGCCGATGAAATCCAAAGTGCTTTTCGTAAGGCCGCTTTTGAAAAACATCCAGATTTGAATGCATCGCCAGAGGCCGCCGAAGCGTTTAGGCGTATCAAGGAAGCGCGCGATGCTTTAATGCAAGAGGCCGGACGTCACGAAGCAGTGCGCGACGATGTGACGATTCAAAACGCGACTGATGCCGCCCTGCGCGCAACGGCAACGACGATATATTCGCCGCAACAAACCACGCAGTCAATTATTGACGATTTGTACAGCGGCATGACAGACGAAGAAATTGCCTACATCCAGGAGCTGGACCGTTTAGCTCGCCAAAAACCGGTGCGCAAACTTTTCCGCCGTACGCCACAAGAGACAGAGGAAGTCCGCAAGCACCGTAGAAAGCTTAAAACGGTCGACCGACGCATCTCAGGCAAGTATTAAGTTGATTTTTCTCCAAATGAAAAGGCAACACCTTTTGAGAAATGAGGCGCATTGCGTAATGGTCTATTGATGATATAATATTGCGATGAGGCGCAGTGACTTTCGCGATGGCTATTTAGATCAACGTGCATATCTACAACGAGACCCTCACCCTTTGCGTGGTGATCTTTTGCAAAAGGGCGCAAAATGGTCTGAAACATTTGCCGTGCATCTTGACCAAGTTTTAAGCGGTGAGCATCTTTCTGATGAGGCAGCCAGCACAACGCTTGGCGGCTATTCGTACTGGCTGCGTAACGACTTCACGCGTAATATGACACGAATGGATGAGCTATTTAGCGATGATCCCGATATTGATATAACATTGGACTTCTTCCTTGGAATGGGATTTCATGCACTCAATGCCAGTATGCTTGAAATGTGGCAAGCTGCGCTAACAGGGAGGAGACTCTCCAAACACGCCAGACAACACGTACAGAATAACTTAGCGATCTATTCAGTTCAGCTTATGGCACCACTTGTAGACGCCCATAAGAAAGGTGAGCTATTCACCTGGAATAAAGATCACTTTAAAGTATCAGATCCAATAAGCAGAGGAGTCATGGGAATTGCTTCTGAGAGTGATGCCACGCTTGGGCTACTTCAGGGTCTCGCTGATGCGCCAGATATATACATACTCCCGTCGCCAGACAAGTATGAACACAGTTGTAATCAAAGTGACAGAAACAGCGACCTCATACTGCTCGATCCTACGAACGAAACAGCACACGGCATACAGGTAAAAACCTCTACGCGCGGAATAGCGAAGCACCGAGAATATGACCCTGCGTTTGTGACTGTAATTGACAATGAACAGGATCTAAAGAATCTTATTTACCTCCGCCAGCCAGGTAGATCAGACTCTTCACCTGTCGCTATGCCCGGACTGTATGCAGCTCATTACTTGGCACAGCAGAAAGGCCTCCATCGCCATGGCCAGCCAAAAGGGAAAAATATGATCCTCAATCATGTGCCGCTTACCGCAATGCGGTCAAAATACCTTGCAGGTGAAATCGCTCATTTAGCAGAACCAGTGAACAAACAAGTAACAGAACACTTGTGCCGAGTGGCGCTCGAATGTCTTGTCGTTGTCGATGCTCCGGACTCTTCCGATACAGCACCGAGTAACTCACCCGTCATGAAGGTATAGGCAAGTTTTACTTAGATCCAAAATGTCTGTATAATACATCTGTTATCTCTTTGCCGCGATGGTGGAATTGGTAGACACGCCAGACTCAAAATCTTGTGTCCTTCGGGACGTGCCGGTTCAAGTCCGGCTCGCGGTACCACACAAAGCACTCCTTTGGGAGTGTTTTGTTTGTACAGAAACCTTGTCGCTGATGTACAATAGAGTGGTAGATCAGTAACACTATTACTGTTTCGGTGGGAACCAATTTACGAATTCATGCGACCTGATACTCCACAACATCCAGCAACCGACTCGCGCGGCACTGTGCCGACGCCTGTTCGTGATGGGGCAAGGCAAAAACAAGCTGTTGCTAACATGACGCGCGAACAAATTGCCGCTATTTATGCACATCAACCGGCCGAAGCTATATCGCCAGCTCCTCAAACTACATCACAACCACAGCCTTCAGCGGCGCAAACACAGCCAACAGTAGTGCAACCGCTTCAGCCCGCTACTCAGCACACCGAAGAACCGAAAAGTGTTTATGACCGCACTCATGAGCCTGCGCATACTGTCGATACCAAGCAGTGGGAGCACTATCACTCACAGTGGCAGCAGTACTACCAGCAGTATTACGAACAGTACTACAGTGGTGCGGTGAAGCAAACACACACCGCCTACCAGCAACATGCTGCTAAACTGCGCGAACAGCTAGAAGCAGAGCGTAAAGTTCCAGAAACCATGAGCGAAGCAGAAGCGCTGCAAGATTTGCGTTCGCAGCTACGCCAAAAAGTGCAAAAAAATGCTCAGAAAGTGCGCAAAAGTCGCCATTTTGTGCCGGCTATTTCAGCACTCGTAGTGCTATTAGGTTTTTTGTTTTTGCAGTACAACGCAATGCTTATTGCCTATGCCCAAGCATATATTAGCCCGGGCAACATCGACCCACAGAATATTATTATCGATCCCAATGCATCTCTGGAAGTTGATCCTGCCCCAAAGCTCATTATTCCTAAAATTAATGTCGATATAGCCGTAGATTACAACGCCAAGCCTGATTACGCCTCGCAAATGGCTGCCATGAAAACCAGCGTCGCCTATTTTGGTATTGCTGGGGCCAATAGCAAACCTGGGCAGCTTGGCAACGTACCGTTATCGGGGCATTCCAGCAATGACTTTACTGATAGCGGCGAAGCAAAGTTTATTTTTGCACGGCTTGATCAGCTGCAAAAAGGTGACATATTCTATCTTAATTACGACGGCATTCGCTACACCTATGCCGTAAGCACAATCATGGTGGTAATGCCAAATGAAGTTACCCGTTTGCAACTAGGCACTGAAAAACCCTATGCCACACTTATTACCTGCACACCACTTGGCACCGCTCAAAAGCGTCTTCTGGTTGTAGGTGAGCAGGTGAGCCCTGCACCATCGAAAGCTACTGTAGCACCAGACAGTGTAGGCGAAAGTGCACCGAGTATGGCAGGCAAAAGCCCAACAATAGTAGAACGATTGTTTGGAGCCCAGTAATGCATTCACGACGCAGTAAACGCCAGCAGCTCATTATACGTACAGTCGTATCTACCGTTATGACAACAGCAGTGGTTGGGCTTTCTATTATTCTGCTATTTTTAATGCTTGGGTATAGATTCAACAAAGATCAGGGCACCATCACCCAGGGTGGATTGGTACAGTTTATCACCACGCCACCTGGGGCACGCGTTACCGTAGGGTCGGCACAACTTGCCAATATTACACCTTCGAAAATAACGCTCATACCAGGAACATACGGTGTTTCTATGGAGCGAAACGGCTACCACACCTGGAAAAAAACCATCACAATAAAAGCCGGTACCGTAACGTGGCTGAATTCGGCACGGCTAGTACCTACACAAATAAAAACCGATGGACTCATTGATTACACTACTGTATCATCAGCACAATTCTCACCAAAAGCTCGCTTTTTAGCACTACTAGCAGATGCCAGTAAGCCAGTCCTTCAGCTCGATACCATCGACCGAAAAGTCGTTACAAAAACGACCCAACTAGAGCTGCCAGCTGGCAGCTACTCACCCGGCACAAGCCATGAATTTACTATAGAGAAATGGGGACGGGCCGAGCACTATCTATTAGTAAAGCACGTGGTAGATGGCCATACCGAATGGGTGGTGGTTGATACTCAAGACGTTAATCGCTCATACCTTATTGGTGCGCAGGGGGCTGCTCAGCCCATAGACGTGTTATTCGACCTTCGAACAACTGCCGCTGTTATCGTGCGCTACAGCGATGGCACTATGCGCCATATTCAAACGCAAACAGGGGCAATTACTCAGTACCCGCTGCAAAACATCGCAACATTCTCATTTATCAATGACCAAGCAATCGCCTATACTACTACCCCTGTAAACGGTACAGTATCGGTAGGCTACTACTCCCTTGATGCCACCGCTAGCCGACCGCTTACCTCGTACACGACTACCGCGCCTGTCTATGCAAGTGGTTCAGAATACTTCAAAACAATCTACTATGCCACCGCGCACGACAACCAGCTCACTATTTACACTATTGGCGACCTGCCACGAAGTGACTCAAGCGAAAAATGGAACCCTAAACTCACGCAAACAATTCCGCTACCAGATGCACCTACCAGCCTAGTACCCCACGCCAACGGCCGGCTATTTGTGGCTACCCATGGTACCTCGCAGCTAAGTTACGATCTGGAACTCGATACTCACTACGATGTACCCGTGCTCACACCTGAAAAAACACTGACTAAACCGCAAGAATGGTTTGACGATTTTAATTTCTGGAACAATAGCAATGGCATGGTGCGCATGTACGAATTTGACGGCACAAACCCTCACGACATTGTGGCAACTGCGCCCAACACCCCTGGAATTTTCTCTGATGACAACAAATACTTGTATACTATCGGCAAAACTGACGCCGGCTACCGTTTGCAGGTAAGCACCATGATTATCGAATAGGTATTGCAACCGAAGCCGCTAATGATTATTATAGTACCAGCAGTTTGAACAAAGGATCAACCGGGGGATGACCAAACAACAAACAATCACTATTAACGGGGTAGCCTACGACGCACACACTGGTATGCGTATTGCTGATGCGCCCACTACAGCAGGAACTGGCGTACCTGTACCTGTAAAGCGCAGCGTGGCAGCCCGTTCAGTTCATACCACTAAAGCATCACGCTCGCAAACATTGAGCCGGCGATATGTAAAGGCCCCAGCCCACAAAGCGCCATCGGTGGTGAAAAAGCCACAAGCAGCGCCATCTGTTAAAAGTCCGATGGTAACAAAATTTGCCAAGCCATCAGCCGTCGCTGCCGCCGCACCAAAGAAGCCTGTCGTAAAAGACATGGGACCGGTCGTACACCCTAAAGCAGTTGCACCACGCGCTACAACCGTTCCGGTGCACCATAGCGCACCAAAGAGGCCTGTTGCCCCTGCGCCAGCTGCTCCAGTAGCTACCAATACAGCCATAAAAAATCACGCTATTCATCAGGCAATGGAGCGTGCAGTCTCTCCCCATAAAACTACGAAAAAGTCCAAGCATCACCGTCGTCTTACGGCAGTTGCAAGTGCCGGACTCGCTATTACACTGCTTGCAGGGTATCTTACCTACGTCAATATGCCGAGCCTCTCTGTCCAGGTCGCTGCCGCCCAGGCTGGCATTGCCGCTTCGTATCCTTCACATCAGCCAACGGGCTATAGCCTTCAGGGCCCTGTTGCATACGAGGATGGCCAAGTAACCATGAAGTTTAGTTCCAATACCAACAGCGAAAAATTCACCCTCAATCAGTCACGCAGCACCTGGGATTCAAGTGCGCTGCTTGATAACTACGTTCAGCAAGCCTCAAACGGTAAATATCAAGCGTTGCAAGACAGCGGGCTGACTATTTACACCTATGGCAATGATGCAGCGTGGGTAAATGGCGGTGTATTGCACACCATTAGCGGTGATGCGCAACTTTCTGACGAACAAGTACGACAAATCGCGACTTCTATGTAGAGGGGCCAGCCCCTCAGTCGATCGTCGAAATAAATTCGCCGAGTCAACTTCTCCCCGCTAAAGCTCATGCGTGGCATTCGTGCATAAATGCGTAGAGGGACCAGCCCCAATTAATCTGTTATACTACCTATATGATTCGCACCCGATTTGCTCCAAGCCCAACTGGCTACATTCACGTTGGCAATGTCCGCGCGGCACTTTTTCCGTATCTGTTAGCACGTCAAAAAGATGGGGCATTTATTTTACGTATTGAAGACACCGATCAGGCTCGGCTTGTTGAAGGTGCAACCGATTTGATTCTTGATACACTTGAGTGGCTGGGGATTGATTGGAATGAGGGTCCGCGCAAAGGTGGCACCTATGGTCCGTATGTGCAAACAGAACGTCGCGACCACTATAAAAAATGGGCAGAAAAATTGATTGAAAAGGGACTAGCATATGCTGACCCCTACACGCCAGAACAAGTACAGAGTTTTCGCGAGGAAGCTATTGCTGCAAAAAAACCATTTCTTTACCGAGATTATCGGCCAGAAAACCCACCTGAGTGGGATGGGACTAAACCGCTGCGTTTTAAGGTAGAGACTATCAAGCGCTATACATGGCACGATCCAATCATGGGTGAGCTAAGTGCCGGGCCAGAAGTACTAGACGATTTTGTACTGATAAAAGCTGATGGCTTGCCGACCTATAACTTTGCCCATATTGTCGACGATGCCGAAATGGGGATTACTCATGTCATTCGTGGACTCGAATACATCTCAAGCATTCCGCGCTATCTTAGTCTATACGAGGCGCTCGAGCTCGAAGTGCCGGTGCTCGCGTGTATGCCGCACATCATGGCGCCAGATGGAAAAAAGAAACTAGGGAAGCGCGATGGGGCAAAGAGTGTAACTGATTATCACACCGACGGCATTTTGCCAGAAGCCATGCTGAACTTTTTAGCGAGCATGGGCTGGAACGATGGTACTGAGCAAGAGATTTTTAGTAAAGAGGAGCTAATCGAAAAATTCAGTCTGGAACGGGTGCAGCGTAGCGGCGCGCGTTTTGATGAACAGCGCTTGCTGTGGATGAATGGTCAGTGGATTCGCAGGTTATCGCTCGATGATCTATATGCCCGCGTAACACCATACTGGCCAACCAGCGCTGCAAATGCTCGCGAAGGATACAAAAAACAAGTGCTCGCGCTCGTACAAGAGCGCCTAAAAACTCTGGCCGAACTAAGCCTGATGACAAAATACTTCTTTGAAGAACCAAAAGTAGACATGACACTCATAACAGAGAACAAGCAGCTGAAAAAACTGCAACCAGGCGAAATTTCATCGCTGCTAAACGCGGCACGCACTAAGCTGCAAGGCATAGAAAACTGGAATAGCGAAGCAATACAAACTGCACTCAACGAGCTGCTGGTAGAAACTGGCCAAAAACCCGGCATTCTGTTTAGCCTCATCCGCATCGCGACCACCTGGGCACCATTTAGCCCACAGCTAAACGACACGCTGGCGCTGCTGGGTAAAGAAAAGACCCTGGCACGGATCGAAATAGCGCTTAACGCATAGGTTGACTTTTCTAGAATATTCAGTATAGTTATACCTAGTTTTCACGACACATACACCTACGTCTACCAGAAAGGGGTGGTGTGGAAATGTTCATTGATAATGACCAGAAGCTGTGGATGACCGGTGCGCCCACCAGACGCGAAATACGGCAGGCACGGAGCGACTTGAGAGAAGGTCCTCCATTCTACGACTCAGAACTATGGATCACGATGGTGATATTCTTCCTCGTTTTCCCGGGCGGAATCGTATGGTTGATTCTTCTTGGACCAACCATCGCCTATGGCGATTAGTGGTGGATCATCCCTGTCATCTGGGTCAGTGCTCTCGCTGCATTTATCGGCGTTGGCTTTCTTTATGACCGCATCGTAAACCAGATGGTTGCTCGTAGCACAGCGCTTCGCCAAGCGCGTGTTCATGATATTCGTGACTACCCGACGGGATCTAAGTACGAATCTCTAGGCCTTCTCTTAGTTCGCAGCGTTACTGGTGACACTGAGCTACTGGCGCGCTATAAGTCGGAGGTCGACGAGTTTTTGCTCAACCCAGACCTTCAAGCGTTGGTCCGCCTTCGCAACGAAGTGGTCTACCTAAAGCGCGAGGAGATTGATCGACAGCTCGAGTATCAAGGCAAGGCCTTCGCAGACCGGCTGCTGGTACTCGATAAGCCCTACCAGCTCGAGAAGCGGCGTGCCGCCCAAGAAGCACGGCGCCGGAAAGCCGAGGAGAACCGCCTTGCGGCCGAGAAAAGGCACCTTGAGAAGGTCGAAGCCAAAAAGCGTCTTCAATCCGCCGCAAAGCAAGCCGACCAGATCATAGAGCGGCTGGAAAACAACTGAACAGCGTGAAGACAGCCCCGATTTTACGAAAGTAGGATCGGGGCGTTTTCAATTCTTAAAAATTGCGCTTTTTATGTTAACAAAATCCTTCTTTTGTGAGCAAAAGAAGCAACCTAATTGTTCTTGTGGCCAAGAACCAACCCCTTCTTTTTGGCTTAGCCCAAAAAGAAGCAAAAAGTCCAAGTCCGGCTTGCCCATTCTTGGAAAGCTGTTGTACAGCCCAACAATCATCTGCGGAACTCGGCGCACCAAAATGCCGCTGGCATTTCGGAGCTTGCCTCAAACAGTCCTCGATTCTTGTAGATTGTTGGTTGTACGAACAGCTAGGCCAGGAGGTGCAAGAGGACGCCCTCAGATCTTTTGAAAGATCTGAAAGCAGTTCAGAGCCAAGGGGGTCTGGGGTATTTGAGTAGCCAACGAATTGGAGCCGGTGATGAACAGAGTCAATCGCGAGGACATGTCACTTCATCAATAACTAGTAAAAAAATATGAAGTGACCGACCAACGGGAGTTCCGCAAGCGACTGTTCATCACTGGTTGCAATTCTTGACGCTACGAAGCTATCCCCAGGAGTTTTGCTTCTTTTGATCACAAAAGAAGAATAAACAATTACTATGATAAATAAGCACTGATACTCATGAGTCCTGGAAGGACGAAAGCGAATATAACCCTAGTGTTTCATGTTATACTAAACCATAAGCATGAAGAAAAAATTTCAATCGTTTCTTGATTGGTGCGCCGATAATCGACCGCAGGCGCTAGCAGCAGGTGGTGGAGCACTTATCTTGCTGGTTGGCGCCGGTGCGTGGCTAGCGCTTTCGCAACCACTACCAAAGGTAGACACAATGCCACTTGCGCTCAAACCGCGACCACCAAAGCCGACCTTTCCATCGCCAATCGATGGTACGCCAATGCCGGCAGAGGCCGATGGTACTAAACCAGTGACGGCTGTTATGATCGAAAACAGCCCCGATGCCCGGCCACAAAGTGGCCTAAAAGACGCACAGGTTGTATACGAAGCCATAGCAGAAGCAGGAATTACACGATTTATCGCCATCTATCAGCAAAATAAGCCTCAAAATATTGGACCAGTACGTAGCATTAGGCCGTATTATCTTGATTGGGCAGCACCCTACGATGCTAGTATCGCTCACGTTGGAGGCAGCGCTGAAGCCTTGGCGCAAGTACGAAATGGTAGCTTTCGGGACATAGATCAGTATTTCAATGGTAGCAGCTACTGGCGTAGTGCTGAACGCGCGCCGCCACACAATGTCTATACAAGCTTTGAAAAACTCGACAGTCTTAACGCCGCAAAAGGCTATAGTACATCGGCACCAAAAGGTATCGTGCGTACCGCCCAAAAACCAAGCGGTGCACCAACAGCTACGCAACTATCAGTGCATATTAGTAGCAAGATGTATGACAGCTCCTATACGTATGATGCCGCAAGCAATTCGTACAAGCGTTCACAGAATGGTGAAGCACATACCGATCGAGAAAAAGGCCAATTGACACCCAAAGTTGTGGTGGTAGTAAAAGCACCTATGTACATAGAACAGCAACGCGACACCTGGCGCGGCGTCATTGAAACAACAGCAGGCGGTGAAGCGACAATTTTTCAAAATGGGCACGTAGTGCAATGTACCTGGAGCAAAAGTGCGCAAACAGAGCAAATAAACTTTACCGATGCAAATGGCAACACTGTGCCACTTGCGTATGGACAAACCTGGATTACGGTAGTACCTAGCAGTAATGGGAGCGTCTCATGGCAGTAGAGTACCCTGACACAATACCGCAATACTGGCCGCGTTACTGGCGCCGCAGTGTGTTTTTGGTAGTGTGCATTCAGCTTATTGCTGTGCTGGTGATTGCCGCTGCGCTGCTACTTCTTAATGTGATTGAGCCTGATAACATGACGTTTTGGATTGTAATTGTTGCGGTGCTTACGAGCGTTGTAAGCCTCAATATACTGTTACTTTCTATTCTTACTGAGCCTCTAAAACAACTCACGGCAGCACTCGCGCATGCCACCGGCGAACCGTCGCCAATCGCACCCCCTAATCCCAACATACAGCGCTACCGAACGAACGGTATATTACCACTATTGAAGGCGATTTACAGCTTTGGGTCCGCCACTTCAGGCACTCCTAACCCAGCTCCGTCAGTATCTACCGGCACTGCGTTAGGGTTCGATGCCGTGTTTGCTCAAAACCCTGCCGGCGTTGTGGTGTTTGATGATACCAAAAAGATACATTACAAAAACCAAGCAGCACCGGTAACCGTGCGAGAAGATGGCAGCTATACACTCGATGCGCTATTCTACACCGAACAGTCTTTTGATGACTGGCTAAAAACATGTGAAAAAAAGAAAATACGCGCTACCAAAACGTGGCGTCAAATAGCCGATAAACCCCCAGGCGAAGAAGGCCGGCGGATTTTTGACATTGTGGCATCGTACCAAAAGGGAAGTGCGGCACCGGTGGTGCTGCTGTTTGTTGATCGCACCGAACAGTACGCACCAGATGATGACGCACTGAATTTCGTGTCGTTTGCCGCCCACGAACTGCGTGGACCCATCACTGTTATACGTGGCTATCTCGACACGCTCATCGACGAAATGGACACGACATTAACTCCCGATCAAAAAGAGCTGTTTGAACGTCTGGTAGTTTCAGCCAACCGGCTGTCTTCATACATCAACAACATCCTAAACACTGCCAAATATGATCGTCGTCACTTGAACTTGCATTTGGTTGAAACGACAGTTGCTGAGGTGTATAGCATGGTAGCCGACGACTTGCAGCTTCGGGCGCGTACGCAGCAGCGACTACTTTCTGTACAACTACCTCCCGAGCTACCAACAATTGCCGCTGACCCAGCAAGTTTGAGTGAAGTGTTCGCTAATCTTATCGACAACGCACTCAAATATAGCAATGAGGGCGGTTCAGTAGAGGTAAGCGCTGAACTAAATGGCACAATGATCGAAGTGCAGGTAGTGGATCACGGCATTGGTATGCCCGCAAATGTGGTAGGCAACCTGTTTCACAAATTTTATCGTTCACACCGCAGCCGCGAAACGGTAGCAGGAACAGGCATTGGCCTCTATATCTCAAAAGCTATTATGGAATCACATGGTGGGCAGCTTATGGCACGGAGCGTCGAAGGCTCAGGGTCGGTATTTACCTTTAGCATACCCACGTATGCCTCTGTAGCGGACAAGCTGCAACACGACGGCGGAAATGCAGCTATCATTCATCATGCATCTGGTGGGTGGATACGAAATCACGGCGTAATAAAAGGGTAACTTTTTTCCTACGCATAATGTAGGTATACTAAAACTATGGCTATACAAACAGTACTGGTAGTAGAAGACGATCGCTTTATCGGTGAAATGTACGTGCGCGCACTGCGTAAGGCAGGGTATGATGTCGACTGGATGGTCGATGGCAATGATGGGCTAGTAGCGGCTCGTAACAAATCATACGATGTCATTTTGCTTGATGTCATGCTGCCCGAACGGCGTGGAACCGAAATCTTGAGAGCCCTGCGTGGCGACAAGAAAGACTTGGTGCCGGATTCAAAAATCGTAGTATTGACTAATTTTGAACAAGACGACCAATCGCGAGAAATGATGGAACGAAACGTCGATGCGTATCTTATTAAGGCCGATATCACACCAAAAAAACTCTTAGCGGTCATCGAACAGCTAAACTAGACTTTTTACCCCTGTTTTGATAGAATATTGAAGTGCTGTTTGCTTAGCCTCATATGGATCCTGCGGACCATATGAGCCCTAAATTGCTCGGTCATACGAAAAAATATGTAAACACATTTTATTCGCGCGACGCTCTCAATTTGGTCTCATCGTCTAACGGTTAGGACACCAGGTTCTCATCCTGGCAATCCGGGTTCGATTCCCGGTGAGATCACCACGAAAACTCCCCAGCTCGTCTGGGGGTTTTTCGTGGTGATTCCCGCGGAAGCGAACCCGCAGGGTTCGTGGAGTAAGCTGAACAAAGTGAGGCGTACGAAAATAGTGAACCCCGCTACCCGCGGGCGTGAGCGCCTTACCGGTGAGATCACCAAAGTTAAAACATCACCTAGTATGGCGTTTTACCTGTGGTAGTATGTGGGGGAAAGGTGAGGCATTTCGCTTATGTGATGTAACCTGCTATGCTTAAAGGGTAGCACAGTAACACATAGGTTTGCCTACGTAAAAGATCGGGGTTGGTATTAACACACGTACAAAACATTTTTTTGAATCTGAAGAAGGTGTACGGCTTCGTAACGAGCTACTTCGGATGACACAAAGCGACCACTATAGTACGGTAACCACCTATTCAACCTCTGCCGAGGATGGGCTCAATTTTGTCGATAAACACATGAACTACATGAGCCGATACCCGAACATGAACCATACACAGTATATTTCTAACCTCAAGCGAATGACAAAGATTTTGTAACCGCTTGCGCCTCGCCCAGATATAATAAAACTGCCTCTATTAACGAGGCAGTTTTTGCTATAGAAGAGATTACCGTTCGTCGTCGAGGCCACGTCGTGGTTGCGCAAAGTACACCACACCATAGGTTAGCAGCGCAAGTAGAAGCCCGTAGATACCTGTAAGATTGGTTGGACCAGTGTGCGGAAGCTCTGCAGGTAGCTGGGCTGCACTTTGCTTGGTAGGTACTGAAGGAGTAGCCGGAGTAACAGGAGAAACCGGAGTCTCGCCGCCAGAACCACCCTTGCCAGGAACAATCGTAAAGTGCGTGGTAGCACAATCGAATTGTATGTCCTGCACAGCAGAATCGGTGCCTTGGTTGTATGTGCCTTGGTTAAACCCGTAGGCAAGTGCTACAGCGTTAGGGTAGGTCGCCACAATATCACTCCAGGTAAGTGTAGGGTCACCGCCGCTTAGCTCGAAGCTCCACCACGTACTGTTGCCACCAGCGAGCACGTCCCAGGTTTGCCATACCCCTGTTTGAACAGCGCCGTTATAGACTGGTTCGTAGAATAGGTAGGTCTGGTCATCAGTCGTAGCCTCATCGCCATCAAGATCTACATACAAAATGTATGATGGTGCAAAATAGTCAGCACCGGTTGAGGTAGCAAGACGCAATGTTTTGTAGCTCATTGCATCAATATCAGATAAGTTGGTTGCACCGGCGTCCATCAACCCATCGGCGTAGCTCTCAACGGCCGGTGTCGACAGATACAAGCCATCTGCTTTAAACACATACGAACCTGCGGTGGCGCTTGGGTACGCGCCAACTTCGGGGTACATTGAACCTTCACCCCATTTGTCGGTGTAAGTTTGGCTCGTCACGCTACATGGAGCTGGCAGACGGTTTTGGAATACCCATTTGTGACAACCAAATGTTAGTGATGCAAGCACTCCGTCTGCTAGTACTCCAGATCCCAGGGAAAATCCGACAGCCATAACTCTAGCGCTTGGATTGGCCGCTAGGTAGTCGTTTAGCGTACCGTATGAGGTGTAGCCCATACCGCTGGCTATACCAAAGTTTGCATTACTCCACCAATTGTTACCGTATGCGTCTGGTTCGCCAACCAAAATTCCATCCAGCGTACCGTTGCCATCTTTGTCGAGTGCAATTTGCATCCCGGGCTTAATGCCAGACGTTGCAGTGTATTCCATTGTTGGCTGACCAACGCTCGCGAGAGAGTAGTCTACCGTGTGGTACCATGCAACCTTAGCAAGAGAGCTGTTGTCATCGGTGTAGATACGCAGACCACTTGCAGTAAATTCGTAGTGACCTTTGCTGCGAGTATCTTGGTAGTCAGCAAATTGATTATCGGCACTTACTAGAGTAGGTCCGCTGATTGCTCCACACGGTGTAACCGTTGGACATGCCGCACCACTATCGGTAGCTACGCCATAGCTGTGGCTTGCACCGATCTTGGCAAACACGTAGCCTGCGTTTGCAGTGACCGTGAGCACACCGTTCTCAAGACTAAAGGTGTATTCTTTTGTGTCGGCTGGTTTTGTCCAGTACGCATTGTCCGCTCCACAGGGGTCAGTTGGCAACACAGCCGGCAGAGCAACTTCAGTTGGCTTCTGGCATCCATCTACCGTGACACTACCTTGTACATTTGTACCGTCACCACCTGCACCTGCAACTACCGTTACCGTGTACGTACCTGCTGCCAAGCCAGAAAAGATTAAGTCAGCGCTCGTAGCGCCGTCAGCCAATGTAACTTGCTGTGATTGGCCATCAACACTTACAGTGTAGGTAACTGTTTTATTATTGAGGTCATTTGTGTTTGTAACAGTAATAACTACGCTGTCGGTTGAGTTAGTACCAACCACGCACGGAGCTTTGTTAAGGGTAAATGTCGCAGCGATATCGAGCAAGCCAGCTACATTACAGCCGTTATCAAATACCAATTGGGCATCGGCGTTGACTGTTCCATCTGCGTTGAGCCAGTTTACCGAAATAGTTTCACCGTTGTAGGTAAATGTTGGTACGATATCACCCCAGCCAGCAGCGGGGTAGATAGCCAAACTTCCGTTGACATCATTTTTATAGCGATTGTATGCTGCAGCGAGTGCAATTGATTCTTGCACGTACCCATTTGTAGTAGCACTTGTTCGGTGACAGACAGTTATTTTTGTGTCAGCCGCAGCGACAACTTGACCATTTCCATTCTGAACGTCACTGTCTTTATTCTGAATCGCATATGCCGCGTTCACCGGCATCACGAGTTGACCAAGCAGCACTAATCCTGCTGCTAACACCATAAATAATCTTTTTGACATACCTCTCACACCGTATTCCTCTCCCAGCACCTCGCACACTGGTATTAGGGTATTAATGTGTAGACTTTACAGTATGTCAATAATATTATCAAGCATGAGCACGATGAAAATGCCTGGGCCAGCAAAGCAATTACTAGGCGAGGCTATGCGACTGCAGGCATATGTTCGTTTTTATCAAGATATTTTTTGTCGTCCGTCAGGTGAACCCGTCGAAAATCTACCTTACTTTCGTCACCGCCAGCGAGATATAGCTCGTAGAGTAGCCGATTGATTCGTTCGATAACATGCCGCTGCACAGATGAGTAGGCGAGTCCTAGGTGTGAACCTTCCAGATCAACACCAGCAAACTTAGTATGTCTGTACTTTTCACGCCAACGCGCATGCTGGGCGAGAGGATTATGCTTGAAGTTCGCAACATGAACAGCCGCAGATGAACCAAGCAGTTTTGGAAATTCCCCGGCTTCGCCGCTACCAATCGCTCGGCTCGTGCCAAACAGCGAAGCCGCCATGTATTCTGCATTCAATGGGATAGTTCCGAGTAAGCGATGGAGTGATTTGCGTCGCGCAAGATCGATACCAACAGGGAGGATGTGAAGCATCTCGTTTGGCATAAACTCTAGCAAGCGAATGATATTATTCACAGCATCATCTGTTAGATTATCAGGCACCGAGGGGTCTGTAAGGTCATAATAGATGTTTTTGATATCGAGATTCGCAGCATGAAGCTCTTTGGCAGGAGCTAACATGCCCGCACGTGATTCGCCCACCTGTACAAACATCCGAGATACCCCATACATCTCAGTGATCTCAGCAGCAATCTGCATTGAATCTTGTGCTGCCAGCGCAAGCGAAATTTGCGACGCTTCAGTCGCAACGCTCCCCAGGTTTTTAGCAACGTATAGCCCGTTTTCATGCTTTCTCATTTCCTCTGGCCCCACCAAAACTACCGGCTGGTGCGTGTAGTGCATAAACGCTTCGGCAATCTTGTCGTTATGGCCACCCACACCTGTCATCCACGGCGTATCCATATGAACAGTAACCTGTGACATGTCAAGATGTTGTTGTGTTGGAAAATAAATGACAGCCTGATGGCTAATGCCAGTCGACATCTCTACTAGAAATCGTTGTTTTGAGCCGATTGTCTCGCCACGCGCCACAACATCCTCGCAGTCACCGATGTGTTCAATGCGCAAAATGCGACTAACTGATTTGTCGTAGGTCGGAGCAAATTCAGTTCTGCCCGGCTCAATTTCTACCTGGTCAATCGTAGCGCCAGATTTTTCCCACAACTCGAGAGGGTCAGGGGAAACTGGCTCGAGAATTTTTACAGCAGCGTTCTCTATACAGTCTGTAATACTCATGTTTATCTCACACAGCTATACCCTCAATATACTCCTTATATATGAAAAAACAATGCTTAGGCTTAGTATTGCAAAATGGGCATATATCGCTCATACTAAAACCATTGACAAGGGAGGGATGACGTAGCACCATCACAAAAAGCATATTCTTGGAGTCGGCGCATTTTGGTATGCGTTATTTTGCTTTGTCTCACGTCACTTATCATCTTCATTTTGTCGCGGCTCGATGTCATCGACACTATTGGCACACCCTACGATATAAGCGACCTGAGTATGATACTAGCAAGTGCAGCGCTCATCCCATCGCTGACTGTGCTAGTGTGGCCGTTCAAACCCGGCACTAGCAAAACACCAGGGGCAATCGGTAGCAACCACCGACTAGCCGATCATGCTCCGCAGCAGTCAAATGCACAGGCTGAAGTAGTGATAAATACCATCGACGAAGGAGTGATCGCGGTAAATGGCAAAGGGAATATTACGCTCATTAACCCAGCTGCCACCAAGCTGATTGGCTGGACCAATGGCGACGCACTCGCACTTAATTACCGTTCGGTTCTGCAACTGGTCGATGCCAAAGACCAGCCCATCACCGATGCTTCGGACCCCATTCTGAGCACACTTAATACCAACACGCCCACCGAAACTGAACATTTTTCGCTCGTCACAGGGTCAGGCAAACGCCGACTGGTCGCCTTAGTTATTTCACCGTTTGCCGAAATCGGTACCGGGGCCATTATCGTGTTTCGCGATATCACAAAAAGCAAAGCCGAAGAACGTGAACAAGCCGAGTTTATTAGTACTGCCAGCCATGAAATGCGCACCCCAGTCGCCAGCATCGAAGGCTACTTGGGCTTAGCGCTCAATCCTAATACTGCCCAGGTAGATCAGCGTGCCCACGACTACATAGGCAAAGCCCACGAGGCAGCCCAACACCTTGGCCGTCTATTCCAGGACCTGCTTGACGTTTCAAAGGCAGACGATGGCCGGCTTACAAACCATCCAAAAGTAGTTGATGTTGTCGCATACACCGGCGACATCGTAGAGGGCCTGCAGCAGAAAGCCAGCGAAAAATCACTGGTGCTGAAATATGTCCCCACACCAAGTACCGAAAAGGGTGGGCCAAAAATGGTTGCACCGATTTATTATGCCAATGTCGATAACGACCACCTACGTGAGGTGGTTGCCAACCTCGTTGAAAATGCTATTAAATACACTCCTCAAGGGCAGGTAACAGTGGATGTAAGCGGTGATGACCAACATGTCACGGTAAGCGTACAAGATAGCGGTATTGGTATTCCGGCAGAAGATATACCGCATTTATTTCAGAAGTTTTACCGCGTTGATAATTCCGACACGCGTGAAATTGGCGGTACCGGTCTTGGGCTCTACCTATGTCGTCGTCTAGCAGAGGTAATGGGTGGCCGTATCGACCTAACAAGTGAGTTTAAAAAGGGCAGTACCTTCATGCTCTCTATTCCGCGACTTGAACGAGCTGAGGCGCTGCGCTTACAAGAACAGCAACGCCGTGATGAAGGATCGACAGCTGTCACGCAGCCGCCCTTGCCGCCAGCACCTGCCGTAATTGCACCTCCTCAACCCGTCGCTCCGCCACCAGCCCCACCAGTTGCACCAGCTGTAGCGTCTACACCAGCCGTAGCGCCGCAGCCAGCTCCTACAGCCCCTGTTGTGTCGGCTGCGCCGAGTGTGCCCGTGGCATCTGCCGCGCCACGTCCAGTCACCCCTGTGCAAATTCCCGATCGACAAGCCCCTGGTCAAAACCAAGGAGCGGTATAGTAATTATAAAAACGCTTATGGTATAGTGGAGATAATATGACAAAAATTTTACTAGTAGAAGACGACAAAAGCCTGCGTGAAATCTATGGCGTTCGTCTGCTCGCAGAGGGCTACGATATCGTTTCGGCAGGTGATGGCGAAGAAGCCTTGGCAATGGCTATAAAGGACCGGCCAGACCTCATCATCAGTGATGTGATGATGCCCAAAATCAGCGGGTTTGACATGCTCGACATTCTCCGCAGCACCACTGAAACTCGTGACATTAAAGTAATTATGATGACCGCTCTGTCAAGCGAAGATCAGCGTCAACGTGGTGAACAGCTCGGAGCTGATCGCTACCTTGTGAAATCCCAGGTGGGGATCGAAGATGTCGTACGCACTGTACACGAAGTATTAACCGACGCACCAGCTGCTGCACCAGCAGGAAATGTCTTTGCCGCGCCAGCACCATCTGCGGTTGCTACACCAGCTGCTGCTTCTGCACCAGCCGAACCAGTAGCTGTACCTGTGCAACCCGCGGTCCCAATGCCTCCAGTGGCACCTACGCCTCAGCCGGCTGCCACTCCTGTTGTAGAGCCTACTGCACCCGCACCCGTGCCTGCTCCTACTCAGCCGGCAGCGCCCGTTGCAAGCACTGCGCCAACATCTGGCATACTTTCTTCACAACCTGTCACTGACACTACTACGCCAGCAAGTACGTTACCGCAACCAACCGCACCATTTTCAACGACACGGCCTGCCAACCTAGCTGAACGCGTCATCCAGCCTATTCAAAAACCAGAAGAATCTGGTCCACACATCGCCGATCGCATCGATGAAGAACTCGATGATACTCCAGTTGCCCCGGCTGCAGCAGCTCCACTTGCGCCACCACCGGCACCAGCCATTCCACTTACGCCAACTGCGGCTCCTATAGCTCCGCCGCCAGCGCCCGTTGCCCCTGTCATGGACAGTACGCCTCTAAATTACGAAGAAACACCGGTCGCACCAAAAGCTCCCGATCAGCAGCCACCCGCTGCAGTATAGTTCTATCTCTGTTATACTAGCGCTATATGAGTATGCGCATTAATAAATACGTGGCACTGCATGCAGGCATTTCTCGTCGAGAAGCTGACAGCTTGGTAGCAGATGGCCAAGTAGCAATAAACGGCAGTATTGCTGCAATTGGCGCACCAGTGCAAGAAGGTGACAGCGTGACTGTTCGCCAAAAGCTGCTTTTACCTGCAACATTTAGCTACATTGCACTCCATAAACCGGCCGGGTACGTGTGCTCACAGCGCAGGCAAGGCGATGCACCGACTGTATACGAACTTCTACCCCAGGAATATCGGCATCTTAAATTGGTCGGCAGGCTAGATAAAGACAGCTCAGGGATTATTCTGCTCACAAACGATGGCGATTTTGCTCACCGCATGACACACCCGAGCTTTGTGAAAACAAAAATATATCATGTTCAGCTTGATGCACCGCTTCAACCGCTCCACCAACAGATGATTAGTGATTTTGGTGTGATGCTCGAAGATGGAAAAAGTCAGTTTTTGGTCGCTAAATTAGATAGTGGCGAATCAAGTACTCCCATTCAGTACGAAATCACAATGCACGAGGGGCGGAATCGTCAGATCCGTCGCACGTTCGCGGCGCTTGGCTACCAAGTGACGGCTCTACACCGGGTAGTATTTGGTCCATATCAGCTAGCAAGTCTTGGCCCAGGTCAAATTCGCCCACTTGAGCAAACGGAATGATTGTTTCAGAAATCATCATTTCGCCCAGCCACTGGCTTAGGTTAAGTTGACTTAAGTGTGCGACCTTCTGATACTCCTCATTATATTTGGTGGTTGCCATTATATCTGTAAGATACATCCGCAACTTCAGCCTGTGCGCGTCTTTCACTACGGGACTTGTCTCTACAGCAGCCACCGCCTGGCGCAAGAATTTCTGTAGCTCCTGCGCAAACTCACTGGCAGGAATAATATCACCACATACTTCGCGGTAATGACTCGCCCAGCTATCGTAGAGGTCGGGACAGTAATCCATGCCTCTACTATACCCGTACCAGCCACATGAAGCGAATCACGCCAGTATGCGCGCTATGATATAAAACGGCAATAGACTATTGTTGACACTATATCACCACATGCATAATGCTTATGCTCGCAGATTTTCTACCTCTGTGGTATACTATGTAAAACTATGGCATCAAAACTACCCACCGTTGCAATTATTGGCCGGGCGAACGCAGGAAAAAGTTCGCTTTTTAATCGTATGGTCCGTAGCCAACAGGCAATTGTCGCCCGCGAAGCCGGCACAACCCGCGACAACGTGATTGGTAAAGTTACTTACCGCACAAGCAAATACAGTGACAGCGATGTTTCGGAACCTTTTTCTCGAGGTACTACAAGCGAAGTGCAGCCCAAAGAATTCCTGCCAGGAGCAAAGAATTCTTTGGCGCGAAACGGTACCGAGAGAGAAACGGTTACGGAAGAGCGTTGGAGCGGCAATCGAAGTAATACTGCCGAGTTCTGGCTCGTCGATACCGCAGGACTAAAAAATCCTGAAGATGAATTTGAAGCCAACATCCAGGAACAAATTGAAGAAGCCGCCGACAGCGCCGATGTTATTTTGGTAGTCGTCGATACCAACGAGTACCCTGGCGACGAAGAACGCAGCGTGGCAAAAAAAGCGCTAAAGAGCAAGAAGCCAGTCATTCTAGTCACTAACAAAGCCGATCTAAAAAACAGCTTGCCGGATGACGAATTTAAACGTCTCGGTATCAAAGATATTATTCGCACCAGTGCCGAACACAATAATGGTGTCAGCGATATTTTGAACCGTCTGGCTGAACTATTGCCGCCCGTTACCGAACGTGAAGACGATGACATTCTACGCGTTGCCCTCATTGGCCGCCCAAATGCCGGAAAAAGCCATCTGTTCAATACACTAGCTGGTAAACAACAAGCGGTTGTAGCCAATATCGCCGGCACTACGCGTGATATTAACCGCGTACCAGTAAAATACCATGGCCGTACGATTGAGCTGCTTGACACCGCTGGTGTGCGCCGCCAAGGTAAACAAGAGGTCGGAATTGAAAAATTCAGTGTACTGCGCACTTTGCAGGCCATCGAAGAATCTGATGTATGCTTACTGCTGATGGACGCTAATGAGCTTAGCACTCAGCTCGATCAACGCCTGGCAGGCATCATCGACGAAGCAGGCAAGGGCATGGTGATAGTTGTTAGCAAATGGGACAGCTTAGAGGACCGTGATGAAACAGTCGCCGATAGTATTGCCCGCAAAATCAGCTACGATTTTAAATTTACTCCTTGGGCACCACTTATTTTCACCAGCAGCGTTACCGGGCAAAACGTTGCCAAAATCCTTGAACTTGTGACAAAAATCGAGGCACGCCGCAAGCAAGAAACCAAAACGCGAGTACTCAACGATTTACTGCAAAAAGCCACCACCAAGCACCCGCCAAGCGGGCTCAAGAACACCCACCCCAAGCTTCGCTACATGGTACAAACAGATACCGCACCACCATGGTTCGTTATTTATGGCAGCAACCTAAAGTTTGTGCACTGGAGCTACAAACGCTATCTCGAGCGCCTGCTCCGTGAAACCTACGACTACAGTGGTACGCCTATCAAATTCAGCTTCCGCGACGAAAAACAGATTAAATACAACAAAGAGCGCATAGCTAAAGGCTTAACGCCTGTTACCAAAGCATACAAGCAGTCGCTCAACGAAAAACATCCATAAAAGGAAGAACCCCGCCGTCCCTCCCGGCCTGCGCTTGGCAGGTCCAGGGGGACGACGGGGTGAGCCAGCTAGGGCTGCGCCCGGAGGAAGTCCTCTAGGCTGCAAACCCCCTCGGGCCCGGAGTACGCCGCCTCAGCCTGATCGCTGCCTGTGACCTCTGTCGACGGCATCAGCTGCGCGGGGCGCACCCTCTGGGTGCGCTGGTCTGCACGCGCGTGCGTGAAGACCAGCAAGGGAACAGCGAAGGAACACGCCAACAGCGGCAGTGTTCCCACCAGCATGGTGATGCTGTGAGGCCGAAGCCACACAATGATCACCAACGCGGTGATGACTGGGGTCAAGTACCCCAGCAGTCGCAGTTTTCCTTTGTTGCTCATAATTTCTCCTTGGGAAAGTGAGAGGAGCGGAGCTGCCCCTGAGCAACACGGTGTTGCTATGAATCATATTATAGCATAAACAAATTAAAATATCAAGCTAGCTAATGGCTTTTGCCATGTGTACATACGCTCCATGCATGCTGAGCTCATCATACCCCTGTCGCTCATAAAATCCTATTACCTTATCGTCATCAAGGGCATAGGCCTGCACTGATGTGCACCCATGGTCAAGGGCGAGAATTTCGGCAAAATGTAAAATCTTAGAGCCAATCTTGCGATCCCGAAGTCGTGCGTCAACTGCAATTGCTTCAATGAGAAGGGTCTTAGCCTCATTTCGCTCGCTCACATTTACGGCCAGTAATCCTAGAATCCTTGCAGTGTCTCCCCGTACAACGTATACCTCCGAAGCCTCAAGCTTATCAAGCTCGTATGCCGCTCGTTCGTTGAAATCACCATCCTCATTGCCCTCCGCAGCCATACAGAGTCGTATGAGTGCTACAAGCTCGGGATCTTCGTCATACGCGTCGTAAACTTGTGGGACAGTGTGCGGTTCGAACGTGAGATTCATTTGTTATATTATATCATATTTCACACTATAATACAATAGTATATACTGTTCTACAGGTATGAAATTAGTTTTTGCACTTGGTAATAATGGGCCGGAATATACCGGTACTCGTCATAATATTGGATTTGATGTGCTAGACAGAATTGCCACCAGGACGTGGCACGAAAAGCCAAAATTCAAGGCACTTGTATCTGAAAAGCTAGTAAATGACGAAAAAGTTATCTTTGCCAAGCCTCTGACATTCTATAACGTGGCCGGGGAAAGCTTTCGAGCTATCGCGGATTTCTATAAACTCCTACCCACCGATGTGCTGATTGTTCACGATGATTTGGCGCTTGAGCTTGGCACCATTCGCGTGCGTGTGGGTGGATCAGATGGCGGCAATAACGGCATTAAGAGTATCAACGCACACGGGGGTGAGGTAACGTACCGACTACGCATCGGCATGCACACAGATTTACGCTCGCGTATTGGCGACGACGCCGCTTTTGTGCTTGGCAAGCTATCGCAGGCCGAGCACAAGGTGCTTGCAAGTCGACAAGCAGATATAGCGCATGCGATAGACTGCTTTATTAGTGAAACACTCACACCGCACACACTTAGTTTGTAGTGAGCGGTGCATGCGCTGCTTGTTTAATAAGCGTAAATAGTATATAGTGCAATTAACAGAGAGGAGGACCTGTGATGACAGAACTAGGACTTGCGCCGACTACAGATCCTACGATATTGCCAAGATTGCAGACTATGGGCCGTGGGCTTTTAGACAAGATTCCCACAAAATGGAAAGATTCACGTGAGCGGGAAGCGCAAAACGCGCTGCGTCAACAGCTTCTGGCCATCCGCGCTCTTCACGAGGCACACTATAGAGATGATCTTGGTTTGAGTAGGATTACGGTGCCCGACGGTACCCGCGGTGTGAGAGCAAGCACGTACGTATCGACCTTCGCGTGGGAGATTGGTGTATTGAGCCAACAAGATCCGTATACATCACACATTTACCTCACTCCACACGGCGATTTCTTTAAGGGAGACCCGGGGAAAGCAGACAACTTCAAGCCAGCTCCGCAAGCCGTTATGACACACGTAGCAGCCCTGCTGGGTGATTTAAAACAGCGAACGCAATAATCTTCTAGTAAAAGTGTCATTTCCATGCTATAGTATCTGCAACCTCGTCGTTGAGCACGAGCTTGGCGACCACCAACTGCTCCGACACTGGTTGGAGCTTAATAGAGAGAAATTCAATGCGTACTTTCATGGAATTGCAAGGCCTCATTGCAGGGTTTGTCATAATGATGCTGGCAGATGAAGAGACGCTGCCCGACATCCTTATCTATTGTATAAAAGAAGACTACCGCGGCCTGCACCTGGTCTCCGACGACAGCGCACCTGCACCTGACGCAGCCACCCCGATCTACGAATCGGTTGCAGCAGCACTGCTTTTCGACCCTGATCCGCGCTGACCCTCAAGCTCCAAGCCCCCGGCAGAAATGTCGGGGGCTGGTTCTTTATCAGAGTTATGCTGTCTTAGTGAGCTTAGTGCTGTGAATGCTCACCGGAATTATTTTCAGCGGGCACGACATGCGAGTGCGGTGTAGCGCCTACAACAAGGGCGATTACCGCCACCCCAACCAATAGCATAATAGCTTGCACATTACCTTCACGGCGGGGCTTTTCGTGAATATCTGGAATGATATCACTGGCAGCAATGTAAATAAAGAACCCAGCCGCAACGGCCAGCAGTGGGGCAGGGTTAACATCGGCGGCGATGCCAAGCGCATACGTACCCACCGCCATCACTACCGTTGCCAGTGCGCTCAACACATTCACCATCACTACCATGCGTGGCTTCATGCCTTTTCCTAGCAATATACCAAAATCGCCAATTTCTTGTGGGATTTCATGAGCCGCCACTGCAAGCGCTGTGCCAATACCGGCCGCTGGGCTGACTAAAAAGGCCGCGCCAATTGCCACGCCATCAATCGCATTATGCAAGGTATCACCAACAATAACTAAGCTTTGGTGGGTTTTGTTTTTCGCGCCGTGCACTTCGTTGTGATGGTGGCTTTCGTGGTGGTGAAACCAGCCCAAAAAGCGTTCTAGCACAAAAAAGGCTAAAAACCCGCCCAGTGCAAAGGCAGCAGTTTGGTGAATATCGCTACCTTCAACAGCTTCGGGTAACACAGTCAAAAAAGCCGCTGCCAGCAGAGCACCGGCACCAAATGGCAAACCATAGCGCATAGCAATAGCGCGTAGTTTATTGTTGCTAATGAGCACAAGGCCGCCCGCCAGTGAAAATACACTGCCCACAAGCGACCAAAATAGAACTGTTATGTAGTCCATATATTTCCTTTTGGTTTAAATATCACAAGTAAATACAAGGTTTCGGTGGCTATGGAATCCGTATACATCGTGCCGCACATAGCAATAGTTCTACTATACCATAGGTTTAAACAAACAAAAAAGCGCCTCCAAGTAAGGGTGGGCATCACTTGAAAGCGCCATTTTGCCCTTCAACCACCCTAGAATCATCGAGTAAAGCGTACAGCACTACTCCACCTGAGAGTGGACGCCCGCACAAGATGCGCTACTGGATAGTTACTCATACGATAATCCTAATGAAAAGGGTTAAAGGGATTAGTATGCGTATAACGTTTAGGCAAGCTGCCATACCATAAGAAGTGGAGGGTAGAATACTTCAGACGGCCGTTATACACAACCTAACATATAGAATTCCCTGAGAAAAATCGGGGGATTCTGTTAGAATAGGGGGTATAAGGTGCGTTTGGTTGACCTCGCATTGAAACTCAACCAATCAGCACCATTTTAGCACTTATTTGACATAAAGTCAACACTTTTTATCACCTTTTATATGAAAATCAATAATATTCGACCCCAAGACAACAATTTTCTTAAGGTAATAGCGAACATTGCCGGTGCGCCTAAAACATTAAACTATATAGGAAATCTGCCGACAGAACGGCGACCAAGCGTCGCAATAGTGGGCACCCGCAAGCCTACTAAATACGGCAAAGAGGTGACCGAGCGAATTGCATTCGAACTGGCGCACAGAGGCATAGTGATAGTAAGTGGGTTGGCGCTGGGCGTCGATGGGCTTGCACACAGAGCTGCGCTGGATGCGGGCGGCACTACCATCGCTGTACTCGGCAATGGGCTGCCAGCTATTTACCCCTCAACACATCGTCAACTAGCCGATGACATTGTACGCCAAGGGGGCGCGCTACTGAGTGAATACCCTGAGAACGACCCAGCTTACCCGGCGCATTTTTTAGAGCGTAACCGCATCGTTAGTGGACTGGCAGATGCAATTGTTATCACCGAAGCTGCTCAGCGTAGTGGAACGCTTAATACAGCTATGCACGCTATGGAACAGGGGAAGGAAGTATTTGTTGTGCCCGGACCGATTACGAGCCCAATGAGCCTGGGCTGCAACAGCCTACTTAAACAAGGTGCCACGCCGCTGCTTAGTAGTGATGATGTTATTGACATCATCGCGCCTTCGCTGCGCGCGCCCCAAGCATCGTTGGCACTCGGCAACAATGATACAGAGATAGCTATACTAGAATTCTTGCAAAACGGCGGCCGCGATGGCGATGCCATGCAAGCGGCGCTGGGCATTTCAGCCACCGAACTCTCGACCAGCCTCACCATGCTCGAAATCGCCGGCACCATCCGCGCCCTTGGGGCTAACCAGTGGACTTTGCGATGATGCGTTTATCAAGAGAGAAATTTCTCTTTTAGATTATTATTTAACATGAACAGTCTTAACGGGAATTTCTGGGTCGCGGGGAACAGTGTAGTGAGGCCGATCTATAGGGCCAATATACCGGTCGCGGGGCGTTGGGTCTGGTCGCTCAATACCCGGTAGCTCGGCAGCCTGGCGCGCTACTACTCCTAGTCCTCCTACAAGCAATACTCTATCTGGCGATGTACTCCGTTCACCAGTTCTACGAAACGGATCGCTATCGATGCTCATATGTTGCTCCTTTTTAGCTGTCTATTTTATCTGGCACCTCACGTGGTACCGATATACTTCTAATGCTACACCCTGCAGCCTCTGTGTCAAGACTTTTTGGTACGTCGTAAAACTCTACTTACTTGCATTTTAGCAAGCGTCCGCGTAGTATAGGCAACTGTATTTAGCTACAATAGATATATATGAGCAAAAATTTAGTCATCGTCGAGAGCCCTGCAAAGGCCAAAACCATTGAAAAGTACCTTGGAAAAGATTTTAAGGTGCTTTCAAGCATTGGCCATATTCGCAGTATCGTGAAAAAAACTAAGGATGGCACGCCGCCGATCGATGTAAAAAATGGTTTTAAGACCACCTATGAAGTGGACCCCGAGAAAAAGAAGGTAATTGCCGAACTGAAGAAAGCTGTGAAGGCTGCCGAAACAGTATGGCTAGCAACCGATGAAGACCGCGAAGGGGAGGCGATTGCCTGGCACCTATGCGAAGTGCTCGGACTTGACCCAGCCAAAACCAATCGTATTGTGTTTCACGAAATTACCAAAGATGCCATTACAAAAGCGATAAAAGAACCGCGAACCGTCGACATGCATTTGGTGCAGGCTCAGCAGGCACGTCAAATATTAGACCGCATCGTAGGGTTTGAACTAAGCCCTGTAGTGTGGCAAAAAGTACCGGGCGGTAAAAGTGCCGGGCGCGTGCAAAGCCCTGCCGTGCGACTATTAGTAGAGCGTGAAAGAGAAATCCGTGCCTTTGAAGGTAGCAGCCAGTTTAAGGTTACAGCACTGTTTTTACACGATAACCAAGAGTTTAAAGCCGAGCTAAACCAACGTTTTGACAGCGAGGCTGAGGCAAAGGCATTCTTGGAAAGCTTGCGAGATGCCCAGTTTAGTGTGAGTAATATTGCAAAAAATCCTGGTACGCGCACCCCAAGCGCGCCATTTACCACGAGTACATTGCAGCAAGAGGCCAACAGCAAGCTGGGCTATGGCAGCAAGGCGACTATGGCCGCCGCCCAAAAGTTGTATCAGGCCGGTAAAATAACCTACATGCGAACTGATAGCGTGAACCTGAGCGGACAGGCAATCGCCGCTGCAACAGACTATATAAAGCGGCTCTACGGGCCAGAGTATAGTACGGTGCGTAAATACAAAAACAAGAACACCAGCGCCCAAGAAGCGCACGAGGCGATCCGTCCAACTGATATGACGCTTGAAACAGCCAGCAATAACGAATACGACCAGAAGCTCTACGATTTAATTCGACGCCGCACGCTGGCGAGCCAAATGGCACCTGCGAAGCTGGAAAAAACCACTATTTCGGTGCGTATTGATAGCCGTTCGAACAATTCAGGAGGAGAGACTATAGGCGAAGTGCAGCCCGACGCGCTCCTGCCAGGAGCAAAGAGCGCGCCGGAGCGAAACGGTCTCTCTGATGGAATTGTTCGAAAAGGCGGTACTAGCCTGCTATTTGAAGCAAAGGGCGAAGTTGTTGTATTCGATGGCTTCCTGCGAGTATACGGAGGTGGCAAGGATGAACTATTACCTGCCATAAGTTCTGGCGATTCACTGGTACCATCAGGCGTAGAAGCTCGTCAAGTTTTTGCTCGCCCACCAGCCCGTTATACCGAAGGAAGCTTGGTCAAAAAGCTCGAAGAACTCGGTATCGGACGCCCTAGCACGTACGCGACCATCATTGACACTGTGCAAACTCGTGGCTACGTGGAACGCGGAGAGGGCGAAGGCGAACCGCGCGAAGTTGTTGTATTGCGGCTATCGCCGCAGGAGTACGGAGTAGGGAGTGAGGAGCATGAAGATGGCGCTAAGCGGGTGACACGAGGCGGGAACGAAATTGAATTGCTCACTCGCGAGATTGTCGAAGAAAAAACTGGCTCGACCAAGGGAAAACTTATTCCTACCCCCGCCGGCGAACTCATTGCCGACTTTTTGGGTACCCACTTCGAACAAGTCGTCGACTACGGCTTTACAGCTGCAGTCGAGGAACACTTCGATGATATTGCCGAAAACAAGCTTGCTCGCAACACCATGCTGCAGGAATTTTATGACCCGTTCCACAAGCTGATCGAAAAATCTGGTGATATTGACCGCAGCACGGTAGGCGAAGCCCGCGAAATAGGTACCCACCCTAAAACTGGCAAACCAATTTTAGCCCGGTTTGGCAGGTTTGGCCCCATGCTACAACTTGGAAACCCCGAAAAAGGAAGCAGCGAAAAGCCTGAATTTGCTCCTATGCCAAAGGGTGCCCGCATCGATACGGTGACCCTAGAACAGGCGCTGACCGCCTTTGAATTACCGCGAACGGTAGGCAAGACTGCTGATGGCCAAGTCATCAAAGCCAATGTTGGCCGTTTTGGCCCGTACATTCAGGTTGGCAAGCTATTTGTAAGCATAAAACCCGAAGACCCGCACACAATTACGCTCGAAACAGCACTCGAACTCTACGAAGCCAAGTTAAAGGCAGAAGCCGAAAAGAACATTGCCGATTTTGGCGATGGCATAAAAGTCTTAAACGGCCGCTGGGGTGCCTATGTGACCGATGGAAAAACGAACGTAAAAGTACCCAAAGACGACGATCCGAAGGCCATTACCCACGACAAAGCCAAAGCAATGCTCGCCGAGGCACCGTCTAAACCAAAACGCCGCATACCTAAGCGCAAGAAGTAAGGCTAGACACTAGGGTAAACAACTGATCCGCTAGAAGTGTTCGATCGTAACACCTCTATAGATAGCCACGTTAGACGTATGTCGCTTATGCTACAATAAATCTATGAAGCGACACCTTGCGTTTACTTTGGTAGAGCTGTTCGTCATCATTGTCGTGATTGCTATTTTGGCTGCCGTTAGTTATATGGGGTATGGCTCATGGCAGCGCAGTTTTGCCGATAAAGCGGTTCAGCATGATCTGCTAGAAGCATCCGGTGGTCTGGAGCGCTACAAGAACAGCAACAATTACTACCCTTCAAACTTAGCAGGGACTGGCTTCGCAGCGTCACCCATCGTAGCCATGAAATTTAAAACCAACTCACAGCAAGTACCGTATTACACTAGCCTCACCCCTGATGAGAACGCTCAGCTGCTGCTAAATTCCTGCAATTCATATATGCCAACTGTTGCAAATGGCACGACGTACAACACCGCGTGCTCGTTTGCGGGCAATAATTTTCATATACAGGGCACCCAAAGCACAAATGTGTTACTGCATGGTCCTACAATTCAGCAATCTGAGTTTGTGCTGACGTGTGGAGCGGTATGTGACGCCGCGCAGGCCAGCATAGTGAGCGTCTTTGGTACACAAGGTGGCTACTGGCCGGTGGTGGTGCCCAAAAAACAAGTTGCACTCCCAGAACCGACCTACATTCCAATCGAAAATACTGGTACTAAATACTGCCTGGAAGGTGTTGCGGCTAACTTTGGCGACATTGTGTATCACACTACTTCTACCGACAAAACACCGGTACAGGGCCCGTGTCCTGCCGACCCAGACCTTCACTACCCGTGATGCACGAAGACTGCGTACTGCTACGAGGAATACTATATTACAGAGGTAGAAGCACCTCGTTTTTTGACATGTATTTATATTCAGGATGAGGCTAATAACAAAACCTGTGGAAAAAAAGCCCAATTTCATGCTTTACCATAAGCGTCTAGTATGTGCTATAATAAAGCTAATCACATTTTAGTTATAAAAAGTGTTTGACATTAATAAAAATTTGTTCTATAATTGAACAAATCGTTATAGATACTAGATTAACCGCAGGTGGGGCAGAGAGGCACATCGATTTACTATGAGCGAAGACGTACAACAAAGCGCAGCAAATGAGCTGAAGATGGCTGTTGATGATGTGCTTACAATTGTCGAGCAAGACCGCGAGCGTGAAATTATAACCCGACGTTTTGGTCTGTTTGATCGCAAAGAAACGCTCGAACAAATTGGTGAGCTGCTTGGGATTACTCGTGAGCGTGTTCGTCAGCTTGAAAAAGCCATTCTGATTCGTCTTAAGATTGCTGCCGAAGATGGCAAAGTTCCTGCAATTCGTGACGCTGAGCGCACACTCGTTCGTCACTTGTCTGAAAATGGTCGCGTTGCTCGCGTAAGTGATTTAGCCGATCGCGTCGTTGGCAAGACGAGCGACAGCCTTGAGCGCGCTCGTGTAGCATTTTTGGCTGAACTATCACCAAAGCTTACAGTTGTAAACGAAAACGACACCTATCACCATGGTGTAGGTATTGCCGAACACGGCGACGAAAAAAAGCTGCGAGCTGGTGTTGATACAATCCTAAAGACTATCAAAACTCACGGCGAACCAATTAGTGGCGAAGATCTACACGGCAAGCTAAACTACGAACACCCTGACCACGTACGGGCGCTCGCCAGCATCAGCAAAAAACTGGCACATCTCAAAGACATGTGGGGCCTTACGAAGTGGCCGACGGTGAACCCAAAGAACATTCGCGATAAAATTTATGTTATTTTGGCCGAAAACGGCAAGCCAATGCACTTTAGTGAAATCGCAAAGAGCATAAAGGGAAGCGACTTTAAGCGAAAAGACGTTACCACGCAGGCGATTCACAATGAACTTATCAAAGACAAGCGCTTTGTGTTAATTGGCCGCGGTATTTACGCGCTTGATGCTTGGGGCTATAGCAAGGGTACAGTAAGCGATATCATTACTGATGTACTAAAGAAGGCTGGTGAGCCACTTCACCGCGATGAGATTGTCAAGCGGGTTCTAAAAAGCCGCCAAGTGAAGGAAACGACTATTCTGTTGAACCTGCAGAGCAAGCCACAGTTCAAACGCGTTTCGAAAGCAACCTATACACTTGCAGAAACAAAGTAACTACTGGCGGCATGCATACTGCATCAGCAGTAGTCACTTGCAAACGCACGCTAGAGGTGGGACAATAGAAAAAGAAAATTATGGGCATTTTTTCGGCACTACTTGAACTATTACTCCAGTGGTACATCTGGATTCCACTCACGCTGGTCTTGCTTGGCTTGGCGTGGCGTAATTTTCAAAAAGCCGAGCTACAACAGGTTGGACCGATTGAAAGCACGTTATTAGTACTCGAAATCCCAAAGGCTAATGATAAATCTGAGCTAGCCGCCGAACAATTATTTGCGAGTTTGCACGGTATTTTGCGTGATAAGTCAGAGCTTCGCCGTGCACGCGGCGTGCAAGAACATTTGAGCTTTGAAATTGCCAGCGTAAACGGGCAAATACGGTTTTATGTATGGGTTCCAAAGGCTCTGCAGGGCTTTGTCGAGGGTCAAATTTACTCGCAGTACCCAACGGTACAAATTCACGCTGCCGATGAAGACTACACATCGCATGAACGCCAACACCGTGTTATTTATACGAATGAAATTCGCTTAACTGAAAGCGAATTTTTGCCAATCAAGACATTTCAGAGCTTTGAAGTCGACCCGCTTGCTGGCATCACCGGAACACTTGCTAAGCTAGAGAGCACCGGTGAAGAACTATGGGTGCAAGTGTTGGTCCGGCCGATTGCCGATGAATGGCACCGTGCGAGCGATCGCTGGATACAATCGGTGAAGGGTGGCAACCCCTTCAATGCGTTGTTTGGCGGCGGCAGCATAGACGGCCGTTGGCTCGCAAGCTTTTTTGAAGCACTATGGAAACCGCCAGAACAAGGCACCACAGCAACAGGTGAAAAAATACTATCAGAACGAGAAAAAACTCGCATAGCTGAAGCCGAAAAAAAGGCCACAAAACTTGGCTACCAAGTAAAAATTCGCCTGGCGTATTTGGGTGAAAGCGAAACCAACGCTAAGCTGCAGATGCAAGCGATTGTTGGTACGTTCAAGCAGTTTAACAGCACCAACCTGAACGGGTTTAAAGCTTACGGTGCCAGTTTCAACAAAGAAGCATTAGCAAGCTATACTTCCAGGAGTTTCACCGATAAAGGCTTTGTACTCAATATCGAAGAGCTGGCCAGTGTTTTCCATTTGCCGCACACGAACGTAGAAACACCAAACATCGTGTGGGCAAGTAGTAAAACAGCTGAACCGCCTTCAAAGCTGCCGGTTATTACCGGTAACGATGCAATCGACGAGAATATTTCGGCCTTTGGTATTACTAATTTCCGAGGCATATCGCACCAGTTTGGCATGCTGCGCTACGACCGCTCGCGACATGTATATATCATTGGACAAACTGGAGCAGGGAAGAGCGGTCTGTTAGAACTCTTCGCACTCAGCGATGTTTTTCACAATCACGGCTACGCTATTATTGACCCGCACGGCGATTTTGCCGTCAATAACATGAAATTCATACCTGGTAGCAGAATTGATGACGTGGTGTACTTTAATCCGGCGGACACAGCGCACCCGCTCGGATTTAATCCACTCGAAGTAACCGATGAAAACCAAAAAACCAATATTTCATCAGAGGTGATTGGCGTATTAAAGCGCATGTTTGGTGAAAGCTGGGGGCCACGTTTGGAGTACATTTTGCGCTACACTATTTTGGCACTGCTCGACCACCCCAACACCACGATGCTTGATATCACTCGCATGCTCACCGACAAGAAGTTTCGCAAAGAGGTCCTGGCAACCTGTACTGATACAGTGGTACTGCAGTTTTGGAACATCGAGTTTGCCAGCTGGAATGACAAGTTCCAAGCCGAGGCCATCGCGCCAGTACTCAACAAGGTTGGGGCATTTACCGCCAACCCAGTTATTCGTAACATCATTGGCCAGCCAAAAAGCACTTTCAACATTCGCCAAATTATGGACGAGGGCAAAATTTTGATTGTCAATCTTTCGAAGGGTTTGATTGGTGAAGATAACGCTGCAATCCTTGGTTCGTTTTTGGTCACCAAAATCCAACTTGCCGCTATGAGCCGTCAGGACATCCCAAACATCGAAGATCGACGCCCATTCTATCTATATGTTGATGAGTTTCAGAACTTTGCCACCGATAGTTTTGCGACTATTTTATCTGAAGCGCGCAAGTATGGGCTCAATTTGACAGTGGCCAACCAGTACATTAGCCAGATGTCTGAAACAGTGCGCGATGCGGTGTTTGGCAACGTTGGAACCATGATTTGCTTCCGCGTATCAGCTGATGATGCACCTATACTTTCAAAACAGTTTGAGCCAAATTTTGAAGCACTCGACCTCCTTCAAATGCATAATCGAAATTTTGTTATCAACATGGTGATTGGCGGTGAGAAAACTCCGGCATTTAGCGGTCGCACGCTCAATTTGCCGCCAGCGCAGGCTAACAATACGCCCCATATTATTGAACAAACACGCCATCGATACAGTCGTGACAGGGCAGAAGTTGAAGCTGAGATATCTGAACTAATGATGGGTGGCAGCCAAAAACCTACTCCGCAGAGTAACGCTCAGGCGGCAAACTGGCCAATCAATGCACACACTAACGTTGTAACACCGGGCGGTCCAGATCCTAGCCCGGCGCAGACTGCTACTTCAGCTCCTGATGCACCCCCGAAGAAAAAGCGCACGCGAAGTCGCAAGAAGAAACCATCTAGCACCGAGGAAACTCCTTCAACGCCGCCACAAGCGCCGAAAGCCGCGTCATCAAAAGACGACACGCTACTGTCACTGCGCTAGTGCTTTTGTTATACTACGAATATGAAAGTGGGGAAGGCAACTCGCGCCAGTCTAGTCCTGGGTGCAATTGGCGTCGTATTTGGTGATATCGGCACTAGTCCGCTTTATGTACTGCCGGCAGCATTCGGGGCCGGCAAGCTACCGCTCACTCACACTACAATCTATGGAGTTATCTCGCTCATCGTCTGGGCACTCATTCTTGTTGTGTCGGTTAAATACCTCATGGGCATTATGCGTATAGACAACAGAGGTGAAGGGGGCATCATAGCTTTAGTGGCACTGCTCCAAAAGGCGTCTATGCACCCCAAGAATAAGTGGCTCCTCGTAACCGTAGGTCTGGCTGGCATGGCGCTATTCTACGGTGATAGCGTTATCACGCCCGCCATATCAGTGCTTTCAGCTGTAGAAGGGATCCAACTGGTCCAACCTGGTCTGAGCGCATGGGTGGTGCCAAGTACGCTCGCAATTTTAGCGGGGCTTTTTATTTTGCAGTCACGTGGAAGTGGGGCAATTGGACGGCTTTTTGGGCCTATCATGGTGCTATGGCTGGCGATAATGGGACTCGGAGGAGTAGCACATATTGTTCAACATCCTGGTATTTTAGAAGCCTTGCTGCCACACCCAGCTGTGATATTCATTGCGTCCTACCCATTTGCCAGCTTCATTGTGCTGGGCGCAGTTGTACTAGCCGTCACTGGCGCTGAAGCACTGTATGCAGATATGGGGCACTTTGGTCGGCCAGCAATTTGGCGCGCATGGTTCCTGGTGGTGTTTCCCGCACTACTCGCAAACTACATGGGGCAGGGAGCTCTACTGCTTTCGAACCCCGGGGCCATTCACAGCACGTTTTACCTGCTGTACCCTGAAGCTGTGCAGCCATTTGTAGTAATAATTGCTACACTAGCCACAGTAATCGCATCCCAAGCGGTCATAGCAGGAGCATTCTCATTGACACACCAGGCAATTCAGCTTGGGTACGCACCAAGAATGCTTGTACGGTATACTTCAACCAAAACAGAAGGGCAGGTATACATTCCTGTGCTCAACTGGCTACTAGGTGGAATCGTATGTATGATTGTCATACTATTCGGATCGAGCGCTAAACTTGCCAACGCATACGGTGTGGCAGTAAGTGGCGCGCTGCTTGTTGATACTCTACTTTTCGTTGCGGTATTAGCTCGCGTGAAACAGGCAAACCTCCTAACGACCAGTAGTCTAGCGGTATCTTTCCTGGCTATTGACGGCCTGTTTGTTGCATCTACCAGCACGAAGCTCATCTCTGGCGGTTGGCTGCCACTCGGTATTGCTGCCATCACTGGCGTCTTGCTTATCACCTGGGTGCGCGGCCACCAAATTGTTACCCGTGAGCGTCATCGAAAGGAGCAGCCACTTGAGGATTTTGCTCGATCGATCAAAGGGAAGAAGCTCGCCCGCCTCCCCGGCCATGCGGTGTACTTGGGTAGTCACAACGGATTTGCACCCCTTGCCCTTGAAGCAAGTGCTCATCAGCTGCATGAACTCCACGAAAAAGTCGTTGTTGTTACGGTAGAAACACTCCACCAACCCCATGTACCAAATACTCAGCAGGTCAAGTTCGATGATTTGCAAAACCAATCCGACGGCATAAGTCATGTTACACTGCAGTTTGGCTTTAAGGACCAACCTAATGTACCCAAAGCACTCGAACAGGCCCGTATGTACAGTTCTGAGGTTGATTTTAATCCGTACACTGCAACATACTTCGTGTCACAGCAGAAACCAGTTATCGAAGCCAATACTGTGATGCCCGGCTTGCAAAAGCACCTATACTTGTTTATGGCCCGTAACGCCATGAACGCGAGTGATTACTACCGATTGCCTCCAAACACGACGATACAGATGAGCACCTACGTTGAGTTGTAGCGACCCCTGTTATAGAACTAGTTTGCCTCTGTAATACAATATAGAACAAAAATAGAACTTGATCGAATGTTACCAGAGGTGGCACAGATTAGACATGTATATATACGCATAAGAAAAATTGCGTGTAGGCACATAAAATTTAAAACTATGCAAGCAAAATAGGAGAACGCACATACAAATAAGCGAGAAGAGCACAAAGCTAGAAAAATAGGGCGTGAATACATGCAAGGGCAGCGCACTATGTACTAAATTCGTTCGATAGATTATACGTCGCACAATGTTTCTTTTACGTCATTAGAATATGGCCACAAAGATGATTCACTATACATCCCAAACGGGGGAGTTTTTGGCGATATGCCGATACTATCACAAGTTTAAGTACTACTTACTTACATTCTGTAGCTCACTGCAGTTATATCTACTAGCTTGACTCCATACCCGCACACGTGAGCCAGTGTTGTCATTTTCTACAACGTGACGCGCGTGTCGCTGCACAGTTTTCCACAAATCACGTTGGTTTTCACAGCTATTTGCATTTTTTCTATTTTATTCCCCCACTACTCTTTTTCGATGTTCCCTACTATTTGCATTTTTTCGTTTTTGTATTTTTATATATTTTTTTTCATAAATAGAACAAAAATAGAACACCATCCACTAGGGCGGGTAGGATCACTTGTAGACTGCCCTGCCTTCAACGCGAACATCGAGATATGCTGGACTTGCTCCCTTCCCCTTTAGGAATGTGATAGTGCGTGCCATATCTTCGGCCTGCTCACCCGCTGATCGGTCCAGCGTAAACTTTATACGGTATGGCACGCCGTCTACTTTTACCTCAAGTTGACGAGTAGTAAGCGGAGGGATGGTTGCTTCAGTAACGGTATAGCCTTGAGATTTAACAGCACCAACGACGCGTCCCACAAATGCCAGAAATCGGTTGCTGGTGACTAAGCCACTGGCTGTTGTTGCACCGGTAGAATCGACAATCTGCAAAGTGGGTGCGGCGTAGCCATTGTAGGCAAATACTACGCCTTGCTGGTCAACAAATTCGTTGACTCCGCGCAGGGACCACTTGGCAATAGGTGTACGCAAGCTTATATAGGCCTGTGCGCGCCCAAAGATGCCGCTTGTATCGAGATGTACTTTTGAAATCTCAGGGTACTCGCTGGCCACATAGCGCAGCAATTTTTCTTCGCTGACGTTAAACAGTAGTCGCTCAAGTGGGTTCCGTTCAAAGTAACTTGTAATTTTGTTTGTATACTGCGCTTGACGTTCTGGTAGTAAAGTAGCCGAACCAGCACTCACTGCCACCGAAGCGATCATTTGACTCATTAAAATGTAGAGGCCTAGTCCGGCCAATAGTGCAAGCGTAAAATGCCCAAACACCGTTCGGCGGCGTCGTGATAAATGGTGTACATGCGCACGCGGTGAACGTAGCTCGGCGTTCAACTCGTTACTGCTCGCGACCTGAGCCGATGAGCTACCTGTAATGGTACGATTGCGCCGATAGGTAGGAAGTGCTGGCACTTCAACATCTGACTGCTTGGCGACATCATCAAATGACCGCCGACGCGGCATATCTTCAGCAGGTTTTTTACCAAATAGTTTTTTCATTATCAAAGCTCTAGCACTATTGTACAGGGGCCGACCTTATTTTGCACGCACCTTACTGCTACGGATCAGCTTGGCTACGTCTTTGGCGGCATTTGGTTTGGCAAAGCGATGGATTGCCGCGCTAAGTTGCTGTTGCTTCTCGCGATTGTTGCACAGTTCCGTAATACTGCGCAGCAAAATTTCAGGGTTTTCATTCATAGCGCCATCATCTACCACAACAGCTGCTTGAGCTTTTTCGTACATCTTGGCATTCTTTATTTGATGCCCCCCCGCTAAGTAAGGATTGGGTACTAAAATTGTCGGTTTTGCCAACGCCGATAATTCAAATAGTGCGGTAGCACCCGCTCGACTCACTACGACATCGGCAGCCTGCATTGCATCAATCATCGTTTCGCTCAAAAATCCATGCACCTGGAGCCGAGGTGTCTGCAAATGCTTCGTAGCCTTATGCACCGATTCATAGTTGTGCATTCCCGTTATAAGTAGCACCTGTGTGCTAACAAGAAGCTGTTCGAGTGTAGCGACGACCGCCATATTCATGTCATTTGACCCCAAACCACCTCCAGTGATAAGCGTGAGGGGCGCATCACTATCAAATCCCAAATGTGCTTTAGCAGTCTGCTGTGCTTGCTTCGATGGCGGTGTAAACTGCTCATCGATAGGGATTCCGACAAATACGGCTTTGTGTGCTGGGTAATAGTAGTTCTCAAGCGGCGCGCCAGTGGCAATTTTTGTAGCCCACTTAGCTAAGATACGATTTGTTAATCCTGGATGCGCATCAGAATCGTGAATAATAAGTGGGATGCGGAGCACACGTGCTGCCACACCAACAGGTAAACACACAAACCCGCCCTTGCAAAACACAACATCCGGGCGCCAAATGAGCAGCTTGCAAAAACTCTGCACCACGCCCACTGCGACTTTCACACCATCACGAATATTTGGCCATACAATAGCCCGAAATTGAGTGAGATGCTGCCAGGCAGTCAGTGAGTTATATCGACGCAATTTTCCAGCGCAGATTGTCTCTATGCGCACCGGCGCTTTTACTCGTGCCATCATTGTTTCACTTTGCGCTCTAAAGCCTGTATCACACCAGAATCTAACTTCGTCATGACTTGTTAGTTCAAGTGCATTAAGCACCGCGGCGATTGGCGTAACGTGTCCGCCTGATCCCCCGCCGACTACGAGAATTCTCATACGACGTGCTCCTTTCTGACTCTAGTTCATGTAGCGTGTAGCGCGACAGCTGGAAAACAATGCCTATTGCGCCGGCAATAAATACCATGCTCGTACCGCCAAAGCTGAGTAGCGGCAATGTGATGCCAGTCAGCGGTATCAAGCCCGTCATAGCTGCCACGTTCAGAACAACATGCGCTCCAAGCCAACCAAATACACCAACTGCCAGTAGTCGTGATGTCATATCAGGCAAATGATCGGCGACATTTAAAATGCGTAGCAACAGCGCAGCAAACAAGCTAAGAATCACCACGAGCCCAACAAATCCAAATGTTTCACCCATGATGGCAAATACCGAGTCATTGATTGCTTCTGGCAAATAGCCCGTCGCCTGCACGCTATTACCAATACCCACACCCACCAATCCGCCACTGCCAATGGCAATCTTGGCGTGAGCAATGTGATAGGTGTCAGCGTCTCTTACATTGGTGGTATCACCTGCCAAAAACGTACTGATGCGTTCCATACGGTGAGGTGCAATGATAATCAGAAGCACGCCGGCAAGCACTAACACGACGGCTCCAATAAGCCCAAGCCGTAGGTCAATGCCCGCTGCAAACATCATCGCAACTACGATCGATAACAGCGCGGCACCCGTACCCATATCTTTTTGAAATCCAATTACAAATATCACCGCTACAAGCAAAATTACCCCTACTGGTATGATCGTTGCATGAAGATCGTTCACCTTGCCTTCTCGTGCTCGTGCACCTAAAAATCCAGCCATAAAGATAAGCAGTGCAAATTTCAAAAATTCAGCAGGCTGCAGACTTCCTAAAGGGCCTAAATTAAACCATCGGCATGCCCCAAGACTACACTGTGCCAACCCGCTGTTACCGATATTCCCTACCAGCACCAATAGGGCTGATGCGGCAAAGCCCGCCAGCAACAATTGCCAAGCATATTTTTGCAAGAAACGGTACGGCACCTTGGCCATAACAAAAAACGCTACCAGTGCTAGAAGCAAACTAACTGTTTGCTTAACAAAAAAGTAGGTGCCCGAGTAGAAATCAGTGCCGTACGATGAATTGAGCACGTGCGCACGCTGTGGTCCGATCGCATACATAACAATCAACCCTAACAGCATGAGCATACCCATAAACAAAACAATTTGATAGTCGGCGCGGTGCTTGCGGACGCCACTACCCTGTGGTTTTATGCGGCTTGCAAGACGGTCCATTAAATATGACCTCCAGACACAGCAATGAGTACTCCCACGTAGGCGCACACCATTGCTATCACCCAAAACCGCATAGTAACTTTGGTTTCAGGCCAGCCTTTCGCTTCGAGATGGTGGTGAATCGGCGCTGAAATGAAGATTTTACGACCCAGCAAGCGCTTGGACGCAATCTGCAGCAGACTTGAACCAGCTTCAACCACAAAAAGCGCGCCAATGATTGGCAGAAGCAACAGTGAATTTGTCAGCATTGCTACAACACCTAGGCTCACCCCATAGGCAAAACTCCCGACATCACCCATGAAAAAGCGCGCCGGATGGATGTTAAACCAAAGATAGCTAAGCAGCGCACCAATAACCGTGAAGCAGAATCCAGCCAGCAAAAATTGGCCTTGCAGCAATGCTATCACGCCAAACGCTGCATAGCTTGCAGCCGCAAGTCCACCTGCAAGTCCGTCCAGTCCATCACTGATATTCACAGCATTCCCGGTTGCTGTTACGACAAATGCAAAGAGCGGCACAATAAACCAGCCAATATCGACTGAGCCGTAAAATGGCACATACACTGCGGTGAACCCAAGTTTTTGGTAGAAAAACCAGCCAAGCACACTACCAATAGCAATGATCATGAGAAACTTAAAGCTCGATCGTAGCCCTGCTACGCCGTGTCCATTGCTACGAAGATTAATAATGTCATCGAGCAGGCCCACTGCCCCACCCCCTACCAGCGCCGCAAGCGGCAGCCACGTCTGACTACGGTCGAGATTGAACGCCAGTGTAATACTAGTGATTGCGAATACCGCAATTGCTCCAGCCATCGTCGGGATGGAACGTTTAAACTTGTTGGCGTGGAGCTTAGTAAAAACTTCCAGGTTTTCACCCGTTACACTTGTAGTGCGCTGTCGCTTCCAAAAGCGATAACGATATGCCACATAGGTATATACCGGCGTAAGTGCCATAGCAAGCACAAATGATGCGACTCCCAATAAAACGATCGTGCTATACGCTTCTTGCATTGTTGCGGGGTCTAAATAGTGTTTCATGTTATCCTTGCGGTTGTAATTTTAAGTAGTCAATCATCCAGTTAGAAATGTCAGTAAATATCGGCATAGCATCGGTATTCCCCTCCATATTTTTTCCTGGGCTTGATACCTGTACCATTATGACATATCGAGGTGTGGTATTGCTACCACCGTACCCTAAATAGCTTCCCACTGTTTGACTGTTTTCATACGATCCGTTAATGAGCGTCTGCGATGTTCCCGTCTTGCCACCAACGTCGTAGCCTTTCTTGTCATTCTTATTGTAGAATGCCGCTCTAGCATCATGGATCATCTGCTTTGCTTTTGCAGAGGCTTGTGGCGATATTGTTTGACGCAGTGGTTTTGGATCTGGGGCTGCCGTAAATGCACCATCAGCATCAACTGCACCAGCAATCAGTGTTGGTGCGTAGTAACGACCACCGTTGACGATAGACGAAAAGCCACTCGCCACCTGAACCATAGTAAGATTCATGCCTTGACCAAATGACATTGTGGCATACTGCACCGCATTTCCCTGTGGGCTATTTGGCGCATACACTTGTCCCTTTGCTTCCCCCGCTACCTGAATACCCGTCAGCTGCCCGAGTCCGAATCGATTATGAAAGTAATCGTACATAGTCTGGCGAGCTGTCGGTGTAATGCTCGAACCATTACCAAGCCGCTGTGCTACGGTCACCATCCCAGTGTTTAGCGACCAATTGAGGGCATGCTGGATTGTAATCGTACCCGTTTGCCCCTTTGAGTCATTGCCTATCGTGCGGTCTTCTACGCGAATCGAGTCATTATTTACATACGTAGACGTCGGCTCAATAACGCCTTTATCGAGCCCTGTAGCCACAGTAAATGTTTTCATAACCGAGCCTGGTTCGTAAGGTGTTGAAATTGTTCCATTGTTGAATGCAGCGGCGTCGGTAACCTTGTTATATTCACCGGGGTTATACGTGGGCATGTTTGCCATTGCCATTACCTGGCCGTTCTGCGGATTCATCACAATTACGCTGCCATATTTCGCGCCGCTGCGCTCCAGCCCTTTTACCAGCGCCGTTTCTACATAGGCTTGAACGTTCCGATCAACACTCAGTACTACATTCGTGCCATTTTTCGCTGGAATATCGATGTTATCTCTCCCAATCGTCAGTGGTACATTGCTGATGTCAGTCACCGCCTTCAACATACCGTCGCGACCGCGAAGCTCTTCATCCAAAAATTCTTCGACGCCATACTGACCCTTTCCCTCTGCATTAACAAATCCGAGCGTTTGTGCAGCCATGGTCGCTTCTGGATACACCCGGCGTGATACTTCCTGAAAACCAAGTCCTGCTAGGTGTTTTTGCTGCAGCAGATCTGCTTGTTTACGCGAAACATTGCGCGCTACCACGTGATAACGAGCCGGTTTTGCGCGAACCAACGTATCAACATTACGCACCAAATTTCCACCAGCTATGGCACGCAGCTCAGACACAATTGCCTCAGGCTCTTTTACCTCTTTTGGGTCAACAAACACAGTAAATACTGCTTCATTCAGCACAATCTTCGCAGGCTTGCCCTGATCAAGCGCATAAATTTCACCGCGTTTTGCTGGTATGGTGAGGCTTTTTACCTGCTCATTTCGAGCAAGCACTGCGTATTTACCGTGTTCAATGACTTGTATGTAGAACAAACGCAGGACCAAAATGCCAATAACTCCGTACAAAAACAGACGGAGCGTGCGAACTCGAGAATGAGAATAAGTACTATTCATACGCGTTGCTTAGGTACCTTACGGCAGTAGCTACTGCGCAAACTCAGTAGAGCTGGCGGGTTGCATGGCTTTGGCGACACTACTGTTACGGACAGTTTCAAGTGCAGTAAGTCGAGCATTTTCAACTTCTAAATCGGTTTTTTCGTTTGTGAGTTCTGCGATCTTCGTATCGATTTTTTGCGCTTCGTAGTCGTAGCTTGTCGTGCGGGTAGCCTGCGTTAAGTATATCAAACCAAGGACGGTAATCATAAGCGCGACAAGCACGGTATGAGTTACGGGGCCGAGTTTGATACTTGAAGCAAACGCAACCGTATTTTGGTTGCGGCGCATAGCTGTTTGCCGGCGGTTATAGGTGGTGGTTCGTTGATATGACATGAGGTGGTGTTTGTTTTTTATGTGTTTGTTTCTACCCTGGCAAGCCTCGCCTGGTGTAAGGCGAGGCTTGTAAATCCATGGGAGTTATTTCAGTCGTACAGCGACTTGCGTCACTACGTCAGACTGGTTTTGGACCGGGATGTGGATTGGCATAGCAGTCCCCTTCCTTTGTTTTTGTTTATTTTTTCACGGCGACGCGTAGCTTAGCGCTGCGCGAACGCGGATTGTGAACGTCGTCAGTTGCCCCAGCAATTGCTTTTTTGGTGAGAATAGTTAGCTGCGATTCGTAGCCAGCTTCGGCCTGTTCCTTGAAATAACGCTTTACAAGACGATCCTCAAGGCTGTGGAAGCTGATAACAGCAGCCCGTCCACCAGGGCGTAACAGCTCTGGCAACAGCGGTAGCAATTGTTCGATTTGCGTTAACTCGTCGTTCGTCGCAATTCGTAGGGCTTGAAAGGTACGCGTAGCAGGGTGGGTTTTTTGCCACTTGCCACGATGCGTCGCTAGAATAATGTCGGCTAATTCTTTTGTGGTGGTAAACGGCCGGTGTGAGATAATTGCTTCGGCAATACGCCGAGCAAACCCACGTGGTTCTTCGCCGTAATTGATAATCAGTTGCTCCAGCTCAGTGCGTGAAGCATGATTGACAATATCGGCTGCCGTCCTCCCCCTTCCCTGATCCATCCGCATATCAAGCGGACCATCATGGGTAAAAGAAAAGCCTCGATGACCATAGTCTAGCTGTGGTGATGACACCCCTAAATCCACAAGAATCAAATCGTATGTTTTTTCTGCTGCTACCAACCTAGTGGCGGCAGTTACAAAGTCGGCATGAACAAGTGTTACTCCTTTTTTTGCGAGTGGTTCAAGTGCGTCGATAGCCATGCTATCGCGGTCAACCAGTGTCGCACCAGAGTAGTTTTTTGTATGTTCTAGCACAAGCTTTGCGTGGCCAGCGTACCCAGCGGTGAGGTCGAGGTAGGTTTCCCCTTCCTTTGGTGCCAAATACTCCAGCGTTTTTTCTAGAAGAACAGGAACATGTTGATGTTGTGGTGGATGTTCTTTACTCATCTCCCTCACTATAGCACGTTATGTATATGCAAAATAGCAAGGGTTTTCGGTCAATTGGCTTTGGGCAACTGTGCGATTTCTTATCGAGTAGCGCAGTGGGCTGTACTTCAGTACTGTTCACGAGCAACACAGATAAAAATCGTGCAGTAGCCAAAGAGATGTGCGGGTAGACAGCTACGCTGGCTAGCAGGCACATCGGCCAATGGCCGAAAATCGAGATCACCTAACTGGCAGCATGAATCTGTTTATTTTCGCATGTGTTTGTTTTTGTATATAAGCTTCCCTACTCAGTGGTGGATGGGTTACGTTATAACTCATATTCCTAGTTGCGAGCAGGTTTTGAGAGACTTATAGGTGAATTTTCCTAAGAGAAAGAAAATTCGTTGTGTGAGGTGGAGTTTTTTGGGAGGTTGTGTTTGAAGGAAGGTACTAGACTTGTTTTATGTGTTGTCCATTCCACGAACGCATGCTACCAGATAGGTGGTCTCGAGGTGTTTAAGTTGTTAACGAGCAAGCAATAACTATCTATAGCGTGTCGGCCTCAGCTGGCGACACTATGCGCCAGTACACACCTGCACGGACTGCAACCACATCTTTATCGATGTTTGCGTAGTCGAGCAAATGCTGCTCTAAGGTCACTCGGCCCTGCTTTTGGTCGAGTTCGCTTGCAATCTTACCGCGTCGGAAGCGAACGTTCAGGTCCGCAACCGTTTCATCGAGGATACTGCCACCAAGTGCAGGTTCGACTTCCCTGTCCCAGACAAGCTGGGGGTATAGGTGAAGATACGACCCGAAGCCCCGGGTAACAACAACACCGCTGGCAAATTCATTGCGAAGCTCCGTCGGTATAGTTAACCGGCGTTTGTCGTCGAGCTTGCGTTCGAAATAGTCCATTGCGCGTGTAGCGTTCCTCTTTTGAAAGAGTGTAATTTTGATAGTTATTTGTTAAGTGGTGTTTGTTTCGTGGTGGTGGTTACCCACTTTTTTCCACTACCCCTACTATACTACCCACTTTCACCCACATGCAAGTACTTTTCTGACATTTTTTACATAAATGTGCAAGTTTTCCACAGTTTTACTATCACCCCCACATAAATAGTGGTGCGGCCATAGCTCGCACCACTATTTATCAATTACCACTAGGCTTAACGATGAATGAAAAAGTTTACCAGAGCCTGATCGTAATATGATGTAACCTGCAGCGCCACCCACAAACAAAGTATAAAAAGGTTGATTGTCACTGAAACAATCAAAAGTGCCGTTTTCACATCTGCACCTGTGGTAAACACCACCGCGCGCGAGGTAATTTTTCTTGACTTATTAGCAGACTTAATTGCTTTAGGTGCAGCAGGTGTCTTCTTTTTTGTGCTCATGCCATCATGATACCACACCCTTCTTTTGTGGGTTCACGTGGCACTATGCGTCAGAACGCAGTACCAGATCACGTAGTAATAGAGCCGCGTCATCTAGAGGAATTCGCTCTTCACCATCTGGTTGTCGCTCAGCCCGATCAACCAGCACGCCAACCACCGCATCGCAATGTGTTGGTGCTGTGTTACTTGTTTTATCATCAAATACATATACCCACTCAACGTCTGTTGCCGCTGGCATCTCGACACCACTTGAAGCCTTCCCAAGTCTTGCCATAGCCACAAAGTCAAATTCTTGCCTGTCAGCATCGTACACACTTGCTGCCAAAGCAGTTTTCTCTTGCTGCGAATCATCCACTATCACCCACGGAAACATTTTCATACCCATATGTTCGAGCAGTTTTTCGACGAGCTGCAGTTTCATGGTTTGCGTCTCCACACCACCTGCCGTCAGCAACATACCTCGGGTAGACGTCTCATGTACTACGTCAAGAAGATCAAACGCACCAGGTGCAAAAACGTTGCTCATCAGTTCGCTGGCGTTAACCCCTTCGTAGTCAGCAAGAATTCGTTCAACTATTTTAGAATGATCGATACTAGGTGCCAACCGACTAAGTTCAGCTAGATAGTCAAACGCATTACCTTGGTTTTCCTGCTCCCGCCTCGTTAGTTCTGCTTCAGTCGCCTCGTCTAAGCCAAGTTGTCTCGCTGCATGCATAGCTACTCCAAAAACATAATCAGATTTAATCAGTGTCCGATCAACGTCGATCAGGGCGACAACGCGACTGTGTGGTGCCTGTTCGTGTTCAATTGGTGTCATCGATTCATTCCCCCTTTCCCCACGCCTCATAGGCGTGTAGCAGCTCCTTTCCAATTTTTTTGGTGTCGTGACGAATAAATCCCCGCGTGACTGGTAAAACATCCGCGGTTTCTTTTTGGGTCGGCACACCGAGATAATTGCCTGGCACAACCTTATACCCATGTCGAATCAGTTCATCACTGTCATACGTAACGACATGCGCGTCCTCCGCTTCATAGGCCATTACCTGGCTCGATTGCGGCATCTGGGTATTATAGAACACCATGTCAACCACTCGTTGCCCAGCAAATCGTTCAATTTCTTGCACATGATCAAGCACACTAAAACCATCGGTGTGGCCGTGCTTCGTGACAAGATTGCACACGTATGTAACGAGTGCCTTTGTTTGCGCTAGCGCTTCCCCAAACCCTTGTATGACAAGTAGTGGCCCCAATGATGTATAAATGTCACCCGGTGCAATAACTACCAAGTCGGCATCGCGTATTGCATCAAGCGCTTCTTGATTTGCCATAGCTTCTGGCACTATGTGCAGCTCAGCTTTACGCGGATCGTGTTCAAATACCGCATCATCAACAATCACCTCACCGTGAAGCTCTTTGTCCTCATCATTCCAGCGCATCATCAGTCGTACATCATCGAGCGTAGCTGGTAAGACCCGGCCGTTGACACGGAGCACTTCACTGGCTGTTTGCAGCGCGTCTGCAAAGTTTCCGTCCATTTTTTCGAGGCCTGCCAAAAATAAATTACCAACTGAGTGCCCCTTAAACGTACCTTCTTCGAATCGATACTTGAAAAGTGCCGAAAGTTTTGGCGAATCACTGAGCGCCGTCATACATTTCCAGGCATCAGCCGGTGGCCTGGTACCAAGCTCGTTGCGCAAGACGCCTTGACTCCCACCATCATCAACCATGCCAACAATCGCAGTTAAATTATCACTGTAGTGCTTCAAACTTTCAAGCATGGCATGAGTACCCGTGCCTCCACCAATCACGACGATGTTTGTGTGTCGAGTCATTACCAAGATTCCTTTCGTAGCTTCCCCACTATTGTACCAAACCATTTGCCGCTCGGTCTGATTTGCCGTTCCATCGTTTTATAATTTACTTCGACCAATCCAAATCTTGGCCAACGACCGTTTGCCCATTCAAAATTGTCGAGCAAACTCCAGTGTAGGTAGCCCTGCAGTTTCACGCCGTTTTTTATGGCGTTGCTCATGACAACAAGTGTATGCGCAAGCCACCATTTCCTTACAGAATCGTGCATATCAGCCACGCCATTTTCGGTGATGATAATCGGCTTTTTATATTTACGCCACAGTCGTTCTAGCACAAATTCAATATTCTCTGGCTGCATATCCCACGCCATGTCACTCTGTTTCAGGCCAGGATTGTGAACTCTGTTGCCGTACACTCGATTGCTAAAATAATAATTAAGACCAATAAAATCACAGGTCTTTATCACTTGTTTGAGCACATAGTCATCTTGCATAGTCTGCAGACCTGCGCTGGTAACTTTTGTCATTGTGGCGCTATCACCCGGATAGTAAAAGGCTGAGTTTTTAGCAATGGAGACCTTGTGCCCGCGCGCTAGACCGTGAATCATTCGTGCAATCCGATTGTGGGCAGCTATCTGGTTTTGCAGAACTTTAAAAAATAGCGTTTTGTTTTGTTTTTGTGGCGGCCACTTGGCGTGTAAGTAACTTTCGGTGGCATAAATTTCCGGTTCATTGATAGTAAGAATAAATCGCACATTTTTACCAAGCTGCGTCATCACGTATTCGGCGTAACGCACCACATAGCGTATATTCCGACGCTTTTCAAACCCGCCTTTTTTTGCAAACCATTCAGGAAGCGTAAAATGAATCAGCGTCATAACGGGCTCAATCCCACGAACCCGCAGTGCATCAATATACGACGTATAGTGCTGGACTGCTTTACTGTCCCACATCCCTTCTTCTGGCTCAATTCTCGACCACTCTATACTAAATCGAAATGCGGTTAAATTCATTTTTTTTAGTAGGTCAAAGTCAGCTTCGTAGCAGCGGTAGTGATCAACGGCGCGCCCCGAAACGTAGTTGCCAGGAGTTGTGGCAAGCCGTTTGATGTCAGGCCAAATTTCTAGCTCGTTGAGCGTATACCCCGCCTGCATCGCCAAAGATTTCGCATTCTCAAGTTCCCACACCGACCATTGGTTGTGGTTACCTCCTTCAACTTGGTGCGCCGAAGTTGCTGCTCCCCACAAAAACTTCCTCGGAAATCGCAGTTTTGACTGCTTTATCATAGCTTTATTATATCGTATGTACCTGGGGTCGTACAGCGCCAAGCTGAGTGCGCTACCATTGTTTGATGGTAGCGCACTCAGCTTGGCGTACTCTGGCTACGCAATATCTTCACCAAAATGCTTCTGCAGCCGCATTTTTATACTGCCCTCATGCCGACCAAGCAGTTTTGAAAGCGTATGTAAGTCAACACCATTTTGAAATTCTTGTTTTAGTAGTGCGTCTTGTTCATTAGTCCATGGCATATAAGCATTTGGATGTTCTTTGCGCATTTTTGCTAATTTTTCGGCCCACCCACTTGCCCCGTTCTTTTTCTTTGGCGAGTTTACCTCTCTTGTTTTCGCATTCGCTGCTAAATGAGCATGCGTCTTGGCGTCATCATGTGACTTCTCTCTGAGCATCGCATCAATCCCATGCGCTTCTTCACTAATTTGTAACGCCATACGATTTATTCCTGCCAGGTACAATGTTTCCAGGCTACGCACGCGACTTAGCGCCACATAGCCCATACCTTCAACAAATGCTTTACGAAGATCAATCAGCGCAGCATCAAGTGTCATTCCCTGACTTTTATGCACAGTGATTGCCCACGCCAGTCGCAGCGGAATTTGCGTTATGCTCGCGCGCTTCTTATCGCCATCGCGCAGCTCCCAAGTATCAGGCTCCATCGTCACCTCTCGACCATTTGTAAATTGCACCACTGGGTAGTCACTCCGTGGATCAAAGTCCACCACCGTACCAAGGCTGCCATTTACATATTTTTTATCAAGACTGTTTTTCACAGCCATCACCAAAGCACCTTTTTTTAACCGCAGTACTTTTGGTGCCAGCACGCTGCGTTGCAAATTTTCTACATAGCTATCACTGCCTGTACTGGTTTGCTCATAACTAACTTCGTCACCTCCAAGGTCTCTCAAACGGGCTTCGTTTTGTGTATCCACATCTACGTTTACCGTGTGAAGCTCGGTATATACTGCACCTTCATCTGGTGCAAATTCTCCCCGTTCCATCAGCGCCTCTACGTGCCGTCGTCGCAAATCTTTACTCCGCATTGCCGTCAAAATCTCATGTAGCATCCCATCTTCTTGTCGATATTGTTCACCCAAATAGCAGATTACTGGATCAATCTCTTGCCACGCCCGGCTGTTCACTACAAATCCACCACTACTTGCGCCTCGATTGACAGGCGGCAGCTGGAAAAAGTCGCCACTCATAATAACTTGTATGCCACCAAATGGCACATCTGGTTCTTTACGTACAATACGGCAGACTTCATCAACCATATCGAGTCGAAAATCATGCAGCATGCTTATTTCGTCAATAATCAACACGTCTGTTTTTTCAATAATCTCTCGTCGCCCTTTGGCTAAATGTTCGGCAAAATTTGGTGGCAACTCATCAGCTACTCCTATGCCGCTCCAGCTATGAATAGTGGTTCCGCCCAAATGCGATGCAGCCAACCCAGTGGTTGCTGTCACACTTACGTGTTTACCCTGGTGTTTTGCGAGCGCGATGAATTGATTTAGCACATAGGTTTTGCCGCTCCCTGCCGCTCCCGTCAAAAAAACGTGCTGCCCATCAAGCATTATTTCCAGTGCAAGTTGTTGATTCATTCTCTAGAAAGTATATACTAATGGTCCCCATGCTGCCTACATGCGGCCCGGCTTTACTTCCTATCAGTACGTTGTTACAATCACACTATGAGAAAAAGCGTAAGTGGTTTTACATTGGTAGAACTTGCCATCACAATTGCCCTCATCGCTCTTTTATCGATGATAGGTGTTGTGTACTATTCAGGCTCACAATCACGTGCACGCGACACAAAGCGTGCTGTTGATGCAAAAAGCATTATGGACGCACTTTCAACCTACCGCGCCTACAATCGAGTATTTCCAGCCGCCAACCCCAACCCTGGCTCCGGCACGTTCGAAGTCAGCACCGACACGACATTTTTAAATAGCCTCCAAACTGTTATTAACAACACGAGCTTCAAAGACCCTAAAGACCCAACAGTCGCAACCAAAGGCTACTGGTACCGTACATTCAACGCTGGCGATAACGGCTGCCCAGCTGCCAAAGGTCCGTACTATGTTTTATGGATTAAGAACATGGAAAATCAAACAACTGGAAAAATTGATAGCCCAGACTGCCCTGGCATAACGCTGTTTACAAGCAACCCTTCACCCCCTGCAAATGTCTGGTACAACGGCCCCTGGGGCTGGGTCATCGTACGGTTCGAATAGCCTACGTCGTAGTATTTCCAGAAGAGCTTAGCGCTCTATATTCAACCGACGGGCTATCTCCCCAAAATTTATGCACTTGTTCGCGTGCCTTGCCGGTGTTCTCAATGTCGTCAACAACAACTGCACCGGCAGGACGCTGAAAATCACGCGCTAGCAGCGTCAATTCATTATCTGCAATAGAAAACCCCACACATGCATTAGCAGATTCAAACTCGTTTGGTAGTAGGATGTGAAGCCGCTGTCTTTTTTCACGCACACATCGCATAATTCCATCGATTGCGATTACAGTAGTGTATGCGTGCAGAAATACATCAATAGCCTCAGGAACATTGCGCTTATACTGCTCCCATGCACTGCTGGTCCAGTTAGAAAAATCTTTTCGCGATATTTCAGCAAGTTTTTTAACATTTACTTCCCTACCTAGGCCGTGTCCCATTTCGGCCAACACCAGCTCAACATCATCATAGGTCATCCTATCAAAGTCAAACTGCTTTTCAATCAGCGCAGTCAACACCGCTGCCTGGCGTTCGATATCGCCGCTGGCTGCTTTTAGAGTGGCGTACACTCCAAAACGCTGCTGACAGCGGGCTGGCACCATAAGCTCACGTATACTACGCGCATCCACCATTCCATCGTTGTGGTAGATTTGATCGCGAACGCGCTGCGGCAAAATATCAGTTACCAGGTTTATTTTCGTTTCAGATGAAGTTTTTTTCTGCCCGAAAAGCCACATATGCGTTTCGTTATCCGCGGGGAGCTTCGCCGTCAGGCTCGCCTAACAATTTTTTACTCTTTATTTCGTACCGTTTACCAGTTATCGCACTCGTAATGTAGTCTTCGTTAATCAGGTTAACAAACATGCTCAGATCATTCCCATCCATAATAATGATGTTGTCTTTTTCATCGCTCATGAGCTCGAGTTGCATTTCGTCTGCATACTCAATCGCCTTTTCTTGGCTAACGGCACCTATTTCAAGTTTTTGCAGTTTATTAACAATATTTTTCTTATCGCGCACCAGCGCCTGCAAGTCGACTCCTTCAGGAAAACTTAGCTTGTAGGCCTTTTCGATCTCAGCAACCTTTTTATCAGCCAACAATTGCTTTTTGTATTCATACTGGAAAAGCTTTTCAAACTTACTCTGGTTAAACACGAATATATCTTCATCAACTACCAGCACTTGATTATCTGCTGGTAGTTTAATTCCTACGTCTGCCTTAAATTGCTCAAACTTGCCGCCATTCAGCTCCCAGCTAACCGTGCCCTTTAGCACGTTACTTTGCGCCACTGCTTTTGCAACATAAAACGGTTTTACTTTCGCGTTCTCGCTTTTCGGTGAAAACTTCACAACTATACCTTTTATACGTTTAAATTCGTGCTCGTCTTCACTAAATTCCTCTACGTCGCTACGCTCTTTTTCAAGTAAATGCAGCAACGTTTCCGCTCTACCTACATTAGCGACGCGTGTTCGTAGCAAAATATCTTCCCCGCCATCGCTCTTTTCAAATTCGTGAATACTAAGCCCAGTACCCGCGCCCATAGCAACGTCATTTAGAATGTCGTACAAAAACAACGCGCGTATTTGCATCTCGAGATTTTTATCGTGTCGCAGTGTATAGGGTGTGTAATTTTTGTTAAAGACAAATAGCTCTATGTCTAGCTCATTTTTTATGCCATCTACCAAATTTGCCCAGTTAAAAATGTCCGTTATGTTTTCAGTTGTTTGTTGTTCAGCCGTTTGTGTAGTTTCTTCCATAGCTACCTATTATATATAAAGTTTTGTTTAGCTGCGATAGTTACCAATGCAATACGTAAAAAAGCGCACATGGCGCTTTTTTACGTAACCGATTCAATAAAATTTTGGTGGTATAGAATGTCTGCTACTTTTCGCAGGCTATGCCGTCATTGTCGCGGTCAAGCTTGTTCTGGTAACTTGCATCGCTGCGACGAATATTAAACACGCCGGCATCAAAGGCTTCGGTACAGTTTTCAAATGTACGTCCGTTCGAAGCATTTGAAGTTGCTTGGTTTTTAATCTTTTCTTTTGATACATCGCTTGGAACCGCAGCAGGGTTGTCGTTCACTACTTTGGTTTCACCGTTTGGTGCTGTTTGAATTGGCGAGTACTTACCATTAACATCAGCTTGCGACGGCTCGGTCACTACCAATCCAGCGTAGCCAGCCCACATCACAGCGAGAGCAATCAGTGCCTTTGCCCACGGGCTCTTTTTAAAACCTTCAGGATCGTTAAGATACCAAACAATGATCGCTACAACTGGGATGATTGGAAGTACGATGAGCCATAGCAGCCAACCAACCAAAATGCGGCGTCCTCTTGTCCAGTTCTGGTAACGATTCTTTGTCAAAAAGAAACGGCTTAAAATATATACGGCCGCTGTGTAGAAAAAGCCACCTTTCATATTGCGTTCACGCTCATTTTGCACGCGGGCTACTTCTTTCGCTGCCTTTTCTTCCTCAGAAAGTGGAGCTGCTTTTACTTGTTTTTTGGCTTGTGCCATAGTTTTTACCTCACAGTTAGTGTTGAAGTAACTATAGCATATTCGTATTCAAAATTGTACGTATTTCTGCCACCAAATATAATGATCCCGTCACCACTATCATCGCCTCATCTTGTTGCAAAGCGTGCCTGATTGCATCATGCGAATGCGGCACCACATCGCACACTATTCCGCTTTGTTTATATACTGCGTCAGCGACGTCGTTCGCTTCCATTCCAAGCCCCAATCCCAAGTCTTGAGTGGCATGCGCTTTTGTCGTGACAATACGCCGTGCGTGTGCTGTGATGTGCGGAATAACCGCCTGTATATCTTTGCCATTCTTTATACCAAAGATTACGAGCGGTTTTACGCCAGAATATTTGTGTTCAAAGCTCTGCCAAAACGCATCCATTTTTTGTTCGTTATGCGCCCCATCCAGCAAAACCGTCTTTGTCCCTACAGTGTATACATCCATTCTTCCCGGCACCACAGTATTTCGCGTCTGCTGTTGTGATTCTTTCGATAGTTCCGGCAAGTGGTCTCTGTTACGGAGTAGTTCGTACGCCTGATAGGCAAGCCGCCAGTTTCGCTGCTGATACAGATGATTTTTAGTTGGCTCTATAACGTGAAGGTCCGCGTTCATAGCGTTTGCTGCTTTTTTTGCAACAGCCATTACTGCGCCACTTTGCTTGTATATCATCACCGTATTGCCGGATGCAATAATGCCGCATTTTTGTGAAGCAATGTCTGCTAGTGTATTGCCCAGTACGTGCATATGGTCGTAGCCTATGTCAGTTATGATACACAATTTATCTTCACGTCTACATATATTCGATGAATCGTGGAGGCCACCCAAGCCCGTTTCTATCACCGCATAGTCAACGCCCTCTTTGTCAAAAACCCACAGCGCAAAAACGATTAATATTTCAAAATACGTAGGGGTTTCAGGTGCAGAAACTATGTAGTCAAAAAACTCATTCATGTACCGCACAAACGTTTTATCAGATAGTGGCTGGCCACTGACCTGAACACGCTCAGTAATACCCATTACATGTGGTGAAACAGTGAGGCCTGTTTTCTTGCCAGCTGCTTCAAGCATGCTGCGCATAAAATAGCTGGTCGATGTTTTACCACTTGTGCCAGCTACATGCACTACTCGCAGGCGTTCGTGTGGGCTACCTACATGTTTCGCAAGCGCAAGTGTTCTGTCTGTAGTAATTCCTTTGCGAAATGTCTTCGTTGCCACGTTAATATACGGTTCGAGCATCGCCTCAACATCAGCAATTGTCTTCATTATAGCTTTTGTATGCATGATTCTTGCGGCAACGCCGATAAAATTTTGTGGATTGCTTCAGTCGCAACATACACTGTTGCGGTATTGATAATTGGGTGAAAGCCTAAGTCGGGTTCGCCAAGTAGTTCTTCATCGACAATTATCTTTATGTGCTGAGCAGTCTCATTTATACAGCAAAAAATAGACACCGATCCCGGTTTCACACCCAACATAGCCTCAACTTTTTCTGTACTGCAAAACCGCACTTTCTTTTCACCCAAATCACTTGCGAGTTGCTTTAGGTCCAAACGCTTCATGCCAGGCATAATTACTAGGTATTGTCGCCTAGCCTTGTCGTCCTGAATAAACAAGTTCTTTAGTTCTGTCCGTCCAGGTAGCTCTGCTGCAGCTTCTTCTACCGTATAGACCGCTTTATGCGTCAGGTACTCATAGTCGATGGCGTGCTGATCCAAAAAATCGAGTACGTTCTTTTCAGAGATATAATTTGTCATTATGCTATACTATACACTAGAAATAACGGAGGTGCATAATGGACTTATTAAACGAACTTAAAAAGCGCGGTGATGCAAACGGTGACGGCAAAATTAATGCGAAAGATTTAGAAGACCTCCAGGCGCAATTTGGTCAGTACAGCGAAGTTTTAGGGAACCTAAAAGGTGTAGCTGATTCAAACGGTGACGGTAAAATTGATTTCAAAGATGCTCAGGGCGTGCTTGATAAACTCGATATGCTTGGACAACTAACTGGTGGCAGCAAAAAGAAAAAAGGTGGCATACTCGATACGCTCGGTGGACTGTTTGGCAAAAAATAAGCTAGAGAACTGTTTGCAACGTACTAATTAGTCGCGCCCGACTGCCGTCGGTGAAATTGTGGTCGGCGCGAATTTTTACTATCTCTGCGCCCTGCACGCCCGACATATCGTGCGTTGTTAGAACCTCATCATCAAGCGCTTCAATAACTACTACTTGCTGGTGTGCTGCTAGTTTGCTATATGCCACCAAAGCGTCTATTTGCTCTAGTTCATGTAGGTAATCTTGAGGGACCCAGCGCGTCGCCCCATTCACACTTGGAAACTTCCACACACCATTTAGCAGATCGCCGCCTCGATTTTTAATGCGTTCCAGCATTTTCTTTGACGACGCGTACGGTGGCGGCGCTAACATAACAATCTTTCGCAGTCTTGGTAGATTCGCAAGTGCAGCAACCAACGCTCCTTGTGAATGAGTAATTAGTATGTCACCAGCACCAGCACCACTCGCAAGCAGCTCAGCTCGCCTAGTCTGTTCTGACAAAGGTGAAACGTGCAAATCTCCGTTTACATCTCTGTCATTCAAGTTTATATGCAGTGCATTATATCCCGGAAATGCCCTGACAATATCAACAAACACGTCTGGATTTGTAGCGGTCACACCAAAACCATGAAGATAATAGAGGTTCTTCTTAGTCATACTTTTGCTCCTTGCCCTCAGACATTACGTAGCTATCGTACGAACTCGTTTTTTTATTGTATTCGTTACTAAAGCAACATACCGACCTTCTATCTCATGCCCACCAATGAACGAAGCAACGTGAACATTTTGATTTTCCTTTGCTAATTTCTTAAAGTGGCCTCCTATTACGAATGGGTCGATACTGCCGTATATAATCTCAATTGGAAGCGAAAGCTGCGCAATATCTTTTAACGATGTTTGATTAATAATTGCTGCTTTTAACGCAGAACTATAGTCATCGACAGTATCTGGAGTAATTGTGAACGCTTGCCCCACAAGTCCATATTTCTTCGCCATTATGCTCATCTGCACCAGCTGATCAGGGTAGCGCAGCGCAAATTGGTACACTGCTTTTAGCTGTCGGTCACGATCTGGTAAATACTTCCGCGTCTTATCATCGTATAACGGTGGGCTGCATAGCACGAGTGATCGTACGAAACGCTCGTATCGCTTCGCGAATTCTATTGCAATCAATGCGCCCATCGAATGACCAACCAGCACCACATTCCCCACTACACCTTTACTGAGCAGTGTTTTTGCCAGCGCCTTCGACTGCATAGTAGCGCTATACTGCGCCCACGTCGGCTTAGGCGATGCCCCAAACCCTAATAAATCTACCACAAGTATGTTCACCTGTTCGTGTGCTAACTGCTTAAGTACCTCATCCCACGCAGCACCCGATGCGCCTACACCATGCAAAAACACTAAGGTTGTTTGTGCTTTCTTAACCCGCCGCTGTTCGTACACATGCAATGTGTACGGTATGCCAAGCGTTCGGTGAATAAACCTATCAATCATCTTTTTTATTATACAAGTTCTTTGTACTTACCACGCTCTACGCTACATATAGCGTACACCATATATAGCGTTTAGTTTATGTGGAAAAGTTGTGTGCACAAACTCTCCCACACTAGACTAGTGTTACGTCTCTCGACTGTAACTCCTCATCTTAAAAAGGTTCACCCCTGAGAAGTGTAAAAAAATACAAGTTTAGCGGTTAGTCAGTGGTATGTTGCTGTAGCCACACAGCAATTTCAGCAATCTCTAGATGATCTACCGTGATTTTAACTGCAAAATCTTCTAGTTCTTTTGGGCTAGCCGTTAACTTTACACCATTTCGGAATAAAAATACACCAGCTACCGTCACGCCTGTCCTTTTGTTACCATCGGCAAATGGAAGGTCGCCGATGATGTTGCGCAGGTATACTGCTGCTTTTTCGTGAACAGTCTGGTATTGTTCTGCACTGAACACTTCTTGTGCTGGAGCTAGCACAACAGACTTCAGCCGACCCTCATCTCGAACACCGTGTGACCCTCCAAAGTCTTCAATCACTGCAAAATGAAGCTGCAGCATCTCTTCAAGTGTTAAATATTTCATCGATCCGCAAGATTACGCAGTGTTTCACCGTACTGCTTTTTAAACCGCTCGTATTCATCGAGTACATTTGATCTTTGTACGGCCTCAACGGTTATCTTTACCTCTGAGCCCTCACGAACACCCAATGCCTTCAGCTGTTTAGCCGGAAGTGTTACACCCCTGCTTGTACCGATTTTTATAATCTTTTGAGTTGTCGTAATAGTCATGTTTACATACTAGCATAAAATACAAAACATTACAATAGTATTATAATGTTTACCACCAGGCGATCAGTGCCAAAAAGAACTCTTCTGCCTTGCTAGTAATTCCAGCTACAAAGAAAAGCAAAGCCGTAAGTGTCAACGTAATCGCCGCAAAAACCATGTAGGCATCGTGATGCAAATTCATCCAACAGATCACTGCCGCCCAGCCAACAAACCCAGCCACGCTAAGAGCCAACAGCGTTAAAACCCAGTTGCGCGATGTACTATTTCGTACTTTGGTAATCTGACGTTCTCTCACTATGGCACTGCTCCTCTTTGGTTTCCTTTTACCTATCGTTAGCTTCACTATTCTTTACAAACTTACATAGTTCACTCCAAACACCATCAGCAATCTCGATCTCACCCGATTCTTCCGCTTGCCTTGCAATTCTATCACCACGCTCACCTGGTAGTAGTACTTCTTGCCCAGGAATTGGACGAGCGGACTTAATGCTTTCAACAAGTTCGCGACTTCGCTTCATGTACTCCTCTTTGCCCGCAAATAGCCCTGGATCAATTGCGAAAATAAATGTTCCACTACCATCTTCGCTGTATCCACCCGGAAAACCAGCTAGTGAGAAGGCGCTTCCCATCAACTGCACAAAGACCGATAATCCATAACCTTTGTGGCCTGCAGTTGTTAAAATTGCTCCACCTTCAGATTCACCCTCACCGCCTCCCAGTACTTTAGCGGCATCGGTTGTTATCTGGCCATTGCTATCAACAGCTACACCCTCTGGAAGATGTATGTTTTTAAGTTTGGCTTCCACAACACCAAAGTATGCAATTGCAGCGGTTGCCATATCAAACACCACCTCGCCACCGTCGTACGGAAATGCATACGCAAGTGGATTTGTACCGAGTTTTGGTTCTGATGAGCCTGAAGGTGCGACAGCCGCCCAATCACCGTTACCAACAGATACGAAGCCAATATAGCCGGCTTTTGCAATTAATCGAGCGAAATAACCAATGCTTCCCGATGATGTATCGGTTTGGTTAACGGCAGCAATGCCCACACCATGCTGCTCAGCAAGTTCCACTGCTTTTTCAGTCGCTTTTGCGGTGGCCACCATCGAGTGACCACCCGAAAACAGTGCTCCACACTGATTCTCTTTTACAGGCTGAAATGGCTTAAGCTCAGAAGCATTCGGCACTCCCCCGGTAGCTATTTTTGTTATACCCTGGTTATTACCTCTCAGCTGAGCGTACAAAAGTACATCGGTAATTATTTGTGCATCTTCATCATTATAGCCAAGCTTCGCAACCCCAGCACTAACTTTTTCACGTAATTCTAGTAGTTGTATCTTCATGTCTTTAGTATACGTTAAATACTATCTATAGATATACGTTTTTGTTCTGTCGTGTCGCGATTACGCACCGTCACTGTACCATCTTCAAGTGTCTGAAAGTCAATAACCACACAATATGGTGTGCCGATTTCATCTTGGCGGCGGTAGCGTTTACCGATGTTGCCGTTGTCGTCCCACATCCCACGGCCTGGGTTTTCTTTAGCAAGTTTTTTGTATACTTCGCGGGCTTTTTCAACTAATTCTGGTTTGTTTTTTAGTAGCGGCGAAACGGCATATTTCATTGGCGCCAAATGTTCGGGCAGGGCTAGGTAAATGCGTTTTTCACCATTTTGCTCGTCTTCGCGGTACGCTGCAGTCAGTACGGCCATCAATGCACGCTCAACACCAAAGCTTGGTTCAATCACATGCGGCACAAACTTTTCATCGCTACCCTTCACGCGGTATTCCATACTTTTGCCACTGTTGTTTTGAATGTTCATTAAATCAAAATCGGTGCGGTATGCTAGGCCCATTAGTTCCTCGCGGCCAATCGGAAAATCGAACTCAAAATCAATCGTGCGCTTGCTGTAGTGCGCCCTATCACTTTCTGGCACTTCTAGCTCGTGCACCATTTCAGCCGGCAAACCAAGCGCTTCGAAGAATCGCTTACACTCGCCTACCCAATGCTCAAATACTTCTTCCCATTTTTCGGGCGAAACAAAATATTCGATTTCCATTTGTTCAAACTCACGGCTGCGAAATACGAAATCACGTGGGCTAATTTCGTTACGAAATGCCTTGCCAACCTGCGCGATACCAAACGGCAAATCGGGGTAAAAACTGTCTACTACATTTTTGTAGTTGGTAAAAATACCTTGGGCGGTTTCTGGGCGTAGGTAGGTAATGCTCGCATCATCAGCAACCGGACCGACATTAGTTGTAAACATCATGTTAAACGCTCTTGCTTCGCCGAATGAATCAGTCTTGCCGCACGATGGACACTTGTTCGGATCATCTAACTTGTCGGCCCGAAAACGCCCCTTACAGTTACTGCATTCGACCAATGGGTCGGTAAACGTATCAACGTGCCCACTGGCCTGCCACACTTTCTGGTTCATCAAAACTGCCGCATCCACGCCGTACATATCGTCGCGCTCATCAACAAACATCCGCCACCACAAGTTCATGATATTGCGCTTTAGTTGCACACCAAATGGGCCGTAATCCCATGTGCCACTCAGGCCACCATACACATCACTCCCCTGGTAAATAAAGCCACGCCGCTTTGCTAAACTAACAATGTCTTCTAAGTTAGGACTCTTCATATCTATGATTATAACAGATAGCTGCACGAGGCTTATGTATGTATATATAGACAAAATAAATATATAGTGATATAATATACTTATGCAACAACGATTGCTTTTTCAAAAGCCATCTCTCGAGCAGCAAATAAAATACGGCGAACCCGTCGCTAAAGCTGCCACCCATCTTGATATCGAGGAGGTACTTACGAGTGCTCATCGCATAAACAAAATTGCTCACGTAGCAGCAAAAATGAGCGGCATAGCCGTAGACAGACCTGGTGATTACGATGCACAACGGCTTGTTTGGGCCGCCTATATTTCGGCTGACGACATTGTACGTGGCATGCTTGCCCAAGGCTATACACCTGATGATACACGTGAGCGTTTGTTAAGCGATCAAACTCATCATACGTTAATCGATCTTGCTCATCGTATGAACGGACCAGCGTTCGCAGAACTCACAAAGTCGTTTCGCACTATGGGCGGATACCTCACTGTTACAGATGAAGGTATTGCGCTCGACTCTTCGGTGCACATTGCTAATTCTATGCTAGGAAAAGGCTGCCCCTACGCCCATGGCAACCCCGTAAAAGCCCAGGCGTTTACTGCACTCGCCGACACCGCACACGAGACCTATATACAAGCACATGAACGCGGGATGCCAGTTGGCTGGCTAGCAATGGTTTCTCGCTCGTTACGGCGTATTAGTGCGCCAGCGCCCGTTCTGCCACCCACAGACAGTCATCGATAAGTGCTTCGATACCACTCACATGCTGGGCTACATGTGGTAACTGTGCGCTCAGTAATCGCAGTACTTTTATATGGTCGCTCGTAAATCGCCCCGCTTCGTGAAACCCAAACACTTGGTCATTTACGTCATATTCATAGCGTGCGTCTTCTACCAGCTTCATGCCATTGCTGTCTGTTGCAAGATTAAGTCCTTGGCCTAGAAGCACTGCAAGCTGCAGCCAAAACCATGCCTTAATAAGCTTTAGTGGAATCACTAGGTTATTCAAAGCCTCAAAACATTGATCAAGCAACTCAAAGAAAGCTGGCTCATCCAACATGTCTGCGGCTTTCGTTATTTGCTGCAATGCTTCGTACCCAAATTGCAGTCGGTCGTACTCAGTTACAATTTTTTGATAGAATACTTCGCTACGTGCCCCAGTCAACGTACCCATTTCACCTTTGCCGGTTGCAATAGTAACGTCGGAGCGGCTAAACAACTCTATGCCGCTAGCGAGTTTACTCTTTTCACGTCTCACCCCTTTTGCCATCACCGATAACTTACCGTACTCTGGAGTTAATAGTTGCAAGATTCGATTAGCCTCACCATAATTGGTACGCCTGAGCACGATAGCTTTGGTTCGTACTGTTTTCATAGCACCGCTCGCACTGCTGTCACGATGTCATCCGGGTGCATTGATGCTTTGTCAAGAATACGTTTTACACCATAGCTCGCTACATCGTCCATTGCGATGTGATCGCTTAGGCTGGTGGCAAGAATAATTGGAATGCTACGGAGATCATCATGAGATTTAAGCTCGTGTAATAACGCAAGCGCCGTTGTACCAGGCAGGAGTATGTCGAGTATAATCACGTCCGGGATAGTGGTATCAATAAGGTCAATTGCCGCAATAGCATGAGGCGCATGGTACACTTCATAGCCCGCCCTGTTCAAAGTGCGCATATAGTGCTGCGCCAGCCATTCGTCAGCTTCAACAATTACAACTCGCGTCATAGTAGCGACAGCTGTTTACTAATTGGCACGTCGACAAAAAAGCTCGCACCATCACGATGGCGCGTGGCACCTATTTTTGCACCAGTCGCAGCAGCAAATTCGCATGCTATGCGCAGCCCTATCCCACCAGTAGTTGGTCTGGCGTGGACGGGCTGTGGTGACAAGTAACCACTTTGGATTGATTGCCATAGCTGACGCGGTAAGGCGGGGCCATAATCGCGTACACCAAGTCGCACTAACTCCTTGCCACCTACTAGCTGCGTATACAGCTCCACTACTCCGTTACTATCGCTGTACTCTAGTGCATTATCAATAAAATTTAACACAATGCGACGCAGCAAATCATAGTTAGCATTTACCAGTGGCTGGCGTACAGTCCGTCGAATCACCAAAGTGCGGCCTCGTGCTTCATACAACGAATGTGCCTCGCTACAAACATCTCGTACAAGTTCACGTACATTAAGCGGTTGATTCACAAATAGCGTGGTTTGTAGTTTGTTGTATACAGTTACATCACTCGATAACCTGAGTGATTTTTCCGCCACAAGTTGCAACTGCTGCGCTATTTCGTGCTGCTGCACCTCGTCTGCTGCACCCGATTGAAGTTCAAGCGCGAGCTGTCGAACCAACACCAGCGGCGATGTTAATTCATACGCGGCAGCGATCAGTGAGTCTGGTATACTTTGCGCATCAGCAACAGACCCAACCGCTGCATGAAGCACATTTCCCTCACTTCTCATCTGTACTTAGTGTAGCAGATTTTTTGCGACTATTGGTTGAATTTGATCGTTTTGATTATTTCTTCAAAGTCAGGTTTAAATGTATCTGCATCGGTGAAAATGCTGACGGTTTTGTCGCGCACTTTATATATCACCACCGCACCGCGTACGTCCTTGCTAAAGTTGCCATCAAGCCGCGTGCCAGACTGGCCGTTAGAACTTGTCTGTGATGACTTCAAATCACCCGACTTTACCTGGGAATCATACTGTGACACTACTTTATCAAAGCCATCATTCTCTATCACGACTCGTAGCGCGTATCGCTGCCCATCTGCATCAGTCGATGGCACAAAGATAGGGTTCAAATACGCTTTAAACGCTGCTCCACCCGAGGCAGTAGCACTTGCTACATATACACTCCAGGTTTTTGGGTAGCTAAATGTCAATCGGCCATAATCATCTGGCCCAACAAATTGTCGGTTTGGTTCTTTTTCACGCTCAGCGAACTTCTTTGCATCAGCATCAGCTTGATCTTTCTGTGCTTTTGCAATCGCTGTCTCAACTTTGGCGTCTACATTATCTTTTTGGTCGGCATATTGTGTGTACAGAACAATACTTAGCCCTATCAACAGTACTGAAGCAATACTAAGCCCAATAATCGCCAAAAGCGATGCTTCTACCTTCCCCTCGTCATACTTTCTATGCATCATACCCGCATTATACTTACGCTTTTTTGTTCTGTAAAGGGGCCACGCGGTAAAAGTTGTGCGCACCTGCCTGGTCAATACACTCATGTCCAGGCAGCGAAAAGCCATAGCTTATCACATCGAGGGACCGGCCAAGTCGCAAACTTTCAGCTTCAATTTTCGCCGTCATGCGTGCAATGTCTCGACCATCTCCAAATAAATACACCACTGTTACATCGTCCGGAAATGGCAGCCTCCATAAATTACCCCATCGCACTGTTACATTTTCATCGTGCAGGCTCAGCAGCTTGGTTACCACTACCAGCAACGGGTGTAGTTCATAGCCTATACCTTTAGCGCCTCGCCTCGAAACTTCGCGCAGTACTTTTCCGTCGCCACTCCCCAGGTCGAGCACTACATCATGTTTCGTGACTGGTCGTAATTCATCAAATGCTTGCTGCACGTCACGGAGTTTGGCTGGCACATACGGTGCGCCGAAAAACACGGTAAAAAACAACGCTATTATTGCTACGGGCGCGACCACACTCCACATGCTAGTTGTCGAACTTCTCTTTCAAAACCGTTACCGAGTTTTTTAGCGTGGAAAGTTCGGTCTCAATTTCGTTTGCCAGTTTCGTGGCAGCCGTAAACTTTTCGCCTGCTTGCTCTAGCACAAAGTCCTCGCCCTCAAACCACGCCACAAGCTCGCGGAGCGACTTCATTTTTTCATCAATACTAGGTTTTTTCGACATGGGTTACCTCCGCCGTTATTCGCTGTTTCAGCTGTTCTATCTCTATTATACCGCCCTTTTTTGCGTCACCGCGAACAATCGCGTAGCCGCGACCCAGTACTTGGCGTGGATCGTACTGCTCAACCATGCGCGTAAGCAGCTCCAGCTCATGCGCGTACATAGTATGGCGCTCCGAAAAGCGCTGCGCCGCTCGCTCTATGCACTGCGCCACATACTGTTGGTTTTCACTAATATGCTGCACTATTCGCGGCGCACAACTTTTGGCCATAAACTGGGCGCGTTCAATAATCTCGCGCCTGTCGGGCACCAACTGCTGTGCAGCGTTACTGGGAGTACTCGCAGCTTCATCGGCCGCTAGGTCTACTAGACTTTCATCGATCTCGTGGCCGATCCCTGTCAGCACCGGTATACGACTAGAAGCCACTTCTCGCACGAGGAGCTCGTCATTAAACACGCTTAAATCATCGGCACTTCCACCTCCGCGGATCAGTACAATCACCTGCGGTAGTTGCTCGCGTTCGTTAAAAAATTTAAGTGCACGTATAATTTGATCAGCCGCCACTGCACCCTGTACCTGCACATGAGCCACCTCGACGTCCATGCCTCCCCAGCGTTCATTTAATATCTTTATAAAGTCCGCATATCCCGCAGCGGCAGTGCTGCTAATCACTGCAATTCGCGCAGGCAGCTCTGGAAGCGGTCGTTTTCGTTCCGGCGCAAACAAGCCTTCATCAGTGAGCTTTTTCTTCAGCAGCTCAAAACTTTTTTTCAATGCCCCTTCGCCACTTGGGCGAATCTGCCGGACTGTCAAACTAAACTTTCCCCACTGCGTTAGCTTAGGGCTTGCCGTCACTATCACTTTCATGCCGTCTTCTATTGGCACTCGCAGTGCAAATACCATCATGAAACACCCCACAGTGCCCTCGCTATCTTTCAGATCGAAGAAAACATATTTGCCTTGGTTCACCTTGAATCCACTTACTTCACCCTCAATTTCTATGTTAGGGTACGCATACTCCAACGTCTGATTCGTAAGAGCAATGAATTCGCTGACGCTCAATCTAACGTTTTGGTTTTCCATAACGCACCAGTGCATCTTGGTAGAAAATGTAGCCGAATACGATTGTACCCAGAAGCAAAATTACGCGCGTCAGTACTGTTCCAGCAATCGCAATATCTTTTGGTACACCTGTCGCCACTAAAAAGCTCGCCATCACAATTTCATACGCACCGGCACCACCAGGTGTCGCCATAAAGGTGCTGGCACCCGCTGCTAGGCCAAATGCTATCAAAATTGCTGCTGGGTTGACGTTGTGGCCAAGCGCCCAAAATGTCGTCAAAAACAGTAAGACTTCAAAAACCGTAAACCCAATACCCCACCAGAAAGGCCCCCACAGCAGTCGCTTTTCGGCACGCACCGCAATGTAGTCATCGTGTATGTCCTTAAAGAATTCTATAATCACCGCAAGTTTCACCGGGGATTTTTTCTTACCAAACGAAACAGTTTTTACGACCCACGAAAAAACACCATGCACCCATTTAGAAAACTTTTCATAGCGACTTGCTCGAGACACCAAATATATGGCTGCTACCACTGCCGCGAGCATACCCATCACCAACAATGCACTTATCAATATCATCCATCGATTAATCCGTCCATCCAACGTTATGACGACAAGCGACAAAACGAGCAAACTAATAAATGCAGCAAAGCTCATAAAATACCGTATGATTTGTGCCAAAGTGGCACGGCCAGCACCAATTCCGTATTTGTGCATACGCCACGTCATGTAGGACATGCCGCTCACGCCCGCGCTGGGCAGTACGTGGTTTACAAAATTCATTTCTAGTGCCATACGCGCTTGAGCTAGAGGCGAGACATGATCAATGGCACGCTTCGCACGCAAGTAACTAAACATCATTTCACCGGCCATGAAGTAGGAAATTATCTGGAATGGTAGTAGTAGCGACAAAATGCCCAAGTTGACTTCGTGGAGCAATTCCCACGCCTGGTGTATCTCGTGTCGGGCACCATACACAATAACGCCTAAGAAAACTATTGTTATTACACTTACCCAAGTACGCAGTGACATATAAATAGTATACCCCAAGCTGCTATACTAATGCTATGAATATTTGTGTACTTGGCCGCCAGCCCGAACTGGGCATTGCAGAGCTTGAACAGCTTTTTGGTTCGGCTACTGTGCAGCCATTTGCAAAAAACTATGCGTTCGTTGACGGCGACGTAGCCATAGACACACTGGGTGGAACAATAAAGACCGCCACGCACCTGACCACCCTGCCAACTACCGACCCGCAAAAAGTTTTCGATTATTGCCGCCGTGAACTACCAAAACGTTTAGCGCACCTACCCGAGGGCAAGCTCAAGCTCGGTGTTAGTGTATATGGCAGTACAATGCCACTGGCAAAAATCAATGCCAATGCGCTTTCGCTCAAAAAAGCCATTAAAAACGCCGGCCGTTCAGTACGTGTTGTGCCTAACACTGAGCCCGCACTTTCAAGTGCGCAGAGCCTACACAACAAACTGGCCGGTGCACTTGGGATGGAGCTTATTTTTATAAAAAATGGCAACGAGACTGTTGTAGGCCAGCTCACTGGTGTGCAAAATATTGATGCCTACGCCGCGCGCGATCAAGCCCGTCCAAAAACTGATGCATTTGTCGGCATGCTCCCACCTAAACTTGCGCTAATGATGGTGAATTTGGCTATGGGCTCTGGGCTTAAATCTAGCTCTAAGCGGGTGGCAGGAGACGGGGCAACGCCCTCGTCGAGTGTGCGAGACGAAGGGGTGGATCGACTGACAGGACCCGCGTGGGGCGACCTACGTGGCGATTTCTCTACCGAGAAATCTGTAAACGACGGGAGCGGCGATGGCTCACTCACCCTTCTCGATCCATTTTGTGGTACCGGAGTTGTACTGCAAGAAGCTGCGCTGCGCGGTGTAAATGTGTATGGCACAGATCTATCTGAGAAAATGATAGACTACTCTACCAAAAACCTCGCATGGGCAAAAGACAAATATAATTTTCCCGGCACTGTAACCATCCACCACGGCGATGCCATTGAAACACAGTGGCAACCGCCCATTCATGCAGTTGCCAGTGAAGTTTATTTGGGTCAACCATTCAGCGCACCACCATCCCCTGATAAGCTCACGCAAGTTCGTGGTATCTGCAACGATATTACCAAACGCTTTTTACTCAACCTCGCACCACAAATAAAAAAAGGTACACCGCTGTGCATTGCAGTTCCAGCATGGCGCGATGGCCATGGCTACACCACGTATTTGCAACTCATTCCCCAGCTCGAAGAACTCGGCTATGAATTTGTGCCACTGCAGCACACAGACAACAAACGCTTGCTCTATTACCGCGAAGACCAAGTCGTCGCCCGCCAACTCCTCGTACTCAAACGCGGTTAACCTCTTGCAAAAGTACCGGTTTTTCTGTACAATGATACAGATTGTTTATATAAACGTAAGGAGATAGCCCTATGTCACATGTTAAAGCTGGTGGCTCGAGCAAAAATATCCACAACAACGCCGGTGCCCGCTTGGGTGTCAAGCGCTACGGTGGTCAAAAAGTCCGCGAGGGCGAAGTACTTGTTCGCCAAACAGGCAGCACTAAAATTGCTGGCCCTGGTACATTTATGAGCAAAAACTTTACTATTCACGCTGCAAAAGACGGCGTCGTTGCATTTAGCAAAGTAAAAGTTCGCCGCTTTACCGGCAAAACTGCACCTCGTACCCAAGTTGCAGTACAATAAACTGTACGTTTCTTAGTAAACTGGTCCGACATGTCGGACCAGTTTACTATAGTGTAATCTGCATGCATACTTCTCAAGCCTAAGCTCCATATAGTCTACAGTAGCGGTTTATTTAGACATAAAAGCTGGCGATTGGTTCATAATACCCTGGTATAAAGACTCATTATCATAGCTCGGATCAAGCAATTTATCAAAGTAGCGTATTACTGATTGCGGATCATTGTAATCTAACTGTTGCGACATAGATGGTACATAACTCACCGGGAAGGTTGTTATGCCAGCTTCCCTTAGCTCATCCCTTGATTGTGCTAGATAATTAAAATCTTTGTCATAATCTGGCGAAGATTCACTATAGTACTCCGAAAAAGCAAAGCCCATTACACGGGCTGTTCGTCCATTTGCATCCTTGAAGGGGTGAAGTATTCCGATAGCTAACGCTAACGCATCTCCGACTCTAGAGGGATTCATGCTATCAGGTGAATTTTTCAACTTGGTCATAATTTCTTCGAACAAATTATATCTGTACTCTACTGGAACGAAACTTCCCGTCTCTTCTCCGTTCCTGTGTCGTTTCATTGTAGTCGGCGAAAGCATTGTCTCTTCTGAACCAACCATGCCCATATTAACTTCGTCTAAAAGGCCAGCAATGTCCTCAATATCCATGGCTCTAAAACTATTCAAGCGGTCGAGTGACGTCTCACCGACTAAACCATTTCGTTCTAGACACTTGCGAAAGCTCCCGGCGTTAAACTTTTCTTCAGGATGACGTATTGTATTACCGTTTTGCGTCGTTGATTCGTGTGTCATTTTTTATTTTAAAGATTTATAGAATAATAATAGCACATATGTGCTAGTATGTCAATATTCTTATGCTTTGTGCCTGCTAGGCAGGTGTATCGGTGTTGAGTCCAAGGTGGTGCTTCACGCGCTCTACCACATCGCCAATGACAACTTGTGATTTAACCAAGTATTCATCGACACCCAGGCTTTGGGCGCGCTCTTTGTCCTTTGGCTGGCTCAGTGCAGTTAGCATAATAACGCGGATGTTCGTAGTTTCAGGAGTATTACGCAAGATATCCAATACATCAAAACCGCTGATTTTTGGCATCATAGCATCGAGCAAAATAAGATCGGGTTTGAAGTCGAGCGCAGCTGAAAGCGCATCCTCACCGTTGTTCACTTGCCGTACATCAAAGCCCTCTAACTCTAGACGAGCCTGATACACACCAGCAAGCGCTTCGTCATCTTCTACTAGCAAAATTCGTTTTTTTACGTCCATATGGTTCTATACTACCGCTCTTTCATAAAAAGCACAACCTCTATAGCACTCAGTTACAGTCGTGTGGTGGCTGCATCCATCTGCGGGTCACGTCCAGCATTGGCATCATCGTTACTGCGCTTTACCTCTGTATCAGGCGTTATACCTTTGTCGCTTACGTTGTTTCCTTTAGGAGTGTACCAGCGCGAGACAGTAATTTTCAGGAGTGAACCATCGTCGAGTGCGAGTGGCTCCTGAACGCTTCCCTTGCCAAAACTTTTCTCACCTAGTAGGGTTGCCTTGCCGTGGTCGTGCAGGGCGCCAGCTACAATTTCGCTCGCACTGGCTGTGCCACCATTTATCAGCACGACGGTTTTGATGTTGGCAAGTAGTGCATCGCCCTGCGACATGACTCGTGCAATCGTCACACCGTCGCGTTTCTGTTCAGTCACTAGCTTGTTATCGAGCCACAGGCTGGCAAGCGCTTGCGCCGCATCGAGATAGCCGCCGCCGTCACCACGGAGGTCAAGCACTACACCGCGCACGTTTTGACCCACGAATTCTTGTGCGGCTTTGCGTGCAAGTGATCCAGTTTGCTCGTCGAACCGGCTTACCGTCAGTATGCCCACCCCATTTTTCACTTCACTGCGTACACTCGGGTCTTTTACTTCCTCACGTGTAATCGCAAATTCCTTGATTTCTTGACCACGGACAATTTTTAGTTTTACCGTCGTACCGATTTCACCGCGAATGGCTCGAGCGGTTTTATCTGAGTCCCAGCCCTCAGTCGACTGATCGTTAACAGCCGCGATAACATCGCCCACCAACACGCCAGCATTTGCCGCTGGGTGTTCGGGCAATACGCGCGTAATAGTTGGCCGGTCGCTCCGTACACCTATTTCAGCGCCCACACCACCACCAATGGTACCACTGAGGCTATTATTAAACTCTTTTGCCTCAGTAGGGTCCATATATACGGTATATTTGTCGCCCGTTGCATCTGCAAGACCTCTGTTGGCGCCATAAATAAGCTTGCGGTCATCTAATTTGCCATCGTACTTCTCTTTCAGTATTTGATAGGTGGTTTGCACACTCGACAGATCAAGCGTGCTTGCTTCGACTTTCATGCCCACGAGTGGCGCTAACACCGCAAGCACTTGTCGCTGACGCGTGCCTACCACAAACCCAAGCGAAAATACCAAAACACTTACTAAAAACACAATCTTATACGACAGCGAAGCTGTTTGTTTTCGTTCTGCAGCCAAAATAACTCCCTATTTACTTACTGACTCTATTGTAGCCGATTTTAGCAAACACGCCTATGGTTTAGAAGTAAATGTACGTGTCGTACGTACTTGGGTAGACATTGTAGCGTTCAGAGTACTGACCCCAACCACTGCCTGGTAGCCATTCATTGTACTGGCTTATATTTACTGTACCATTGCCGTTAACACTCTCAACCCACACGACGTGACCGTAGTAGCCAGAGCTAATTACACCAACAGATTGTGCACGAGGAACGCTACTGGTTGGAATACCGGCTGCACGAGCGTTACCTGGCCATTGGTTGGCATTTCCGCGGCCACCCCAGTATGGCATGTAACCATTTTTCTGGTAGACTTTCCAGGCGGTGTAGCTAACACATTCGCGGTTGTACATGCCCCATGGATCTACCAATGAATCTAGTGGTGAGTTTGCAAGATTGTTAGGGTAACCACCGCGTGATGCGCTACCTGCCACCGCACTGCCGCCCCCACCGCCACCACGCTGTAAGGCGGCCTGGATTGCAGCTTGCTGTTGTTGCTCGAGCTGGCTTTTCTGTGCCTGTGCTTGACTAGAAAGTTGGTTGTACTGATCTTCGCGACCAGCTACATCAGCGATAAGCTTTGCCTGTTCTGCTTCTTTGGCTGCAAGTGTATCACGTACGCCTTCTTGATCTTTCTTGTTGCGCTCGACTTCAGTTTTTTGCTTTTCAAGCTCTACCTTTAGCGCACGAATGGTTTTTACAGTGGTTTCAAGTGTACTTTGAACCTGCGTTTGGTTAGTTTGCTTATCAACATACTCCGCGATATTGTCGCTACTCGCGAGCATTTCAAGTGGCGAAATACCATCATCAACATAAATGTCAGCCATCGTAGAACCAAGTGCTTCTTTGTTCTGCTCAATTTGTTTGTTCTTTTCAGCAATGTCAAACTCAAGTTTTTGTAACTTTGTGACGATAAGGTCAAGCTGAGCTTGTATTTGGGCTTTTTGATTCGATAGCACTGCTAGCTGGCCTTGATAGGTCTGTTTTTCGGCGTTTAGTTTGCTGGCTTCTGCACTATAGGCATCGATTTGTCGCTGCACTGCAGCAATCTTTTCATCAAAGTCATCGGCACGTACAATGAGCGCCTGCGAAAGAGGTGCGAGAACTGCCGTAACGGCGACCATGATTGTGAGTATGATCTTTTTGTTTTTGGCAGAGGCGGCTGAGGTGAACTGTCGCATCTTCATACTATATCATTGTAACATAAGCACTACACCTACGTCAAGACTTGCTGCACGCCATTTTGCCACTTTTAGGTGTGTTCTGTTAAATCTTGAGGTATTTACGCGTCGCAATGAGCGATGAGAATACCCCAATAAGTGATCCGACAACTATCATGGCAAGTAGCACGAACGCGCTGTAGGTAGTGACGGTATTGATAGTTGGGTCAAACGCAATTTGGTACGAAACAAGCGTATCACGTGCTGCGTAGAGAGCAAACAAGCCGATAGCCGTGGCAAGCAGCGCTGCGATGACTCCATAGACAACTGCCTCAACGATAAATGGTCCGCGAATGAATCCCCTGTCGGCGCCAATCAGCTTCATCATCTGAATTTCTTCCTTGCGGTTAAAAATTGCCATACGAATAGTGTTAAAGACAATGAGTGAAGATATGGCGATAAACAGAGCGCTCGCAGCCAGACCGGCCTTATCGGCAAAACTTACCCAACTAGCAATATTTTGTATAGCCGACCGCCGAGCACCTGAAAATGACGGGGGGTATTGTGGATCGATCGCACGCTTCACCAGCGCATCATTCTTAACAAATTCATCAAGCTGTTTGGTATCGTTAATGTCTACTAAATTAACCCGAAAGGTACCAGGAAATTTATTAGTTGCTTCTTTGATGGCACTCAATGTACCGCTGTCGTTGCTGTGTTTATTCACAAAATCTGCGCGAGCTTCATCGGGCGAAACGTACTTGATACTTTTTACTGTTGAGAGCGCCTGAAGACTGTCACCTATCTTTTTTATGTCCTCGTCTTTTGTACTATTACGCACGTAAATCGACATATCTACCCTGCTACGGATTGCCTCGACGGTAGATTGCAGCGTAAACCTGGCTGCCATGGTCATAAAAATAATTAGCAACGTGATTGTCATAACAGCAGTGGCAGCAGTAGTGAGCCACGCGTTTCGGCTAAAGTTGTTGACGCCGTAGCGTACCATGCGCATAAAGGTAATCCACTGGCGGCGTTTGCGTTTTTGTAGTGCAAACTGCTTGGCATCCATTTTTTTGCTCATACGCCAAAGCTCCTGCGACGAGCTGGTTGTTTAGCTGCCTCAGCCTCGGCTTCTATTGCCTCTTGCCTGGCAAACTGTCGGTAACTTCCCTGTGCTTGGTCGCTGGTAATACGGCCGCCTTCGATGGTGACAACGCGACGCTTCAGTTTGTTAACAATCTCGACGTTGTGAGTGGTGAGGATTACAGTGGTGCCGTAACGATTAATCTTTTCCAGTAATTTCACAATTTCCCAGCTGTGCTTAGGGTCGAGGTTTCCGGTTGGCTCATCGGCAATAAGGATTTTTGGCTGACGTACCACGGCACGAGCGATTGCCACACGCTGACGCTCACCACCACTTAGTTGGTGCGGGAATGATTTTTCTTTACCAGTTAAGCCAACAAGTTCGATCACTTTTGGTACGGTATTTTTAATCTCTTTGTTCGTCATGCCGGCAATTTCTAGCGCAAAGGCGATGTTTTCAAACACCGTGCGCTGCGGTAGCAGTTTGAAATCTTGGAATACTACCCCAATTTTGCGGCGCAAAAGCGGAATGTGGCGATCTTTGAGTGTGTCGTAATCAATCCCGCCTACCACAATTTTGCCGGTGGTCGGCTTTTCTTCACGGGTGAGTAATTTCAATAGTGTGCTCTTTCCAGCCCCGCTGGTCCCAACCAAAATGACAAATTCCTTCGGTTCAACGTGCAAGCTAATCCGGTTCAGTGCCGGTTTAGCGGTTTTGCCATATGTTTTGGTTACCCTGTCTAACAGAATCATGCTTACCGTTATTATACCACACCTAAATGATACGCTTACCAGCTGCCGCTGGAGCCGCCGCCAGAAAAGCCGCCGCCGCCAAAGCTTCCACCACCACTAAATCCACCGCCGCTGCCATCAATCCAGCTACCGCCAGCCCACCACGATGGCGTATCACCATTTGCCGTTTTGTAGTAGAAGTTCTTAGACACAAAATAGTCGAAAAGCAAACCAAGAATAGCAAGCAGGGGCACTGCCAACACTCCGATTAGCGACCAATGTGCTAGAAGTCCCACTATGCCACCTATACCGCCACCAATTAATCCCCCAGCCCACCAGCTACGGCTGCGGGCCAATAGTGAACCAAACCACGAAATAACCATAGTTCCTATAAACACCAGCGGGAAAAATGCCTCAAACGCACTCTGGGTAAGTGTTTGCTTAGCACTCGCATCGGCCGATGCAGTTTTTTCAACCTGGGCCTTAATACTTAAAACACCTTGGCGAATTCCTTCGTGGTAGTTGCCACTACGAAATTGCGGCGCTATGACATTGCGTATAATTCGCCCGCTTTCAGCATCAGTCAAATCGCCTTCAAGCCCACTGCCTACTTCGATGCGCATCAATCGGTCGTTTTTTGCCACGAGCAAAAGCACACCGTTGTTGGTGGTGTCGCCAATGCCCCAAGCGCGCGCTACGTCGAGTGAATATTCCTCTAACGCGCGGTTCTCAAGTGCTGGAACCATCAGTATTCCAATTTGATACGCCTTTTCTTGTCGCGTTTGATTAATAAGCGTAGCGAGTGCATCAATCTGCCCTGAAGTTAGCGTACTTGTGGTGTCAACAATTGGCCGCTCCAGGGGTGGCTTGGGCGGTACATCAAGCGCGAATGTACCAGCACTCAGCAAAAGTGCTGCAAAAATCCCGCCAATAACCGCGCGAAAATATGGCATAGTGGCCCAGTCTAGTTACCGAAATCTACTTTTGGTGCAGTCGCAGCACCCTTGTCGGCTTCGAAGTATGGGAAGGTTTGGAAACCAAACATACCAGCTACTACATTTGCCGGAAATCGCTGCACCTGCGTATTGAAGCTTTTTGTTGTAGTATTAAAGTCGTCACGTGCAACCGAAATACGGTTCTCGGTGCCCTCAAGCTGCACTTGCAGGTCGCGAAACGCTTCAGTCGCTTTTAGCTCTGGGTAGTTTTCAGATATCGCCAAAAGTCGCCCCAACGCCTGGCTTAGTTCGCCCTGTGCTGCCTGGTATTGCTGCAGTTGCTCTGGCGTTGCTTTGCTCGGGTCAATGTTCATGCTCGTTGCCTTGGCACGAGCCTCGACAACCTTAGTAAGCGTGCTTTGTTCAAAATTTGCGGCGCCCTTTACAGTAGCCACGAGGTTTGGCACTAGGTCTGCCCTACGTTGATATTGGCTCTGCACCTTCGCCAGCGATGTGCGCACATTTTCACGGCCTGCCACCATACTGTTGTAGGTACCGCCAATAGCCACCGCAAAAATTACTAGTAGCGCTGCCAATCCAGCGACAACATACACTATACTTCGTTTCATTCCATTTCCTCCGATTATATTGGTTGTAGTATATCAGATTTATGACAGCGGAACTACGAGACTCCGGCCGACTCAAGATAGCTTATGATAAATTCATCCAGCTTACCGTCTAGTACTCCACTACTATCGCGATCTTCGTGCTTGGTACGAGTGTCTTTTACCAAAGTGTACGGATGCAGCACGTAATTGCGAATTTGCGATCCCCAGTTGGCGCTTTCACCGGCCTGTAGGTCACTCAGCTTTTCGGCATGTTGCTCAAGTTTTAGCTGTGCAAGTTTCGAGCGCAAGATTTTCATGGCCGTTTCTTTATTCTGTAGCTGGCTACGTTCGTTTTGAATCGCCACTACAATGTTCGTTGGAATATGCGTCACACGCACGGCACTATCTGTTGTGTTAACACTTTGTCCGCCATGACCGCCGGCACGATATACATCAATCTTTAGATCTTTATCATCAATCTGCACTTCATCTGGTGCATCTATTTGCGGCAGCACCTCCACTAGCGCAAAGCTAGTTTGGCGCAGATTATCGCTGTTAAATGGGCTCAGTCGTACTAAACGGTGCACGCCATGCTCGCTTTTCAATTTGCCATACGCATACACACCCTCGACTTCAATCACACTCGTTTTTATACCTGCCTCTTCACCTGCACTCCGTTCAACATTTTGTGTTTTCATCCCAGATTTTTCAGCCCAGCGCAGGTACATGCGCTCTAACATTTCAGCCCAGTCTTGCGCATCGGTACCGCCGACACCGGCAGTAATGCGCAAAATCGCATTGTGATCATCAAACTCGCCGTTATATAGCAGCTCCTTTTTTCGTTCGGCAAATTCGGTTTCGAGTGTGTCAATTTGTTGTTCAAATTCTTTTTGCATCGACTCATCACCCATCGCTAAAAGTTCGGCAATATCATCGGCCTGATTTTTTAGCAGAGTCCACGGTTCGATTTGCGCACGCAAACTTGCCGCTGTTTTGCTTACCTCTTGAGCACGTGCCGAATTATTCCAGATTTCAGGATCAGCTAACTGCGCATCCAGCACACTCAGCTCATTAGTTTTTGCCTCGATCAAAAGCCGCTCCATCGCTGCCGCAATCTCATTCACTAAAGTACCGATTCTCTTTTCAAGTGGATGCATATCTTTAAATTATACCACTGGTTTTCATGCATCCTGTCTCATTTTTTAAACGGCCGGAACACTTTTTGATACAATTTACGAAATTCTGACCGATTCATACACTTGTACCCAGTCCTTATCTACGCCCTCTTCTTGCAAATATTCTTTCAGGTACTGTGAAACATCGTAGTTCGTTTTCCATACACTCTGCTGAACAAATGTGAACTTTAGCTCACGCAGCAAAGCACGTAACTTTTGACGAAGATATCGTTCCGATTCTGGTATATCAAAAATTACCATCACGCACACGTCGCCAGTAAGTTGTTGCGGTTCGTATCGCTGCAGCAGCAACTCGGCTTTTTTAGTTCTGTAGGGCCGAGAGTTGCCACTAACTTCAACTAGGCCACGCCGTACAGCGCGATAATAACTATTGCGCAGCGCAGCCTTGGTGTAGTGATGATTGCTCAGTTTTTCTAGGTCATTAAAAAACTGATTGGGCTTAAATGATAGCTTGAGATTGGCTTCGGTGTACGGCACGAGCGCACTCAAAATGTAGTGCGTTGACGAGCGATATTTTTTTCGCAAACGTTCATGCTGTGCTAGGCCTTTTCGTTTATCATTCATTTTACATACTGTATCAAATTATGTGCCGGCCGTTCAACTTTTGAGATTATTTTGCTTATAGTAAGTCTGTTATCATCTGGGTTGATGGATGGTGGCTATAGAATATTCTTTGTCCACTGCTGAGCGTCGTAGCGGGCATCCTTGTCAAATGTAGAGTGCGGCACGGCGAACGGCAGTGGCTCGTACCCATTTTGTTGTCCTAGGTGGTATGCAGCCCGCAATTCGTCGATCTCACCCACGCATTCAAATGGCTTCATCACGTTATCAACACCAAGTAAGCCTTTAAACGTATCTGTTAATTCTGGCATTTCAAACAGCTTGCCGCCCAATCGAGATTGTAACGTATTGGGTGCGATAAACGGCGCAAACAACAAGTACGAATTGGCGCACTTTGGGCAGCGCCCACACCATGTAAGTTCAGTATTATCGACACCCTGTTTGTAGTTTGATTCATTACACGAACTAAATTTTTTGCCAAATTTTTCCCAAGCATTTTCGGCAAAGAGTTCAGTTACTTTTAGCTCACTCATACTACGCAGCGGCGAACCGACCAGAATATCAGGTGAAATGTAGCGCGTAACATAGTCCGCAAATAGCTGCTCGGCCTGCCATGTTTTTGACCACTGGTGATTTATAGGCAAATCGCCGATCCATTCGTGTGGCTCCTCACCCTCGTGTGCGATTGCTGCCAGTACGGTATTTTTACCCAACAAAACTGCTTGGATGAGCGCGAGAGAAAGTACGACATAGGTCACTGGTATATGGCCGTTTTTTCCACCCAGACGCGTAACTTCTTTGAGTGCAGCTACGTCTAGGTGTCGTCGCGCCACCAACAAAGGCTCAGCAAGCAAATCAAGTACTGCCGGATGACCCTCGCTGCTTGTCACGTACCACGGCGCAAATTGCTTACCGGCTTTTTCGAGTAGTGATGCAAGCAGTAGTGAGTCCTTGCCTCCACTTTGCAGCGCCAAAATGCCGCTGCCTTCATATGAAACGGCCTGTAGAACTTCTGCACTAGGCCCGGGCAAAAAGCGGGCTAAGTTGTCACGTGTCAGTTGGTTTTCGAAGGCATATTGGCTTAACCCTTCCTGATACACTTTGTTGCAAAAGCTTGCTTGCCAGACATCGATGTTGCCCATCTCAAATCGCACATTTTTTACTGGGAATGCTTTGTAATACGATGTACCGATCACCAAAAACGCGAGAAATAATGCCCGTTCCAGCACGGCTTCGTCGTACCGCTCCGATGAATCAAACGTTGCAAATTCTGTGTAATGCAAATTGTTGTATCGATATCGAAAGCTTGCTACCTTGCCATCGAACCCATAGCTTTCAAAAACTAATTCATTCATAGTGATTGAACAACTGCTCTAAATTGGTCACCGCGATCGTAAAAATTCTTAAACATATCAAAGCTAGCACACGCCGGGCTAAGAACTACTACATCACCTGAACTAGCCAGTGTAGTAGCCTCTGCAACAATTTCTGCCATAGATTTCGCATCCGAAATATGTACATTTACGTTGCTCTCTGCAAACATGTCGTAGAGTTTTTGCTTTATTTCACCAATGAGAATGACGTTTTTTATATTGGTTTGATTTTGCATAGCAACAATCAGCTCGGCAAAATCAGCACCCTTATCTATGCCCCCTAAAATAACAATTTCAGGGACGCTAAAAGATTTAATGGCAGCGATAGTAGCTGCAGGCGCTGAGGAAAAGCTATCGTTGTAATATTCCACGCCGTTTACTCCGCGCACAAATTCAAGTCGATGCGGTAAGCCAGTAAAATCACGAAGGCCTTTTTCAATCCCCTGATTTGAAACGCCTAAATATTTAGCAACTGAGAGTGCTGCACAGGCGTTTTCTTTGTTGTGGTCGCCACGTAGTTGCAGTGCATCGAGCGAGCAAATTGCATCGCCCTTGTAGCAAAAATCATGCGCATCGTAGTACACACTCGGCCTATCTTCGGCGCAGTTGTAGCGTGCATTTACGTGCGCAGTTGTTTGCAGTGCAATTGCCGCCGCGTAGCTATTGGTTGGGTGAAAAAAGAATGCATCATCCTCATGCTGGAATTTGGCTATATTAGCCTTTGCGCCCACATATTCTTCCATATTCTCGTGCACATTCATATGGTCGGGCTCTATGAGCAAACACACACCGATAGTTGGTGAAGCTTCGATGTCCCACAGCTGAAAACTACTCATTTCGTATACAACAATATCGTCGGGTCTGATGGTTGGTAGTATTGCCAACGCTGGCGTGCCGATGTTACCTACCAAATGAACAGTTTTGCCCGCAGCTTGCAAAATAGAGGTTATCATCGAGCAAGTCGTGCCTTTGCCTTTTGTGCCGGTTACGCCAATTATTTTTGCCGGGCACTTAGCAAAAAATTCATTGGTAGCACTCCAAATTCTTCCGTTGGTTCGGATGGAACTCGGAGGCAAACTTGCTGTTCGAACCACCATATCGAAATTTTCTAACTGCTCGAATGCACCTTCACCAAGTATAGTTTTCACCCCGTTTGGCGTCTCTACATCTGTTCGCTCATCCGCAATCGAAATATCATGCTCGCCTGTGTTCCAAAACTCGTAGCTCGCCTGTCCTTCTACGCCATACCCTGCAATCGCGATTTTCATACATGTCTCCTATGTTGTTTGGAATAACGTATCGAGCTTTTCGCCAAGCTCAGTGATTTCGTGCTTTTCTTGGCTACTCACACCTGCAAACGCCCACGTATTGTGCGCCACAAAGCTGCTCGCAGTTGCTACCATTAAGTCGCGACTAATCGCTCGTATGGCTTCAGGCACTTTCTCGTAATCTTTCACCACGCCATCTGCAAAATAACGATTGGTATAAAAATTGCTAATTTGCGAAACGGTTTGTGCGCCCATTTGGTGTCGGCCCAGTGCGTAGCTCTTGGCAGCTTCTAGCTCAGCTTCAGTAATTTTGCCATCCAGTACGCTTTTGATTTCTCGAGTAATAATGTCAAAAAGCTGTTTTGCTGTGTCGTGGTTGACTTCGCCACCAAAATCCCACGATGAATCATGGAATCCAGCGCTCGTATCGCTAAAAACACCGTACGCCAAACCTTTCGCACGCGCTGAACCATAAATACGCGAATGCATTGTTCCTGTCAAAATATGATCGAGTGCACTCATAGCGTCGCTTTCTTCGTCACTCAGTTCACGCGGGACAACCAGGCTCAAACCAAATGTTAGATTGCTAGCTTCCTTACGGCGAATCAATGTTGGGTTGCCACTTTTTAGTTCATCACGCGGCACACTAAATCGCTCGCCGCTATTCAGTTGCCAGCCTTCGAGCTGGCGCACAATCTCACTTTTGCGGCCATGCAACTTACCGGCAATAACAAACCGCATGTTTTCAGCCGTATGCGTACGCTTGTAGTGCTCTTTTATATCAGCAAGGGTAACGTTGTGAATGGTCTGTAGGCGCTGCCAAAATGTATACACATCTTCGCCCAGTAGTTGCTGAATCTTTGGCCACAACACACGGTTGTGATTATTTAAATAGCCAGTCAGCTCGCTCTTTACGTTGCCCTTTTCTGCCTCAAGCTCTGCTTCGTTAAAACGCGGCTGACAAATCGCTACCTCTTGTAGAGCCAAGATCCGTTCCCATTCAAAATCGGCACAATCAGCAATGTACACCATGCTGAGATCGCTGGTGTAGGCATTGTGGTAGGCGCCATTTTTTGTAAATTCGGCTTCGTATTCGTGTTCACTTTTAAATTTTGCGTTAGCACCAAATGCCATATGCTCCATAATGTGCGCAGTTTCGTAAATTTCTTTGTGCTTTACGTAGCGATTGCCAGCACGAAACTGAAACTGAAAGCTCATTACCGTTGCACCAGGAACATCGATGAGTAGTCCACGAGCACCATTTTTCAGGCGAACTTCTTCGACAGTATGCTTCATTTATCGGCGACCTTTTTTGCGATTTTGGCGCTGGCTTTTCTTTTTCTTGCGTGCATCGTTGCGCACTTTATTGTGATCGGCTACGCTGGCGCCCTTCTTCACTTTAAAGTCATCATCACGGTTTGTTTCACCGCTTCCAACTTCGTTAACCCCGGCTTCAACCGCCCGTTCTGCAAGCCGTGTCAGTTCAGTTTCATGCTGCTCTTCGTCTTTTGCCAATACATCATGTTTGTGAACATGCATGATAGTCCGCAGCACTTCATCCCGTAGTGTCGCCTGCAACCCATCAAACAGCTTTTGTGATTCCTGACGGTATTCAACGAGTGGGTCACGCTGGCCAACACTACGCCAGTGAATACCATCACGGAGGTGTTGCATGTTTTCAAGGTGTTGCATCCACAGGGTGTCGAGTACCTGAATGTACACATCGCGTTCAACTTTCCGTAGTATGTCTGCGCCAATTTCTTTCTCCTTTTCGGCGTACAGCTTAGCCACGGCTTTCTCTGCTTTTTCGGTGCGAGTTTTATCTTTTCGTTCGCTTCCGATTGGCTCAAGCTGTTTGTCTGTCAGTGGGAAAACGCTCGTGAACTCGTCGTTAAACTTCGGGTTATTTTTAGATGGAACAGGGGTAAGATCTTGCACCTTTTCCTTCATCAAGCGTTCAATCTCTGGCTGGATGTCTTTACCTTCCAAAATTCTACGGCGCATGGCGTATACAACTTTACGGTGACGATTAATCACGTTGTCGTACTGAACAACATTTTTACGCGTGTCAAAGTTGTAGCCTTCTACCCGCTTTTGCGCAGCTTCGAGTGTTTTGCTTACCGCTTTGTTTTGGATTGGCGTGTCTTCATCGACACCCAAACGATCCATGAGTGCGGCAATGCGTTCGCCCTGGAAAATACGCATCAAATCGTCTTCGGTACTCACAAAGAACTGCGTTTCACCAGGGTCACCCTGTCGTCCAGAACGTCCACGTAGCTGATTGTCTATCCGTCGCGACTCGTGACGTTCACTTCCAATCACTACCAAGCCACCAAGCTCTTTGACACCTTTGCCAAGTTTGATATCGGTACCACGCCCCGCCATGTTGGTTGCGAGCGTAATCGCGCCTTTTTCACCAGCTTTGGCAATAATTGCGGCTTCACGTTCGTTGTTCTTAGCATTTAGAATCTCGTACTTCACATTTTCTTTATCAAGCCAGCTTGCAATAAGTTCGTTCTTAGCGATACTTGCGCTTCCCACTAGCACTGGGCGTCCGGCTTTGTGATGCTCTTTTATCACCTCAGCCACAGCTTTTAGCTTGCCCTTTTCGGTTTTGAAAATCAGGTCTTGTTTGTCAATACGCGCCGTCGGCCGGTTAGATGGAATTTGAATCACATCAAGACTGTAGATTTGCTGGAACTCTTCAGCCTCAGTAAATGCTGTACCAGTCATACCACTCAGCTTGCTGTAGAGCCTAAAGTAGTTCTGGAATGAAACCGTTGCAAGTGTCATACTTTCTTGCAGCACGGGAACCTGCTCCTTGGCTTCAATCGCCTGGTGCAAGCCTTCGTTGTAGCGACGACCTTGCATCAAACGGCCAGTGTGTTCGTCAACGATTATCACTTCGCCTTCGCGAGTGACTACGTAGTCTTTATCGCGCTTAAATAGCGTTTGTGCACGCAGCGCTTGATCCATGTGGTAGACAGTTCGCACGTTGTCGGGTGTATACAAATTTTTTATGCCCAACATTTTTTCTACACGGTCAACACCTTCATCGGTGAGCGCTACACTACGACGCTTCTCGTCAAGCGTATAATCCTCTGGGACTAATTTGGCAGCTACCTTAGCAAACTGGTAGTAACTATCTGGGTTTTCAGCAGCCGGGGCACTAATGATCAGCGGTGTCCGCGCCTCGTCAATCAGAATCGAATCTACCTCGTCGACGATGGCAAAATTCAGTTCACGCTGGCGAAGCAGTTCTTCGTCATCAACCATGTTATCGCGTAGATAGTCAAAGCCAAATTCGTTGTTGGTTCCGTAGGTTATATCAGCTGCGTACGCTTCCTTGCGCGTACACGGACGGAGCTTACGCATTCGTTCGTCGTCGTGATTCTCGTTATCGTAGTTAGGGTCATACAAATAACTCGCTTCGTTGATAATGACCCCAGTGCTCATCCCCAAAAAGTGGTAGAGTTCACCGTTCCACCCGGCGTCGCGCTGTGCGAGGTAGTCATTCACGGTTACAACATGCACACCCTTGCCAGAAAGCGCATTAAGGTACACCGGCGCAGTTGCCACCAGCGTCTTACCTTCACCGGTTTTCATTTCTGCCACGTTACCATCATGCAGGGCCATACCACCAATCAGCTGGACATCAAAATGACGCATACCAAGCACTCGGTCGCTCGCTTCACGCACTACAGCAAAGGCATCCGGCAAAATGTCATCAAGCTTGGTACCCTTTTTGGCAAGCCGCTTTTTTAGCACCTCAGTCTGAGCTTTTAGTTCGGCTTTGGTCATTTTTTTGTATTTCGCCTCGAGTGCATTGATAGCGCCGACACGTTTTTCGAGCCCCCGCAGAATTTTCTTTTGCGGGTCACCAAATACTTTTGTTAATACTTTTTGCTTATTCATTGCCACGTCTGTATACTCCCTCATCTTGGCCGATATCTGTAAAACTACGATCCATTATACGCTGTTTTTACCCAATAAAAAAGAGGGATGTCTATTGAATAACACTGTTTAAAAGCCTCAGATGAAATACAGGGTACTACTGCTCGCGAGCGTAGCTGCGCTTGAACTTGCTTAGAATACTACGGGTGCGTCCCAAGTGCGCTACACGTGTATCTTTATATTTTCGTAGCTGACTAACGAGCTTCGCCTCAACAATATCTATTGCCGCTAGTACATTCATGGTAGAATCTTTTGCGGTGAGCTTTTTGTCGGGCACTGTTAAAATAACTTCAGCCTCGTATTTGTTGCCGTTGTCACGATTCACTTCGCGCAGTTTTACTTCTGCTGTTGCACTTTTCCGTGCGTGGCGCGGCAAGAATCTATCAAGACGCCCAATCTTCTTTTCGATGTACTTTCTCGTCTGTTCGTCGACGCTGTATTTTACACCATTTACAATAACTGATTGGATCATGTACCCCTCCTTTTAGGTTAGGTATGGTACTTCTAGTATAGCACTTATCCTAAATGATTTCTCGGCCACCCATATATGGACGTAAAACTTCTGGCACAGTCAGCGTGCCATCTTCATTTTGGAAGTTTTCAAGTACTGTAATAAGCCCGCGCGCCAGCGATATTGCCGTACCATTTAGAGTGTGTACGGTTTCAACAGTACCGTCTTTGCGACGAACACGAATATTGAGGTTACGTGCCTGGTAATCAGTACAGTTGCTGCAGCTAGTAAGTTCGCGGTATTTTTCATCGACTGGTGACCAATATTCAATGTCATACTTTTTGGCAGCTGGTGCGCCCAAATCACCTGCTGCAATATTAATGACATGGTAGCTAATGCCAATGCTTTGCCACAATTCCTCTTCGATAGCCAAAATTTTTTCATGCATTTCAGCTGATTGTTCGGGCAGCGTAAAGGCATACATTTCAAGCTTGTTGAACTGATGCACCCTGAACAGCCCACGCGTATGCTTGCCATACGTCCCTGCTTCACGTCGATAGCATGGACTCAATCCCGCATACAGTAGCGGCAAATCTTGTTCATCCAAAATTTCATCAGCATGATAACCTGTCAGTGGCGCTTCAGCGGTACCAATCATCGTAAGGTCGGTGTCTTCAACAAAGTACTCATTCCCGCTCGCATCGCCTTTTGGCGCAAACCCTGCACCTTCGGCAATTTTTGTATTCACCATATGTGGCACAGTCAGGAGGTTAAATCCTTTTTCGCGAATAAAATTAATACCATACTGGATCATCGCCTGCTCTAGCAGCGCTAGCTCATTTTTCAAAAAGTAAAACTTTGCACCAGCAACCTTAGCACCGCGCTCAAAGTCTACCCAATCACGCTTGAGGGCAAAATCTAAGTGATCAATTGCACCAGTTTTTTGTTCACCTACTTTTTTAATTTCCACCGAATCTTCTTCACCACCCGGCGGCACATCACTCATAGTAATGTTTGGAATGGCATTAAGCGCAGATTGATATGTGGCATCAAGCTCATTAAATTGCGCTTCCAACCCGCCCAGCTCGTCCTTAAGCGCCTTTCCTTGCTCGACAAGCTCTGGAGTGGGCTTGCCGCCCTTCATCTGTGCGGCAACGGCATTGCGCTTTTCGCGCAAGCTATCTACTTTTTGCTGTAGCTCACGCCGATCATCATCTAATTTTAAAAGTTCCGATACACTCACCGAGTAGCCTTTTGCAGTAGCCGCAGCCTGAACGTTGTCGGGGTTTTCTCGGATGTATCGTATATCTAACATGGTGTTATTGTAACAGATGTAGGGCGTGCACCCAAGCTAGTTGAGAAATCAAACTGCTCCAGCTTCTTAAGACAGACTAAAACGAAGTGCAACCCCGTTTGTTCCTGCCAGCAGCAAAGAACAAACGGGCGTGTAACGGTCTGTCGCAAGGAGTTGGAGCAGTTTGTTTTTGAGCGAATTAAGTATACAGCTAGCGATTCACCACTTGCACACTCGTAGCTGTAAAGGTGTCGCTGCTGGTTGTGCCACGCACCATCACGCTGTCATTCACGGCTGGCTTTTTGGTACCATAGGTAGTTTTGTCGTTTAGTGTCACCGTCTTCACCGTTCCATTGCCAGCTACCTGCATTGTAGTATCACCCACTTCGGTAACCGTTCCGTGCACCATCGTTGATGCATCGACAGTACCACGCATCATACCGCCGCGCGGAGTATCGTCGCCACGCAACATTCTGCCACTTCGTCCAGACCTATCGTTATCAAAATCAGGACCACCGAAGCGACCGTGATCTGCCCGAATACTGCCTACAACTGCGCCTACAATCAACCCCACTACAGCTGCAGCAAGCGCAGTCCCTGCTAGCCACTTATTAACTGTTTTTCTGTCGATAGTTGCAGATTTTTCCACTGGTTTTGACCCAGTAGTTGATGTACTCGTCTTTACGACCTGAGCTTCTTTCGCCACTGTTTTCTCTTTAGTATCAGCCATAGTTTCTCCTTTAGTTATTAGCCGAATATGAGGCGATTGTATACCTATTTGCTTGGGTTTTGCTGAAACTTTGAAATTTATCAAGTTATAGCGCATACTAGGTATATAACTAATGTGGAGGTTTTCAAAATGGCAGCAAAATTTGAAGTATACCAAGCAAAAGACGGCTGGCGAGTACGCCTAAAAGCTGGCAACGGCGAAGTTGTGGCAACTGGCGAAGCGTACAGCACCAAAGAAGGTGCTGTAAAAGGTTGCGAAGCCATCCAACGTGCCGCTGCAGCAGCTGAGACGGTTGAAGTTCAAGAGTAGTTTATGTCTACTATAAAAGCGCTTGCGTCATGCAGCGCTTTTTATATTGTTAACTTTTTTCTGTAAGTACCAAGCAAAGTGGCCGTCATATTTTTCTCTAATAGAAGGGTTCTTCCAATCATTTCCTGTAATTATTTTTCGACAGCTAGGCTGACTACACGTACATTTCATTTCAAATTCTTTGCGCGACAAATACGTACCGTAATCAACTGTCACCTCTTCATTAGCACCAATGTCACGCATAGCCACCAGGCTTATTTCCGTACCTGCTAGAGAAGCATTAGGCTCGCAGGAGTGATTGACATATATCATCGACTGTTCAAATTCTTCTACAGTAGTGGGAGCAATGTATAGCTCATCTGTTATCTGTAATTCACTATTGCGGATGATGTCTCGAAGTTCGTATAGTTCAGCTGAGTTAATAATCTTGCCGCCTTTAATAGCAATAGTTTCATTCTTAGCAATTGGCTGTTGAGCCACAATACCCTTACCACTAATCTTACTTTTAATTCCCCTATTAATTTTGGGTGATATCCAAGATATATAGCTCATAATGCAATTTCAGGATAAATCCCTTTCGTCGTTTCATCAATCTCGTGTTTCAGCTGCGGGAATGGTACGCCTTCGCGGGCAGTAACACCTTCAAAAATCCAAAAGACGCGTTC
>CAZIDJ010000001.1:42844-150495 GCA_964537815.1 uncultured Candidatus Saccharibacteria bacterium | reverse complement strand
CACATCGGGGTGTGGCGCAGTTGGCTAGCGCGCGCGGTTTGGGACCGTGAGGTCGAAGGTTCGAGTCCTTTCACCCCGACCAAGAAGAATTTTCGCTTAAATCCACCATCATATCGTATGGTGGATTTAGCTTTATAACAGATACAGAATTGTCTTGAACTCGGAGGTTCAACACAACTTCATTGTATACAGCTTCTTCCTCGACTAAATCTGGTGAATTTGTAACCGTTTCCAGATACGAATTGATTAGTTCAACAAATTGTTCTTGCGTCGGCAAAGCACCATTCAGCTTTGTTAGCTCTTTTTGGATACTCTCAACACTTGCCGTATGGGCATTAATAAGGTTTTGATGATGCTCCAATTTACCCTTGTGATGCGTATTGTAATCATCAAGACTTACTAGCTGAAGGGTTTGATACTTCGCATATAAATCTTGTTGCTTTTTAAGCTCTGTCTTGGCTTCAGATAGCTTACGTTTTGCTATCTCTCTTTCAACGGCAATCTTTTGCTCTAACCTTCCAATGTACTGCTTATAGGCTTTCAACGTATTTGCCGTACAGTGTCGTAATGTCCATTCAATATGAGCGGCTATGTACTTCATCCTTACACCCTTGGGTAGCTTCTTGCCGTACTTTTCTATAGCAGCGGCATCATTGTGCCTAATACACTCTTTGTTACGACAATAAAAGCTAATAAGCCAGCGTCCCGAGTTTTTGCCCTTTTTAATCATTGTTCGCTGGAAGGTCATTGTTCTGTTGCAATAGTCACATATTACTTTTTCTCGTAACAAGCCGAACTCAAGCTTCTTAGCAACTTGAGAGCGACCGACGAATTTTTCATTAAAACTGTCTGCCATATTACGGCTTAGAGCGATAAACTCGTCGGGTGTCATTAATGGTAAGAAGTCATATAGTTCGTTCAGGTTCGCAACGTTGTCACCATACTTGTATACGCCGCAGTAGAATGGGTCGCTAAATAGCGTGCTAAGGGTTTTCTTGTCCATTTTTATGATGCGATAATCGTCATCTTGATTTTTACGATAACTAAAGTGAGAGTTATTAAGAAAGTCAGCGACCTCCTGATTTGTTTTACCCTCATTCAGTCTCATCATTACCGCTTGTCGAAGCAATCGCCAGTTGTGTGTATCGGGCATAAAGTAGCCAGTCGTCGTATCTGCATAGTAGCCCTTCTTAGGCTGACCAACATACTTTCCATCATTGATTGTTCCAGTGATACCTCGTGACACATCGACCGCCAGCTTATCCGAATATTGTTTGGAAGTGGCAAATAAAATGCCTAATAGCATCTTTCCGTTTGGCGTGTTGTCAAACTGGTACGTCTTGAAGTGAAGGTCTTGAATTTGCTCTGCATCAATAAGCTCAATAATCTCCCCAGCTTCTTTCATATTGCGAGATAGGCGGTCAGGAGACCAAGAAAGTAAGCCCTGATACTTACCAGTCTGAAAGCCTAAAATCATCTTTTCAAAGATGGGACGATTACCTGATTTCTTGGCTGAAGCACTCTCTATGAAAATATCATCGGGACGTACAATAATATTTAGGCGTTTTGCAAGTTCTCTACATTCTGCTTCTTGGTCTTCAAGGGAACGAACTTGTTTTGCTTCGTCATCTGTTGACTTGCGTAAATACATCACATATCGCCTACGCTCTTTTGGTAATATTCGCTGACTACCCTCATTAGCTTTAGTAAAGAAGTCTGTAAGGTTTTCAGTAGAATACTTACTCTCAGGCAATACAAATATCTCAGGATTATCCCTGAGTGTATCAGCAACCATCTGTTCTGATTTAAGTTTTTGCTGTTCCGTTAGAGGTATTCGCTCAAGTTTCTTGCGACCCCTCTTCGGTTTTTCACTCCCTGCCATATAGCTATTATATCCTTTAGGGTTGCAAAAGAGGTTCAACAGTTTTGTCGTATATCATTTACGTATCGGTTTTTGTATAATCAAGAGGTCTAGCTTGTTTATATCGCAATAACCGCCGTTCGGTTTTCCGTTTGGTTTTTCACCTTAGAAAGGGGCATCGCCCGAAACAGTAGGTGAAAACTTATTGCGGAACAAACAGGCTAGACACCCGTTGGCGGTGTCCCTTTTTATTTAGGCATTTTCAACGGTCATATCAACTAAAGCAAGGAACGCTTGAAATGAAAGACCGCAAAACATACAAAATATTAACAGCTTGTAGTTTTATACTGCCGATTAATCGCTGGTATCTTGGCAATGCCAAGGGTGCAATCGGACGAAGCATTAGTGCTAATTATTTTCTTATGGGATGGCTCGGCGACCTGTTTTATATGGACAAAACTTTTGATGAGGCAATGACAAAGCGTGGCTTCGCTAATACGAATATACGTAATGAGCAAGGGCGATAAGAACTCAACTTAAACTGCTATAAACCCTTAAGTGCTTTAAGTGCCTCGTCGAAGCCAATTTCACCTTTCTCTAATCTAGGGATAGTTGCTTTGATATCTTTCGACAATGCCAAGCCCTCAACTTTAATGGTATTTTTTACGCCCTGTTGCGAGAGTAGCTCGTTAATTTCTTTAATGATGTGCTCACGGAGAAGTGCTTGCGAATGGGCGGACTGTAAACGATTAACGATGTAGTAATACTCTGTTGTCCCTTTAATTTGGCTAAGGCTCCGTATGCTACCCCAATTGCTGGTAACTCGCTCGATGGCAAGGTCTTTAAGATGATGGTGAACCGAGAAATCATACTTAGCAGAACTACCCAACTCACCGTCTTTTAGTGCGAACTCTGGCATAGGCTCGGATAACACATTCAGTCTCTTCAGCATCTTTCGGTGTGACCTAGGAGTACCAAGCTTACGTGGTAGTTTTAAGTGCCATATCCTGTCTGACGGAATAATGTAAAACTTCTTCTCACCCCGCTTCCAATCCTTCAAAGGAACAATCTGAATGTAGCGACCAAATAGCTTCACGATTTTACCAAGCGGTAAAAACTCAAGCTCCTTATCCTTTATGCCTTTCTTTGGTACGTCTTCTTTACTCACTACTTCTAAATAAACTTCGCCGAAAGTAGCTAAGTATTGCGATAGTGTTTCTACAGCGTCCCATACCGCCTCCTCAAGCGACCATCCACCGTATTGTCCTATATTCAAGAATGACTGTAATTGTTTCTCTAGGCTCTGGTTTTTTCGAGACAGTGCAACGGTGAACGGATATTTTCCACCAGAGCGGAACGGCATTATACCCGTATGAACATCTCGAATAAACATAAAAGCATACAGAACTGACTCGTTGTCTGAGCGTTCTGAGTTCGGGAAGTACGCTCTTGATAACCTAGGCATCATCGTCTCCCCGTTGTCTGTTTATGTGGTCTACTTTCGATTTATGAACGCCAAAATCAAAGCCAGAAGCATCTTGTCTTGCAAGTAAGTACTTGACAGTAAAAACGTCAGTAGCATCGCTAAACATATGAGGCAAGTCGGTGGATGGTGCAACATTGCGGATCAGCTGACTTTGATGTTCGACGGGTGGTCGTGAGTAAAATCCAGCTGTTCGCTGTCGAGGCAAGCTACCAAGTAACTTTGCTAACGTAATCTCCCATCGACTACGGAGAGTTGCCCGTGGCGTTATAACACCCCTTGGCGTTTGATGGTAGTCCGATATGAGAGCGAATGACTGTAGCTGTTGAGGCATATTTGTCAGGTACGTATCCCATATCTCTTTACACTCATTCCATAGCTCAGGCTTGTTATGATATTCAGCTAGTACATATGCGTATCCGCTAATATCAAACAAGTCTAGTATAGGTTCCGACATCCACGCCATAGCAGAAGAGACCTCCCAGTCTTTAACCTGTGGTCTCACGCTTTCGAATATTCCTAGTATGCCTAAGAAATACGGCCTGAATAGGCTCTTGAACTTGTCCGTGTCTCCCTCCATCAAAGCTTCGTAACACGCCTCGCCAGTGCGATGCACCGCACCGCCAAAGAAATCTGGTATATCGGGGTTTGGCTCCTTGGTATTCCAAAGATGAGGAATTAACTTAGCTTGTCCTTCAATCGCCATACTACGGAACTTAGCGACCCTTTCGTGCTCCTTATCCCATTCCCAAGCTGGTCGCTTAAAATCAAGTTTAACGTCCTTTCGCAGTGCCTCAGACGCTTCCTTTAATTGTTCGATATGGCTGTCTAACTTCCAAGCTTGTTCGATAGCTCTGGCATAAATAGTCGCCGAATGCTTATACTTTTTTGCATCCGCTAAAGCTTGACCTGTCTCGCTATACCAAGTTTCCATAAGTCCCATATGCGATTGCCACTGCTCGTATAATGCCCATTCGATATTCTTGAAAGCGAACTCTACGACATACCAACTCTGTGTCTTATGAGGGGCGTGGGCTTGTTTCTCAAATACATATCCGTCACGAACTTGCTCAAGAGTTTTAATGGTGTTCGGCGGTAATGCATTCTTGTATGGTGCATCGGAATTAGACCACTTTGTACGATTGAATTGGCTACGCAATTTTACTAAATCAAGTTCTCTCACAGACTTCATAAACCCAAGCTCAAGTGAAAGTGGTAAGCTGGCAACGATATCGGCTACAGCGATTGAATACGCCTCCTGCGTTTCGTCATTTTCTTTACTGTTGATGAGTTTGGCGAGGACATCTTTTGCTAGTTTGGCGTGCCATTTTTTTGCGTCCCCAGCTTGCCAACTACCGCTAGCTCTACTAAAGAAGTCGGGCAAGTTAGCAATTTTGTTGTAAAGAGCCTGATAATCACCCGCATCAATATCTGCCTTGAATGCTTTGAATACGACTTCTAAAATCACGTCCTCTAGCCAAGTGACGTCTGGTATCTCATTTGGCTTAAGTCCTGAGTCAGTCTGTGTAGCCATTTCGAGTTCGGTGCTTTCAGTTAGATACCACTGCTTGTGCTGAAACTTTTTTCCGTACCACCCACTATCAGTAGGTATTTGATGCTTGCTCTCATAGTAAACGGTCAAGAGAGCAAGTAGACTTCTCAGCAAGCGAGGAAGTGACTCGCCTTGAAGCTCAGGTTTCTCGCCAGATATTTTTGCTAAGGTTACAAGAGTAGTAGCTGATTGAAGTGCCTGCTTTCGATAATGCTGTTGAAAGCTTGGGCTTCGCCACTGATATCCCCCAACGCTTGCTCGTTTCACCCACTTTAATAGCTCGGAGGATAAAGTGTTGAAGAACAGCGTTGGGTCGGATAGGAAAAAAGCTCGCTGACCTAAGTTAACGAATGCGAATACAGCAACACACAAGATAATTGCTAATAGTGGGATTGCCAGATGAAAAGGTGTCATACCTGTAGCACTAAACGCTAGCAAGACTACAGATAGTGCGGTCAAAAAAGCGACCAACTTAACATAATTATTACCAAGCCTATCTCTGAGTATCAATCCACGGACATCTCCAGAGACTGAAGAGTACGCATTCGATATCACCGTACTTACTGCCGTGAAGTAAAGACCCAAGAATACGCCTGTGACACCAGCAATAACCGTAAGCATCTGCACGTATGCATCATCATCAAGTACGAGCGAGAGGTACTGACCAATAAAAGTATTTTGAACCCAGTATAAGTCTGTGAAAAAAGAGATGTTACGTTCAAACACATAAAGTGCGAGGCCAACAATTAGTGCCAATAAAATCGGTAATACTGTACCTTTAGACAGTGCTCGCCAATATCGAAGTTCGGTAGTTGAGTCACTGAGCTTACTTTGTATTTGAAAGCCAGCCCTTATTCTCCTAAAGTTTACCCATCCAAGTCCGTAACGCACACGCCAAAATGACCTAGTGGAACCTAGGCTAGCAAACAAATAATTCTTATCTGTATATTTGCGTGCCATACTCCTTACATTCTACCCCCACTGCACAACTAATAAAACCGATTACGCTTAATGTCAAGGGATAAGATACTCGGACGTTTGCTAACATTCTGTCCCAACAACCCCACCTCTGTTTAAGTAACTTCATTGTTGGGCTATCTCCAAACAAACATTTTTTGCTCGTCCACATTAATTTAGGTAGGTAGTGCGTTTACAGCTTTTTTCAAAAATCACCCCTTGATGGGTAGGGGGGTGGTTGACACTATCGCTCATTCTATATACCCTATAGGGGTATAGAAGATGCAATATGAAAAGTCACGAAACACACGAAAATCATCATCACGACCGCCATTCAATGCACGACCATTCTGAACACGTCGACCAAAAGAAAAGCCTTAACAGTATGGCAGCAAGTGCAACACTCCACTGCCTGACCGGTTGTGCTATCGGAGAGGTTGCTGGGCTTATCATAGGAACAGCACTTGGCTGGTCGAACCTTGCAACAACAGCTCTTGCAATTGCATTAGCATTTGTCTTTGGCTACACACTCTCGACACTCCCCCTCCGCAAAGCTGGTCTTGGATTTTTCGCCGCATTATCTGTTGTCATTGCAGCCGATACGCTTTCGATTGCTACTATGGAAATCGTTGATAACGCAGTTATGTACATCATCCCTAATGCGATGCACGCCACTATAGTCGACCCACTGTTTTGGATAAGTATGCCTATCGCCCTAACCGTTGCCTACTTTGCAGCTTTCCCAGTTAATAAATACTTATTAACCAAGGGCAAGGGTCACGCCCTTGTGATGAAATATCACGAAGTGCATAGTCACTAAGGAGAATTATATGAGCCATCAACACGGATATTATGACAACAAAGAACAAGTACTAAAGCGGCTTAAACGTGCCGAGGGTCAAGTACGAGGCGTCGCTCGTATGGTAGAAGAAGACAAGTACTGTATTGATGTAATGACGCAAATTAATGCCGCTCAAGCCGCCCTAGACAAGGTTGCACTTGAGCTGCTAAGAGACCACGCAAAACATTGCTTAACCGATAAAAACCTAACAGCGGACGGCTCACAGGAGAAGGCCGACGAGCTAGTAGATGCTATCGGTCGTATGATTTCAAGATAATAAGTAAGGAGAACCTAATGGAAACTAAACCACTATTATACGGACTAATCGGATTTTTTATTGGCGGCTTAATCGTAGCTGTTGCGGCAACAACCATAAACTCGAACAATACTAAGGACACTAATTCAATGTCAGCGAGTATGCAGGCATCGACTGATAACCTGAGCAAAAAGACTGGTGACGAGTTTGATAAAGCATTTATCGAAGAGATGATTATGCACCATCAAGGAGCTATTGATATGGCTAAGCTTGCCGAAAAGAATGCTAAGCACGATGAAGTAAAGCAACTCTCTAAGGATATTATTTCAGCACAAGAAGGTGAAATTAGTGAAATGCGACAATGGCAGATGAATTGGGGCTATATGAACTCAGGCGAGATGAACCATAGTGGTCATTCTATGTAGACCTAAGCCAAGTCCTTTTCGTCGATAGAGCAAATGTATTTCTCTCCACTTGGGTCAACTGAAACTTTGTTGTCTTGATTAGACGTGTCGGTAGGAGATGCTTGAGCAGGTTCTGATACAGGCTCTTGGATGATTGCTACTTCTTTTTCTTCGTCATTGTCGCTCATAATATCTTTACTTTACATCAGGAACTGCGTGGTTGCTAGGCTGTCTGGCTTTACGATGTTTTCAAGTAGTATCTTCGTCCTATCAACTCTTCTGTATAGTAAGTCGTAATTTGAGAGGACAAGATATAAGCTATCGAGTATTTTCGAGGTTCGTTGAGCGTCGTCTTCTGTCGACCAAGAAAAAACCTGTCTACCTAATGGTGGGGCAGGTTTTTTCTTGGTGTGTGGCAAATAGCTTGGTTCTTCGGCTTTTTGCTGCAAGCAAAAATAGTCGAAGGTTCGGCAAAGCGCAGTGCAGAAACAAAAGCAGCGCAAGCTATTTTTGTTTCAAACAAGCGGAGGAGGCTTTAGCTGATGTCCTTTCACCCCGACTAGAAAAATATCTCTAGTTTATGTAGAGATATTTTCTTCTAGCGATCTTTATAAAGATTGCGCTTACACCTAGAGTCTTATATACTATACTTACAAAAATGAAAAAACAAACAATCGTTGCTGCAGCTCTCATTGGCCTCGTAGGCTTAGGTTTCATGTGTGTACGCTTTTTGACATTGTGGCCACAGCTAACTGTTGCTCCCTCTAGTATTGTCCCGACGCAGCCCATTACCACTAGCACATCAATTGGTGGTGTAGCTGCTGATACGCAAAAACCTGTGTCTCCCCAAACACCCACCACTACCCAGCCACCCCCTTCTGCCGCTCCTGCGCCACAGCCTGGTCCCAGTGTTGACAGTGCGCCAAAGCAAACCGAGATTACCAAAAATATCACGAAAGAGTTTCCCTACCAAGCACTTGCCACAAGTAACGACCCCCTCACGCAAACAAGCTGGGCGCTTAGCACTACCAAAGCCCAGGCTGCATGGGACCAATCTACTGGTACAGGAGTTGTCGTAGCGGTAATCGATAGCGGCTTTGCACTTGGCCACGAAGATTTGGTAAATCAGTGGCATAAAAACCCAGCCGAAATGGGAATGACAGCGAGCGCTGATCGCTGCTGGACGGGCACAAGTGTAGATAAGGCGACGAATGCCTGTGATGACGATAATAACGGCTATGTAGATGACTGGCGCGGATGGGATTTTGTTGGTCGCACCAATAATCCCCAAGCTGGACGAAGTAACCCGTCTGGCCAAGGGGTTGCACACGGCACCGAAGTAGCGGGGTTGGTAGGTGCGACAGGTAACAATGGTAAGGGAATTGCTACCTATGGCTGGAACACCCGTCTCCTTCCTCTGCAAGTGTTGAGCGATGACGGATCTGGCTACACGAGTTTGATTGTGGCTGCCATTTACTATGCCGTTGATAATGGTGCCAATGTAATAAATATGAGCTTGGGAGGGCCCGACCCCGATCCAGCACTTGAAGAAGCAATCAACTATGCATACACCCATAACGTTATTGTGGTTGCGGCAGCTGGAAACTGTGGAACTGGCCAGGAAGCGGGGTGCGACCCTGCAAAACCCGGTGCCATGGGGTACCCGGCGCTCAATAAACACGTACTAGCTGTTGGCGCATCAACAAGCAACAATACACGCGCAAGCTTTAGTAGCTACGGGCCAGGACTTGACGTTGTTGCCCCCGGATCCGGCGCAATTGCCTCTACAATGTGGACCGCGACTAACCAAACTTCTGCGTACGCAAGTAACCTATACGGTACGTCCTTTGCATCACCATTGGTGGCTGGCTATATAGCGCTCATAAAATCAGTACGCCCCGCGACAACAGTCGATGACATTACGGCACTTGTTGATGGCACAGCGCAAAAGGTAAGTAGTATGGGTGGAAATGTCTATATGCCCGAATATGGTCATGGCCTTATCGATGCCGCGCAATCGTTAACTATAGCTGCTGCGCTATCTTCGACGAGCGCTCAACCGACGCTGCTACAAACTGGGTCAGAACGTTCAGAACATGGCTTTTCGGCCTCGAGCAGCCTATCGAGTGGCTGCCAAACTACACGTGCTACCTACTGCACTGTATGGGCTACCGACAACAACGGGTTCGACCGATATCTACCCTACACCCAAACTGGTACTAGTGGTGCGGGGTGGTCATGGAATGGCAGTGCGCTTGATAGCGGAGTGTGGTGGTTGGTTGCTAGAAGTGGTACGAACGTGTCCTCTACACCCTACCTGCTGATGCAGAAATGATAGTATAGAACTATGCCTAGAAAGAAGCCCGCACAACCGGTTCACATTTTTGCCGCAAACACCGCTGGTGTACTTGGGTATTTTTCACTGCTTATGCAGCTACTGTGGCTAACCGTTATTTTTTTGCCAGCTTTACTCCAAAATCAACAATTCCGATCGTTTTTCGTTCCCGAAGCAACACCAGAACAGCCCGCTCCTGCTGTCGTTGCACCACTTGCCAATTCACCGCTCCTTATGACTGGGGTTGGCATAGTGACAGTCGTGATGATTGTGCTCACTATTTATCTACTCGTCAAAATTCCTGCTACGGTTGCTAAATCTGGCAAGAAAGTTACCAGTGAAGTAACTGAGGCAGTCATTCCTATCATTACCCACCATAAAAAAGTAAGCCCGGCCAAAAAGCGCGCGCTTACTTTCAAACTTTCGTTCATTTTCAAATTTTCTGTTGTACTACTTAGCTATCTGCTAATCTTCATTCCAGCCCCCGGAATACATGCGCTGGACAGCGGTATTGTGTGGGCAATTGGAACTATCTTTGCAGCGAGTGGTGCTGTGTGGTTTGGGCTGCAATACGGAGCCGCAAAAGTATTTCATATACCCACACAGCAGCTGCTGTAACTACTTAGCAAACTCAATTGCTCGAGTTTCGCGAATAACATTTACCTTGATTGTACCCGGATACTGCATGGTACTTTCAATTTTATTTGCGATGTCGCGTGCGAGCTTGATACTAGAAAGATCGTCGATACGCTCAGGCCGTACAATTACTCGCACTTCGCGCCCTGCACTGATAGCATAGGCCTTATCGATACCTTCAAAGCTCGTTGCTACGTTTTCGAGATCACGCATACGCTCGGCAAAGTTTTCAGCACTAATGTTACGCGCACCTGGACGTGCCGCGCTTGCGGCGTCGACTACGCGGACTACTAACGCTTCAGGAGTGGTTGCTTCAATATCATCATGGTGTGCTTCGATGGCATGCACAATGTCATCTTTCATGCCGTACTTTTTGGCAAGCTCAGCGCCAATGTGGTGATGCTTGCCTTCGATTTTGTGCGTAACTGCCTTGCCTACGTCGTGAAGTAGGGTAGCGATTTTAACTGTTCGCACATCAGCTCCAATTTCTTCTGCTATCATGCCTGCAATGTGTGCCATTTCAGTTGAGTGAAGCAAAACATTTTGACCGTAGCTCGTACGAAATTTAAGTTCACCAAGTAGCCGTAGCATTTCTTTTGGAATACCAACCACACCCACTTCACGTGCGGCATCCTCACCCGCTCGATCAATTTCTTTATCGATTTGCTTTTCAGCTTTGGCAAATACTTCTTCAATTCGCCCTGGGTGAATACGACCGTCTTTCATCAGCATTTCCAGACCCAAACGAGCGACTTGGCGTCGAACCGGGTCAAAGCTTGAAAGCACCACCATGCCTGGCGTATCGTCAACCAAAAAGTCAACGCCGGTTGCACGCTGCATAGCCTGAATATTACGGCCTTCTTTGCCGATAATCCGGCCTTTCATCTCATCATCAGTTAATTTAACCGCTGTTACGGTGCGCTCAGCCGTCACTTCACTACTCATGCGCTCCATAGCACTTAGCAAAATAGTTTGTGCTCGCTCCTCGGCATCTTGCATTGCATCATTTTGCAGCTTGCTTACTAGTCCCAAAAGATCATTTTTGATGTCGCGTTCAGTCATCTTCAGCAAATGACTTTCAGCGTCTTTCTTGCTTAATTTTGCAATTTTTTCGAGCTTTTCTTGCTGCTTGGTGCGAATTTCACGTATTTCGCCTTTCAGCTTTTCAACTTCGTCTTCTTCGGCACGTAGTTTCTCAGCACGTTTATCAAGCTCATCAAGCTTTTTATCGAGTGAAGTTTCACGCTCTGCTAATCGATTTTCGGTCTTCGTCCAATCTTTACGACGCTCTTTTTCAATCTCGATCGCTTCGTCTTTGGCTTTCAGCACAATATCACTTGCTTTTTGCTTCGCGTGTGCCAAATCTTTCTCAATTTTGCTTTTTCCTTGGTTTACCTGCTGCTTGTCGTAGACAGTTTTTGCGCCCACACCCAATACAAGTCCAGCAATCGCCAGAATAGCTTCTATCATAATTGTTCCCTTTCCCTAGCACGCCCGCCGGTGTGTTCATCACTGGCTATCGATGGTATCAAGACGCACTGGTTATTTCAAAAAGTTAGTAAATTCACAGTCCCAAATCAGACTACTCCTATTATAGCCCTAGCGTTTGAACCGAAGCAAGCCCATTATTTTCGCGGTGTCGTAATAGTGGCCTCACGACCATAAAGCGGTAAAACAATCTGCTCATTTTCCCCCGCAGTCAGCCTGCGCAGTGCCTCTGTTTGCCAATCTTCCCCAGTCGTGCCCACAATTGGTACCTGTCGTGTATCGGCAATGGTGTTCAGTACGGTTAAACCAATTCTTAGGCCAGTAAAGCTGCCTGGTCCTTTCATGACGCCTATGCCTGTAATGTCATCGAAAGTTTTTTGGCGAATTTGCAATTGGTCGCGCAAATATGTCAGTAAATTTTTCGCTAGTGTTCTCTCAGCCTGCCACTCGTCATGGAATTGCTGGTCGCCATCAACCAATGTAAGTTTACACACTGGTGTCGAAGTATCGAGCAGGATGATCATGCGAGCTGCTCCTCAAGCTGTTTCATCGTGCCGTACCCTGTAATTGTCAGCTCTCTTGCGCTATCACTTGTAGGCGTAATATTAATCTGCAGGCGGTCATCGCCAAGAACGTCTGCCACAATATCACCCCATTCCAACACTACTATAGTAGATGAATCGTGAAGCGATTCGTCCAGTTCTTCGCGCATAACCCCAGGCTCGGTTAAACGATAAAAATCATAGTGCGCCAACTGTAACCCATTTGGTGCTTCGTATCGATTACAAATAGTAAACGTCGGGCTCTGGATTGGGCCATCAATGCCAAGCGCTGCCGCGATCGACTTCGTCAGCGTGGTTTTTCCTGCGCCAATATCACCAACCAGTTCAATAACTTCACCGCCTTTTAGTGCGCTACCTATTTTTTCACCCAATGCTGCCATTGCGGCTTCGTCGCCGACTAGAATTTTCATACACTAGTGATTATACTAAAGACATGGATGTACGACCAGCGACGACGGAGGATATTGAAGATGTTGCCCGAGTTCTTGGTATTTTGCGCATGAAAGATATTCCCGTGCACGAAATCGAGACTCTCTTTGCACAAACCGTTGCTTCACCCTATGCAGATATCTTGCTTGGTATCGATAATGGTCGAGTAGTCGGAATTGCTATTTTAAACTGCGTACTGAAACTCGATCGTATTGAGTGCCGTGCCGATGATATGGTTGTTGCACCCGAGGCACGAGGGTCTGGTATTGGCACAAAAATGTTTGAAGCCTGCGACAAATGGGCCTGGGAAAAAGGCTGCTACAAAATTGAGTTTACGAGCCGAGCGTCGCGCGAACGAGCACAAAGTTTTTATAAAAAACTTGGGTATGAAATTCGCGATAGCAATATCTACGTCAAGTTTTCACCTACTGTCTCGTATACTAAAACAAACTACAAAGAAAGTTCTTAAAGCATATGGCACGCATCAAACTATCCGAATATAAAGCAAAATCGTTACTTGTCCCAGGCTACAACGGAGTAACGCTACGCCTTGCAACACTCGATGAAGATTGTAAACAACTTGATGACTCTGTCGCATACGTTATAAAGGTTGACCAAGGTATAAAAAAGCGTGGCAAGCAGGGTCTACTTCGTTTGAATGTACATAAAACTGAAGCAAAAACAGCCTGCAGCGAGCTGGCCGAAAGAGGCTTCGAACGATTTGTCGCCGAACCAATGTTCGCGCATGACGAAAGCGAAGAGCAATATGTAAGCTTTGAGCGGACACGTGAAGGCATAAAAGTAACCTATAGCAAAGCTGGCGGCGTTAACGTAGAAGATAACCCTGACAGCATTCGCGTGTATGACATAGCCGATGTACCGCTTCCAAAGGATTTTGTGAATGCCATTACTACGTGCATGGAAAAAGAGCATCTGAGCTTTGTTGAAATTAACCCTATCGTCGTACGTGGCGATACTTGCACGCTGCTTGATGCCGCCGTACTAGCAGATAGTGCTGGTGACTTTCAGGCTAGCTGGAGCGACGATGATAGAGTCGAGCCGCACGTTCCATCAGATGCTGAGCTGACCGTTGCCGAATTAAACAACAATTCACCCGCAGCGTTTTCACTACGACTTCTCAACCCAGATGGTGCCTTGTGGCTCCTGCTCAGCGGTGGTGGCGCGAGCATTACCATTGCCGACGAAGCCTCTAATGCTGGCAAGGCAGATCTAATAGGTAACTATGGCGAATACAGCGGCGGACCAAGCGGTGAGGAAACGTATTTATACACAAATGCCGTGCTGCGTGCTGCATTTGCGTCCAGAGCTCCTAAAAAAGCGATCATTATTGCAGGTGGTGTAGCTAACTTTACCGATGTAAAGAAGACATTTACTGGCATTATACGGTCGCTCAAAGAAAACCTCGATCCACTCCATGAGCACGGCTTTAAAGTGTTTGTACGGCGTGGTGGCCCAAACGAAGTTGAGGGACTAGCTATGATAGAAAAGTTTTTGAAAGATAACAACTTATTCGGTAGCGTGCATGGCTCAGACGCGGTGCTCACTACTGTTATTCATGAAGCATTGGAGGCTGTTGATGCGTAGTATTAACGAAATTCGCTCTCATCCGGGGCGTATGCTGGCGCTTGGCAACTACCGTCCCGGCTACCAAGCTATCATCGATTTTGATTATCTTTGCGGAAAATCCGAGCCTTCGATTGCCGGGATTGTCACTTCTGCCGCTAAATTTCAAAAGTACTTTTGGGGCGAGCAAGAAGTGCTCATTCCCTGCTTTGGTTCCATTGCTGAGGCTAAAGAATCGATTGGTTCGGTTGAGTGGCTGCTCAACATCAACTCAGGTCGTCGAGCACTCCAATCTACTCGTGATTTTTTTGAAGCCTACCCAGATGCCTGGGGTGGGCACGTTTTTGCTGAAGATGTGCCTGAAGCTCATGCGCTTGCACTCTACGACCGGTACCAGAAAAACGGTAAGACCATCATTGGACCTGCAGGAGTAGGGCTACTGATTCCGGGGGCACTTAAGTTGGGTGTCGTTGGCGGGGTAGATTATCGTCAGCTCGAAGCTAACCATCTTACGATCCCGGGGAATGTAGCTGTTCTGTCGGCTTCGGGCGGTATGATCAATGAGCTGGTGACAATGATTGCCGCGTCATCTCATACTATTAGTTTTGCACTGTGTTTTGGTGGTGATCGCTTTCCTGCCACCACTCCGCGCGAAGCATTTCTGGCTGCGCAGGTCGATCCTGCTACTACAAGCATTGTGTATTATGGTGAGCTTGGTGGTACTGATGAGTACGAGCTAGCGCAACTGCTACAAGATGGCGCAGTGACTAAGCCTGTTGCTTGTTACATTGCTGGTGTAATTGGTGAAAACTTCGACCAACCTGTACAATTCGGCCATGCCAAAGCACTCGCTGGTTCAAAAAGCGAAACGGCCAGCGCTAAACGTGCAGCACTTCGCGAAGCCGGTGCAACGGTTGCAGAGTCGATGCAAGAATTTAGCCAGATTATTGCTCAAATTCCAACTGCGTCTATTGACGCAGATAAAGAACGGCACATCACCGCACGAAAGGCCAGTCGGTTCTCATCAACGATAAGCAGCGAGAGTGCTGACGGATACGAATTTGTAGGAAGAAATCTCACTTCGTGGGCGCGCGACGGTGATATTGCTGCACAAATTACCGCTGGGCTCCTAGGCAAATCCACCGTTTCTCAAAAAACAATCGATTTTGTACGAACCGTCTTCTTGCTTTCTGTCGACCATGGCCCTCAGGTTTCCGGTGCGCTCAATACCATCGTTACCGCACGTGCTGGCAAAGGCTTAGTTGATAGCCTTGCGGCTGGCTTGCTGACGATTGGTCCACGCTTTGGTGGTGCTGTTAGTGATGCTGCTCGTGAGTGGTTTGATGGCGTGAATGAACAACGCGACCCAGCTCAGCATATCGAAGTATACGCTAAAGCCAAAAAATACATCGGTGGGATTGGCCATAAGAAATACCGCCTTGGCATGCCAGACCCGCGCGTAGCCATGCTGGCAGAGTTCGCTGATGGTCTTCCATCACACCGCTACTATGACTACGCAAAGTCTATTGAAGAAATTACGAGTGCCAAAAAGGGAACCTTGATTCTTAATGTTGATGGTACGATTGCAGCAATCATGCTTGATATTTTGGAACAACAAGAGGGGTACAACGCAACGCAACTCGATGAGCTTATTAAAGCAGACTTCTTTAACGCGCTTTTTGTTATTCCACGCACCGTTGGCTTTATCAGTCACTACCTTGATCAGAAGCGTCTAGACGAAGGCCTGTTTCGCCTGCCGGATGATGATATTCTGCTGGCGTAATTACTACTGATAGCCTATACTAGAGCGTAAGCACTATGCAAATCGCTGATGTCACAGTTTCAAAGCTCCTAGAGCAGGGTGGGAAGACATCACCCGATAGTTTAGCCGCCTTAAAAAAAGAGGCGGAGGATTCAAAGCGCTCATTGCAAAAACTTGTTCTTGAAAAAGGCATCATGACAGAAGCAGAGCTCACCAAGGCATTTGCTACTGAAACCGGTACGCCATTCATTGAGCTCAAACCAAACGATATTCCACCCGAAGTACTTGCGAAAATCCCCGAAAAAATTGCTCGCCAGTACAATGCTGTCTTATTCCAAATTGATGACGATGGTACCATGCACCTTGCAATGGATGACCCCGATGACGTTCAGGCTGTCAACTTTATTCAAAAGCAAATTGGTACCAATACAAAAATCTACATTGCCTCCCACGACACTATCCTTAACTGCCTAGAAAATTACGCTGGCGATGTCGGTGAGAAGCTTTCTGATGCTATTGACATTCAAACTGAAGATGACGGTAGCTCACAGACTGTCACTGACTCTGATATTGCCGAGGATTCGCCGATTGCAAAAACCATCAACCTTCTACTTGAATACGCTATTCGCTCAAGCGCGAGTGATATTCACATTGAGCCGCGCGAAGAATACGTGCAAATTCGCTATCGAGTAGATGGCGTACTCAAAGAGGTAAATCGCCTCCCCCGTAATGTCTTGGGGGCGCTCATAAGCCGTATTAAAATTCTTTCCAACCTGAAAATTGACGAACATCGCGTGCCACAAGATGGTCGATTCAAGATCAAATTAGGTCCAAAACAATATGCGTTTCGTGTTAGTACCCTCCCGATTAGCGATGGCGAAAAGGTTGTGATGCGTATTTTGAACGAAAGTAACCAGGCGGTTACACTGCAAGACCTCGGCTACTGGGGCCAGTCCTTAGCAGTGCTGAGCGATGCCATGACTGAGGCCAATGGTATGGTACTGGTGACAGGCCCGACAGGAAGCGGTAAATCAACCAGCTTGTTTAGTGTTCTGACTATGCTTAATACGCCCGACGTCAACATTTCAACCATTGAAGACCCTGTTGAGTACAAAATCCCTGGCGTAAACCAAACTCAAACCAACACAAAAGCTGGAATGACCTTTGCCAATGGGCTGCGTGCTTTGCTGCGTCAGGACCCGAACATCATCATGGTGGGGGAAATTCGAGACAGCGAAACTGCTAATCTTGGTGTGCAAGCAGCACTGACTGGACACTTGGTATTTAGCACCCTCCACACCAACAACGCCGCGACCTGTTTGCCGCGCTTGCTTGACATGGGCATTGAACCTTTCCTTATTGCGAGTACTGTACGAGCAGTAGTTGGGCAGCGACTCGTGCGACGACTCTGCATCAACTGTCGCCAAAGCTACGCACCTACACCTGATGAGCTTCGTCTGCACCTCGAAAGCTTTAGTCTGACAGAAAGCAACCTCTCTATGCTGCACACCCTCGATGAGCAAGCCAGATCACAATCTGTGGGTGGAGACACACCTGCCGGCACGAGCCCAACCACTATCACCACACTCTGGAGGGCATCAGAAGATGGCTGTAGCGAGTGTCGAAGCACAGGCTACAACGGCCGTATAGGTATTTATGAAGTGCTTGGCACCTCTGCAGCCATCCAAAAGCTGATCATGAGCAATGCTACCAGCGCCGACATTCAGACTCAAGCGATAACAGAAGGCATGTTAACAATGCAGATTGACGGCATTGTTAAGGCACTGCGCGGCATGACAACTGTTGAAGAAGTTCTGCGAGTAACCAAGGAATAGTATGGCAGTTTTTACCTATCAAGCGCAGACGAAACAAGGCGTAAGTGTAAAGGGTGAAGTTGAGGCAACTAACCACTCTGCAGCGGTAGCGCTCATACGTGAAAAACAGTTGCGACCCATCGTTGTAACTCAGAAGCGTGGCGGCGGCAAAAAAGGCAATAGCCTGTTTGGCGGCAATTCTGTTAAATCAGAGCAATTGGTTATTTTTACTCGCCAACTTAGCGCCATGATTAGTGCTGGCGTGCCTCTACTACGCTGTTTAACTTCACTTGGCGAACATGCCGAAAGCCCTGCGCTACGCCGCATTCTCGAACAAGTTACTTCAGATGTACAGGGTGGATCACCACTGGCTGATGCCTTAGAAAAACACCCAAAGGTGTTCGGACCGGTATATTCAAACATGGTACGAGCGGGTGAGGCAGCCGGAATTCTTGATGACATTTTAAAACGACTTGCACTGCAGCAAGAAAAAAATGCCACTATGCGCAAAAAAATTAAAAGTGCCATGATGTACCCAATGGTGTTGGTGGGAGTCACCATTATCGCGTTCTTTGGACTTATGATATTTATCATTCCGCAAATTGGAAAAATCATTAAAGACCTTGGTGGCCCTGAAGCGCAATTACCCGCTCTAACGGTAGTAATGTTGGGGATTAGCAACTTCATTACGACGTGGTGGTTTGTCGTTTTCCCGGGGCTTATCGCGGGTGTCATTTTTTTCCTTCGGTATCTCAAAAGCAAATCTGGGCGGGAGCTTTTTCATAAACTGGCACTCAAAATGCCTGGCGTAAAATCAATCATTACCAAGGTAGCCATTGCACGATTTGCCCGTACGTTCTCGGCGCTTATTGGCTCTGGGGTTGCTGTTTTGGAAGCCCTCGATGTTACCGCTCACTCTGTAGGAAATGTGGTGTACGAGCAAGCCCTGCTCGATGCCAGCGAAAGTGTAAAAAACGGTACATCACTCTCATCTGTCATCGAGAAAAATCCTTTGTTCCCTTCAATCGTGTCGCAGATGCTTTCAGTTGGTGAAGAAACAGGCCAGACAGACCAAGTGCTCGTTAAGGTAGCTGACTTTTATGAAGAGGAGGTTGACCTCGCCATTGATGGCCTAAGCTCTGTGATTGAGCCGGTCATGATTGTCTTCATGGGCGGCATGGTTGGATTAATCGCCGCCAGTGTTATGCTGCCAATTGCCAACCTGTCGAAGTCGATTAAATAAGTAGTCAAACTGCTTGTGCTCCTGTATACTGTAAACATACTGTAATTGAGTGGGCAGCCCGGTGGCAAAATTATATTTTAAAGATAAACCAATTCTCGGACTCGATATCAGCCAGACCGGTATGAAGGTCATGGCTGTTGATGCTAAAAAGTGGCTGGTTACTGGCTATAGTTCGGTTGACCTAGACCCGGCAAAAGTTCAGGCATCAATCGAGGGTACAGATGACTACCTGGAAACAACATTAAAAGAAATGTTGCAGTCAGGGCTGTTGGGGTCTCTGCCCAGCAATCACGCTGTACTCAGCATTCCCACTAACCGTACCTTTACCCATGCCTTTACCGTACCCCCCGATGCCCAGAAGCATATTGATGATATGATCGCGCTTGAAGTCGATCAATATATTCCGCTTCCACTCGAGACACTCTATGTTGATTATCAGATCATTAACCAGTCAAAAGAAGGCAGTAAGGCGCTGCTTTGTGCAGTACCAAAGAGTATTGTCGATCGCTGCGTTGAAATCGCTGAAAACAGCGGCCTACGTGTTTGCGCCGTTGAGCCCAGCATTAATGCAGTTGCCCGGCTATTAAAATTTACTGAAGACGCAGATCTTACTACTGCAATTGTTGATATTGGCCCGGCAAGTACCGATATCGCTATTTTTGACAAGACAATCCGCGTAACAGGTAGCGTTGCAGTTGGCAGCAACACCTTTACACTTGATATTGCCAAGCACCTTAAAGTACCCCTTGAAAATGCGCACCAATTAAAGGTTCTGAGTGGTCTTAATGCTGGCCCTCGTCAACAAAAAATTCGCAGTGCACTCGAGCCTGGCTTAAAAAAGATTGTTACCGAAACACGAAAGGTGATGCGCTATTACACCGAACGAATTGACAGTGAAAAGAAAATCGAACAGCTACTGATTGTAGGTGGTGGTAGCAATGTGCCCGGGATTGGTGATTACTTTACCAATGACTTGGTCATGCCAGCGCGTGTGGCAAGTCCTTGGCAGCTGCTGAATTTCGGTACATTGCCTCAGCCGGCTAAACAATTTCGCCCACGCTATATTACCGTGGCGGGGCTTGCCTGTGTACCACCGAAGGAGCTGCTAAAGTGATTAATCTGCTTCCAAATGACAACAAGGCTGAAATTCGTGCCGGTCGGCTTAATGCTATCTTGCTCAATTACATCCTCATGACTATCCTTGCAATTGCCTTATTAGCGGTGCTCCTTGCCCTTGCCTACGTTACCCTTACTTCTGCACGCCTTGCTGCCCAAAACCGCGTTGCTGAAAATGAAGCTACAATTGCAAAGTTTGATAACGTAAAGGCGGCCGCAACGACCTATCGTTCCGACCTCGCGACAGCAAAGCAAATTCTTGATAAAAGCATTGATTACTCCAAGCTCATTCTAAAAGTTGCCCATGACATACCCGAAGGTGCGGCGCTATCTACGCTCAGCCTTGATGCAAAAACCGTTGGTCAACCGACCACTCTTACTGTTTATGCCAAAGATAGTGCTACTGTTCTTGCCATTAAGCGCTCATTTGAAACCGATACAAAGCTTTTCAGCGATGTAAGCTTCCAGCAGATCATGTTAAACGAAACTCCGACACCCAGCCTTCCCTACCAGTACAGTGTCGTTATCAACGTTACAATTGCAAAAGAGGCACTACAATGAAGGTAGCCCTGAACGCACGCTCACTTAGATTTGTACTCCTGGCGATACTGCTGCTGGTACTTGCCCTTGGCGTTACGGTTTTTAGCTATTCCTACTCTCTCTTGAAAAAGTACACGGCCGAGACAAGTGCTCTCAATGCGCGTGCCGAAGTAAGCGATATTAATGTACGTAATCTACGTAAACTCCAAGCATATTTAGCTAGTAACGCAGATGAAGTACACCGCGCTCACGATATTGTCGCTGAAAGCAAGATGTACCAGTACCAGGATGATATTATTCGTGATATTAGTTCGTATGCTGCACAAAGTGGTCTGACTATCGTTTCGTATGTGTTTACACCTACTGCCTCTGCCTCAGGTGCTCCTGCTGCAGCGTCTTCTGGTACTGCGCAACAAACTACCCCAGCCTCACAGGTGGGAGGGGCGAAATCAACGACAGCACAAATTTCAATTAAAAGCCCTGTTGAGTATTCAAAACTCCTGCAGTTTATTCAGCGTATTGAGAACAACCCGATGAAAATGCAGATCGGCAGCGTAGCGATGTCACGCGCCGTAACCACCGATCAAAAGCCCGGATTTGTCTCGGCTGATACATTCACGATAGAGGTGTACATACGATAATGACTAAACAAAAACAAGTTCATCACAGTAGCTCTCGGTCTCCCTACCAAGCATTTATTCGCTATAGCAATATTGTTTTCTTTGTTGTTATTAGCAGCCTTTTGGCACTAGCAACAGGCTTGCTCCTTCTTGCTATCAGTGACTCGCACAATCCATCAGCTACCGGTAGCGATGTTATCAACACTACGTTTGATCAAGACACGATTGATAAGTTGAAAAAACTATCTGAAACTGCACACACTGGAGTTCCACCGCTGCCCAGCGGTCGCACGAATCCATTTGAGTAGTTACGTATTTCGCCGTATACTATAGTTATGCTTATCTCATCAAGCCGGCTTATTAAGACTCCTGTCATGAGTCTACAGACAGGCGGACGACTTGCTACGACAAAGGCGCCCGTTATTGACCCACGTAATCTTTTCATCCTTGCATTTGAACTTGAAGGGCCACTTCTTGATGAGACTCCTTCGTTCCTCGTCGTCACCGATATTCGTGAACTGGGTAGCATGGGAATGATTGTGGACAGTAGCGACGAGTTTGTTGGCGTAAATGACGTCATTAAGATAAAAGAAGTCTATGACTTCTCATTTTCACTTGATGGCTTAGCAGTAAAGAGCCAGAAAGGCAAACGAATTGGAAAAGTAGTCGGTTATAGCGTCGAACCGGGCAAGTTTATGGTAAAACAGCTACAAGTAAGACGCCCACTACTACGGAGCCTGGCCGACACTGAACTTTTGATTGACCGCACGCAAATTATTGAGATTAGTAACGATGCTGTCGTAATCAAAGATGAACACCCTAAGGTTCGTTCGCACGTAAAAGCCGCCGCCGGAACCTATGCTAATCCATTTCGACAAACAGCTACACCACAACCAGAAACTATTGATCGGGCATAAGAGCACGCTTGATATCGTCGTATGAAAATCCCTGTCGCGCAAGATACTGCATTAGCTTTTGCTCGTCATCGTAGCGTTTAGCTTTTTTAGCAATAATCTTTTTCAGCTCATCCTCGTCACTACGGGTTGATGCCAGAAGAGCAGCATCTACTACAGCGCTTGCCACTCCTTTCGATTGCAGTTCGCTGCGTAATTTACGCAAGCTGCTGCCTTTCGTTTGGTTCCGGTTTTCCACCCACCAGCGTGTAAACTGCTCGTCGTTTACATAGCCTTTTTGCTGGACGCGTTCCAGTACTCGTTCGGTAATTTCCTTACTGATGCCTGGCTTATCTTTTATCTCACCCGTTTTCCGGCTTTTGTATTTAGTAGTCAGTGTTTTCTTCCACAAATAGTCACGGATTTCTTTAACACTTCGTGGGCGTAGCATGGCATATTCCAGCGTCCGTGCGTAGAGTTTTCCAAATTGGCTCTCTGTCTCAAAACCAACAATTTCGGCTTCGCTATAGTCATTATTTCTTTTAATCCCAAGCTCACCAACTTGAAACACGTCCAGACTAAATCGATATTTTCCATCAACCGAAATATTTACCCTGTTAGGATTTTTAGCTTGCAATGATATGTCAGTAATCCGCATTGTTACAACACAGAGTCTGTTTTCAATTTATCAAGTAACAACGGTAGTTTTGTGATACCCGCTGATTTCGCTATGTGTCCGGCGCCATGCATCGCAATAAATGTACCCCCCACATCATCACAGAGATCTTTTGCAGCTTGGTAGTCGCAATAAGGATCATCATCACCATGCACAAAGTAGAATGATCCACTTTTGTTTCGAATCTTTTTCACATCGAATGTATCAACAAATAGATTCTTAAACTTTCCAGGTGTGTACCAACTAGCATTATGAACCAAATCTTCATTTAAAAATGTTCCTACAAGAATTGTAGATCTCACGTGAGGAAACCAATCCTGTTGAAGTAAATGAAGTGCTGTCGTTGCACCAGATGAGTGACCGATGAGAATGGAATCATGAAAATCCCAACCGGATTTTTGTATAAATGCGTCGTATGTTGCTACGTTTGGCTCATCACAATTAGGTAACTGGGGGAAATAGACATCATATCCCGCATGCTCAAGGGCATCTTTCAGCCAAGTTTGCCATACAAGCTCAGTTGGGCTACCATCAGTTCCATGCAAGATCGCGGCACGTTTCACTAGAAGATTTTACCCTTCTTGTTCAGCTACTTTTTGGCGGACGGCTTTTTCAATTTCAGCTAGTACTTTTGGATTCTCTTTCAAATATACTTTCGTTTGTTCACGGCCCTGCCCAATTTTGGCATCTTTGTAGTCATACCATGCACCAGCTTTGCCTACTATGCCGTGTTGCGCTGCTAAATCAAGTACGTCGCCTGTTTTTGAAATACCTTCGTTGTACATAATGTCAAATTCGGCTGTTCTAAATGGTGGCGCAATCTTGTTTTTGACGACTTTTATCTTAGTGCGGTTTCCTATGATGTCTTCGCCAGATTTAATTTGCCCAATACGTCGAATATCAATGCGTTGCGAAGCATAGAATTTCAATGCATTACCACCAGTTGTTGTTTCTGGATTGCCAAACATTACACCAATCTTCATACGAATCTGGTTGATAAAGATAACGGTAGCCTTGCTTTTGTTAATAATTCCCGTTAGCTTGCGTAGGGCTTGGCTCATTAAACGAGCCTGCAACCCCATGTGGCTATCGCCCATATCGCCATCAATTTCAGCTTGCGGCGTCAGCGCTGCCACCGAGTCTACTACAATCAAATCAACCGCGTTAGAACGTACCAATGTCTCACAAATTTCTAGAGCTTGCTCGCCGTTGTCTGGCTGGCTTACCAACAAATTTTCGGTATCAACACCGAGCCGTTTTGCATACGCAGGGTCAAGTGCATGCTCTGCATCGATAAATGCCGCAGTGCCGCCTTGTCGCTGAATTTCAGCAATCGCGTGCAGTGTAAGGGTAGTTTTTCCAGAGCTTTCTGGGCCATAAATTTCCAGGATGCGCCCTTTTGGATAGCCTCCTCCAAGTGCAATATCAAGACTCAATGCGCCGCTTGGAAGCAGCTCTACATCAACTTTTTTGGCTTCACCCAACTTCATGATAGACCCATCGCCAAATTGTTTGGTAATTTGATCCATCGCAAGTCCCAACGCCTTTAGCTTTGCGTCGTTATCAGTTTTTGTAGGAGTAACCCCATCATCAGCCGCTTTCTTAGCCATGTTCCCTCTCTTTCGTTATGTAACTATTATATAGTTTTTGCTATAATTAAGCCAATGAATAGGCAGCATGGGTTTACCGTTATTGAACTAATCGTCATGATTATGCTATTTGGCATTGTAGGGGTTGTTGCCTGGACGCAAATTACGCACATTGAGGTAGCTGGTCGTGATGACAAGCGCAGAGTTGCGATCAATTCCATGTATTACGGACTTGAAGAAGTATACTTTCCAGCACATAAAGCTTATCCAAAAACTATTGATGCTAAGATTTTACCTTCAGTCGACACCGACCTATTTACAGATCCGCAGGGTGCAAAGTTAGGTAACGGAGCATCAAACTACCGCTACGAACCAACAAACTGCTCAGAGACAGAATGCAAAAGCTATACCCTACGTGCCGACCTAGAGGCCGAAGCAGATTACGTCAAAACTAGTCGTAACAAATAAGCTAATTGTCGTGGCCGTTGTGTTCAAGCGGCATAGTATGTCCATCGTACGGCCGACCATTCTTGAATGCTTCGATTGCATTACTTACCGTCGATACTTGTTCGCGAGGATTAGCAACATACGAAAACATGTAGGTAGTTTCATCGCCTTCAGTACTCAGTCGCATCGTGCCGTAGTTGAGAAGCGTCTGCAGGATTCCTGCCTGTCGGTAGCTTGCATCTTCAATACTACCCAGACTTACCATCTGTTCACGTTTCGCAAACAAACTTGTTTGAATCTCTTGAATGACACTTTCATTTGTCAGAATAAAACGATTCTGTAGGTATACCCAAATGGCTATGAACGTACCCGCAAGCACGAGCGCCATCACAAGTATCATGATAAACATCGCCAAGCTAAAGCTCGGTAGCCCAATTGTTTCAGCATCGCCAGGGTACGCAATCATCCCTACTAAGAACGCAATCAGTACAACCCCAGCCGCCCCGAGCGGCATAAGCATTCCAACAGGGTGGCGACGAACATCAAGAATAACGAACTCTCCATCGCTAATATTCAGATGAGGGTAGCGAACGCGCGATTCTTCACACTTTTTTTGTGTTTCTTCACTAATAGTAAAGGGTTTTGGGTCAAGCTCACGTGATGTATGCACTACCATTGGTTCATTGGCATACTGGGCACGAATGCGCGGATCATAGTTTTCACCTTCAACAGACCTTGGCGCATTTGTAATATGGGACGTGATGGTCGGTTCTTTCGGGTAATACTGCGGATCATTTGATTGTGGAGTAGCGGGTGTCTCTACAGGAACTTGTGGACGCGCGTAGAGTGGCTGGCCATTTGCATCGTAGGCAACCGGCTGATCTGCCGGTGGCGGAGGCGGTGGCGGCACCTGAGGCATAGAGGGCACATTTGTATCCATAATGAGTCATATTATACCATAATCTTACTTACCAAGGTGTTTTTTCGCACGCTGAGTGACAACTCGTCCACGGGGTGTTCGTTCGATAAAGCCAATTTGTAGCAAATATGGTTCGTAAAAATCTTCAATGGTCGTCGTTTCATCTCCCGTTAGTGCAGCGATGGTCGTTAACCCAACTGGCTTATCGCCATAATTTTCAATAATGCTCTGTAGCATTGAACGATCTGCCGGGTCCAGTCCTACCTCATCAATCTCCATCATTTCAAGTGCCTTCGTCGTGAGTACTGTATCAATTATTCCGTCACCATTTACATCTGCGTAGTCACGCACTCGCTTGAGTAGCCTATTTGCTATGCGTGGTGTTAGCCGAGCGCGCGTACTCAGCAGCGCAGCTGATTCAGGATGAATCTTCGATTCCAGTATTGCCGCTGCTCGAATGATTATCTGTGCTATTTCATCTGGAGTGTAAAATTCTAGTCGATACAAGTGGCCAAACCGATCACGCAACGGGGCTGCCAAACTTCCCGTTCGTGTTGTCGCCCCAATTACAGTAAACCTTGGTAAATCTAGACGAATACTCCGTGCTGCCGGGCCCTTTCCAATAACGATATCAAGCTTGAAGTCTTCCATGGCACTATATAGCACCTCTTCAACTGCTCGACCCATGCGATGGATTTCATCGATGAAAAGAATATCGCCATCAGCAAGGTTTGTTAATATGCTCGCAAGATCGCCAGCACGCTCAATAGCCGGCCCACTCGTAATACGAATGCCCTTCCCCATCTCGTTAGCGATTACTGTTGCCATCGTTGTCTTGCCCAAACCCGGTGGCCCATACAGCAATACGTGATCAATTGGCTCGCCGCGTTTTTTTGCAGCATCAATAGCAAGCTGAAGATTCTTCTTCAGTCGTTCTTGGCCAATGTATTCACTAAACTTCTGTGGCCTAAGCGTTACCTCAATAAGCTGCTCATCAGCATCATCGTCATGCTCAGCCGTATCGACAATTCTTTGTATAGCCATTACCTATAGTATGCCACAGCTTGCAAGGGTTTTACCACTGGCCCATAGCCATGAGCATCGAAAGCATTGGCCAAATGACAAAGATAAATAGCAAAACAGCTACAATCAGACGACCTCCAGCATTTGTATCGTGCTTAGCTGTAGGGGTTGCAAGTTCTGGGTGCTTTTGCAAATACAGTCGATGTATAATGGCGATCGTTATACTAAGTGTCACATCGACAATGGCGAGGGCTGCAAGCAAGCGACCGTAAAAACCTGATAACATTTCAAACCCTGACGGAATATGAACAGCACCAAGAAGCATCGCAGCTACGAGTGCAATAAACACGTAGTTTGCCACTACGTAGGGGCGTGCTTTTGCATACACTGCAGTAATATCTAGCAGTGTTTTTACGTGCAAAATAGCAAACAAAATTATCATGTAGCTTACGTAAAGTTTTGTAGCCAGTTCTCCACCAAGCAATCCCCAAATGGCAAAAACGGACGTAAAAAAGCTAAGGACTGCAACAAGCATCGACGAGCTAATAACCATTTCAGTTGAGCGTTTTGTAGTAGGGTTACCACTAGTGCTCAGTGACAAAATTATAAATACAATAACAATGTGCAAGACCGCTGAAACAACGGTGCCGAGGGACCGTTCCACAGTTGAATTCATTTCGCCAATTAGTATTGCCACAACAGCAACCGCTGCTGCTACGATAAGTGAACCAAGTAATGCTTTTATAAGCACGCTTTTTAATTGTTGAATATTCATACTATCCTTCTTTCTCGCTTTAGCATACCGAATTCTTTTGTGCTCTACAACTCAGCCTTTTAGTGCAAGCGTAACTCGCTGATTTGTCGGTAAGCTTTGGTCTACATTCTCAAGTGCTTTCGTCGCATCGGCAAGTGTGTAGCCCAATGCCATGAGCGCCTCAAGCGCTTCATCAGTAGTGTTTAGCTCTGTTTGCACTGGGTCGCTTTTTCGACCATAGTGAGTTGGCAAACCTACTTTGTCAGACAGATCAACAACCACTCGCTCCGCAGTCTTTTTGCCTACACCGCTTGCTTTTGTAATATAGTCGCTGTCGCTGTTGGCAATAGCATTACGGACTTGTTCCGCTGCACCGAGGCTCAAAATGGCGAGTGCAGCTTTGGGACCGACGCCCTGCACGGTGATAAGAAGCTCAAATAGTTTCTTTGCAGCAAGACTGCTAAATCCAAATAGTTCTTCAGACTGCTCACGCACGTGATGATGCGTGTAGAACTTCATCGTTTCATCTAGTGAAGCCGCCTCATAATCACTGAGCGCAACTTGTACTTCATAGCCAACTCCAGCAACATCTACTATCAACGAGTTAGCGAATTTCTCAACAACAACACCTCGCACATGTGCTATCATCGTGTGGAGTTTCCTGTTGTATTTGTACTATTACCAGTAGTAGTTGGAGTTTCACCTGCCGCACATCCTACAGAGTTTACTGTTAGGCCAGCCGACGTGTTTGGACATTGATCAACTGTGTCTGCCACACCATCACCATCGGTATCTTTTTTAGTCACTTCAGTCGTACATTTTGGATCATTCGCAGCTAGGTCCTCCTTGCCCGGAACCTCACACATGTCTTCTTTACAGTTCGGATCAGTAGCGAGGAGTGCTTCTTTGCCAGCAATCTGGCATTTCTTTTCTTCTTTCTTCGGCTCTTCCTTCACTTCTTCTTTCTTTTCACTACATTGCTTTGGTACGTTTGTAGCCAAAAATACGTCGGTAAGTGTACCCACATCAGTACAGACGCTTGCCTTTACTACGCCGCCAGGCTGTATAAATTGTGGCGTACGCGTACCAATCATCTGTTTCATCATTGCCTTCCAAATTGGCCCAGCCATGTCTGAACCGCCACTTTGCATTGGTGCGTTATCATTATTTCCTGTCCACACTCCCACTGCAATTTCTGGCGTATAGCCAATCGTCCAGGCATCACGTGCTTCGTCGGTAGTTCCCGTCTTTACGGCAACCTTCTTTTCACGCCCATCTGTTCCATAGACTGTTAAACTATTGCCAAAAATGCGTTGCTTTGCGCCATTGTCGCTCAAAATATTCGATATCAGGTAGGCGCCAGACTCACTAATAGCGCGATGTGACTTTTTAGTGTGCGTAAATATAGGCTGGCCATATTTATTCTCAATTGATGCTATCGTATACGTATCATACTGATCGCCCCCGTTAGCAAATCCTGCATAGGCATGAGTCATCTGCATGAGTGGCACCTCGGCACTTCCAAGTGCCAATGAAAGCCCGTACTGTTCAGGAGCCTTAAGTGTAGTGATCCCCAGATTCTTGGCCGACTTTACAGCGTTATCTATGCCTTCTTTTTGCATCACGCGAACTGCTGGAATATTCAGTGACCAAGCCAATGCTTGCCGCACTGTTACATTGCCGTAGTAACTACGACTAGCATTTTGCGGTGAAAAACTACCTAAATCAGTGATTTTTTTATCTTCAATCACTGTGGTTGGTGTTATTTTTGCAGCTGCCAGTGCATCGGCAAAGTAGATGGGTTTAAAGCTACTGCCAGGCTGACGTTTGGTCGCCACCATATCAACCTTACCCCAAGTCTCGTTCGCGTAGTCAGCACTGCCTACGTAGGCAAGAACGGCGCCAGTTTTCGGATCGATAGCCACCATACTGGCGTTTGAACCACCACGAGCATCAAGGTGTGCTCGCCCAGCTTCAACCGACTGGTTTGCTGCGGCTTGTGAGGTCAGATCAAGTGTTGTTTTTACTTGATAGCCAGAGCGTTTAACCTGCTCTTCACCATATTTTTCATACAAATCACGCAGCACCATTTCGGTAAAATGTGGTGCTTCATTATCAGTTGGTGATTTGTAGGGTGCGTAGGTAAGCTGTTCGGCAAGTGCCGCGGCTTTTTTCTGCTCATCAATAAAACCATTCTTTACCATACGCGATAGCACTGTCGTTTGTCGTTCTTTAGCAAGTGCAGGGTCGCCCGTCACTGGTGAATAGGCGCTTGGAGCAGGCAAAACACCGATCAACATAGCACTTTCGGCTAACGTAAGTTGAGCCGGCGTCTTATTGAAGTAGTTTTTGGCTGCTTCTTCAATTCCAAATGAATTATCTCCATAAAACACGGAGTTAAGATACATTTCCATAATTTCAGCCTTGCTGTAGCGCTGCTCGATTGCCATAGCAATGGTTAGCTCCTGGTATTTACGCATGAAACTTCGCTGGTCGGACAGAAGTGTATTTTTTGCAAGTTGTTGCGTCAGTGTCGACCCTCCACCCACCGTGCCACGCGCCACGATATTTGTGTACATAGCTCGAAGAATACTCAACGGTGAAAATCCACTATGATTGTAAAAATCTTTATCTTCGCTTGCTACTAACGCATGCTCAAGATCATCTGATATCTGATCGAGTTTTATGAGGTTACGGTGCGATGCTTTGCCAATACTAAAGTATTCTTTTCCGTTGGCATCAAGCAGTACAATTCCCGTATTATTCCGGTTCATCAAGCGTTCCACATCGCCCATGTCATTGTAGTAGTAAAGATACGTAAGCACTGGGACAATAATAAGAAATGCCAATACTGGTCCTGTTACTACCAGTATTTTTTGCCACCATTTTAGTGCAGCAAACCAGTCAATGCGACGACGCATAAATCGCTTAGTTTTTTGCCATGGCGTTAGTTTGCGTGTGTACTTACCTTGTCTATACATGTGCCTACTAGTATAGCAAATTCGCCAATTATACGCCTCTCGACATTAAGGCGTGAGTAATTGCAGCCGCTAAAGCATCAGCGGCATCGTCTGGCTTAGGAATAGTTGTTAAACCTAGCTGCAGCCGCGCCATTTCTTGCATTTGCTTTTTATCAGCTTTTCCGTAGCCAGTCAGTGTTTGTTTAATTTGCAACGGTGTATACTCGGCAATTTCTAGCCCGCCTTTTTGAGCAGCTAGCATGGCTACACCTCTGGCGTGGCTAACACTCATTGCAGTCGTGACATTACGTGCGAAAAAGAGTTTTTCAATCGACGCCACAGCAGGTTTTGTCTCGGCGATAATCTCACACAGACCGTCATAGATCTCTTCTAGTCGAATTTCGAGCGGCGTATGCGCAGGCGTAGTAATAACGCCCGCAGTTACCATACTGCATTTGCCCCGGCTATAGTCAATTACACCAAAGCCAAGAATACCAGTGCCCGGATCAATGCCTAAAATTCGCATACTTGTATTATCGCATATATCGAGCGACAAACCTTCGGTACTGTGCGGTGAGCTCACGACGCCATTCCCAGATGCCATAGGCTACTAGCCCGCTGGCCACCGTAGCAAACGCTATCCAGCCTAATCCTGACTGTTTGCCACTCTGATAATTTTGCACCGCAAAGTCGGCTTGTGGCACGGCACTGCTACTCACTTTTCGACACCGGTTAGTATCTGGGTTTCGCTCCCAGCCAGGCTGACACGGTGTCAGACTAGTTGTTTGTGAAGCGATTGATTTACAACGATTTGTTTCAGGGTTTCGATACTGTCCTTCGTCACATGGCTGTAGCCCACTGCTTGATGCAGTAGCAACTTTCTTGCACCTGCCTGTTTCCGGATTGCGATACTCGCCTGCATCACATGGCGTGGGCGTTGCCGCTGCTTCGATTAATCGACAACGATTTGTTTCGGGACTCCGGTACTGATCTGCACGGCAAGGCGTCAAGTCGGTTGTCGTTGGTGTATTACTCTGTATCTGAGGTAAAGCAGTGTTTGCGCCTGCGGGACTTGGCAGTGCCCATTGCCAGTTTTCTCCTAGTAGTGCCCACGATTGGCCTTTATGTGTATCGCTGCTTGCATCACTATACGAAACAATGCTTGAAGGGTACACTGTTATGCCATATTGGTCTTCCAACCAAACATAACCCCCGCTGTTACTGATTGATAGTGGTGCACCAGTTTCAGTGTGATCAAAAACTGCATACTCACCTGGTTGTATCGTTCCACCCAATGACACTGTGTTGCTGCTTGATGCGCTTTGGCCCTGATAGCCTATTCGTAGTCGTGAGCCCTCAAAACTTACAGGTTCAGTAGTTGAATTATAGAATTTGACATACTCATGACACGCCGTATCAATTTCAGCTGGCGAACAGTTGCGTGGATTAGCGAGTATTTCGACCGGGGCTAACGGAAAGTCAGTTTGGTTTGGTAGGTAAATGCCGTTATCATACAGTGTCAGCCGCGTATCGACACCATAGCTACCTGTGGTTGTATAGCCAGTGCTCGTTTCTCCTAGTATCATACGCTGGGTCTGCGCCGTAGCGAACGATTTTGCGTAGGGCTTGAAACTATCAGACTGGAGGCTAATTTCGTTTACGAATGATCCCGTAGCTCCGGTTATTGCCTCCCCCGATATTGACGCTCCTGCTACAGTTGCGCCAAACCCCACCACAGCGTAGTGATGGCTCGGTAAGTATGCGTGGCTTGTTTGCAACGGCATAGTCAAGGGCAGCGAGGGAGCGCCTGAGGGTGGAGTACTCCACTTTATTGTGAGTGTGTAGTCCTGTAAATCTACTTGTTCACTCCCGGCATTATATAGTTCAAAATAGCCAGGTGTAGCGCCATTTATATAGTAAGCACTAATAATAAGTGGTGATGAAGATAATCGAAGCGGCGGTTCGATGACATCAATAGCAAATGCGCTGGTAGCCATGCCCAGTGTGAGTGCAATGCCAAGCATCCAGATCCCCACCCATCGTTTCATACTGAAACAATTGTAGCGCGTTTACTGAGTTTTTACGATATTATTGCTGAACTGCAGAAATAATTGTTGCTGTATTGTTTTTTGAGAGCCCAACGACCTTTAGAAGCGGCTTATTTGTCACCTCTGAAACATTAAAATCTGCCAGCCGGGGCAGTGCCTTCGTTATTTCAACTTGTTTGGCTGTGTAGACAAAAGTAGTGCCATCACCGCGCTCAATTTCAATTGTTTTCCCTGCTTTTACCTCTGAAATATTATGCAGTGCGCCCGAGTTTTCGGCTGACCCTATCAGCACCATCGTACCATATTCACCTTGTTTTGCACTTTGTGTTGCCCACTCTAACGATAGAGTATCAGCGGGTACGGCTAGGTCGCTACCTTCCTGCACATCTTTAGGTACTACTGGCGCATCAAGGTTAATATTGCTGAATTTGACTTGCTTGGGATGATTTGGCTCTGCGGTATTGTTCGCCAACGTAACGTGGCTCTGGAGGGGCTTTGGAGGAGTAGGTTTTGCCAGTTGCTGCGACACATGGGAAACACTTGGCTTGGCAGGATGTGGTGCAAAGAAAAGATCGTATCCCATAGCAACCATACCCACCAAAGCTGCCACAAAAACTGCTGCGCTCATGACTCGCTTTTTTGTACTAGGACCACTCGGCGCACTGTGATCAGTTTTTACTCGTTTTAAAACAGCAGCCGGCGCTTGAGCGCTCAGTTCTTCATTTGTTATTTTTTCAAACATCTCTGTTATATCAGGCTGGACGGGCTGTGCACTAGGAGCAACACTTTCAGCCACCGGTACAGCTACCAGTGCTGGACGCAGAGGAATCACAGGTACTGTTGGAGCTTCCTCATTTTGCTCAGCAGCTACTGTAGGGGCGTGAGCTGGCGTTGCTGGTACAGGCGCCTGTACATTGGCAACAGGCTGTTTTGGTACTTGGCCAGTGTTTGTGTGAATTGGCATGGCGAAAGCCGACGGCAGAGCCGCCGGACGGCGTTCCTGCACTGGTGGTCGACGATAATTAGTCGACCGCGTCATCTGCTTACGCGATACAAATTCCATTGAGTTCCCCTTTTTATTTTTGCCGCAAAACCAAAACAATTAACTGCTTGTTTCTACGCTGTTTGGTGTTTTTAATTGTTACTCCGTCAAGTAATCACAGTGGTTACTTGAACTCCTCATACTTTTTGTTTTTTGTTTTTGTAAGTATCAGTACCTTCATTATTGCTCATGCTTTAGCAGTTTGCAAAGGTTTTATTTACAACGTATTTTTATTCTTGTATCTCAGCGTTCGTATGTACATTCACCACATCATCCAGATCGTCCAGCGCGTCCATTACCTTCATGATCTTGTCAGCTACATCTTGGTCACTTATTGCTATAGGTGCATTAGCTACATACTGTAGTTCTGCCTCTTCCACGTTCAAGCCGTCTGTCACAAGAGCTTCGCGCACTTTCATCAAATCTTTTTGGTCGGTGTACACAATTATTTCCCCATCCTCTTCGTTGGCATCTTCAGCGCCGGCATCTAGCACAGCAAGGAGCGCGTCTTCACCGGTCGCTGCTATTCGTAGTACGCCTTTTCGTGTAAACTGAAACATCACGCTGCCAGCATCAGCGATACGACCACCATTTTTCACCAATGCAGTTTTTACTTCTGGTAGTGTACGATTGCGATTATCGGTCGCCGTTTCAATAATAATTCCCACACCACCTGGGCCATAGCCTTCGTATGTAATTTCTTCTAGAGCAGCCGCATTTTTATCAGCCACGCGGTCAATGCTACGCTGAATATTATCTTTGGGCATATTGGCCTGGCGAGCTTTTTCAATCGCCATTGCAAGTGCTGGATTCATAGCAGGATCTGTACCGCTTCGTGCAGCAATCGCTATTTGGTTGCCTATTTTTGTAAACACCGCACCACGCTTAGCGTCATTTACACCTTTGTCACGTTTAATTTTGCTCCACTTATTATGTCCAGCCATGTAGTATCTCCCGGGGTTTAGACGGTTTTCTTATCTGTTAGTATAGCAAATTTTACTCAATTACGCTAGTAGCACCTATGTTGTAACGTGTTCGATACCACATGTACATGCAAAATAGTCCTAGTGCACTATAGCATGCGACCGCGTGCCACCATTCCAGATGCACTTCTCGTTGTGCCCAGTCCAGGTGCGCTGTCCAGCCTGCCACTTGTACCATATAGCTTAGTAACGCGTGTGCTGGAAATGCAATAATCGGTGCAAGAGCCGGTACCACCACAGCCGCAGCTCCTGCAATAAACGTTGCGAGCATGGCAAATGGGATGAGTGGCACGATAAGTAAGTTAGCAAGCACCGCAACATTGCTCATGGTGCCAAATATCACCAAAAGTATCGGCAGTGTAAACAACCACGCCGCTACTGTTTCGCCCACAACTTGTCGCAATAAGCCAGCGGGTCGCGCACCAAAATAATATGCCTGTAGCAGCGGTGCACATAGCAGCACCCCTGCAAACGAACTAAAACTTAGCAGCCATCCTATGTCACCCCATACGTAGCTTGGATTAATAAAGGTCGTACTCCCCATTGCTAGAGACAGCAATACAACCGGGTGAATTGTTCGGCCATAGTACCAGGCGGCCAAGCTAAGCGCTGTCACAAGTCCCGCACGAGCCATACTCGGGCTCATACCTGTAATTGCAATAAACCCCACTACAAGCAGACCCGATACAGCTGTTGCCAGATATTTCGAGATTTTAGCGAACGTCCTCCGGGCAATGCGTACCAATATCGTTAGATTGTATCCACTGGCTACTACAATATGCATCAGTCCCGCAATTTTTAATGCGTTAGCAAGCTCATCGGGGAGTGCCCTGCGCTGGCCAACTAAAAAGCCTACACCTAAGCTTGCTTCAGGTTCTGGCAACACTGTGCGAACGTTATTCGCAAACCAATTTCGCAGGTGGAGCGCTCCATCACCTGGCTCAGCACGTTTGGCAGCCACAAGTTCGGCGCTATACATACTGCCCGTGAACGTTCCAAACCCACGGTCGATTTTAGCCCGAACTGTCACCTCATCACTGCGTTCGATCGGTTGCTTGTCAGCTAATGTCACCCATACCATTCCACCTAGCTCTTTGTCGTTATACACTACGTTTTTTAGGCGCAGTACACTTTCCCCACGCTTATTTGTGTCTAAATCATCAGCCACAACTCCTTCAATAGTTACAGTATTTCCATATAGTGCTTCATATTCATGAAGTTCACCTTGCACCAAGCTGCCCCGTGCTAGCCCAAAAAGCGTTCCCGCTATGTACATGCCAGCCAGCAACCATACCCAGCGTTTTAGCATACAGAACCCACCGACAAGTACTGCAACGAGTACCCACGGGAGTGTGCCAGCCTCTTGCAGCGTGTCGAACTGGGCAAGCCATATACCAGTAGTAATCCCTAAAAAGAGTGCGGCGATATGCCAGCTCAGATGAACCTGTTGTTTTACCCACCGAAAACTCATTGTGTTCTCAGTATACGGCAATCTTGATTTTTTTACCTCTGTGATGTACGATTGTAGAGATAAAACCCACGGGTCCGTAGCTCAGCTGGTTAGAGCACCTGCCTTTTAAGCAGGGTGTCATGGGTTCAAGCCCCATCGGACCCTCCAAGAAAACCCCCTCACGAAAGTGGGGGTGTTTTCTTTTATAAAGGCGTGGGGCTTTATAGACTAATGACGCTTTGACCGTTTGGGGGCAGATATTCCTATACCAGTGTGTGTCGATAGTACATCAAGTACCGCTAGTACAAGCCCGACCGTCACGCAGTACACCTTATTTTGAACCAGCCAATCATACACTTGTTTATTTTGGTCTAACAACACAAGCGAGTTTCCAATTGGCTCAATCAAAAACACGGTAGCTAAAAACGCAAAAAGCACCGCACCTATTAATCTCATCTTTGTATCGTGATAGCTCGGACCACTAAAGAGTAACAAGGTGGCCGGCAGCAGCACCAAAGTTGCAGCCACTACAGTTTCCAACGGTGGGTGCTCAGATGTCACTCCAGCCTGTGCCACAATTGGAGTTAATTTAGCCGCCCATAGGCTACTTAGTGTTGCACCTGCCACAAGTGCGAGCCCAAGCACGCCAAACCGTCGTTTCGTAATAAATGCCACGCAAAATAGCAATACAATCACGATGCCCACGATAAGTGTAATGTTCATGTACTTAGTATACTACGCGCCAACTTTATCTTTCTTGTTGCGGCGCTTAGCATTTCGCTCAATATACTCAATTATTGGTGTAGTGACATCCCTATTTGTGACTTGTTCTATGCCAAACCCTGGGCTTGAGTTTACCTCAAGCACTAGTGGTCCTCGATCGCTACGCATCAAATCAACTCCGCACAGATTTAAGCCCATGGCTTTAGCAGCCTTTAGCGCAGTCTTACGTTCCTCATCAGTCAATTTTACTCTTTCACCTGCTCCGCCTTGGTGCAAGTTAGATCGAAAATCATCATCGAGACTTTGACGCTTCATACTTGCAACCACCTTGCCGCCAACTACGAATACTCGTATGTCCATACCAGCCGATTCTTTTACAAATTCTTGCAGCAGAATATTTGTGCCTTCTTGATCCATAACGTAAAACGCTTGCAACACTGATTTAGCAGCCTTCTTTGTTTCAGCAAGCACAACACCATTGCCGTGCGTGCCTCGGGCTAACTTAACAATCACTGGCGCACCGCCGAGCTGTTCAATCAAATCATCGCTATCGGCTGCACCACGAGATACAACTGTCTTCGGAATGCCCACACCTGCTCGTGCTAACAATTGCATGCTTCGGAGCTTATCTCGTGACCGTACAATCGCAATTGAACTAGTAATTGTATACACGCCCTGCATCTCAAATTGTCGTACGATCATCGAGCCGTATTTTGTCATACTGCTAGCAATGCGCGGAATGACTGCATCGTAACCAACCAGTTCTTGGCCATTATACAAAACTGTTGGTGAAGACTTTTCAATACTGGCATAGCAATCGCGATACTTAATAACATCGACTTCATGTCCTCGTTCGAGTGCGACTTGCTTTAAGCGCTTTGTGGAATAATTCCCTGGACCGTTACTTAAAATTGCAATTTTCATAGGTATCTCTCCGCTTCGTAATCATCGTCGAGGGTAAGCCTTACATCAACGAGAACATTATTTTCTATCAAAAACTTTCGCCCTAACAGCATTTCACGTTGCATATTACTACGATCATTTAAACCAACAGTAGTATGATATATTTTTCCCTTTATTTCAAGCTTAATTGTAATGATATACCTTTGCTGCTCATGCCCACTCGCGCTACGAACGGTGCGCACTTCATAATCTTTTACAGAAGTTTTATATTCTTCATTTCCTAATGGTTCAAAATAAAGCCTCCCGTCTTTTTCATATATATTAGTGCAGTGTAAGGCACCTGACCATGCACCCGTATCAACCTTTGCAGACGTCACAACGCCAAGATCGGGTGCTTTAACTTCTTCAACGCTACCAAATACTTCTCGACTCATATTATCCTAGTATTACCATAACCTTATGCTATTATTTGATTTCCTGAGACCTTTGTTCGAACGCTGCTTGGGCCAACTGTCGGTGGCTCATACGAGTCGGATAAAATTTTGCACTTCGCTCTAAGAGATGCTCCTTAACTCTCTCTTCTTCTGCTAGGAGCATGTCTTCATCCCACTTTCTCATAACCTCGACTCCACCAAGATAGTATGTCATTGCGTCTTTGGTAAAAACAACGCCGGCCGTTTTGCCGTCCGTACCTCTGAATAAGCGATGCACTAACTTAGTTGCATCGCGAATATGCCTACGCACACGATCTTCACTTGCGTCTTGATTCAGCAGGTAGCTTGCAACTAGATTAATACGCCACACAAGCTCGTGTGTTTCTCGAAAATTTCGACCATTACCATCCCTGTCAAGGCCAAGAGCTAAACCGCCATTAAGAAAGTACCCAAACGCGCTAGCTTCGTTATTAACTTTGCCTAGTAGCAGCCCTTCATTTATTTTTCCATTACCCTCTTCAAAAGCAAGGTAGCCATGTAAACCAACTCCTTGGAGGACTTTTATAGAGCTTGCATCGCCATTTTCACGGCGCGCAACATGCTCATCAATCTCATGAGCTTGTATCACTCTGTCAAATTCATCTAAAGACATTACTCGAGATTGTGGAATATAAATCGTCTTTTTGGCTTGTGTGGTGTCAATTCCAGTTCTGTCTGTAAGCTCCACGTGCCAGCCATCAAATCCACGAGCTGCAAGACTAATCAATGTTGCTTGCACAATGTTCTTAGCATCGAGCTTGCCGTCACTATTTAATAGAATATCACCGTTGCTAATCGCTTCTGACACTGCAGTTCGTGCTGGTTCGAGCCTAGACTCAAGCTGTGCTTTATACCATTCCATTGTCTCTACCTTCATTTGGTAGGGTTGTTCGATGGGGAGGTCTGTAGGCAAATGATCTCGTATATACGTCCAAGCATTTTTAATATTTTCAGGTGCTTCAGCTACTCCCTCAATTTTGCTTAGCATTGCTAAGCGATAACCAAGAACCCCATTAAAGTGGTCGTTGTCAGGCGATCCATAGATCTCGCGAAAATTTTGTCCAAGCTGGAAGGAAATGAGTGCATAGTTTGGGTCATCTTCAGATAGCTCACTCTGAGATTTTGTTAGTAGCATTAATCCCACTTCGTCAAGGCGATTAGTAATCAGCTCCCTTATTAGGGTTTCTTCCAGAGTAAGTGGACGATCAATAGGCAGCTCAGTGAGAAGCTCAGTTAGCGAATCTCTAACTTTAATAAGCTCAGCACTATCTATCTCATCGTAGCAAAAAGAGGGTGCCTGCACATCTTCGTCTCCATCTATGACTGCATCGCTATACTCCCTTAGAGTAGCTTCGGTCTGGTTGAAGAATTTATACGTTTCAAGTGCTGCAAATGGGTGTTCGCGAAATCGGTCTATGATTGAGGTATTTGAGGAGAGTACTTCTGATAGTGGCTGTTTAGGTTCCATCTATAAATAGTATAACGAAAGCGTAATCAAAAAAACCCTCTTTTTTTGTTTGTCACATTGAAATCTTCAAGCAACTCTTTTTGTTTCTTACTCAGTTTCACCGGTGTATCAACAATAACACTAACAATATGTGCGCCTCGAGAACTGCGTTGAAGATGCGGGACGCCGTGGCCAGACAGTTTAAAATCGGTGCCACTTTGCGTGCCAGCCGGTACCTTCATCGTTACCGTACCATCAACAGTTTCGACATCTATTTCACAGCCCAGAGCAGCATCTACCATACCAACATGTTCCTCGCTCAGTATTAAATCGCCTTCACGGGTGAATTTTTTATGCGCTTTTACCCGTACATGTACGTACAAATCACCACGTGGGCCAGCGGCCATTGCCTCGCCACGTTCACGCAAGCGAATGGTTGCTCCGTCATCAATACCAGCCGGAATCTTTACTGTAATATCTTGCTCGCGGCGTTCGGTACCGCGCCCATGGCATACCGTACACACTTTTTCTGGCACCTTGCCGCGCCCATGACATTTTTCGCAGGTTACCGCCTGCTGAATAGGACCAAACATAGTGTTCATAACTCGCACTTGCTGCCCCGCACCTTTACAACTATCGCAAGTTTTCATGCTGCTACCTGGCTCCACAGTACTGCCCTTACAGTGCGAGCACTCATCTTCCATAGTGAGCTTCAGCTTTTTCTCAACACCAAATACTGCATCTTCAAAACTTAGCGTTACTTGGGTTTCAACATCACGGCCACGTTGTGGCCCACGCTGTGCTTGGCCTCCACCAAAGAATTGCCCAAAGATATCGCCCAGGCCCCCGTCACCAAAGTTAAATTCAAATCCTTGCCCGTTCCCACCAAAACCCTGGAAGCCTTCAAACGGATTGCCTGCGCCTGCGCCAGAACCTCCAACGCCAGCATGACCAAACTGGTCATAGCGTTGGCGTTTTTGCTTGTCCTTTAGCACCTCATACGCTTCGTTAATTTCCTTAAACTTCGCTTCGTCACCGCCCTCTTTATCTGGGTGATATTTAACAGCAAGCTTGCGAAATGCCTTCTTTATTTCATCATCGCTGGCGCCTTTTGAAACACCAAGCAATTCATAGTAATCTTGTTGACTCATCTGTTATTAGTATACGTAACTGGCACTCAAAACGCAAGAGTGCTAACTATGGCGCCCAGCTTGCCCACTGGAATGGCCCAGCAGTATTGCTGCCCTGCTGTCCATATATAACTACGTAGTTTGCCGCACCTGTAATAGTTGAGAAGTTGGTCGAATCGTTGGTTGTCTGAGCATGCGCACAGGTGTAGGCAGCGTCTAAACCGCCCCATGCAGTCGCTGTTCCACCTTGTTTTACTGTTCCGTTAGCACTGCTGTAGTAAAAAATATTACCGCTCTTACTTACTGCCACCCAAGCAAAATACTTGTTCGCTGGCGTCACATTAGACGAGAGGCAATACTGCAGCGCCACCCCATTCGATGAACCGCGAGAGTGATACGAATTGCGCGAAAGTTTTGGCATAATACTTTGCAAACCTGCTTGTGTTGCGGGCGGTGCATAGCCATCAGTAGTATCTTGCATAGCAATTGTCGTTTTATTGCCAAGTGTTTTTAGATCCGCCTGAATGGCACTATCATATCCACGGTTCTGAATGCCGTTGTATGCAACAATGGCAATAGCTGCCAAAAGGCCAATGACTACAATAACAATTAAGAGCTCGACAAGGGTAAAGGCTTGAGTATAATGACGTGCCTTCAATGTTGATCGAGAGCTATTCATACAAGTTATGGTAGCATAAGCGTGTTATTTTGGCCATATCGAACTAAGTAGCTGAAAAAATTGTTTTAAAAGTTTTTGCGAATATGCTTAAAGCTAAATTCCCAGGTAGCATCAGTCTTTTTGTGAGGGTTAAAAATATTCTTTGGATCGTACAGACGCTTTACATCGTCCATTATTTTAACCATTTTCTTGCCATACTGCGCCTCCAGCCATGGGCCACGAATCATGCCATCATTGTGTTCGCCACTCACACTACCGCCATACTTGATCACCAAATTATTCACCTCTTTCATGCACGGCTCCAATTTGGCACGCTCTTTTGGATCTTCGATTTTCATTAATGGAATAACATGGAAGTTGCCGTCACCCATGTGGCCGGCAATGGTGGCAAACAGCTTGTATTTTTTAATGATCTTACGAAGTTTGGGTAAAAATTCTGCCAAATGCGCTGGCGGCACTACAAAGTCATCAATAAACGGTGCTGTGTGCTTGTCCTTCACTTTGCTCCGTAAAATTTGGAAGCTGTAGCGTCGCATCACCCAAAATTTTTGGCTCGCTAGTTCATTTGGCGCTTCCTCGAACCCATTAATTTCGTAGCGTGCGCGGTACTTTCGCAGTTCATCATGAAGCGTTCGTATTTTCTTGCGCACTTCATCTTCGCTATTACCGTTAAATTCAATCATCAGCACAAGCTTTGGGATGCCACGCAGAAGCTGTAAGCCGTCTGGAATAAGACTAAATAGCAAGTGAATGAACCGCTTGGGGCCTAGCATTTTCAAAAAGCTTGGCATGAATTTTATACTCAACAGGAGTGTCTGATCATCAAAACTCTCAAATGTTGCTGGCTTGTGCTTCAGCACAGCCGGGATGAGATCGCCCAGATCGTTGATATCACGTAGAAACAGTACAAGCAGCCCAGAATGCTGGCGGTGCGGCACCAACTTCACCGTACCTTCACTAATTAATCCCAACGTCCCCTGCGCACCTACAAATAGCTTCGTTAAATCAAAAATTCCGGTTTCGCGATTCCATACATTCCACAAGTGATACCCAGTTGAATCTTTACTTACCAAAGGCCTCGCCGCTTGTATCTCCTCGTAGTGTTTTTCTAGTAGCTCAAACGTCTTTTTGTACAGCTTGCCTTCAAAGTCTTGCTGAGCCATTTTACGCACGAGCTGCTGCTTATTTAATGGTTTCACCACATATTCATTACCGTCGCTCAAAACCATTTTTAATTGCGTTACAAAATTATCTGTTTTACCGTACTCCAGCGATTTTTCACCGCCCGAATTATTGCTCATCATACCACCCACGCTTGCGAGATCACGACTGGCCGGGTAGCTCGGAAGCAAAACGCCTTTTTTCAGCGTCTGCACTTCAAAATCTTTATACATCATGCCAGGCTGCACGGTAGCTTCAGCTTTTGAAACTTTTATCAGCTTGTTGAGATGCTTGGAAACATCAAGTACAATGCTCTGGCCGATCGCACCACCGCTCATGTCAGTACCACGCGAACGCGGTGTAATGCTAAGGTCTGGGTAATCTTTTTTATGGTGATTAACAAATTTCACCACATTTTTTAAATCTTCAGCATCCTTTGGAAACGCCACTACCTCTGGAACAAGCTCAAACAGGCTGGCATCGTGACTGTAAAATTCCTTCGTTTCTTGGCTTGTATCAAGCTCCCCTTTAAAAATTGCCCCGAGTTTTTCTACAAGCTGTTTCATACTGCTTATGATACCACAGTTCTTATGGTGGTATGTGCCATAATGGTGGTATGAAAGGCCGCAAAAAATATTCGGCACCACTGCGTCAGGGATGGCATTTATTTCATTACCGCTACTTTAGGCACCATTCTCATTTTGATGGCGATGCCGACGCAATTTGTCGTCAAATTGTCGACAAATGCTGGAATGGTAAGTTTTACACCACAAGCTTGGGAAACTTCGACTATTTTTGGATTCGCGATTTTGCTGCAGTTGCTAAATCATTGCGGCAGTTAGGGCATGTCGATCGTGTCCGCGCCACAATTTCGTGGGCGATGGTGCAATATATGGAAGAAGGCGCGGTAACACTATGTATTACTCCAAGTGGGCATTTATTTGATGCTCCAAAACGCGCACTCGATACACTGCCCTCACTGCTCCACTGTATATGGTCGGCAAAGTACACGCTGAACGTGGCCGAACGTGACTTTTTAAAAAAACAAATTAATCTCTTTATAAATGATTATCTTGACCCCGTCACAGGATTGATTCGTCCAGGAATCGATGCTGCAGAACTTCGTGATGGCGTTGTGTATGACCGAAGCGCGTATGCACTTGCCATGATCGAACGTATGGCGTGGGCCAGTCAGCATCTCACGCTATCATTTCCTTTTTCTCATACTATCTACCGCGATGAGCTACTAACACACTACTGGAATGGCCAGTATTTTAATGCTGATTATTCCAACCCAGCATTTAGCGCTGATTGTGCACTCGTGCCATTCATTCTGCGCACAATTGAAGACACAGAGATGCTTGGAAAAACACTCGACTACATTCGTGATAATAATCTAGCAATCCCCTATGCCATTCGCTACACCAATACACCAAAGAAATTTCGCTATCGTTTATGGGCACGAACTGTCATGCGCAACTACGCTGGCGACACTATTTGGACATGGCACGGTGCATACTATTTACGGCTACTATGGGGCCAAAATAGACCTGAGGCGCCGAAGGTCGACGCTGATTTTACCAACATGATCGAACGCTATCATACATTTCCAGAGCTTCTTAATCCAGACGGCTCTATGTACAACTCACTTGCCTACAAAAGTAGCGAGGGTATGATTTGGGCGGCGATATATCTTACGATCGATAGCTATAAACAAAAATCCTAGCTATACTAGACATATGAAATATGAAGGAACAAAACTAACTGACTTTACTCCAATCGCTAAGGTTGATGAACTACAAATTATTGATTTAGAAGAAGGTACAGGTGCAGTCGTTGAGCCCGGTGCAATAGTTACGGTGCACTACACGGGAGCACTTTGCAAAAACGGTATCATTTTCCAGAGCTCACACGATTTTGGTAAGCCAATTTCATTTGGTTTAGGGCAAGTAATTAAAGGTTGGGGCGAAGGCCTGCCTGGCATGAAGGCTGGCGGCATGCGCCGGCTTATCATCCCCAGCGAAATGGCCTACGGCTCCGCCCGCGCCGCCAGCAACATCCCGCCGAATAGCGATTTGGTGTTTGATATTGAATTACTCGACAATCCCAACTAGAGGTTGTATACATCTTTCAGTGCTGCATCTATCGCCTGATCATCAGTGACTTTATATATGGTTGAGTCAAACTTTCCTTGAGGACTAATCGGTGTCGTTATCACAATACTTTTGATAGGATATTCCTCCTTTCGCTTGTTTTTGAGGTAATTGTCTATCGCGTTTCCAGCGTCTTGTGTATTAATTACATTAGTAATAACAACAACTGCACGATCGTTTTTACGAAATTTGTTTTCTGCATTTTTCAATAAACCTATTAGGCGAGATCCTTCAAGCTGATTATAGTTTGCCATACCGATGCTCTTAATGTTGGGATTATCGAATTTTTTGACGTATACTGAACTTCCTCGCTGCTTAATAAGCTCAAATGACCCGCTGTTCATATTCTGAGCATTTGTCTCAAACAAGTTCTCTTGCGCCCATTCTAATAGTTTATAGTCTCTTGTCTTGGTTATAGAATAATTTTTTACCTCGACGAAAAAGTCACTGTTCACCAACAGATCAGCATCTTTTTGTTTACCACTCTTTCCAACAACAGCCGTGAGAACATCAGGTACTATTGGAAACTTTAATCCGTACAGTGTAGCCACAAATATTTCCGAAAACGCATCTTGCAACTGTGTATCTTGCAGTGCTAGCGCGATCTTTCTTGTATATATATCATTGACTTCGTTACCTTGAAGTTTTCTTAGTTGATCCAGACACGTGAAAATATGATACCAATGCGTAGGTGCTATTCCGGAAGAGTAATCCCCTGATTCCTTGATGCTTTTTGCATACTTATTTATAATTCGTTTGGGTATAGCCTCGTGTATTTTCTTTGTGTATGAACGAACAGCACTCTGATCAATGACTAATACTCCGTTACTAAGTTGAACCTGTTCTTTTAGAAGTTGATGCAATTTTGACTTTGCCATAGATAGATAAAGTGCCGCTTGCGCGGCACTTTTATTTAATTTACTTTTCCTCGTCGACGACTTCGCCTTCGACTGGCTCATCTTTGTCTGACTTTTTGTCACTATCTTCTGGCTTTGCTTCTTCGGCTTGCGCTTGGTACATTTTGGCACCGATTGGCATAATGGCATCGTTTAATACTTTCGTTGCAGCTTCTAGCTCTTCTTTATCCTCAGAATCTTTCTTTTCTTCGGCTGCTTTTACCGCTTCTTCAATTGCCTTTCTGTCATCGTCAGAGATCTTGTCCTTAAATTCATCGGGCATTTTCTTGGCTTGGTAAATCGCATTTTCAAGACCGTTTTTAGCATCAACAGCTTCGCGCTTTTTCTTGTCATCGTCAGCATGTGCTTCAGCTTCTTTTTGCGCTTTCTCAATGTCATCTTTGCTCATGTTCCCACTGCCTTGAATGGTAATGCTTTGTTCTTTACCAGTACCCTTATCTTTGGCAGTTACGTTCAAGATACCATTGGCGTCGATGTTAAAGGTTACTTCAATTTGCGGTACACCACGCGGTGCGGGTGCAATGCCGTCCAAGATAAATCGACCAAGCGACTTATTGTCATTGGCAAATTCGCGTTCACCTTGCAGTACATTGATCTCTACCTGTGGCTGATTGTCGCTCGCCGTCGAGTATATTTCACTCTTACTAGTAGGAATAGTTGTGTTTCGCTCGATTAGTTTGTGCGTTACACCACCCATAGTTTCAATACCAAGGCTTAGTGGAGTAACATCAAGCAGTAACACATCTTTTACGTCACCTGCTAACACACCCCCCTGAATCGCTGCCCCCATAGCCACAACTTCGTCTGGGTTTACACCCTGCATTGGGTCTTTACCAAAAATCTGCTTTACCTTTTCTACCACCGCTGGCATACGAGTCATACCACCAACAAGCACTACCTCGTTGATATCGCTTGCCTTTAAGCCGGCATCTTTTAACGCCTTTTCAACTGGTTTAGCAGTTTTTTCAATAAGCTCACCCACTAGCTCTTCTAGCTTGGCACGGGTAAGTGTGTATTCAAAGTGCTTTGGGCCATCGGCATCGGCAGTGAGGAATGGCAAATTGATTTCAACTTGCGTTGTCGTTGAAAGTTCTTTTTTCGCCTTTTCAGCTTCGTCCTTTAAGCGCTGGAGCGCAGCATTGTCTTTCTTAAGATCAATACCTTCATTCTTTTTAAACTCTTCAATAAAGTGATCGACAATTCGGTTGTCAAAGTCTTCACCACCCAGGTGTGTGTCGCCATTGGTGCTTTTTACTTCAAATACACCGTCACCAAGCTCGAGCACACTCACGTCGAACGTACCACCACCAAGGTCAAACACTACGATCTTCTCTTCTTTACCTTTTTCTAGCCCATAGGCAAGTGCGGCAGCAGTAGGCTCGTTAATGATACGTTTTACTTCCAACCCAGCAATCTTACCAGCATCCTTAGTAGCCTGACGCTGTGCATCATCAAAGTATGCAGGTACAGTAATAACTGCTTCGGTAACTGGCTCACCCAAATGCTTTTCGGCATCGGCTTTGATCTTCGAAAGAATCATTGCTGAAACTTCTTCAGGTGTGTATTCTTTGTCGCCCATTTTCACGGCTACACCGTTTTTGTGCTTTACGATTTCAAATGGCATAATGCCGATGTCTTTTTGGACTTCTTTGTCTTCAAACTTACGACCAATCAGACGCTTCACACCATAAATAGTGTTTTTTGCATTGGTAACACGCTGGCGTTGAGCAACTTGCCCAACCAATCGTTCACCTTTTTTATTAACCGCTACCACACTTGGCGTTGTACGATTGCCTTCAGCATTAGCGATAACCTCTGCCTTTCCGGCAACCATGTATGCAACTGCGCTGTTAGTAGTTCCAAGGTCGATTCCGATGATTTTACCCATATGATATTCCTCCTATTTTGTTATGTAAGTAATGAGATTTCTTATTCACATTTTAGCACTCCTCGCAGGAAAGTGCCAAAACTTACCTCTATAATAGCAAAATTAGCACTCTCATGTCAAGAGTGCTAACACATTTTTTACTTAACTAATCTGCTAGAGGGTCTAACCCTTAACAGATTAGTTAAGTTGCAGATGGGCTACTTACGGGTAACTTCGACCATAGCGTGGCGAACTGGACGGCCATTTAATAGATAGCCAGCTTGGAGCTCTTTGGCGATCACTTCGTTTTCACCTTCAGCATCTTCATCGAACTTTATTGCTTGGTGTAGCTCTGGGTCAAACTGCGTACCCGGCTTTGCTTCAATGCGTCGCAAGTTCATGCTAGCGAGTGCGCCATCAAGCTGCTTAATAAGCCCGCCTACGCCTTTTACCCATGGATGTTCAGCAATATCAGCTGGGATATGCAAGATAGCCCGTTCGATAGTATCGACAACTGGCAGTAGCTTTAGTACGGCTGCAGTTTGGCCATTTTCTCGTGCGGTCAACTTTTCTTGCTCGACCATTTTGCGGTAGTTCTCGAAGTCTGCGCGCATACGCTGTAAATCAGCTACAAGTTCGCCATTCTGTTGTTCTAATTCTTCAAGTTTCTTGTTTTTTGGCATTTATAGTACCTCCTCTAACATTGCGCCTGTGTGTCGCACTAATCGCATTACTTTTGCATAGTCCTGTCTGGTAGGACCGAGCACGCCTATGTAGCTATGGTCACTATAGGGTGATCTAAACCGACTAATAATCAAGCTTGCCTGACTATTGCGCCCGATAGGGTTTTCAGTACCAATAAACACATTGAGCGGTTCATTTGGTGCGGCTTCACGAAGCCACGGCTCTAAATTGTCGATTAAGCGTGCAACCTGTTCCGGATTGGCAGCAAATTCGGGCTGGCTAAACAAATTGCCCATACCATTCATGTAGAGCTGATCACCTATCGTTGCTAGCCCTAAGTTGCGCGTGATCTCGACCAAACTATCGACGGCACTTCGAATTGCTCGGTCGGTGCGATCAGTGTAGGTTGCAACGCGCGCATCAATAGCGCGGGCATTTCTATCGGCAATCTGCGATACGTCGTTCGGCTGCGGAACATCACTGAGTTGGTTTACATAGAATCTATAGCCCTTGTCGGTTGGTACACGCCCAGCGCTAGTGTGCGGTTGAGCAATATACCCATGCTCCTCCAGCGTGGCCATTTCTGCACGAATGGTCGCACTACTTACACCAAACAACTTTGCAAGCGTGATGCTGCCAACTGGCGCGGCAATCTCTGCATACTGTTCAATAATGGCTGCTAAAAGCTTGGCTTGGCGTTCTGTCATAGGTATAGTATAGCGCAAACTTGGCACTCATTCAATGCGAGTGCTAGACCAAGGCACCTTCCCTAAGCACGTATGCGCTGGAAGCCCCAGGCCATTCGCTGCGCTAATGATTCTCGAGCATAGTTAATCGGGTGAATGTATGGCGGGCTAGAAGTTGAACATTTCCGATGTAGCCCTCCATACACCAAGAAGCGTCTGTCATAAACGGTGCGGGACGAAAAAAACGTGACACATAAATAACCATCGTGGCCAACTAGTGTAGAGCCCAACTTGCACTTCCACGTGCAAACTGCGTATACTTGTATATAGATGAAAAATGATATCGAACTATGGCTTGGTGCGGGCTCAATCAATATTTTTGGCCGTCCCTTTGCCGGAAAAGATACCCAAGGAAAGCGACTGGCAGACCAATTCAAGGGCCATCTTCTTGGTGGCGGAGACATTCTTCGTAACAGTATTATTCCTCAGCATATCTTTGACATTCAGGCAGCCGGTAATCTCATACCAAGTGCTGATTATGTCGCAATTGTTTTGCCATATTTAAAGAAAGCAGAGTTTGCGGGTAAGCCACTTATTCTCAGTTCGGTTGGGCGATGGAAAGGTGAAGAAGTGGGCGTGATTGAAGCACTTACAGAGGCAAATCACCCCCTCAAAGCTGTTATCTATCTCGATATTTCAGAAGAAGATGTACGCAAGCGATGGCACGCGCTTGAAAGCCACGACGATCGACATCATAGAGCAGATGATACGTTAGATATTCTTGAAACTCGTTTGCAAGAATATCGCGACAAAACACTACCGGTAATTGATGAGTACGAGAAACAAGGGCTCCTCATCCGGGTTGATGGTACAAAAACACCTGACGAAGTTCAGGAGCACATTCTACAAGCGCTTGCTAGTCGCGCTTCAACATCACAGTAAACGCCTCACTCGGAATGTCTACCTTACCGAAACGCTTCATACGCTTTTTACCTTTTGCTTGTTTTGCAAGCAACTTTTTCTTACGGCTCACGTCACCGCCATACAAATAGCCTGTTACATCTTTGCGGTATGCACCGATAGTTTCACGGGCAATAAATTTTCCACCTATTGCTGCCTGCAGTGCGACTTCAAAGCTTTGACGCGGCACTACATCTTTCAGTTTTTTTACAATCTCACGCCCCAATGCATCAGCTTCAGAACGGTGCGCCATAACACTTAGTGCGTCTACCATTTCGCCTGCAATGTAAAAATCAACACGTACCAAATCTTCAGCCCTATACTCACTCAGTTCGTAGTTAAAGCTACCATAGCCGCTCGTTACACTTTTTAATTGGTCGTAAAAGTCAGTTAGTAGGTTTGCAAGGGGTGCTTCAAAACTAATGAGCGCACGCTCATCAATATAACTTAGATTTTTTTGTCTGCCACGTTTCGAAACAACGAGCTGTATAACTGCTCCAATATACTCTTTTGGTACAACAATCTCTCCGTTAATCCATGGTTCGCGAATTTCGGCTATTTTAGTTCTATCAGGAAGGTCACTAGCACTTTTAATATCGATTTCACTACTATCGTTCATTGTCACTTGGTAGTCTGTGCTCGGGTTAGTCACTACCAAATCCAGGTTGTATTCGCGCTCCAAACGCTCACGAACAATGTCCATATGCAGCAAGCCCAAGAAGCCGATTCTCACACCAAATCCAAGTACTGGTGAGTTCTCCGGCTCAAATTGCAATGCGCTATCGCTCAGACTTAGTTTCTCTATCGCTTCTTTTAGCTCGTTGTAATCTTCGTTACTAACAGGGAAGAAGCCTGCATATACAAATGGTTTTACATTCTGATACCCAGGCAGTGCTTCAGTTGCACGTGATCGCTTTGTAGTAATCGTATCACCAACTTTTGCTTCACGCGTGGTTTTAAGATTCGTCACGATATAACCAATTTCGCCTGTACCAATTTCACTTTCTGGTTTCATTGTTGGACTTAATGCACCAACTTCCAGCGCCAGTCCACTCGCACCCGTTGCCAGCATTTCAATTGTATCGCCTTTTTTCACCGTGCCATCAAACGTACGTGTGTAAAGTATCACTCCCCGATAATCATCATAATAACTATCAAATATCAAACTCCGCGTCGGTTCGTGCATTTTATTCTCTCTGTTAAGGGTTAGACCCTTAACAGATGAGTTATCTTGTAATCGACTTACTGGTGCTGGAATATGCTTAATTACAGCGTCCAGAACACCAACTACGCCTTCGCCAGTTTTGGCGCTGATCTTCAATATTTCTTCATCGCTGCAACCTAGCAAGTTTTTTACTTCAGCGCTTACACGTGGAACGTCAGCTGCAGGTAAATCTACCTTATTAAGCACCGGAATAATCGTTAAGTCAGCAGCCAGCGCCAAATACACGTTGGCAAGTGTTTGTGCCTGAATTCCCTGGCTTGCATCTACTACCAGCACTGCACCTTCACAGGCTTCAAGACTGCGCGATACTTCGTAGCTAAAATCGACGTGCCCTGGTGTATCAATCAAGTTTAGATCGTAATCTTTGTACTGCATTCGCACTGGTGCAAGTTTAATTGTAATGCCCTTTTCGCGCTCGAGCTCCATACTGTCGAGTAACTGAGATTTCATATCACGCTTCTGTACCGTACCAGTAATCTCAAGCATGCGATCAGCAAGTGTACTCTTGCCGTGATCGATATGAGCAATGATGCAAAAATTACGAATATGTGCTTGGTCCATTTAACAAAGTATAGCACATTTTCCCGTAAATAACAGAGGTAGATTATTTCTTAGGTAGATCGAGGTACCCAAATAACACTTTGCGTGCTACTTTAATCACGGGATCAGCTTCTTTAAGCTGAAGTATGCGGCTAAACAGCAGATACGTTAGCAGGCTTGCTGCTGTAATGGTGGCAAATTTAGGGAATGTGGCCATGAAACTGTTATCGGTAATGCGGAATGGAAGTACTTGTACCAATATATAACACACCACTGCCATAAACCCCGTTGCGCTTGCCATACGTGCCACACTATGCCAAAAAGCCCTATTAAACAGCCCGCGAATGCGCCGGGACATAACAGCAAATAAAATTGCCACTTCTACTGCCGACACGATAGATTGCGCCCAGGCCAACCCGTACACATCCATGTTAAAAGGCGGTGAAGTAAGATAGAGAGCAAGTGCGACGTTGAGCGTGATCGCAAAAATAGAAATAAATAGTGGCGTCTTAGTATCTTGTTGAGCATAAAAACTCCGTGCTGAAATAAAGTAAATCGAACGAAAGAAGATGGCAATCACAAATGCCCCCAGAATACCTGCAATTGTTTGTTCACCTCCATTTTTAATGAAGCTCACAACGTAACCGCGGGTGAAAAATGTAATAACAGCCACTGGCATTGCAAGCCATATAATAACTCGTAATACCGCCTGAAGCTCTTCTCGGAATAGGTCAGTGCGGCCATGCGCTAATCGTTCTGTCATGCGCGGAAATGCTGCCGTACTAATAGCTACACCAATTAAATTGATCGGCGCCATATGAAGAATCGAAGCTTGGTCAAAGGTTGTTATCGAACCCGATTTGAACCGCGATGCAATATTTGTTTCGATAATACCTACAATGTAGTCCATCCCCTGGTCGATAGATCGTGCAGGTAGCAGGCGCAACACCCGCAAAAAACCTTTGTTCTTCCAGTATATTTTGAACTGGTAATCGAACCCAAGACCAATCAACCCAATGCTACTAACCAAAAGCTGCAGTATCGAACCAAACACAACACCTAGTGCCACGCCCATAATTCCGCCGTCAAATACTTGCCAGCCAAAAATATTTATGCCGTTCGTGAAGAACATAATACCGATTACAATACCGACGTTGTACAAAATTGGAGCCAGTGTGAAGAATGCAAACCGACCTACAGCCTGTTGCATACTTGCTATTACTGCTGAAATTGCAAACAAGAATGGGTTGACTGCTATCACCCGCATCATGCTTATTGCGAGTGCCATACTACTTTCGTCCAAGTTTGGAGCAATAATGTAGCGCATGAGAGGCTCTGCAAAAATTATCATAAGAAGGCTTGCGATAAGTGTAAGTATCGCCATGAAATTAATCATGCTGCTCGAAAGCTCCCAGGCAGACTTTCGGTTACCTGTCAGAAGCCGTTTATTAAAAACCGGTATAAATGTGACACTCAGTGCACCAGAAACCAGTATGAAGAACATGAAGTCGGGCAGCTTGAATGCGGCAATATAGGCGTCGAGTCCTGGTTTGTAGGTATCGAAATATGCAGCATTCAACAAACGAATTCTAAGAAAGCCAAACAAGAATGAGATGAGGGTTGAGCCAGAAATTAAAGCAGCTGCAACCTGGATGGTCACTTTTTTATTGGCTTTTTCGACCGCTTTTCGTATTCGCCCCATACTTTTATGTGTGTTCTCTTATTTATGGATGGAGAACTGCCTCTTTTGGTAATTTGGCAGTTTCAAGTATACGATTGACCGCATCTTCTTCGAGTGTTTCTTCTTTTAGAAGTGCTTTTGCAAGAATATCAAGTTGCGTACGGTTTGCCTCTATAACAGCTTGAGCGCGAGTCGCAGCTTCCTTCATCAGCTTAGCAACTTCTTCGTCAATAAGCTTAGCAGTGTCATCGCTATACGGGCGTTCGTGAGTAATTTTATCAAATACCATACCCCCGTTGTCTTCGTGGAATACTTGGTCGCGAAGAGCGCTTCCCATTCCCTGCTCAATTACCATATCGCGGGCAATTTCGGTTGCCTTTCGCAGGTCGTTACCGGCGCCAGTTGTAATACCATCTTCACCGTAAATAACCTTTTCAGCAATGCGTCCACCAAGTGCACGTGCCAATATGTCTTTAAATTCGTACACGTTAGTGTAGCTTTTATCTTCTGGTGGCAAGAACCATGTCACGCCGCCAGTACCACCACGAGGAATAATTGTTACCTTATGCACAGGGTCACTGTCTGGAAGGACATGCCCCACAATAGCATGGCCAGCTTCATGATACGCAGTAAGCTCCTTTTCATGCTCAGTCATCACCTTGGCTTTTCGCTCTGGACCGATAGCGACCTTCTCAAATGCCTCTGTTACATCAGCGCTAGTAATCTGTTTTGCATTACGCCGTGCTGCTACAATCGCCGCTTCGTTCGCAATATTTGCGAGATCTGCACCACTACTCCCTGCGGTCTTTGCAGCTAATTTATCGAGATTCACCGTTTCGTCGGTCGGCTTGTTTTTGAAGTGGACCTTCAAAATTGCTTCTCGGTCTTTTCGCTCAGGTAGCATAATGTTCGTGCGGCGATCAAAGCGACCAGGTCGAAGCAGAGCAGGGTCGAGTACGTCGGCGCGGTTAGTTGCAGCGAGTACAATCACATTCGTATCAGTCTCAAACCCATCCATTTCAACCAAAATTTGATTCAGTGTCTGCTCACGCTCATCATGACCACCCCCCATGCCACTCCCACGTTTACGGCCAACGGCGTCAATTTCATCAATAAAGATGATGGCGGGAGCGTTCTTCTTTGCCTTAGCAAACAAATCACGAACACGACTTGCACCAACACCCACAAACATTTCCACAAATTCACTACCAGAAATACTGAAAAACGGAACACTTGCTTCACCAGCTACTGCACGCGCCAGCATAGTTTTACCGGTACCCGGATTACCTACTAGCAACACTCCTTTTGGAATCTTGGCGCCGAGTTGTTGGTATTTTTTTGGATGTTTCAAAAAATCAACTACTTCTTCAAGATCTTGCTTTGCGCTATCGTTGCCAGCAATATCATCAAAAAGAACTTTTTCTTTGTCGCTGCCATACAGCTTTGCTTTGCTTTTGCCAAACCCAAGTGCCTGGTTGTTCTGGCCCTGTGCCTGTCGCATCATAAACATGAACAGTGCGCCAATTAAGATAACTGGCAGAAGTATAGATAGTACATTCCATACCATACCACCGGTTTGTGACGGCTCCTTATCAGACAGAATGCCTTTTGCTTCTTGACTGAGGCCAGAGTCTTTCAATAGCGTGCCTATACCACCTTGAATATACGATTTTTCTGTCGGCTTATCTTGCCCCTTTACAGTAATTTTTAAGTCATCACCTTGTCCCTGTATCTTAGCAATCTCACCCTTGTTCGCTCGTGCAATCACGCTTCCGATATCTTTTTGAGTCAAGTTGTCGTTTACGGTGCCAAAATTCAGTAGTGATACTGCAATGAGTACAATGACAATCCAAAATAACGTAAGGCGTAACCCGTTACCAAATGACCGTTTAGGATTTTTCTGTTGTTTTGCCATACGAATAACATGTGTCCTTTCTATCGCAGAATACTTCGTGGTAATTCTTTTAATTATACCACTGTAATGCTAAATTCATCTAGCGAAAAATGTATAAGAACTCCTGAACCAGCCTCAAATTTTGTACCAGCCTTAGCTGTTTTTATCGCGAGTAGTAATGCCCGCAGCCGTGGGCGCGTTAAGCGAGCCTGGCACTGCGCACGCAATACTTCAATTGCCGATGCTTCATCTGCCATGCGGTAGGGGTAGCGCCTAAACTTCCATAGGCTACTCAGCAGTTCTATTTCTGTGTCTATCTCACTGGCAACATGCACTTGAGCAGACCGAAGATTTGCTATTTTTTCAGCGTATTCATATGGTATTACTTGTAATACTTTTCTTACTCTATTTCGGTAATACTTGTTGGATTTGTTTGATTCATCCTCTACCCACTCTATAGAATTAGCTAATGCGTAAGTATATATTGTGTCTTTTGTCATACCTAATAACGGTCTGATTACATCTTTGCTATTTAGCACCGCAAGGCCGCGCCATCCAGTGCCTCGCTTTAAATTAATGGCAACGGTTTCCACTAAATCATTTATATGATGTGCCGTAACGATTATTGCCTTATGCTTGGCTGCTACATTCCTTAGGAACATATAGCGTCGTTCCCGTGCCATTGCTTCACTAGTTGCTGCTCCAAGCTCCTCACGCCTCATTTCGAACGGTAATCCATGCGTACGAGCTACGCCTTCAACGAACCGCGCATCTGCAGCTGAGTCAGCACGTATACCGTGATCAAAGTGTGCAACAATGACAGTACGTTTATCAGATAGTTCAATCTTATTGTTAATGATCATATCGAGCAAAACCATCGAGTCCACCCCGCCGCTGACTGCCACAACGTAGTTCATTACAAATATCGCTTGCTTACTACAGCACCGAGCCAAATTCCAACAAATCCACCCACCATACTTAGCCCAATACTCGAAAGACCAAACGTGTTGCTATCGCCCCAAAGCATCGGCACGAAGGCTCCAAGCGTCATTCCAATCATTGCGCCAGTCATTAGTACGTATTTATTCATGGTACTAGTATAGCTACAGGTAGCGGGTACTGCCAAATGGAATTTTCTGCTTAACATACATTCCGGTGCCAAGCGTATGGGCACTGTGCAGTGTTCTGTCACCGTATCGCTGGTTTATAGTATCGGTTGCTTGTGTCATTTCACGCTCTCGGGCCAGCTTGTCGCCCCATAGCAGCAGCTGTTTATCTTCGGTCTCTTCTAGTTCGTAGCAAGTTACTCCTATCTCTTTCGGGTCACTTGGGCTGTCTTTAAAAAGCCACTTTGCAGCCTCGTAGATGGCTTGATTAGAAGAAAACGGTACGCTTGCCATCTGCCTGGCTCGCCAGTACCCTTTAGATAGGCTCTTGGCATAAACATATATGCCCCGTGCTTGTTTACCCTGCGAGCGCAATTTAAACCCAACACTTTCACACAAATTATGCAGTCGCTGCAGTACTTGTTCGTGAGATATGTCAAACCGTTCTAGTACATACTGCCGACCAGCAGAGCGCATAGGGAAGTCGCGCTTATCAACTTCCCAGCCCCTTAGGCGCTGATGCCACTCTTCCCCACAAACGCTTTTAAACACAATCTCGCGCAGTACCCTCACATCAGCATCCAGAAACTGCAGGGGAGTGTAAATACCCACTGAATGCAGCCGCTGCTCGTTCCGGTGCGCAATACCTGTTAAATCAGTTAGTTCGAGCCCTGAAAAAACCTCACGTAGATTGTGCGACGTTAGAATATCTAGTCCGTCTGGTTTGTGTAGACCGGCTGCCGTTTTAGCTAGAAATCGATTAGTGCTAATTCCTACGTTGCAGCGCATCGCACAGCCTATTTCGTTCGCCAGCCGCCGCTTTATCTCCCACCCTATGTCTTCCAGGTTGCGCCCTTTTAGCGCTTCGGTACTTTCACTAAAATCAATCACGCCCTCATCGATACTTTTCATGCGCGTGTGTGCCGAGTAATCGTTCAGGATCGCCAACAGCTTGTGATACACATACCGGTATTTGGGCGGGTCACTCTCCAACATCACCAAGTCTGGACACAGTGCTTTCGCTTCCTTAAATCGCATTCCTAGCTTTACACCAGCTGCCTTAGCTTCGTAGCTAGCAGTAATGATGCTCGTGTGCTCGGTTTTACGGTTTACAATCGCCACCGGACGATTGCGCAGCATAGGTCGTGCCTGCTGCTCAACAGTCGCAAAGCAGCTATTTAAATCTATATGCATAATAAGCGGCAGGGAAGGGTTGTAGTGATTGTTCATACTGCATCCCCCATCATAGTGAGTCGCCAGGTCAGCCGCTCGCTATCAAACTCTATACGATAGTCTAAGCAGCCGTCAGTAACATCAAATACATGTACCATACGCCTGCCTTGTTCAGTTGGGTGTCGCAGGCCAATCTCAGCTACTTCCACCTCTTGCCCATTTGGCCGTCGGAACTTTACCGGCACACACGGATTTAGCCCCGTACCAAATGTCGCCACTACTGTAATTCGTTCATTCAATAACGTTTCATCGTTCATTACAAAATATCTCCAAGACTTAGTTTGAAGAAACGATTTTTGAAATGTGTTGCCCGTCTTATTGCCCGTTTCTTATGCAACTTGCCGAAGACAACTGATGATCCTATCGCGAGGGACGCTTACCGATTTGGCAGTGAGTATCGCGCGGAGATACTAATATTATACCATTTTGTGTATCGTATCAGCCGAGATTGCTACAGGTACAGCGTCGATATTCTGTTCGCGCAACATTCGGGCTAGGGAAGTGGTGTTAAGCCCCATTACCGTATCAAAATCCCCTTCTATTTTAGTAATTAGCGTACCGTAAATTGTTTGAATTCCGTATGCCCCAGCTTTATCGAACGGATCGCCTGTCGCAATATATGCATCAATCGCCTGCTCCTTGTAGTCTGCAAAAAATACTTTTGTGGTATCGGCATGTGTTTGCCGAATTCCCTTTGCCTTGCACACTATCGCTAACCCAGTAGTTACTTCGTGAGCTCGACCAGCTAAGCTACGCAGCATTTCTTTAGCATGTTCAGCCGATTCTGGTTTACCAAGTTGCTTGCCATCAAGTGTCACAATCGTATCGGCACCAATCACGAGTGCATCGGGGCGCGTAGTTGCAACATCCAGCGCTTTACCGAGCGCGAGCTCCATAGCTACGTCTTCAGGGCTACGCGAATCATCAAGCTGCTCTTCATAGCTGCTTGGAATGACGTCGAATTGCACACCCATTTGCTGCAGTAGATCACGCCGGCGCGGCGAGCCACTAGCTAGGATAATCTTCATTCTTTCCCTTTTTATTACGTCGGCTAATGCCACCAATAAGCCACGCCACAAACAGAACCCAGGCGGCACCGAGCGACCAGCCCGCGAGTACATCAGTAGGGTAGTGAACGCCCAGGTATAGGCGCGTAAACCCAATTGTTACTACATACAAACTAGCTGCTGCCACTACCCACCACCTAAACCGCGTGTTCCACGTAATTAACACCACACTTAGCGCAAGTGCCGCCGATGCCATGGAATGTCCACTTGGGAACGAATATGACGTTTCTGTTACCAAACGTTCCCACAAATCAGGTCGCTGACGGGCAAAGAATCCCTTCACGAGCATGTTAAGCAGCACTGCACCACCTACCCCAACGAGCATCTGTAGAAGTGCCAAATATTTTCGTTTTGTGGCAAGTGCTGCACTAGCGATACCTATAATGCCAATAACACCGACTACACCACCCAAGTTGGTAATAAGGGGAACAATTTGATCAAGCAGCGTACCATGAAGTGAGTGCACGCTATATAAAATAGTCTGGTCAACGCCAAGTGTGTCGCCCTCGTGCATTTCTTCTGCGAGCTTGGCGAATAGGCCCATTAACAGAAAGAATACGACAAATCCTATTCCAATTTTTGAAACTACTGTTGATAGAAATGACGGTTTTGATTCTGATTGGTACTGGTTCTTTAGCTCCACGTTCATACCTTAAGTGTAGCACTACCCCTAGAATCAATCACAATTTTTTGCTACAATTCATATGAACTGCATACATGCAGCCCCCGATTTTGCAAACCAAGCTTTAGCTGCTTGTAAAATCGAGAGGAGGCACAACGGAAGGTGACAGCTTTCAAACTATGTTTGGAAGCGACAACCTGAGTGAGTGCTGACGAGGCACCATAGCTCAGTTGGAGAGCTCTCAGCGATAAATTATGCGTAAGAATGCTCTAACCAACTGAATATCAACGGTAGTTAACGCACCTTACGTTACCAAACACGGCACCATAGCTCAGTTGGTTAGAGCGCAGGACTCATAAGCCTGAGGTCGGTGGTTCGGATCCACCTGGTGCTACCAAACAAAATCGATCACATTATAGTGGTCGTTTTTGTTTGTCGATATGTGATCATTATCACAGCACCGTGCACACCTGCAGCGTAGTATTAAGCTACACAAGTTAACAAGGAGAATTCCATGCAAGACCAACAAACAACTGAAGTTCGTCGTCAGAACGTCGTAACCGATAACGGTGAGCACGTCCAGCGCGAAGTAGTACACCAGGCAGGCCATGCATCTGGTAGTACAGTGGCTCAACGAGTTGTCTATTATATTGGTGGCGCTATCATTTCGCTCTTAGGCCTGCGACTTGTCTTGCTGCTTCTCGGTGCAAACCAAGGCAATGCATTTGTCGATTTCGTTTATGGACTGAGTGGTGTATTTGTCGCACCATTCCAAGGAATTTTTGGTACACCTGTCTACGGTAATTCTGTGTTTGATCTCAGCACTGTTGTAGCAATTATTGTCTACGCGCTTCTTACTGTTGGCATCGGCAAGCTCTTTACGCTTACTCGTCCTGGTGGTGCTGTTTAATCCTATTTACACAAGGGTACTTACAATTCGACATCAAATTCTGCGTCGTCAGTGCAGTTTTCTAAACGACGAGCAACAAATGAGCGGAGTTCATCAGAGCTCCGTTTCTGATTCCAGCTCTCAGGAGCGAAGAGACTAGTAAGATTGGCCGACAGTGTCGACAAAGTAGGTGATGGCATAGATTTTGTCCTTTTTTGTTTTTATTGTTTTATAGTCTTACTTTAGCATAAGCAAATAAAAAAGTCAATAGCTACAACAGATTTTACTGACTTTTTGGGCACTTTTCTTTACCTTGACACACTGCTTATGGTATAACTAAAGTGCAGGAAACTAAAGAAACAAACATATGAACACACTCACTGCTTTCAGTATTATCGCCCTCGCTGGACTTATTCATGCCAGCTTTCAACTAAGTGTTAGTATGCTCACCCTTTTGTCTAGCCACACCATCGGGCGTAAGCGCTCGCAGGCACGACTGGTAGTACTGACTAACTCATTCGTTTTTGGGGCGGCCGTTATGACAACTCTCTTGCTTTGCTTGTTTGCACAATTATTTCAAGCGGTTAGCGGTAAGCTCACGCTTGATCTGCTGTGGACGGCGGTATGCGGGGGTACAGTAGGACTAGCCGTAGCAGTTTTGCTTTTCTACTACCGCAAACAAGCTGGTACAACACTGTGGCTACCAAGACAAATGGCTCGCTACCTAGCAACGCGTGCCAAAGCCACAAAGCATTCTGCCGAAGCATTTACCCTAGGACTCGCAAGCGTACTAGGTGAACTGGTATTTATTTGTATGCCACTTGTTATTGCAGCCTTAGTACTTATCCAGCTCGATCCTGTCACCCAACTAGCAGGAATTGGCTTTTATGTTGCTGTTTCACTTTCGTCGCTTGTAATTATGCACGCATTGATTGGCAGTGGACACCGCATTAGTAGTTTGCAACGTTGGCGCGAACAAAACAAACGCTTTTTCCAGCTATCGGCAGGCAGCGGACTGCTCGTGCTTGGTTTCTATTTGTACGTTGAGCAAGTAATGACTGTTGCGGTATGGGCCGCGGAGAAAGCGGTATGGTAGCAGCTACGACAGATGTCATAAAATGCGGCGGCCGGCGAACCACCGAACAATTTAGCCACGATAAGCTTCATTCGAGTGTTCGTGCTGCATGCTTGAGCGTGCGAAGTCCGGAGGGCGAGGCTGAAACCGTCGCCGAACATGTTGTAACGAGCGTTGCTAGCTGGTGCCATGAAAAGTCTGCCGTGACCTCCGAAGACATACGCCGTATTGCAGCCGGGACACTTCAGCTTTTTCATCCTGAGGCCGCCTATTTATATCAAAATCATCAACTTGTTGTATAAGGAGAGTAGACGACCATGGCACGAAAACCCACATTCGACTATGACCTAATAGTAATCGGGAGCGGTGCAGCTGGTAGCCCTGCCGCCACTATAGCCGCTAACGCTGGCAAACGCGTTGCAGTAGTAGAAGCAAATATGTTTGGCGGTGAATCCCCCAACTGGGGTGACATTCCGCTGAAAGCGATGCTGCACGCCACACAGCTCTACGATGAAGCTCGTCATGCTGGACGCTTTGGTGTTCGCAGTTCCACAATCGGCTACAACTTTATGTCTCTGAAAGCGTGGAAAAATACAGCCATAAAACGCACCGGGGCAGGGAACAACCGTACCTACTATGAAAAGCAGGGGATTGCCACCTACCATTCCCTTGCCCACTTTTTAAGCCCTAACGAAATTAGCGTGGCTCGGCGCCACTTATCGGCTGAGCAATTTTTGGTCGCCACAGGCTCTCACTGGGAGCAGCCAGCTATTGCAGGTATCGATGAAGCCGGCTACCACACGCCACAAACCATTCTTGATATTCCCCGCCCTCCCAAAAGCATGCTTATCATTGGTGGCGACAACCTATCGGTAGAATACGCCCAGTTGTTTGCATCACTTGGAACGAAAGTCTATCTTGTTGAAAAGGCTGCTCGTATTTTGCCCGATGAAGATCAAGAAGTTGGTGAGTTGTTTGCTAAGCTACTCGCCGAGCAAAAAGGCGTAAGTGTACTTACCCAAACTCGCTTGCTCACAGCCCAAAAAGAAGGTCTTTTACGTAAAGTTACCTTTAGTCGTGGCGGCGTCGAAAAAACCATGAAGGTTGATGAGATTTTGCTCACTACTGGTCGCGCCCCTACGGTTGATATTGGACTGGAAAATGCCACGGTAGCCTATTCACCAAAAGGTATTGAGGTAAATGAACACCTGCAAACAAGTGCCAAAAGCATTTACGCTGCAGGAGATGTGCTTGGCAACAAACGATACCTCCATACTGCACTACTAGAAAGTCGTGTTGCGGCTCATAACTTGCTTCACAAACAAAAAATATCGCCCGACTATTTTGGTACACCAAATGTAACGTACACATTCCCAGGCATCGCATCAGTCGGGCTCCGTGAGGACGACTGCATAAAGCGCGATCTGACCATTCGTACGGCTGTTGCCCCACTTACTATGGTGGCGCGTGCTAATACGAGCGATTTTCGTGATGGCTTCGTAAAACTTATTACTGACAAAAAGGGAATATTACTTGGCGCCACTGTCATTGCGCCACACGCAGGCGAGATAATTCATGAACTTGCACTTGCAATACGACACCACATGCATGCAGCAGATCTTGCTACTATGCCCCACGCCTTCCTGAGCTGGAGTGAAGCAGTACGAGTGGCGGCAGCAAGACTTGGATAGCACGACGCGACGTTATGTTGCCAATGATAAGCATTTGTACACAGAACAAGTAGTTTCTTGTCACTTACGTAGAACTTAATAATGGGCAAGCGGGTAGAGCTGACCTATCAACGTATTTTCAAGGTATATGCACTACCGTCCTATTCAACGCTTTGGCTAATAGACAACAAAATTGCCTGTTCTTTCGGACGGGCTGGCAACAAAAAATAGTCATCTGTGCATAGATGACTACCTTATCTTGGTTGCGGGGGCAAGATTTGAACTTGCGACCTCGTGGTTATGAGCCACGCGAGCTGACCAGGCTGCTCCACCCCGCGATACTGTATTGTTAAACTGGCCGTGTACTACCCCTGTCATAACCAAGGGTTATTCGCGATTGATTGACATAGGAGCTGACCAGACTGCTCCACCCCGCGATACATATTGTATGATAACAGATGAGGCAACATTCTTCAACCCCTGATTGAAGTACTACTGGTGAGGCCTGGGTAGTTAGTCGCGACGATTGCCGCCCAAAAGAAAGGTCATCCAAGTTTCAAAATTGCTTGGCTTTTCCTCAGTCACCTGCCTGGCCTGTTTAGCCTGCTGTTGCTCGTCCCACTTTTTTGCGCTTTCACTATTTGCTGGTAAAACAACGACATTTTCACCTGGCATTACCAGCCCAAGCCGTTGACGCACTGCCATTTCTTTATATTCGTCACTTTGGTAGTACTTTTGCTCATACTTTAGTTGGGCATTTTCTAACTCTACTAGTTTGGCTTTGCGCTCTTTACTATCAATTTCGCGCTGCAATTTGTAGTTGCGCTCCATCACGCTTACCGATCCCCACGCCCAGCTGATAGCAATAAAAAACGCCACGAATATAACTGCGTTATTCATCGTGGCAAGATTATTCTTAATCTTGTAGAGTATACGTCGTAGTTGTGGATTTTGCATAGCTATTTCTATATTTGGTGGGGGTGGCTGGGATTGAACCAGCGACCAACAGGTTATGAGCCCGCTGCTCTGACCGCTGAGCTACACCCCCATGCCTACCAAGTATACCCTACTCGCCCCTGTAAATCTACGGCTTTACTGCAAGTGACGCTAACTTTTGCTCAAGCTTTTTGCGTAAACGTCTACGCTTACTCTCATTTTTCGTGCCAGCATACTCTAAACGATGCTGTGCACGCATTTTATTAACATCATCAGTAATGTCTTGTGGGTCAAAGCCCGCACGCTCTAGTTCATCGGCACGGTATACTGTGCTCATTCCTTGTGTAGCAAGTAAATATGCCTTGTGTTTTGCGCCTTTAATTACGATTGGCAAACGTTCTTGATATCGTGTCGCTATCTTTTCGTCAAAATCACTAGCAGTATTGAAGCCTTTACGCATTGAAATGCCACTTGTTATATCAAGAAGCTCAAGCTGTGATGTATAATACTCCTCGAACGTCATGAACGGTCCAGGATTCTTATCTTCAATAGAGTCCCAATCAGCTGCATTCTGAAGAGTAGCTGTTTCAGCACGACGCGCAGGGAGTGTGTAATCGCGGCCAATGAGGAATGAGTTGTCTGGCGGTATCGTTCCATCTGTAACATCAGCAAGTGGCCTGATGTCGCCTTGCTCATCAAGTATATTACGACCAAAACGTTCTAGCGCTATTGTCATATTTTTATACTACCATAAACGGTAATAAAAGTCAATCTATTCCCAGCGGAAGACGCGGAAGGCAATGAGGTAGATAATGACAATCCAGGCAGCCATCGCGGCAAGTTGTGGGCCGAGTTGCGTGAAGTGGTAGCCTTCGGTGACAATGTAGCGTATGCCGTCGATAACTGGTGTAAGTGGCAGAAAGCTGGAAGCGTTTTGCAGCCACTCTGGCATGAGAAAGCGTGGGAAGAACGTCCCTGATAGAAACATCATAGGGAAGGTGACGATATTTGACAATGGCGCTGCTTGGCGTTCGTTACTGGCCCAGCCACCAATAGCTAGCCCAATGCCCAAAATGAGAATGATGCTAAGTACAATAAATAGCCCAAGTTCAAGATAGTTCCCTGCTATTTGCAAGTTGAAAGCGAGAACCGCGACAAGAAACATAATGCCAATTGACACCAGCCCAATAATCGACTGCGAAATAGCGGTGGCACTGAAGTATTGCCAGACTTTAAGTGGCGTCGTCGAAAGCCGTCGCAGAATTCCCTGCTTTTTAAGCTCTGGGAATACGTTTACCGGGCCGAAGATACCAATACCGAGCAAACTAAAGCCAAGTAGCCCAGCAAACGTGTAGTCGAACTGAGTTAATGATTTGTTTTGAAGTTGTTCACCCTTGACACTAAACGGCTCGCCAGCCTTAGTGATTTTTTGATTTATGCCCTTAAATAGTCCATCAAGAATAGTGCTAAGTGTCTGGCCAGCGGTGGCATTGTTTTGCGTGTAGTACACCTTTGCCTGCCCTGTCGGTGTATTCGTTGCTGCATCATTGGCACCGAAGTTTTCTGGCAGTACGATGGTCGCATCTAACTGACTACGAGTCATCTTTTCTTTTGCTTGGTCGAGCGTTTTCGCATCGTTGTCGATAGTAAATGTTTTCTCTTTTGTTAAATTACCGACGAATTCTTTTGAGAACGATGAGTTAGAGTTATTAATAAGAGCAATTCGAAAGCTCGCTCCGTCTGATTTTCCGAAAATTCCACCGAATACAAACAAAAATATTAACGGAAATAAAATACCGAAGAAAATTGAGAGACGATCACGAAAAAAACGTCGAGTGCTGATTCGTGCAAAAGTAATAATTGTGTAGAGCGATTTAGTCACGGAGTGCCTTTCCTGTTAGATCAATAAAAACATCTTCTAGATTAGCTTGTTCGACATGTTGTGCTTTTTTGAAACCTCGTTTAAGGAGCGCCTTTATGAGATTTTTTGGCGTATCGAGGGCAACAATTTTACCACCGTCCATAACGGCAATACGGTCACACAGAATTTCCGCTTCGTCCATATAGTGAGTCGTCATGATAACGCTCACACCCCTATCGCGAATTTTTTTAATCATGTTCCACAGGTTCCGACGGGCCTGCGGGTCGAGACCAGTGGTTGGTTCGTCGAGGAAAAATACTTTTGGCCCATGAACCAGTGCCGTGGTGATGCTGAGTCGTTGCTTCTGACCACCAGATAGGTTCTCGACATATGCATCAGCTTTGTCCTCTAGCTCAACGTCACGGAGAAACTGCTCAACATCGACTTTTTCACCATATGCAGCGGCAAAAAGTTCGATTACTTCCTTCAATTTGGTTTTGTCTTGAAAGGCAGGTGCTTGTGGCTGAACACCAATTAAGCGCTTTATCTGATTTGGGTCTTTCGCAACATCAACCCCGTTGATTTTTGCCCATCCACCGTCGATGGGTCGTAATGTTTCGATCATTTCTAGTGTTGTTGTTTTTCCTGCGCCATTTGGCCCCAAGATGCCAAATATTTCACCCTTTTTTACTTGGAACGTTACACCATCGACAACTGTTTTGTCGCCGTACTGTTTTGTCAGGTTATTTACCTCAACCATATATTTCATATGCTTTACTATAACACGACCTCTATAGATACAACAAAAAAGCCCCGCGGCCGGGACAGCCTTGGGGCATTTTTGGCACCTGTTTGTTTGTACTTTTTACTGTACAGCAAACATGCTTATGGTTCAAGCTTATTTTTTCTTTGAAACAGTCAAGAAACCGTTGCGTGGGTTTTCTTTTACCACACGGTCGCTTGGTAGGTCACAAGGTGCACCCTTGTCGTTCTTTTCTACCTTAGCAAAGAAGTAAATTGTTTGTGGTTTACCACCACGAAGTGTTACTTCGGTCTTGTGTAGGTAGTATGTTACACCCTTCGAGTTAGTGTGCTTGTAAGCCATTTGGTAATACCTCCTATTAGTTCTTACACCTTCTACCGTAGCGCCTCAAGGCTCCTCTGTCAACAGGTTAAATAGAAGAATAGTGTTTTTTTAGAAGGAGCTTCAGAATAACTAAGCCAATAATCCTCAGTACAATTACTACTGTTATAAGGAGAAAGATGGCAAGAGAGAAGCCTGCAAAATCTGGGCTCCACATTGGACTAATAAATTCGTGTCGATACAGCTCTGGGTCAGGGGGCACAAATTGGCTGACCGATGCTGTGCCTGGGTATTTTGCCTGCTCAGCGACCACACACTGTACATATGACTGAGACCACCCTGAAAAGCGCTCTTTACATGCAGCATCAGCTTTAGAAAGTGCCTCGCTATTTTGTGACGTCGCTGCCTGAACTGTCTCAAACGCTTTCTGGCTATCTCGTTTGTAACTTTGGTCAAGATACATTGTACCGCTACTTGCGTTCATATGCTCTGCTGCGTATCGTTGCAAACTATACAAATTGTTTTTCAAGGCTTCACCGTCACCCACTTTATCCGCCTGGGCTACAGCAGTACGCCGCTCGATCATGCCGTTATTGTTCATGCGCAGGAACGTCGCTGTTACAAAACCAACAAGCACGAGAAGTATCAAAAGCTGCCATGTCTTGACATAGCTCAGCCGTTTAATATCTTGTTGTATACGATGTCTATCTGCCACCAATAGTAACCCACCACTTAGTGTTCATGTGTTAGTATAGCTTACTTTTGGTACAACTTGAAGCGTGGAAACCCAATCACAAGAGTTAGGAGCGCAGTAATTGCAAAGAATGCTTGAAAGCCAGTAAAGCCATTGCCGATAAGAACGCATGTGCCTAAAAGTGCTGCTGCAAACATAGCCCCTGCATTTGCCACAAGCTCGATAAGAAAGAGGTAGGCAAAACGATATCCTGACTGATCGGCAGTGTCGAACATACCGCGCATAAACGCCATGGAATAGCCAGTTGTCGCGACTTCATTAACGGTATTATTGACAATAACGCCCTTCCAGTCACCTACAAAGGGACGAACCAAGTGGGTGAATGAATTAACGATGGTACTCGTTACAAGCAAGGCGCGCCCGTGACGCTTATCGATAACCTTGCCAAATGTATACGATGCTATCAGTGATACAACAAGCGTAATTGACGTCAAGGCTCCAATCTTGGCGTATAGACTACTGCCATCACCTGCAAAAACTACTAACGCCAAGAATAGTGTCCAGGCAGTTGCTGTGGCAAATATATCAACCCCTGTTGCCATTTCAGCGACTAGGCTTTGACGAGTCAGAAACCACGGGAAGCCCTTGAATTTGATAGCCCGGCGAGTACGAACTGGCTCTGCAGTAACAAGGAGTGGCCATGCTGAGAGGAGAAAGAAGACTGCCGATAATGTCATTGCAACTATCGGGCTCAAGTAACTTGCCACTACCCCACCAAGTACAGGTGCAAGTCCAGCCGCCACTTTCTCGATGATGTTCATATACCCAATCTCTTTGCCAGCATGTTCGGTGTGTTTAACTTTTGAGAAGTCAATTAGGTAACACAAGTCATAGAGTGTACCGGAAAATGCATGAAGAATGCACCATATAAATAGTGGAACTACCCCGTAGTGTGGCACTAATGCTAGCAACACCATGCCTACTGCGGCAATGATGTTGCTGTAGAGCGTTCCGTGCTTTGGCCCATAGTATGCAGCAAGCTTCGCTGCCGGCCAGCTCACCAGTACTTTTACTCCGTAAAATGCAGCCCAAAACCAACACAGATACAGCAAACTATAGCCTTCATTTAGCAGGAATATGGATGTAAACGTCGTCACAAATCTAAGTGCAAACATGCGAAGCATGCGTGACAGGTAGAGTTCTGCTACTTCGTCAAAGGTGGCGTACCGCCAAAAATGTCGTCGCAGCAGAAGCTTGTGAATAATTCTCTGTAGCATGTTTGTGTTATTTTAGTTCCGCCTCCATTATACTACATATATGCGAATATACTTCTCGGGGATTGGTGGTGTAGGGATAGGGCCACTGGCACAGATTGCTATCGATGCTGGCTACGATGTAATTGGATCAGACACAGGTGAGAGTTTGATGACGAAAGAACTGACTACACGAGGTGTTGAGATATCGTATGATCAATCAGGTGCCTTCATGCGCGCAGAACATGCCAAACAACCAATTGATTGGTTTGTGCATACTGCTGCACTCACACCCGAACATCCAGAGCTTATGCTGGCAGCAGAGCTGCAGGTGCGAATTGCAAAACGTGATGAGCTATTGGCACACATTATTCAAGAAAAGAACCTTAAGCTGCTTGCTGTGGCAGGAACTCACGGAAAGACCAACACCACCGGTATGCTCGTATGGGCGCTTAAACAACAGGGCATCCCTGCCAGCTATTCAGTTGGCACTACATTGCAGTGGGGACCCAGTGGTACCTACGTACCGGGGAGTGAGTATTTTGTGTATGAGTGCGATGAATTTGATCGTAACATGCTCCATTTTTCACCCCATGCTAGCATCATTACTTCACTTGACTATGACCATCCAGATACCTACACCTCACAGGCGGAGTACGCAGAGGCATTTCGCCAATTTGTTCGTCAATCCAAACAAACAATCATGTGGCAGACCGATGCTGATTATATTGAGTTACGCGCGGAAAATAGCTGGGCACTGCAAGCAAACGAAGTAGCTGCCGTTGCTCTTGCTGGTGAGCATACCCGACGCAATGCAACACTTGTGCTAAAGCTGCTTGAGTATCTAAATGTAGGAAATACAGACGCAAATCGCGCAATTCTTGATACTTTCCCAGGAACCAGTCGTCGATTCGAGCAACTTGCCCCCAACCTGTACAGCGACTATGGTCATCATCCAGAAGAAATTGCAGCGACCCTGCAAATGGCGCGCGAACTTTGCAAACACGTTGTACTTGTTTACCAACCACACCAAAACGTACGACAATATGAAGTGCGTGATCAGTACACAAATGATGTGTTTAGCAACTGCGAAGAAGTTTACTGGCTGCCGACGTATCTTAGTCGCGAGGATGCAAAACAAGCAGTACTCGAACCAAAAGAACTAACAAAAAAAATTACCACGCCACCAATTACCTATAGCACACTGGGTGATGAGCTTTGGTCACATATTAAGATCGAACTTCATAAAGGCCATCTAGTAGTCTGCATGGGAGCGGGCTCCATTGATAGCTGGCTACGTGAGCAGCTTACGTAAGCACCCGATATTCTTCGAAGAAGTATGGGTCACGAAAAAACGTTCTTGTAATGATTTCTTCTACCGCTGGCGCGAGATCGTACTCGGAAAGTCGATGTGGTCGAGCCCATTGCAATGTAGCGCTTTGATGGATGTCATCGCTTTCACACCTGAAAATATGTGCCATTGTGCCCATATCGACACCCTCGTGCGTGCCAACACGAATGTAGCAATCGCCGGCATGCACCAATGAGATAGTATCTTGTATAAAAAGCTTTTCTTTCACTTCACGCTTCGCTGCATGCTGTAATGATTCATCTGCAACGTGCAGCTTACCATAGGGCAATGTCCAGGTATCAATATGTGGCTGTTTAGTGCGTTTGTATAACAATACGTCTCCATTGGAATTCTGAACTACCAACATAGTAATAATTTTAGGTTGCGGACGAATACGGAGTGAATTTCCGCTTAACCGGTCAACGTAAAGCAGCCCTTTTCGACTTAGCGTGTATCCTTCATCAGCTTTAGTGATATAGCCTTGTTTTAGCAACGATGTCAGATGGTAACTATACGCATTTGAATCAATGCGCGGTGGTCGCATATCGCGAAACCGCGCAAACTTTCTTCGCATTAGTACATCAATAATGTGCTTTTGAATGTGGTGAGTAATCGTCTGTTGATCAATCATATTTGAGTCAAATTAAACTTTCTATACACCATCATAGTACCAAGTTATTCTGTATATGTCATCTATAAATTCATAAGAAAGGCATACAATAAAATGGTTGAAAATTTAACAATCAATAAAGAATTTGAGCATTTACCGTATCGCGAAGTAGAGCGGAAATTCCTGCCGCTATTCCCTGAACAGCTTGAAGAGCTACGTAGTCGATCCCAGCCAGTCGAACAATTTTACATTAGCCACCCCAACGAGCCGTTTATGCTACGACTCCGCGAAGTACTAACGGAAAATGGAGCGCTGCAGTACACAGCTACCCTAAAGAACCGTGGTGATGTTACGTCAAATGGCCTAGAACGTCTTGAAATTGAGACTGACATTTCACCGGAGCTATATCTGCAATACAAGACTGATGATACGCCGGTGCTGCGTAAACTACGGACTACAATTGGGCGCTATGTTGCCGTTGATTTTTTCGAAGATGGTAGAGTGCTTGTGGAATCTGAAAACCCAATCGCGCTAACGCATTTCACTGATCAGTATGCTGCTATGCTTGTTGATGTCACGGGCGATCACCAAGCTGATAATGAGTGGATGGCGCATTTGCGATACCGCCAAAATAACCAAGGTGTCGAAGCGTTAGTGCCAGAAAAAGATAGTAGTCCAAATGAAATCGTGGAAGAAATTGTTCGCGAATATACGAAAACACCAGCCGTGATAGTACAAATTGGTGGCAGGTCAGGATCTGGAAAATCAACACTGGTGAAGGCTGTTGCCGAACAGCTGCAACAGTACGGACTGGGCGTAACTATTTTGTCTACAGACGACTATCATAGAGGTGCTGACTGGTTGCGCCAATATAACAATGGCCAAGAATGGACAGCCTGGGATGACGAAATTGTATATGACATTGATAGTGTGGTACGTGATGCAGGAAAATTGCGGTCTGGCCAATCTGTACCCAAGCGTATGATTGACTTTACGACAGTAGAACCTGTCGTTGTTGGCGAGGTAGCTCCTGCGGCCGTCACGATTATTGAAGGTATTTATGCTCTTTCGCCGCGTATTACTCAATGTTCGTCGCTTAGGTACGAACTACCCACTCCACTGGCCACCTGTGCAGGCCGGCGCATCCTACGTGATATGCAGGAAAGACCGCAATTTACTCCATCAGAGAACTTGCGCTATGTACTTGAGCAGGCTGAACCCGCGTACCGAAACCAAAGACAAATACGGCCATAACCAAACCGTTCAAAATAATTATTTGACTAAACGAACAAAAAAAATTATTGTTGTGTATAGTGGCCGAGGCATACGACATACCATTCCCTTTTACCGAGCTCTCAGATCGTTTCTGTGATGACATGGATGCTCCTATTCAATTGATCGATGGACCTGAAGGTGACCTATATAATGGCCGTTGGGTTTCCGTGAGAACTCTCGCTGACCGAGCCTACCAACACCCCATTTTTGGTTTACATATGCAACATCAAAAACCTCGTTACATGGTTAGCTTCGATAACGCTGAAGTTCTTCACGATGTTATTGGGCCAAATGCACACCCACTTGGGCATCAATATGAAACTGGGTACTATTTTGCTTGGGTTACGAGCCAACTAGGTGATGACATTCGTCCCAAGGACCAAGAATATGCAATCGGACTTCTTGCATGCTTGGTGCACGATATGGGTGAGTCAGAACATAAAACTATAGAGCGTATCGTTGGAGGTACCATTGGCGATATTCAAACTGGTCAAAAAACTTCCAACGACAAAGAACTAGAGAGAAAGATTAATAAGTACTTTTACCAGGAAGTATTTCCTGACGTCCATCCATCTGTTATACGCCGACTTGAAGAAATTGTCTCACATGATAAAGAAGACTTACTACACAGCATATATGAAGCCGCTCATGTATTACAAGGTCTTGATACCTGTATTAATGCTCTATGGTATGATCCTGCGCTCGATCGCGGTGTCAATTATTTGCAGTCTGACTCGCGTGAGATTACCGACCAACGTATTGATTCATTTTTGAAAAACCATCCCTGGTTTGAGTCGATTCTTGAGGCATTTTTGCAAGAAAAACTCTATTCTAATCCTGATCCACTCGCAGCGTAATCCTCACTAATCCGCGCTGGGGCTTTTCACTGCGTGTAGGAAGCGCGAGATTCTTCCCTCTGCCAGCCAGCGATCTTCATAGGTAGTTTTCAGCTTATATTCTGCTGGCAGTTCACTTTCATGGAGATCAAATGACAATTCCTTTATGTTCCATGTATTTGCAACAAGTTGTTCAAGACTCCACTGAAAAAAATCGAGGTTATCGTGTTTTAGAAATAGCGAACCGTTCTTTTGAAGAAGTTGTTTATATTTTTTTAAATACGTTGGGTGAGTTAATCGTCGACCCGCACTACGCTTTTTTGGAAATGGATCGGGGAATGTCACCCATAGTTCAGTTACGCTTTCTGCAGGAAACAGCTCATCAATTTGATCAGCCCGAGCTCTAATAAAAACGATGTTTTCGACATGCTGTTCGAGTGCTTCATAGGCACCCTTCTGCAGCCGATCACCCTTCACATCAATCGCAGCAAATTGCTTTTCTGGATGCAGCTTCGCGCGCTCCATGCTGAACAATCCATTGCCCGCACCAACTTCTACGCAATCAACTGGCTTACTACTCCACTGTTCAAACTCGAAGCAATTGGATGCATTGGCAAACTTTGCAAAGCGGTATTTTTTGCGCTTTCTTGTAATGATGTAGTCATCGGGATTCATCATCTCAGCCGCTCAATATTTCCCTTGCTATCAATCCGAAGTAGTTTTGAGGGCAGAGAACTTTCGACGATACCACCCTCAACATAGAAATCAACGAAACTACCAAAATAGTTCATTGCCTCCTCTATAGACAAGGCTGGTGGCTGACTCTGAGGATTAGCACTTGGTGCTATGAGCGGCCCTGTTTTTTCAAGCAAAGCACAAAGCGCATCGTTAGCAGGCATGCGATACGCTACCGAATCATTCTGCCGACGAATCCACTCTGGTGCCTGCGTGCTATGAATGATTACACTAACCGGTCCAGGCCAAACACTTTCAATGACTACGCGTTCCTCTGCGGAAGGCTTGTCAAACAATTGATTGATATTTGAAACAAGTACGATGGGAGATTTGGTATCATCACGGCCTTTTATTGCGTAAATGCGCTCAACTGCCACTTGGTCTGCTGCTCGGCAAACAAGTCCATATAGCGTATCAGTTCGAATAACACCGATAGCACCTGAACATAACAGCTTGGTCACATCTTGGCTATTTATATCTGTAAATACTTGCATATCACGTGCTATACTACCACATATGGACATGTTCAAAAACCAAAAGCTTATTACTGAAATTAACAATTGGCTAACCGAAAAATGGTTTGCACTTTTAGCAGTGCTTATTATTGGCTGGTTGGCATACTTTATAGGTACTCGGCTGATTCACCTACTGTTGAAACGCCTGATTCGTATAGGGCGGGGTCATGTGTGGCATAAAAAAGATATAGAAAAACGTCAAAAAACACTCGAAGATTTGTTTATTAATATTTGGCGGATCGTTGTGTTCGCTACACTCTCATATGCCATCTTGCGAGTTTTTATTCCCGATATTTCTACCACGCTCGCTCCGTTGTTTGCAAGTGCCGGTATTATTGGTATTGCTATAGGCTTTGGAGCACAATCGCTTATAAAAGATTTCTTGAGTGGAATTTTCATTATTTCTGAAAACCAGTATCGTGTTGGTGACATTGTTGAGATTGAAGGATTTAGCGGTACAGTAGAACGTATTGGTTCGCGATCAACAATGCTCCGAGATGTTAATGGTAATGTGCACTACTTTCCCAACGGTATGGTTCAGCATGTTATCAACAAAACTATGGGCTACAGCATGGCACGTTTTACAGTGAATGTTCATCCTGATAGTGACATCGACATAGTGACCGATCTCGTTGATACTACAGGAAAAAAACTTGCACACGAAGCTGAATGGAAAGAAAAGATTCTTAGTCCCCCAGCGTTTGTGTCGTTGGGAGAAATAACCGGTAGCTCAGTTGAGATTATTATTGCCGGAAAGACACAGCCTTCTGACCAATGGAGTGTTATAGCTGAAATGCGTAAACGGTTGCTTGAAGAATTTGAGCAGCAGAAAATCAGGCTAGCAGTTGTGCCTGTTCAAGCTATGCCGCAGCCAAGTCGTAAAAATAACCGCTAATTGGACTGTGCGGCATTTATGGCAGAGTCTTGATCAATCTGGAGTGAGCTCTGACTAAGAATATCAGTTGCAAAACTATTAGGCTGTTTGGCTTGGCCAAGAACTTTGTTGTATTTCGTTTCAAATTCATTTAATGCTTTTTCGTCCACCGGACCCGATGATGAAAATGTCACTGACGAGTCATCACTCTTTAGTTTGTTACGGATTGATTCATTCCCTGGCTTGCTTAAATCAAGTTGCGCGGCACCACTCGTGGTATAGAGCGACATAGCCACGAACACTAAAAATGACGCTACAACAATACTACCAATGATCATTGTAATGAAGCGATGATCTTTCACATGCTGAACCGCATGTTGGTAATGCGGATGGGCGGAATGCTCAGGCGTGTGCTGGGAGAATTCGGTCATTGTTTTACTCCATAACCCCTAGATGCTTTAAACGAAGTAAATTGTCCATAATAGGCTTCAGCAAGGCCTACCAATTTTTTGCAGGATTCATACACAGCTGCGCGTTTTTGACGTGCACTCGTGATTGCATCATAAAACATTGATGGCTGCTTGGTGCAATCTATTTGCATTGCAGCTTGCAGGGCTTGCTCGTAATCACGGTATGCATTGAAGAACACAGTGTATTCGGCGCTGTAGTTGGCCGTTACTTGCACCAAACTGCCCCCATCAAGCTGACTTGAGGCTATTCGCTGGTTGAGTGGTGACATGAGTTTGTCAACGATAGAGCGGTAGACAAGTCCAAGATCATGTCGTGCAAGTTTATCATTTTGGTAAATACGATTCAGAGTAGTCTGGATGTCACTACAGTTATTCATTATTAGCGCTCGTTGTTCGTCTGTTAAAACATCTGGAGCCACATCCTCTGCATGTACGGTACCCATGCCGACTACTCCTAGTACAGCCACAAGCACACCGACAATAAGCAGTCTTTGTTTCTTCATGTACCTATTATTTCAAGTTGTACCCTATTTGGTCAAATGATATTTTTTATCTTGGTACTCTATCAAGCCATCAGCCAGCAAGCCTTTGAGTGCCAATTGAAAGCGATCATCGGCATCGACGAGCTTCTGGAGCTTAGCACGCGAGTAGCTGTTAGTGCTTAGTTTTGTAATAATTTGCCCACGAACTTGTCGCACACTCCCTGCCAGCGGCGTCTGCCTTTTATAGTGTTTACTTTGCGCAGTATTCTTTACACTATTTGCTTTTAGCCATGATCCGTAGTCCATAAGCGCTTGGTAAAAACGACGTGGATTATCATAATCGATCGTTTGCCTCAGTATTTCAAGTATCTGTTTGTCACTCACTTCGCTTACACTACTAAAAAAGTGATGAATATAGACTGTTCGAACATTTGTTTCAATGTAGAGTGCCGGCACATTAAATGCATAGGCTAAAATTGCACCAGCCGTATTCTTCCCAACTCCAGGTAACTGCAGTATATCTGACTCTGCAGTAGGAAATTTTCCACCATACTCATTTTCGATTATCTTTGCTGCATCGTACAGATACTTCGCACGACGATTATATCCTAGCCCTTGCCAATGCCGCAGCACGTCTGCCAAGCTAGCACGTGCCAGCACGCCTTCGTTGGGAAAGGCAGCAATGAATTCATTAAACTTAGGAATAACTCGAACAACTTGTGTTTGCTGTAGCATTAGCTCGCTCACCAGCACGTAGTATGGTCGTGTATCTTCCCGCCACGGCATGTCGCGGTAAAGCTCTTCGCCCATTTGCATGATATGTCGAGTAAATTCTTCATTTGTCACACTGTCTATTATAGCGAGTATGTAATTTAACGCTTAAGTATTTTAAGCGTGCTACTGCGCTTGCTTGGACAATACGGTGCACTAACACATATACTAGAACTATGAGACTAACAAAATACGAGCACGCATGTATGACACTTGAAAAGAATGGTCAAACATTAGTAATTGACCCAGGTAATATCACTGATGATTTTGTGATACCCAATCGAACAACGGCCATTGTGCTAACCCATGAGCATCCAGACCACATAGATACAGGCAAGATTCAGGCGATCATTGAACAAAGCCCAGACGTATGTATTGTTTCGCATCAGGGAATAATTGACTCACATGATTGGCCCGTAACTCGTAGTGTCAAGCCAGGAGAGCGTGTCACGATCGGCGATTTTTCACTCGAATTCTTTGGTGGCAAGCATGCGGTAATTCATACATCAATCCCTATCATAGATAACCTGAGTGTGATGGTAGATGACATTTTTTACTACCCAGGCGATTCGTATGCAATACCGTCGCTGCCCGTTAAGGTACTGGCTGCACCCACTTCAGGGCCATGGCTAAAAATTGGCGATGTCGCAGATTTTATTCTGGAAATTAAACCCGAATTAGTTATCTCTACGCACGATGCTCACTCTTCACAAAAGAATGTTGAATTGGTTGATCGTATGCTACCAATGCTACTAGGAAATAGCGTGCAGTACACGCGCGTATCAGGCTCGATTGAGCTATAGCCTACTTATTTAAATCGCCTCAGGAACCATGGGATGTATACGAGCAACCCATAACCAATTGCTGTCATATGGCCTGGTAGGTATATTTTTTGCCGCTTTGCTGTGTGTGCTACCGCATTTTTTGGTATAACCGTGACATCGAAAGGGGAATAAAACGAAGTGATGTTTTTTGCTTTTTTATGTTCATGAGGAATATTTTTTGTGGCTTGTCGAAGTACAGGTGCTCGATTACTGTAACCATCACCAATGTGTGCAGTTGGCCGACAAACGCCACAAAGCGTAATACAGTGCTTTACAGAATTCATTTCGTTAGTAGCACGAAGCGCCATAGCTGCACCAGCACTCTCTCCTATAATAATTACATGGTTGTGTTTTTTTATCTCGCCTATAAGCCGCAGATACTTATCTTCATATGTCTCTGATGTATTCCAGCGCATTGGCACCAACGTAACCTGAACACCCCATAGCTTCCATAACCAAAGTGCAGTCCGACGAGCCGAATCAAATGAATCTCCCAAACCTGGAACATATATCACACGAAATTTTCTCATGTACCTAGTATACTGTACGTATGAATCCAAAGTTTTCTGCTGTTCGTGCTATTGGCTCACTGATGCTCGAAGACGTACTACGTGTGATTACTATTATAGTGGGGAGCATATTGGCCGGTTTGCTCATTCTTTCATGGTGGCTCACTGCAAATGTGAGTGCCTGGTGGGGTATTTTCCTGGCGATGGTTGTTATTTTCCTACTACTAGCCATGGTGATACGATTTTTTGCAGTCAAGCTGCTTCAACAGCTGTACCCGGCTCCGCTTGATGCAACGCAGCGTCAGAAAACAAAGTCGTTTGTAACGAAACTGCAGAATATTGCTGCCGTACGCAGCATGGGCTGGCCAGCATTTATTATGATGAGCCTAAAAGATTTATTTAAACACCGAGATTTACTATCGCTAAAAAATCTTATCAGTGAAACGAGCACACTACGTGCTGAATTTAGCGAGCTTGAGCAGTTGTTTAGAAAAAAGTAACTATGGTGAAAGTCGGTTGATGTCACGCGGGAAGAGGACGGCTTCTTTGACGTTGTTAAGCCCAAGCGTTTTTTGGACCAATCGGTCAACGCCAAAGCCACAGCCACCATGCATCGGCAGACCATATTTAAATGCCATAAGGTAGTATTTAAAACCGTCATCGTCAGGGTTTAAACCAGCGGCCTTTATTTGTTGCACCATTTTTTCATAGTTGTTTTCGCGTAGAGGAACAGTAGAAATTTCGAGACCACGGAACAGAAGATCAGCCCAAGCAACGGTTCCATCATCTTTGAATTTGTGATAAAACTTTCCAGCTTCTGCTGGGAAGTCTGTTGCATAGACTAAGTCGCTGCCTAGCTGTTTTCGAGCGTACTCTGCGATCCAGCGTTCTTCGTCAGGAATGAGGTCTTTTTCAGACGTCGTATCTGTTCCTGTAGCTTTAGTGTACATTTCATGGATCTGAGCAATGGTGAATGCCGGTACTTCATCTGTGAGCTTAAGCTCTGGTGCATTGAGACTTTTTAGGTCATCAGCGTGTGTTTCGTAAATCTTATTTAGGGCGTATTTTGTCATATTTGCCACCATGTCCATAACTTCCTGATGGTCTTTGACAAATCCCATTTCGAGATCAAGCATAGTCAGTTCGGTTAAGTGTCGTGTTGTCGCGCTTGGCTCGGCGCGATAACTATGGCCGATCTCAAACACGCGTTCGAACACTCCAACCATTATTTGCTTATAAAATTGCGGACTCTGCGCTAATGTCGCTGTTTTACCAAAATAATCGAGCTTGAACACCTCTGCTCCGCCTTCAGTAGCACCAGCTAGAAGCTTTGGCGTGTCCATTTCAATAAACTCATTACTAATCAGAAACTCACGGAGTGCTTGAGTAAGACTAGCACGCACCTTAAAAATTTTCTGCTCCTGCAAATTACGCAGATTCAACACACGATATTCAAATAATGTGTCAAGATTTTCAGACTTGTGACTAATCGGTTTATCAATTTCGATTGGAGGTTCGTCAACAACCGGACTGAGTACCTCAACACGTACGTCGTGCAGCTCGGCTCCACCGGGTGCACGTTCATCTGCAACAACGGAACCAGTTAGTGCTAGGACTGTTCCAATTTGCATGCCACGAAGTTTTTCGAGCTCGTCTTTATTTTGAATGAGTGCCTGCACCAACCCAGACCGGTCACGCAAGCTAATAAAATTCAATCCGCCAAGTAGGCGTTTCTTGTGAAGCCAGCCTTGTGCAGTAACCGTACTGCCTACATGAGCAGCTATATCGCGCGTAAGTGTTCGTTCCATATCACCACCTATTATACCCTACTCGCCCCCGTTTTCCTTGATGTGAATGAAAAAACCTGGCATACTGGTTATGAATATATAAAATATCAACATGCATAGCCAACAAATCTTTACCGAACTTAGTCTTGTCCTCGTCATTGTTGCCGTTGTTGCTGGCATTATGCGCCTACTGCGCCAGCCACTTATTTTAGGGTACATTTTTACGGGTATAATTGTTGGGCCAGTTTTGCATATTATTCATGCCCGTGAGGCATTTGCAGGATTTAGCCAGATTGGCATTGCTTTGCTGTTATTCATTATTGGGCTTGGTATGAATGTTGCCACTGTAAAAACACTTGGAAAAGTGAGTGTTCTTACAGCACTGGCACGGCTCGTTGCAGCTGGTGGCATTGGAGTAGGTGTCATGCTGATAATGGGATTCTCGCTGGCTACTGCACTGGTGATGGGTTTGGCGCTTTTCTTTAGCAGTACGATTATTATTCTAAAGGTCCTTAGTGACAAGCGAGAAATTAACCGCTTGCACAGCCAGATTGCAATTGGCGTACTGCTTGTTGAGGATGTAGTAGCAACACTTGCGATTGTTATTATTGCTGCACTTGGTAAAGGCGAGGGGCTGAGCGGGCAAGATATTGCGCTATTGGGTGCTAAGGCACTTGGATTGGGTGCACTGCTCTATGGGGTTGGCGCTCACCTAATCCCCAAAATATCAAAGAAGTTTGCACAAAACCAAGAACTGCTGTTCATATTTGCTGTTGCATGGGGATTTGGCATTGCAACACTATTTGAAAAATCTGGCTTTAGCCATGAAGTAGGCGCCTTATTTGCCGGTATTAGCCTAGCGGGCTTGCCGTATGCTACCGAAATGGCATCACGCCTGAAACCACTTCGAGATTTCTTTGTTGTGCTATTCTTCGTTAGCCTAGGTGAATCATTTACATTTGATAACTTTGGCGAGATCATTGTTCCTGTTATCGTGCTTTCGGCTGTAGTAATTGTTACCAAACCGCTAGCTTCGATGATTGCACTTGGCATGCAAGGATACACAAAATTGACGAGTTTCAAAGCCGCTATCCACCTTTCCCAAGTAAGTGAGTTCTCCATAATATTAGTTATGCTTGCGACTGGCACCGGTCTGATTAGCAGTCAAAGTGGTGCAATAATTACCTTCATTGCACTTATTACTATCGGGATTTCCTCCTACCTTATGCACTATGATGAAGCGATTTATCGAAAGTGGCAGCGAAAGCTAAATATATTTGAACGACACGAGCTTCGTGAGCGCGGACGACGTGAACAGCCCTACAGCTGCATTCTTTTTGGCTATCACCATGGCGGACACGAATTCTTGCAAATGTTCCGTGATATGAAGCAACGCTACCTCGTTGTTGACTATAACCCTGAGATTATTGAGCACCTTGATAGCCAGGGCATTCGACATGCGTATGGAGATGCTACTGACATAGAATTTTTAGACGAAATAAACGCTGGCCGCGCTAAATTTGTTGCAAGCACAATCATCGATCGAACTGTAAACCACCTTATCCTTACTCACCTTCATCGTTTTAATCCCGATGTCGTGTATATTTGTCACGCACGAACCTACGAAGACGCGCTGGCGCTATACGAACAAGGTGCAACATATGTGATATTGCCGCGCTTTTTGGGTAGTGAGTACATTACGACACACATCAAACGCTATGGAATGGATAAAGATGCCTTTCATAACTTCCGTGCGAAGCACATCGTAAGCATTGGTAAACAAGCAATAAAAACTTCGAGCTAACGAGCGCCCATAGCGAGCGCGATAAGCAACACGATAGCTGCAATCGCCATGATGATAAAGGCTAGCCAGACAAAAAATGCAGTGAGACGACTCATTTTATACTCGCCCATAATCTTTTCGCTACGTGCGGCGTGAGCAATCATGGCCAGCAATGGTACGGCAGCGATACCATTGAATACTGCAGCAAACACCAGTGCCTGGATGGGGTTAATACCTAAGAAATTAATGGCGAGTCCAATCACAGTTGAGATAATGATAACGATATAAAACCCTGTTGCTTTTTTGAACGTTCGGTACAGACCTTCGCGCCATCCAAATGTCTCACTAATCGCATATGAAGAGCTACCTGCCAGCACCGGCACTGCCAGAAGTCCAAGCCCTATGATACCAATAGCAAAGATGAACTTAGCAACAAAACCAGCATTTGGGAAACCCTGCACAAGCGGCTCGATGGCCTTTGCAGCGTCAGCGGCACTGTTAATTTCGGTAACACCGTTGCTAAACAGTACTGTGGCGCATGTCAGCATAATAAACCAAGCCGTGACCGATGCTAAGCTCATACCCGCTATGTTATCGATCCAAACTGAGCGTAAAAAATGCCGTGTTATTTTTGGGGGACGCTTTGCTAAAATACCCACGCGTTTATGAGCAATTTCATCTTCGATAACCTCTGACGTATCCCAAAAAAATAGATAGGGCGAAATAGTAGTACCGAGCAGGCCCACTACGAGGAGTAATGTTGTTGTCGACCACTCTATGTGCGGAATAAGCGTATGCGAGAGCACTGTTCCCCACGGCTGGCCAACAATAAACGCGGTAATAGGGTACGCAAACAACACAATTGCCAGCCATTTTAATATACGAGCATACTGTCGGTACGGTACAAAAATAACAAGCAGCAGAATAAACCCGGCAAATACGACTGCAGCAAACTCAAATGAAATAGGTACGAGCAATTGTAGTGCGGCTGCCATAGCACCAAGGTCTGCACCAATATTGATAACGTTTGCAATAACAGCAAGCGATACCGCTACGACCAGCATCGGCTTGCCGTAGTGATCCTTTATGATGGCAGCCAGACCACGACCTGTTACTGCGCCAATCCGGGAGCAGGTTGATTGAACTGCTACAAGCAGAGGGTACATAACGGGTATCGTCCACAGTAACCCGTAGCCCATACTCGCACCCGCCTGTGAGTACGTCGCAATACCAGATGGGTCATCATCAGCAGCGCCCGTGACAACACCTGGGCCTAGAACGTGAATAAAACGGCTAAAACGTTTGCGAAGTGTTACGTGTTTTTTGAGATGTCGCTTGTGATTATAGCGCAACATCTAAATATCACTCCCATGCTCTGAGTGGTTATTTTTACGCGGATTACGAGCTGCAACGGCACGCAAATCATCGTGTCTATCAAACTCATCAAGTATTTCTTTACCAAGCAGTGCCTCTATTACATCCTCCAGCGTAAGCAATCCAACTGTTTCGCGGTACTCGTTCACTACTACAAACAAATGGTGGTGGGTGCGTATAAATGCTGCGAGAGCATGATCGAGCGTTTGATCTTCGTGAATGTAGTAAACTTTTGGCTCCATTGCTGTTTCTACTCGAGCAGCATGCTTTTTGCTCGAATCAACGGTCAACACATCTCGAAGGTGCAAGATACCAACAATATGATCGATGTCGCCATCGGTCACTGGCAAACGGCTGTGTCCGGTTTTATGAAGCTGATCAAGTACTAATGGGTTGAGAAGTTCGCCTTTTGGAACACTATCAATGACACTGCGAGGTGTCATGCTATCCCGCACAATTTGGCTACTAAACATAAGGCTGTGACGTATAAGCAATTTTTCATCATGACTCAACACCACACCAGACTGTGTCACAAGATGAACTAACTCTTCGCGCGAGTTTAGTTTTGTATCAGGTAGTGGTGCTGTTATGGTGCGAAGCAGTTTAGCTATTAACGGGTAGCGCTCAATAAATGCAAGAATAGACGCTTCATACTTTTCGAATTGTCGCTGAGCAACGCTGTGAATGAACGGCAGCCGAGCAACTGAGCCGTACTGGAGTGCAACGGCTAGGGCAAACAAAAGCCCAAATACCCAACCAGCTTGCACCACCAAAAGCACAACTACCACTACCAGCAAAAGAGAGATAAGTACGCGCTGCAACGATAGCATGTCACCCATGTGATGACGACGTCGTAAAAGTATTTTTGCCCGTTCTTCACCTTGTTTTTGTCGACGTTCAAGTTCGAATTCACTTTCACCTGGTGAATCAATTACAATGCTCGTAACACAAACCAGAAGGAGAATAAGGAAAGCAACCACAAACAGTATCATACTGTTCATTCTACGCTATTTTCGCTACACTAGGTAGAGAAAAAGGAGATTTATTGTGACGAAAAAAAAGTGGTTGATATTTATTGTGGCATGCGTGGCTGCATTTACTGGGCTTTTCTTGTATTCAAAAAAAGATAGCGTAAATGTTTCGAGTATTAATGGGACGCAAATCAATACTACTGGCTCAGAATCAGGCGGTCTGAAAGATGTTGTGTTTGGCAACGAGGCTGCAAAAACAACTTTGATTGAATATGGCGACTACCAATGTCCTGCATGTCACCAAATACACCCCACAGTTAAGACAATCGTGGAAGAGAATGCCCCTAGCTTGCGCTTTGTGTTCCGTAACTTCCCTATTAGTGAGAAACATCCGAATGCTCGTGCTGCGGCAGCAGGCGCTGAGGCAGCTGGTACATTCGGCAAGTTCTGGGAAATGCACAATGCACTCTACGAACGATACGATGAGTGGGCCAACGCAAGTGGCGATGAACGCACTAAGGTATTCAAGAGTCTTGCAAAAGATATTGGCATAAATGTTGATGAGTTTATGAAGACGCTAGAAGAAAAATCGAGCGAGATTAACAAAAAGATTAACTATGATAAAGCTCTTGGTTTAAAAATGGGTGTAGATGCAACCCCAACCTTTTACTTGAACGGCCGAAAGCTGGAAGGTGATGACCTTAAGACAACCGATGCATTAAAGAAGGTTATAGTAAGCGAAATAAATAAGAACAAATAGCTCGTATAGTACTTCCAACAAAAATCACCCCGGTGCCTTGGGGTGATTTTTTGGTGTTACCTCGGGGGGAGGCAAAGTGTTTTTACTGTGCGATATACAGTTGCCATTCGGCAGGCACCACATCCACTGCGATCTTTTTGCTTCGGCTTGGAGCCGTCACAACGTCGATTGCGATTGGCATGTGTTCTCCTTTGCACCACTTAATGGGGTGCGTTATGGGTTCTGGTATCTTTTGAAATGTTACCAAAACACCGTACTTATACTACCAAACACCTTAACAGAGGTCAACGATAAGCGGAATCACCTCTTATATAATAGTATTAAAAAATACGCAATAGCTTAGCGATAGTATACAGTACGGTAGTTGTTATCATAGACAAAGCAAATACGAACAAATATCCCCATGGTTGGTCGTGAAATGGAAGCCCCGTCACGTTCATGCCGTACATTCCATAAAAGAGATTCGGCAGAGCAATCAGAACAGTGAATACTGTGAGTGTCTTCATGCGTTGGTTAAGCGTATTGTTTGCCACGGTACCATAGGCGTTTCGAATGCTTTCTACTCTCCCCCCATAGCTTTCGACTGCTACAAGTAGTTGTTGGACCTGCAGGGCTATGTCGTCAAGTATCTCAACTTGCTCGTTCGTTAATTTACTATGCGTTGTTTCGCGTAGCCGTTTAAGCACTGCCGAAATACCGCTAAGATTCATCCTGCAACTTGTTAGGTTGTCTTCGACAACAACAAAATGAATAAAGTCTTGGTTGGTAATTTCGCGTGAACGGAGTCGTGAACCAGTGCCATCAATACTGCGCTCTGTGTGCTTCAAGGCTGCTTCATATTCGCCCACACAACTTCCAATTGCCCCAAGCAGCAAATTAAATCCAGCTTTTGTTGTTGCCAGTCGCAACTGGCTAGCAACTGAGGTCGGAGTAACCGTTGCCTTTGTTGATACGGTAAAGAAATGCTCACTCGTCACTATACAAACCATTGGATGTGTCACTACTCTGCCAGTAGTGTTTAGAGTAGGAATCCGCACAAAAACATAGGTATCATTACCAGCGAATTCAACTCGCGAAAGCTCTTGCTTATCCTTCACATCATAAACAATGTTCGCTTCAAGACTGTAGGTGTCAATTAGTTGTTGCAGCTGCACGTCAGAGGCATTTGGACAGTCGACCCACATACCTTTGGCAATCGGCAAGCTGAGTTTTTGAAACTCTTCACTGTGCGAGCGCTTAGCATAATACCCCACCATAGATAGGTTTATTGTATCACACTGGTCTACAGTTCACCCGGTGTAATAGCAGCACTCGTTTTCTTGAGTGTTCGTTCTTTTACGGCAAACACGAATGGGACCGCTGCCGCCATTAACACTGCCGCGGTCATGAACAGCTTGTGAAGTGAATCGCTAAAAGCGTGCACAATTTTTGTACTGAATTCGGCTTGAGTTGTGGCGAATTCACTTTGAACTTTTTGCTTTAACTGTGTAGGTAACCCGGTCGTCGACGCAGTAAAACCATCAGTAACTTTTTGTTTCATTTCAGGTGAATTAAGCAAGAGCAATGTATTGCTATCGCTTAGTGATCCGAGCTGCTTCACAGCCGGTGCTGTTTTAAGTTGTTGCAAGTATGCAGTTTGCTCGATATTGGCGAGATGGGTGGTTAATCCTGACGTAAGCATGGCCCCAAACACCGCAATACCAATAGTTGAACCAAGCCCCCTAAAGAGCTGGATGGAACTTGTTGCAACACCGAGTTCTTTTTGCTCAAATTCATTTTGAACAGCAATATTCATAATTGGCATCACAAGACCCAACCCAAAGCCAAGAACGACCATCATCACTGCTTCGTGCCAGTAGGGACTTTCGGGTGTGAGTGTTGTGAGCATTGCTACCATCGCTGCCGAGAGCACAATACCAACCCGCATAAATACCATGTACTTTCCTGTTTTTGAAATAAGCTGACCAGACCCAACACTCGAAAGCATCAGACCCGCAACCATAGGCATAAGCATAAGACCACTTGTTGTTGGTGAGGCTTCGAAAACCTGCTGATTAAACTGAGTTAGGTACACAATAGCACCCATAAACCCAACGCCAAACAAGCTAGCAACAATCATAATCAGAACATAGGTGCGGTTTTTGAAGAAACGCAGCGGTAATATAGGCTCTTTACTCCGACGCTCTACCCACACAAATGCTGATGTTGCGGCAATAACAATTCCTGCCATAATCATTCGAAGCTCGGTCAATGACAGACTCCACTGCTTCATTACATCGGCAAAAATTGTTTCAGTGTTATCGACTGCCAGGACCAGTGTCGCTAGCGCAATGGTAAGCAGCGCTGCACCCACATAGTCAATACGTGGCTTGGTACTATGACGAAGTGGCGGGCAGAAGATTGCAATAACAGCCAGAGCAGCTAGAGCGATAGGTACGTTGATGTAAAAATTCCAACGCCAGTCTGTTACTAAGCCCAAGATATTCTGATGATCAGTCAACCAACCCCCAAGTAGTGGACCAACGAGTGAAGACAGCCCAAAAACAGCCCCAATCATCCCCTGCCATTTACCACGCTCTCGGGCAGCAAACAGGTCGCCGATAATAGTAAATGCATTAGCCGTAATAATACCGCCACCAATACCTTGAGCAGCTCGCCACAGCACAAGCTGATTAATATCACCACTCATACCACTACCGAGTGAGGCAAGGCCAAATAACATAACACCGACCAGCAGGACAATACGACGACCAAATAGATCAGACAGCTTACCTGCTATTGGCACCGTAACGGTTGTTGTAAGCAAGTACGCCGTAACAATCCAGCTCAAACTATCATAGGCATGAAAATCCTCAACAATTTTTCCAAGCGCAGTCGTTACAATAGTCTGATCGAGCGCCACCAAAAAAAGGCTCGCCATGACACTGAGCATGATAATAATTTTGTTGCGTATAGGTAAATGATGCTGCATTACTAGCCCTTAACCCACTTCAGAACGGTTTCGAGTGCTGACATCTGTTCACCCATTTTGTCTACCATTTCTTTGGCAGCGTCTTCAGTAATAAAGCCCATCGCTTTCTTGTCATCAATATAGAGTGCGATTAATTTGTCGCCAGTTTTTATATTCATTTTTTCACGTAGTTCAACTGGTATAACTATTTGCCCCTTTTGTCCTACTGTTACTGTGCCTGCAAGTGATACATGTTTTAAACTCATGTTATACATGTTATACAAGTTATACCTTCTCGTCAACACGACTATTTAGCGTCTTGAACGCATAAAGTAGACCGAAATCGCTAAGGCACAGACGGCGCTCACAACGATTATTTCCCAAAATATGTAGGGTGAATTTGCATCGGGAAGTGGCACGTTCATGCCAAAGAGTCCAGCTAGCATGGTCGGTATAGTAAGAGCAACCGTCATGACAGTGAGGAGCTGAATTGTCTCGTTCAGCCGAGTATCCATCACTGCACGGTAACTATCGCGCACGTTAGTGATAGTTCGTAGCAAGCTCTTACAACGTGCAATCAGCTGCTCAAAGTCGATCGAAAGATCCTCAACGAGCTCTTTGTCGTCATCAAGTAGCTTGAGGAGTTTTCCGCCCAGCAATTTTTCGATGGCTGTGTTGGTGGGTATCAAGGCATCAAGGAAATCGTTTAGTTTTCGTTCGTACTCAGTGAGGGTCACGATATCTTTTGAACTGAGCTTCACGACATCGCTGGTAGCAGCCCGCATTTGCCGATTTATCGTTGCAACTCGTCGCTGATACAGTTTGGCGATTTCATCAACCATGAGCATGAACAACCCAGTTTGATCCTTCATATCAACCTTTGTGGTATCAATAAATGGCTGCCAAAGACGACCAAGACTATCGCGACTTACGGTCACGAGATAATTTTTACCGAGTGCAAACAAAATAGGTGTCGTATAATCGTTAAAATCGTCATCAGTATCTGGTAAGCGAGTAATGAAGTACGTCCATCCATCACTGAGTTCCACACGGGGAACCTCATGCGGGTCCAGAGCATCATGCAAAATATCTTCGTCGATGCCGATTTTGACTAAGCTCGCTTTTTCATCAGACGTCGGACGCTCTGAACGAATCCAGCTATCGCTACGAAGTGTATCGATTACCTCGAGCGTTGTCTGAGATGATGAGGCTGACAAGTATGTAAGCATCTTTTTAGTGTACCGTATTTAGCCGTGGTTCATGAAATAAACCACCAGTAGCAAGATAATCAGTGACCCCACAAAAATGACAAGCTCAAGAAGTGTGAATCCCCTCTGGTATTTCATGTGTTAATAGTAGCACATTTTCATTGGTAGAACATAAGCTTTTTGCTATACTTTAACCTATGGATGGTGCACCTAACTATCACCAACGCTTTGCTCTGGGTGGGATGAGTATTCTCGCGCTTGGCGTACTTATTGGTGTACTTTACGCACCGACCTCTGGTGCAGTTACCACTATTTCGCAATCATACACAAGCAAGAGTGACCTTGCCGTCGGCTCGATTGTAAGCCTAGAAACCAATAGTACTGACAGAGTTGTGGCTTCGACGAGTCAAAATGCTGAGAATATCTTTGGTGTCGTGATTAGTGCCACCGGCTCACTGTTGACTGTTACAACTGATGGTGAGAGTCAAGTACAGGTAGCAACCAGCGGCACACTCCCCGTGCTTGTGTCCGACTTTAATGGTGACATAAAACGAGGCGACCACATCACGGGCTCCCCCCTATCAGGCGTTGGCATGAAGGCATCCAATAATACGCGAATTATTGGCATTGCCCAGGGTGAAATGGAAGGAAAGAAAAAGGAAAAATACAAAACAAAAGATGGTCAGGAAAAAGAAGTTACCGTGGGTCAAGTCACGGTGCTGGTGAATGTGGCGTACTTTTTTAAGGAACCAGAAAAAACTATTGTGCCAGCCGCAATCCAAAATGTCGCTAATGGCTTGGCCGGCAAAAAAGTTGAGACACTGCCGATTTTGCTTGCTGCCGGTGTCTTCTTGATTACGCTCATCATCGTGGCAAGCTTTATCTACTCTATGATTCACAGCAGCATTATTTCTGTCGGTCGTAACCCAATGAGCCAAGCGGCTATCTACCGTGACCTCCTGCAAATGTCATCCCTAGTGTTAACCATTTTAGCTGCCGGTATGGTATCGATATATTTAATTTTAACGAAGTTGTGAGCAAAGTGTGAGTCCTCTGTTATTCCAAATCATCATTGCCATCAACGCGTTCCTACTCGGTATTGTTCTGGTACTTGGCATCCAACATGCCAGAGCTCACTTTAAGGGACAAAAGCCGGCTCTCCCCAACCAGGGAACCCAAGCAGCCATGGCACCGCAACTGCGCCAACAACTCTTGACGCAGGCTCAACAACGATACAACGCAGTGCTTGAAGATTCAGCGGTAACATTGCAACAAAACTTAAGCGCTACCACAAGTGAGCTTACCCAAACAATGACTGAAATTGGTTCAAACATTCTTGAGCAAGAAATGAAACTGTTTGGCGAAAAACTAGCAAGTATTCGTCAGGCCTCACAAAGTATGCTCGATGGAGCAAATGGAACGATAGCACAGCAGCAAGCAGCGGTGGAGGCTGAGCTAACGCAGTACAAACAAACACTTGAGCAAGATATGGCAGCGAAAATACTTGCGCGCGAACAAGCCATGACGAGCGAGCTGAGCGCTCAGAAACAACAATTGATAGCAGCGCTCGATAGCCGGCTGACAGATACAATAAGCGCATTTTTAACTGAAACGCTTGGCAACGAGGTTGACTTGGGCGCACAAGCACCCTACCTGGTAGCCATGCTGGAAGAACGAAAGGCCGAGCTGCTAAAAGGAGTTCAGGATGACGCATAACGTCAGCTTACCCAGTACTGTTGTTTCGCCTCAAGATTTAGCATCATTACTGCTCGAAGTGCGGCGCTATAACACATGGTTTCAGGCTGAGCTCATCAAGCAGCGAACTGGCGTTTTAGCAAGCGCTGAGACACCTGACATTTCTGCTGAAGCCACTACACTACTTGCAAGCTATGCTACAGATGGCCACTTGACCTCGGAAACGCTGACTACACTGATTGCAGAGCTGGAGCGCATCAAAAAAACTGCCCCCACTATTACCATTACCCTGGCTGATATTCCAAGTGGTGCACTGCGAGCCGAGCTAGCAAGCTGGTGCCGCACCAACATTTCACCCAGTATGCTCGTGCAGTTTAGCTGTAATCGCCGTATTCTTGGTGGCATGGTAGTCCGCTATGGTAGCCGCATGTTTGACTGGTCATTCAGAACGAAGTTGCTCGCAAATAAGGCAGCGATCCCCGAGGTACTACGCCGTGTTTGATAACCAGTATTTCCAAAAACTTATTGAGGCTGGCCATTTAACGGGTGAAGTCGTGGCAACAAACCGCTTCATTATTGAAGTAAAAGGTCTGGAGGGGATTCGCGTAGGCGCTCAAGTGTTATTTGAAGATGGCCAGCGTGGCATGGTACGTGAAGCGCACGGTGATAAAGTGATTTTGTATAACATTGATACCGAAACCATTGCCCTTGGTGCACTCGCTGTTGTGGAATTTGACCAACTCCAGGTGCCAGTTGGGCATGAACTCGTGGGAAGAGTGGTTGATCCAATAGGACGACCTGTCGATGGCAAAGGCCCAATTGTTGCTGCCCAAAGTTCGGGTATATTCACCCCTGCACCAGGTATTATGGACCGCAAGATGCTCGACGAGCAGCTTGCAAGTGGAGTCACTGCAGTCGATAGCTTTTTCCCCATTGTTTTAGGCCAGCGTATCGCTATTCTGGGAGATAGTAAGTCAGGTAAAAGTACCTTCTTAAGCCAGCTTAGCGCCAATCAAGATGGCAATAAGCGTATTGTAGTATACGTACTAATCGGCAAGCGCAAAGTCGACGTTGAACGGCTTATTCGAGGCCTCAATGAATCGGGTGCGATCGAACACACCATTGTGGTGCTCGCCAATATTTTCGATTCATTGACACAAAGCTACATTGCGCCGTATTCTGCGTGTTCGATGGCCGAGAGCCTATGGTATGGTGGCGAAGATGTCATTATTATTTACGATGATCTTTCAAGCCACGCCGAAGCATACCGACAACTGAGCTTGCTGCAAGAAGTCGACCCAGGTCGTGATAGCTACCCGGGTGACATCTTTTACACCCACTCGAGCCTGCTGGAACGTGCTGGGAAGCTACTAACAAACGACAAAACACTTACAAGCCTTCCGGTGGTACTGACTCCCAACGATGACATTACCGCTTATCTGCCGACTAACATCATGTCTATTACTGATGGTCAGATTATTTTCGACCTTGGCTACTTCCGCCGGGGTGTCCGTCCGGCAGTAAACGCTGGTCTGTCAGTGAGTCGTGTTGGTGGACAGGCACAAACCAAGCGCCAAAAACAACTTTCAACTGCGCTGTTTAAGGCGCTTGCGAAGTACCGGCAAGCCGAGGAATTTTCACACTTTAGCTCACAACTTTCAGATGAAACTCGCATAGATTTGGCGCGTGGTAAACACTTGTATATGGCACTGCAGCAACCACCTGAGGAGCTCTTCTCACTCGTAGAACAACAGCTCATGCTTGAGACTATTATGTCGGCCACTGATGACCGAGCGATTGATGTTGAAAGCTTGAAAAAAGCAGTACGAACGCGAGCTGCAGAAGCCAAAACCGAAGAAGACTACGACCGCATAGAAAAAGAGTTATTCGAAGAATTTGGTGCAAAAGTGCTGCAAGAAGTTGAGGTAAAAGCAGAGTCAATGGGTGAATTCGCCGAAGATGGCGAGGCTGCAGAAGCTGGCAAGAAGCCAGAAGCGGAGGCCAAGAAATGAGACGCGCCAACGTAATTGAAAAGGACATTGCTGGGATTGGCACATTGAAAGATTTAACCAATGTATTTGAGAGTTTAGCAAGTACGCATGTGGCAAAGGTGAAAAATAATGCCCAGATGAGTCAACAATTCTTTGAACTTCTCTGGAAGCGTTACACCAGTCTTCGGATTGACCCTGGCACACGTCTTGGTGGACGAGCAGACGATGGCAATGGCCGCAAAGCGATGATACTGATCTCAGCAGAAGCTGGTCTGAGCGGTGATCTTGATATGCGAATGATTGAAAGTATGCTCGATGAATACGATAAAGCCACAACTGACATTATTGTGCTAGGGAGTCACGGTGCGAATCAGCTTACCCAGCGCGGCATACCGTATATTAAGTTTTTCCAAGTACCAGAAAGTGATAACTATGTTGATGTAAGCCCAATTATTAAGGTAGTGCTTCCCTATTCTAAGGTAGTAATTTACTACGAAGAATACCTGTCGCTTGGACAACAAGAAGTGCGATCGATCGACCTCGTGAGCCACATTCAAGAAATGACTGATGAATGGGATGAGGATGCAATGACAAGTGTTGAAACGATCTTTGAACCCTCGCTTGATGAAATTGCCGACGAAATGGAAATTATCATGATGAGCTTAGCGCTCAGCCAGACTATCTTGCAGTCAGGGCTGGCTCAGTCTGCTAGTCGGTTCAATGCTATGACCGTGGCTGAAGATCGTGCCGGCGAACTACTGGGAGAATATAAGCTTGAGTTTCACCGTGCAAAGCGTTCTGAAAGCGACCGACGACTGCGCGAAGTACTGGTAGGTATCAAGAAAAAGCGGCGCGAGCGTTTACAAGGAGCTGAAGCATGACCCAGAAAAACCCCGACTACGTAGGTGTAATTGTGAGCATTCGTGGGCTAACTGTTGAAGTACAAATTGTTGGCACGAAGCCTGATAATAAGGAGTTACTGACGATCCCCGAGTACCCCGAAGTCTTTCTAGAAGTTAATTTCTTCCGCGGTGATCGGGCCATCTGTTTGAACCTCAACAACAATTCATCAGTAGCCTGCGGCCAAACCATTATGCGCTCCCACAAAAAAGTCAGCGTACCAGTAGGCCCTGCTACTATGGGTCGCGTTTTTAATGCGCTGGGCGAGCCGCTTGATAAGGCCGAACCTGTGGTCGAAAATCTGCGCCCAATTAGTGTACCGAGCGGAACACGTAGCTATCGCCCAAGCCAAAAGTTGGAATTGCTTGAAACTGGCCTAAAAGTCATCGACTTTTTAACACCGTTTGTGAAAGGACGAAAGATTGGCGTAATCGGCGGTGCCGGTGTGGGCAAAACCGTGCTTACCATGGAAATGATCCACAATGTTACGCAGGGAAAATCGAACAAATCGTTGTCAATCTACTGTGGTGTTGGTGAGCGTATTCGTGAGGGTAATGAACTGTACGAAACATTGCGTGATACTGATGTACTAAAAAATACCGTGATGTTCTTTGGACAAATGGATGCAACGCCTGCAATTCGTAGTATGGTGGGACCAGCTGCTGCTACCGCCGCAGAGTACTTCCGTGATGAAGAGGGTCGCGACATTCTGTTTTTCGTCGATAACATTTACCGGCACGTGCAGGCTATGACCGAGCTCTCAACTAACTTGGGCCTTATTCCAAGCGAAGGTGGATACAGTCCTATGGTATTCTCTGACCTGCGCCGCCTACAGGACCGTCTAGCAAGTACCGAGCAAGGTACCATCACTAGCGTGCAGGCTATCTACGTCCCGGCTGATGACCTTTCAGACCCCGCCGTGCAGGCAATTAGCCAGCAGCTTGATAGCGTGCTAGTGCTTGATCGTTCAATCGCCGAGCAGGGTATCCGTCCGGCAGTAAACTTGCTGAAAACGACGAGTTCGCTCCTAACGCCGCAAATTGTCGGCGAACGACACTACCGTTTAGCCGAAAAGGTCCAGGCAATCATGCAAAAATACGATAGTTTGAAGAATATCATCGCTATTGTGGGTGAAAACGAATTGAGCCCGGCGGACCGTACTGACTATCAAAACGCCAAAAAGCTCATTCAGTTCTTTAGCCAAGATTTTGCTGTTGCTGAAAAGTTTAGTGGTAAGCCTGGTGAATATTACACTCTGGAACAAACGCTTGATGGCATTGAAGAAATTCTTAATGGCAACGACAAACCAGCAAAACCACAAGACACTGAGGTAGCACCAGAACAGCCAGCAGCAAATGGTAGTACACCGCCAGCCGCAACACCACCTACACCGGCACAGGAGACCGCACCCGATGGCCAAGCCACAACCGCAGCACAGTAAATCATTACGCGTCATTGCCCGCTCACCGTTTACGGTCTTCTATGAGGGCGAAGCCTTTGGGCTATCAGCCAAGAATCCTGTAGGAAATTTTGATATTCTACCAGGACATGCTGACTTATTTTCAATGCTTGTTCCCTGTAAAGTAGTGATCGATATTGATGGTGAGCCGATAGAATTTGATATAACAAACGGCATTATAACGGTGCGCGACAACAGCGTTAACTTGTTTGTAAACATGTAGTTACTGCATGATAATGTAGTCAAAGATGTAACTGCCCGCGCCAAGTGGTGCAGCTGTAAGAAGCGTAAAACCATTGGCACTCCGGTTGATGTAGACAGAGCTTGCACTCCGACCAACTGGTGAAAACACAACATGCGGTGCAGTCTGGAAAGCATTTCGAAACGCGACTTGTGCTAAGGTTCCTGCACTGCCGTTTAGGTCAACGTTTACGACGATCGTACCGGCGGCATCGCTGCCACTTATTGATACCGTACCGTTTGAACCAACGGCAGAACCCGAACCAATCGTAGGCGCAGAACCTCGAGTAATGATGTGGCCGCCGATCGTCAAGGTTGACCCCGATGTTAAGCTATCAGCCTGGAAGCCACGAGTTTGCAGCGTCCCACCAATCGATAGACTTCCGGCGATATTAACATTGTTGTTAACTGTCAACAGCTGGCTGATGGTCACCGGGCCTTGTAAGCGAGAAGCACCCACGATATTAAGGTCTTTTCGCGCGTTAAAACTATTAGCAGTAATATCGTTGTTGAGCGTCAATGAGTTAAACGATACCTCGCCGGCTTGAAGTTTTTGGAAGCTGCCTTCAGGTGCGGTAAATGACTTACTTAGCGCCAACTGGCCGGTCACCGCCAAATCGTTTGAAATAGTGACTTTACTATTAAACAGCGTTTTTGGCCCAATCGTTAGCTCAGTGCCAGATGAACCAACATTGTTGCGGGCTACCCCAAGCGAGTTAAGGCTTTGCGTACTCAGTGTGACTGCTTCGGTATTAATAGGCTTCGTGCTGCTTGTAAAATTTGCGAGGTACCAAAAAACACCGGCATTAAGGGCCAAAATAGTAAAAACAATTGCCAGCCCAATAAAAATACCCTTGTGACCAGGCTTATACACTCGACGGCGTGTCGATCGGGCATCGTTTGCAACAGCAGCATTTGCTACCGCCTTTTCAAGCCCCGAAGAACCTCCGGTTTGGGCTTGCAACTGCTCTGGTGCCGGAGGTGTACCATCACCCGACGCCCCCCCTGTTTGTGCTGGTTGTTGCTCCATGTTCTCTCTTAGTATACCGCCTATGGTTTCTACGAGCAACGCTCCTTTTACAAAAAGTGGTTATGTATAATAGAAGCAATGATCAGGCATTTACGGTGGAAGCAGGGCTTGAGCGTCGCAGCTATTGTGACGGTTGTTGCTGCGTACCCGCTATATGCTGTTACCGAGCCTTCATCTGCTAACTACAAGCTTGACGAGACAACCATGGGAATTACCGGCAACGCAGAAGCAAGCTCGACCAACTATTCATCTCGGGCCGGCGCAGGCGATCTGTCTATCGGTAATGCTGCCTCGACCAGCTTCCAGGTTGAAGCCGGTTCGCACACCACACCAGACCCCTACCTTTCTGTGCAAATTACCAATGCTAATGCTGACTTTGGTAGCTTTTCGCCTGGGCTCACCGCCACTGCCACCGCTACTTTTTCAGTTATTAACTACACAAGCTATGGCTACGCGGTCATTATTACTGGTGACACGCTAAAAAATGGCAGCTATAGCCTACCCGCGATGACATCGACTGCTGCCGCCCAAGCTGGCACCGAACAGTTCGGCCTTAATATCGTTGCTAATACTGCCCCCATCGCTTTTGGCGCTAACTTAAATAATGGCGGGTTTGGCTTTGGTGCAGCTGCCCCCTCCTATGCCACTGCCAACCAGTTCCGTTTTGTAAGTGGCGAAAGCATTGCCACAGCCCCCAAAAGTTCTGGCAAAACCGACTACACGATTAGCTATATCGCCAATGTTAACGGCCGCACGCCTGGTGGTCAATACAGCGGTAAGCAGACCATTGTGGTAACTGGCACCTACTAAACTGTGGAAAACTTTATAAAATCTTGTTGACAGCAGTAAAATGCTCGTGCTATTCTGGCGGGTGAGAGTTCACCTCATAATATAAAAATAAACGAGAACCACCACATGACAATTCAAAGAAAGTATGTACGCAATTCTTTGTTGGCACTTGCTCTTACAGGTGCTTTACTCGTGCAAGCGTTTGCGCCTTCACTGGCCTTTGCTGCACAAATTACCAACCGTAGTCTCACGCTCGTAGCAGGAGCTTCAGACGGCGGATCTAAACCAGGCGGAGTTGTTAATCACAAATTCGACTTTACCGTTCCTGGCGGAAGTACTGTTGGATCAATTAAGTTTCTATACTGTACACAAGCCGGTCTTCCAACTGACCCATGTACAACGCCTACAGGTCTTGTAACAACAAGCGCTACCCTAGGCAGCGAAAGCGGTGCAACTGGATTTTCAGTTGTTAACACTACAAACGGTGCGCCTTACCTAACACGTACGGCTGCGAGCGTTGGCAGTAACCAGGTTGTATCCTACCAACTCAACACGGTAACCAACCCATCTGCTGCTAACCAAACGTTCTTTGTGCGTATTAGCACGTACGCAACAACCGATGCTACTGGCGCTTCAACAGACAGCGGTACAGTGGCAGCGAGCACTGCGAACCAGATCGTTCTAAGCGGAACGATGCCTGAATCACTTGTCTTCTGTACTGGCGGTACGGTATCAACAACCGTTGGCGTGCCTGACTGTGCGACAGCTACAAGCGGTGTGATTAGCTACAACCAGCTTTTCTCACCAACTGACACTGCAACCGCACGTTCACAAATGGCTGCAAGTACTAACGCTGGTGCTGGCTACGTCATTACTGTTAACGGTCCAACCCTCACTTCTGGCTCAAACACGATTACTCCAATGGCAACTGCTGGCCCAGGTGTTCGTGGTACAAGCCAATTCGGTATGAACCTCAAGGCTAACACAACCACAACCTCTACTCCTGCTGTGGGTCTCGAGACTTCACCAGTTGCAAACGGCACCAACTACAAAGGTCAAGCTGCTGCCGGATACAACACTATTGATTCGTTCAAGTTCGTATCTGGTGACACTGTAGCGAACAGCGCTAGTGGTGGTGCTGGTGGTACCGACGCACAGATCTTCACTGCAAGCTACATCGCGAACGTTCCAGGTAGCCAACCTGCCGGAACCTACACGACGACGCTGACCTACATCTGTACTCCAACCTTCTAAGCAGTAACTACAAAGCGTACACCTAAATACACCCCTGTGAAATGCGGGGTGTATTTTTATACGTAAGCTTTTTATTGACTTAGTAAAATCGCCTGTGATACGCTAGCGATATGAAAAACGTGAGAAGTGGGTTTTTCATTGTTGCTGCTGTTGTTGTGGCAACTTTGACGGCAGCCCTACCAATACAAACAACATTCGCAAGTCAAATAACAACCAGGAGCTTAACGCTTCAAGCAGGAAGCGGAGGTGACGGTGGCTCAAAACCGGGTGGTACGGTCAACCACCTTTATAGCTTTACGGTACCCTCAACTGCAAGCGTTGGATCAATTAAGTTCGAATACTGTACAACTGCTTCTGGCACCTGTACGATGCCGACTGGACTGGTTACTACTGGTGCAACATTTGGTGCTGAAACCGGTGCAACTGGATTTAGCGTAACCAATACTACCAATGGTACCCCCTACATCAAACGTGGTTCTGCATCATCGATCACCGGTGGCACCGCGGTATCATATCGTCTCGATAATATTGTCAACCCTACGGCTAACAACACATCCTTCTTCGTTCGCATTAGCACCTACGCTAGTCTTGACACAACCGGCTCACCTATTGATACAGGTACGGTAACCGCCAGTACAGCCGAACAAATTGTGCTATCAGGAACCATGCCGGAATCACTGATCTTTTGTACTGGTGGAACAGTCGGAACAATTGCAAGCGTTCCAAACTGTTCCACAGCAACTAGTGGCGTCATTAGCTTCAACCAGCTCTTCTCACCTACCGATACTGCAACCGCAACGTCTCAAATGGCCGCCAGCACCAACGCCGGATCAGGTTATGTTATCACCGTAAATGGCCCAACATTGACCTCTGGAGCGAACACAATTGCCGCTATGAATACTGCAGCTGCTTCTATCAAAAGCAGTGGCCAATTTGGGCTTAACCTTAAGGCCAATACTACCGCCGCCTCAAACCCAGCAGTCGGTATCGAAGCAGCTCCGGTTGCAAACGGTACCAACTACAAAGGTCAAGCTGCAGCTGGCTACAATACTGCCGATACCTTCAAATTTACGTCTGGCGATACCGTGGCCAATAGCGCAAATGGCGGTAACGGCCCAACTGATGCTCAAATTTATACTGTCAGTTACATCGTTAACGTAGCTGGTAGCCAGGCTGCCGGCACCTACACAACAACTCTAACGTACATCTGTACAGCAACATTTTAGGAACCTATGAAACAACGCATTTTTTACCTTCTTTCAGTATTTACCCTTCTTATCGGTGTTTGCACCCAGTCTGCTGCCGCTGAATCGACGACTGCCGGAACAGGACAAGCGCTTGAAATTGCACCGCCGCTGGTGAATATCAGTGCTAACCCTGGCGCCTCTGCCAAAAGCTCGGTAAAGATCCGCGATGTTTCTGCAATACCGCTCACGGTAAGTAACGAGATCAATGATTTCACTGCTGATGGTGAAGATGGGACGCCGCGTATTTTAACCGATACAACAAAGCAAAGTCCGTATTCACTCAAAGATTGGATTAAGCCAATCCCTAAACTGTCACTAAAACCACGTGAAATTGTTGAAGTTCCGATTACTATCACTGTGCCAAGTAATGCAAGTCCTGGTGGGTACTACGCGGTAGTGCGCTTCACTGCACAAGCCTCAGAGCCAGAGAAAAGTGGTGTATCACTTTCAGCCAGCTTAGGTGCACTCGTGTTCTTGAAAGTGAACGGTGAAGCAAAAGAGAATCTAAGTATTGTCCAGTTTGCTACCCAAAACGATGGTGATAAAGATGTGAAAAAGACTAATTGGCTCTTTGAATCTTCACCTGTTCAGTTCTTGCAACGTGTTAAAAACAGTGGCACGATCCACCTTCAGCCAACTGGTCAGGTAACCGTAAAGGATGCATTTGGTAAAGTTGTTGCAACGGTTAATGTTAATCTTTCAGCAAATACCAACAACGGCAATGTGCTGCCCGACCAAACGCGTGCGTTCATCAGTAGGCTCGACTCCTCGGTCATCGGAAACCGAGTTCTATTTGGCCACTACACCGCTGATCTGGCACTAACCTATGGCAGCAAAGGCAAAACTGTTACCGCCTCAACCGCATTTTGGGTCATACCCTACAAACTCATCCTCTTTATAATCTTTGCCTTTATTGTCCTCTTCTTTGCCTTCCGCCGTGGACTGGGTCGCTACAATGAAAAGATTATAGAAAAATCTCGCGGTCGTCGCCGTCGCTAGTGCACCGCACTGCATTTCCACTGCTTCACTGTAAATTTAGAATATGAACATGCAAAAGAGTCTACTGTAGAATACCGCCTAATGGTATACTAAGCATATGCGTTCTAAGCGTGTACTACCCCATAAAAATAGCGGTAAGCTCCGTCCCCACGAGCATACGTCGTATATACCGCTCTTCCTCTTGCTCGCAGCAGTAGGAATGATGTTGAGTGTGTACACAAGCTTTGCCTATACGCGCCCCGGGCCGATGGCGGGTACCACAGGGCTCAGCGGTACGATGCCGTCAAAACCACCCACTGTCGGTGCAACCATTAGTCTTCCATTGCCCGAAGCACATTTTTCGACCACGCCAGTTACAGTATCTGGCACCTGTCCTAAAAACATTTTGGTGCAACTCTACAAAAATGACATTTTTGCTGGCTCATCACCTTGTAGTGAACAAGGTACGTTTTCTCTTGATATTGACTTGATGTACGGACGAAACGTATTGGTTGCGAGAGTATACGATGACCTTAATCAGCCGGGGCCTGACTCAAAAGAAGTCGTTGTCTACTACGACGCTAATTTCCCACAAGGCACCTTTGGGACTGCGCTTGACTTTGGTGGCGCTCAACTTGTACTCAATACCGACGCAGTATTCAGAGGTACCTTTCCAAAAGAAGATTTGGTAATGCCCATTACTATTCTGGGTGGACAAGCACCCTACGCTGTGAACATACAGTGGGGTGATAGCACCAATAAAATGCTGCCACGCGCTAACAACGGCGATTTTAACGCCACACATGTATACGAGAAAGCCGGCACCTTCCAGGTAAGCATTCAGGCAACAGATGCCCAGGGCAGAGTGGCCTTTCTCACGGTCGCCGCCATTGTTAATGGACAACCAGATGTCGCCACCGCCGCAGGAACAGGCTCTACCACCACTGGCGGGCTTACTGGCATTCCAGCACAAATGCTGGCGCTGTGGCCGCTGTACACAAGCTTAGTAGCGATTGTTATTAGTTTTTGGCTCGGTGAACGTCGCGAACGTCGTCTTATGCTTCCCCGTCATCGCGTATTTCAATAGTTGAAAATTCTACAACAAAATATCTTGCAATAGCCCTGTATATCGGTTATGCTAGGGGTGGATAAGATCAAGTGTGAGACAAAAAGTTTTATCTAAACAAAAATAAATTTCAGAGACAAAAATGCCAAACAGCAAAAAAACTGTTGCACGTCGTGCACTGTTTGCGCTCCTTGTCGCCTTATCTGTACTTATCGGTGGTGGATGGTTCTACAGCAAACCTGCTGTAGCAGCAACTGGGATTAATCAACGAATTAATTTTCAGGGGCGGTTGTTGACCTCACAAGGGGCAACAGTGCCAGATGGCTACTATAACTTACAGTTTAAGGTGTACCAAGACGGAGACGGGCAAACTGCCGGCAACACCACTGGAACACCTGCTGGGTCCCTAAAATGGACAGAAAGCTATTTGAATGCCAACGGAAAAGGCGTTCTGGTTCGTAATGGGTACATGTCTGTTGAGCTTGGCTCAATTACCCCATTCGGAAGTAGCGTTGACTGGAACCAAGACACTTTGTGGCTCAGCATAAACGTCGGGAATACAAACACTAGTTGTACTCCCTTTACTTCATGTGGTCCAGATGGCGAGATGCTACCAATGCGCCGCTTTTCTTCAACGCCGTACGCGCTAAATTCCGGAATGCTGGGTGGGCTTACTGGTTCTCAGTTTGTGCAGCTTTCACAGGGAGTGCAGACTGACAGTGCCAACAATTCAAACAGTATTTATCTCAATAAAACCGGCACTGGTGGTAACTTTTTGACATTGCAAAATGGCGGAGCAGATGCGTTTAGCGTCTCAAACACGGGTAACATCACGATGGGCTCTACAACGAACCATAGCATAGCCGTAGCAACCTCTGGTGCAGCGCTCAATGGATCAGCCCTTACTATTGCGGCTGGCAACGGTGGTAGTGGCACCGGAACAGCGGGAGGTGCACTGGTATTACAGGGGGGTAGCGGTGGCGGCACTAATGGCTCTGGAGGCAGCGTGACGCTCGATGCGGGCGCCGCGACTGGGTCTGGCACCAAAGGCTCAGTCAACATCGGGGCAACCAATGCTGGCACAATTCAAATCGGAAGCACCGCTCTTGGAAGCGGTACTCAGTCGATTTATATCGGAAATAATTCTGGTGCTGGCACTACAAACGTTGTGTTGGGAAGCGCTGCGGGAGCGGTTGCGGGCAGCACTACCGTACAAGCCAAAGACACGATCACTATTGCCACAAACGGCGTTACCCGAGCTACCTTTGGGCCGAATGATACCCTGTACCTTGGTAATGGTGTTAGTGCTGCAGCACCTAACAACTTCACTATCAGTGGTACAGCGAGCACAACTGCAGGTGTAGCGGGCGCTAACTTGTCGCTTCAGGGTGGTAGCGCAACAACTGGCAATACCAATGGCGGCAACCTCCTTCTTTCTGGTGGGACTGCCAGCGGTACTGGAGCCAATGGCTTGGTTGTTATGACAACTCCAACCTTCTCGACAACCACCAACGATCCAAACTGTTACACCGGAGGTGCCGCAGTTGCTACGAGCTGTACAGTTGCCGCTAGCTCCGTTAACAACTCTTCTGCTATCTTGATTGGGTTTAGCCAAAACGGCCAAACCGCCACGCTTCCTGACCCGACAATTGCAACTGCTGGGCGAGTCGTCTACGTGACTGCTGCAAACGGATCAAACGACTTTACCCTTTCGGTGAACGGCGGTGGACAGGGCAACCAAATTGCCATGCGCCAGAACACGACTGCCACCATGATCTGGAACGGCAACGACTGGACTGCTGCTGGTGCGTCAAGCTCAACAACACTGCAGAGTGCCTATGACAACACACTGCAAAGTGCTGGTGGTGCCGAGCTGATCGTTAGCAAAACTTCAACAACCAATGGTCTTACGATTCGTGATAGTTCAAGTAGCCCTGTCAACGGTACGCTATTAAGCGTTCAGACATCATCTGCAGCTGGTCTCTTCTCTGTTAACAGTAACGTCACCGAATACGTATCGAACGCTGGTGCTGAAACAGCTGGTAGCAGTGCAAGCACCTTCCCTGCCAGCACCTGGAGCGCTATAAACGGATCAACTGTTAGCCGCTACACAACTGCCGGCAACAATATTGCCACTGGACAGGGGTCGGTATCTGTTGCTACGAGCACTACTGCTGGCAGCGGTGTTAAAAACCAGCTATCGACAGCACTCACCGCAAGCACCACCTACAACGTTTCATTCGCGGCTCGTCTAAGTAGTGGAACCTTCACTGACCTTCAGGTCTACTACTCTGTTGATGGCACCGCTACAAGTGTACTCTGTGCAAGCAGCAAGGCAGTTCCGATTAGCATATGGACCAAGATCAACTGTACCTTTACTGCTCCTACTTCAGGTATTACTGCATCAAATGCGCTACTGATTCGTCAAACTGGCGCAGGAACTGCTCGAACCTTCTACGTGGATAACGCCAGTGTAACCATTGCAGCTGACTACAACTACGCAACTGATTCAATGGTAAATGACGTTACAAACTTTGGCACCAACTGGACGGCCTACGGAGGAAGCACTGTGACACGTACCACCGCTACTGGAAACGACGCCAGTGACAGTGCCCAGGTTGTTACAACAGCCGCCAACCAAGGTGTGCGTAACAAATTGGCCGTTAACCCACTGCCAAACACGCTATACCGCGTTACCGTCTACGCCGACGTACTGTCGGGCACCATGTCGCCGTTCACCATACGCTACTCCCGCGATGGCGGAACCAACTTTGTAGGCTGTGCTGACTACAACACCCAAACGATTGATTCTGGCACCAGCACATTTACAAAAGTAACGTGCTACATTACCACTGATGGTACTGTACCGACCTCGCCGTACGTCTACTTTGGCCAAACTGATGCCACTGCTCGAACATTCTACATCGATACGTTCTCTATGGCACTTTCTTCAAATAGTACACCAAACGTGCAAATTGGTGGTGGTATCAACGGTGGTCCAACTACTCTCCTTACTCTCGACAAGGGAGCCTCAGCACCTATCGCCGGTGACAACGAGGCGCTACTGGGAAGCATGTACTACGACACGACACTTGGTAAGCTGCAGTGTTACGAAGCTGATGGCTGGGGTGCGTGTGGTTCAAGTCCTGACAACATTGTGACGATTAGTCCAGAGTATACCAACGCGGTTCTGCACGGCACTGGTGTCGGTACCATGACGAGCGACCTCTGTTCAGATGCGCTTGATATCAACGATGGCACATCTGGTCAAAGCTCAATTTGCGGCACGAATGAAACATACAACTTCTACAAATGGACTTCACCGCAGCCTACCGCTCAAAACTACGGCATATACGTTACCTATCAGCTGCCGACCACTTTCAAAAGCTTTGCTTCTGGTCAAACCTCTATTATGGGCCGCACCGATAGCACGAACTCCTCTGTTACCTACCAAATTTATCGCAACTCAACGAGTGGACTAACACCATGTGGATCAGCTGTCGCTATCTCTAGCGGCGTACAAACAACCTGGAAAGTTGGACAAGCTACAGGTGCTTCTGACCCCACAACCTGTGGCTTTACGCCTGGCGATAGCATTGTCTTTAAAATCAATGTCACCGCTTCAAGCAACGCTAATGCCTACGTTGGAAACTTAAACTTCACGTTCTCAAACCGCTAGTTATCTCTGTTACTTACATGGTTCTTATGCTAAAATACCTGTAGATACATAAACAGGGGTGAAACAATAAACACACGGGGTATACACCACCGATCGACTGCTAAGGCGTCGCGCACTGTGCGACGTTTTGGTCGTATACGAAAAAAGCTGACTGGCACTTGGGACATGAAAGCCCTGGTGTATGGAGGTGTTGGGTTTTTGGTTTTGCTTTGGCTTGCTGGCTGGTTTGTACCGTACTTGCTCCCCAAAAACTATACGCTTGGTCAAGCTGCCACTCTGTTGCCAGGGTCTGATGCGTCCATTGCCAAGCAATTAAAGTACGACCAAAAAGAAAGTGCATTTATTTATACCCCAGCAGCGCGTGCTTCTGACAGTATTACCCCTACAAGTGCCAGCGTTAGCACAAAGCTCGCAAAAGATCCCCGAAAGGGCTTTAGTGTGACTGATTCGCTTCATAAAATCAGTATGTCACTTACTCCACAATTTGGGCTCGCCCAGGGAAAACAACAAAATGATCGGGTCGTCTATCCAATGATTCACACCCCGGGATGGCTCGTCCAAACTGTCCAGGCGACTGGTGCCAAAGAAGATATCATCCTGTCGCAGCGTACGAGCAGCAGTGTGCGCTACGATTTTACACTTTCGCTCGATGCAAGTCTCGAAGCTCGACAAGAACGCGACGGAGGTATTGGTATCTATGGTAGTCAGCTTTTTTCAGGTGATGTGTCCGCGGCAACCGACCGTGATCGTACACTTTTAGAAGCAGCTCGAAAAAATGCCAAGAAAGATCAGCTACTTTTTGTGATACCAAAGCCGTACATTGTTGAGAAAAACGGCAAGATTTCTGCAGCTACAGCACGCTATGAGCTATCAGGTAAAACCCTCACTGTAGTCGCTTCGAATCTGGACAGTGCTACCTTTCCTATCAGCATTGACCCAAGCATTTACGTTGTGACGGCACAGCAATTTATGGCTGGCAATAATGAAACCAACATCAACTTTGATGTCGCGAATAAGCTCATTAAAAAAGGACGCACAACTGGCGCCCGATTTGACAGTTGGACCCCTACTTCACCACTTCCAAACGAAATTTGGGCAGCGGGTACTACTGCAGCCGGTGGCTACCTGTATACCGCAGGGGGCATAGCATTTAACGGCCAAATTTACTCTGCCCAAGGTGCTTCAACCTTCATAGTACCGACAGGAGTTACAAGTATCACTGTCAAAGCCTGGGGTGCTGGTGGAGGTGGTGGAGGTGGTGGTTCAGGTGCGGCTGGAGGCGCTGGCGGTGCTGGAGGCTACGTTACTGGCACACTGGCCGTAACACCAGGCGAAACTATCACCACTTATGTGGGCGGTGGAGGTCGGGGAGGTACCGTCTCAACGAATGGCCAAGGTGGAGGTGGCGGAGGTTACTCAAGCATTTATCGTAATACTACACCGTTAGCCATTGCAGCTGGTGGAGCTGGTGGGGGTGGTGGTCGTGCAACTTCGGCTGGCGCAGCTGGTGGAGCTGGTGGGGGTACGAGCGGTGTAGCCGGTACTGCATCAGGTGCCGCCCTTGGAGGTGGGGCTGCCACTGCATCCGCTGGTGGGGCTGGAGGAACCGGCGGTAATAACCCTGGATCAGCCGGTACCTCACTTACAGGTGGACCAGGTGGAGATGCTCGCACAAGTGCCGGTGCTGACGGGAGTGCCGGTAACGGTGGTCTTGCAACCGGTGGATCAGGTGGTGGTATTGTTAGCACGAGCCGTAGTGCTGGTGGTGGAGGTGGCGCTGGCTATTTTGGTGGAGGTGGAGGCTCAAGTTCGACAAAGGCCACTGGTGGAGCTGGTGGTGGTGGAGGCTCCAGCTTTACTGGCGGCTTAACTGCTGCAACCAACACAGCCGGTAGCGGCACCACTCCTGGGAATTCAGCTGACTCATATCGCAATGGTGCTGGAAACGGTGGAACCGGTGGCACAGCTAATACCACCGGAAACACTGGCGCAAATGGAACCATTGTCATAACCTATGGCTCTGGTGGAGCAACTCCCACCCAGTCTGTTAATTGGGCGCAGTTCAATACTTCAAGTGGCACGATTGATAGCCCTAACCCAGGCAGCGGAGCCTGCAATGGCTGGTGTACGACAGCCGCCTACAATCTTCCCCAAGCACGTGCAAACTTCTCGCTTGTAGCCTACAACGGCTTTCTCTATGCAATAGGTGGCATTGATTCGACAAATGCTAAACAAAGCACGATTTATGTTGCAAAATTGGGTGCCAATGGCGAGCCGCAGTTATGGCACCCAACTGATGCCAATAAAGGCAATTGGGTGTATTGGTACCAAGACACCGGTCTTTCAAATGTGCGCAG
>CAZIDJ010000001.1:0-42744 GCA_964537815.1 uncultured Candidatus Saccharibacteria bacterium | reverse complement strand
ATAAAGGCAATTGGGTGTATTGGTACCAAGACACCGGTCTTTCAAATGTGCGCAGCAACCTTTCAGCCGTTGCCTATAACAATCGACTGTATGTATCAGGTGGTCTTTCCAGCTCAGGAGCCGTAAATACAACACAGTACGCGGATATTCGCCCCAATGGGACGCTTGGAAGCTGGACAACATCGACCAACCTTCCTTCTGCACGCTATGGCCACGATATGCAAGTCTACAACGATCGTTTATACGTCATTGGAGGCACACCAAGCCTAGGGGGTACCGCCCTTAACACTGTTCACTATACAAAAATTAATAGTGATGGGTCACTAAACAGTTGGGTTCAAACTACTAGCTTTAGCACGGGTCGTTATACCAACGGTGGTACTATGTCAGTTGTATGGGGGGCATATATTTATGTCTCTGGGGGCTGTAGTGCTGCCAATGCGAGTGGTTACTGCACCACAACACAGTCCGATACTCAAGTGGCAAGTATTAATGCCGATGGGAGCATCGACATTTGGAATGCTGTTGGTACTGTATCAAATCAGCGCTCGGCCTTTGGCATGGTTGCTTGGCGCGATAAAATTTACGAAATTGGTGGCTGCCAGGCACAAAACACCTCTACTGGTGACTGTAATGCTACAATGCTTCAAGATATTATTTATGGCACCGTCAACCGTGATGGCGATGCCTCGACGGTAGGACAAACCGTTCCAAGCGGCACGGCACCTTGTACCGGCGGATCAGCGACTGATTGCAATATGCCTGGTACCGCTAATGTTGGGAATATGCTTAATTCATCAATTGTTGCAAATGGCTACCTGTATATCATTGGTGGCTGCACCAACAATACATGCTCGGCAACCAATGGCAACGTTGCCTATGCTGCCATTTCTGCCACCGGAAAGCTGGTTGCACCAACCTGCAATCTGCCGAATACAATTCAAGGAGGCATTTGGTGTGTCGACAGCACGAATACCGTTACGGGGGGAATTGCAGCGGCAAGTACCGTTGTGTTTGGCGGAAGACTGTATTTAGTTGGCGGACTTGATGGAGCGGGTAACACCGGTACGCTGCAGCGTACCACACTAAATGCCGATGGTAGCATCACTGCTTGGACCAACCAAACCCTGGCTAGCCTTGGGGTTAACTCAGTCTCCTACCTCTTCTCCTTTGCCCGAGCCAACCCTACGAGCGCTAATGTTAACCCTGGAAACCTATATATTTTTGGTGGCTGTAGTGCCAGTAGCAGTGCTGGGTGCACCGCCTACAGTCAAAACGTTTATAAATGTAATATTCAAACAGCTGGTGCAGTTGCCGGGTGCACCACTACGGGCCAGCTACAAATCGGAGTCATTCCTGGCGATACACAAACGGGCTTAGGTATTATGAGTGGTGCTGTCTATGCTAACTACGTGTATCTCATTGGGGGAGTCTCACCCAATGTCGTTGACCTTAAAACAGTGCGCTACGCAAAAATAGACAATAGTAACAATATTGTGGCCGTTAGCGGCACTACGTGGAAAGAGTCGCCCTACTTGATGGCAGTTGGACGAAGGCGATCCGCCGCCTTTGGCTACAATGGCTACCTGTACGCAGTTGGTGGCTACGAAGCAACCACCGGTGTGCTCGCTGATATCGAGTTTATTAAAATCAATGTCAGTGACGGCAGTCTGGGTGATACTGGGGATGGCTGGACAGTTTCTGCTGTACAGATCAACCAGCGCTGGGGCCTCTCCGTACCGGTCTCTAACTCATCTGCCTATGTAATTGGTGGGTGCACGGCGGGTGCAAGCCCAAGTGGCTGTACGGCTCGTACCGATGTTATTCAGACGTTCCAGATATACAATAACGATAGCGGTGCACCGGCAGGCTACAGTACCTCGGCTGCGCAATATTCCAATGCAGCCAATCGGCTGGGCACCTCTGCTACGGTACTTGGTGGAAGAATATATGTGGCTGGTGGCTGTACTAGCACAACCGACTGTACCGCTGTTTCTAATAGTGTTGAGTACGCAAGTATCGATGCAAACACTGGCGCAGTAGGAACGTGGTCAACGGCCAATGCCCTACCGGCTGGCCGGGCATGGGGTCAGCTTGAAACAGTGGGCGGGGCGCTTTATTACCTAGGTGGCCAAGATGCCAGCGGAAACCCATCAAATCAGGTCTACTACTCATCCGCTATGACTTCCGGCAATCCGACATGGGCCACATCGGCTCAAACCCTACCAGCGGCTAGGCGAATATTCGGTGCAACTTCGTGGAACAATCGTCTTTACATTGTTGGTGGGCTCAGCGATAACACTACCACCACTCCACAGGCCAGCGTATACTATAGCTCGGCTCAGCCTACAGGTGGCGACATATCGTCGTGGACAACTAATGGCACATCTATTAATGTTGCCCGGTATGGCGGAGCACTTACCGCCTATGCAAACAATCTTTACCTGCTTGGTGGCACGACCTATGTCAACCCTTCAACCTATTACCTCAGTGATGTCCAATTTGCTAAAATTGACGGTTCCAACGGCTCAGTTGGGTCTTGGACCTACACGGGAAGCTTACCCACCCCAATTTCTCAGGCGGATAGTTTTGCAGCCAACGGTTATATCTATCTGATTGGTGGTCGAACCTCTGACACCGTGTGTACCCCTTCTACGCTTGTTGCACCAATAAGCGCCAACACTACTATTGCGAGTGGCAATAACCCAACTGGCGTTGGAGAATGGTATGCTACAAACCAGCGCTATACCGGTGCTCGCTATGGAAATGCCGCGCTGTACTACGAGGGCAAAGCGTATGTACTTGGAGGTGGCTGTGGTTCGACGATTACCTACGCATCACCGGCCGTCCAGCAGACCGCTCTTCTTACGCAACCTCAAGTTGCCAAGTATTCCATCATGATGGACACTGACACAGATGTTTTTCCGAACTACTGGCTTCTCAATGGTGTTGACAACTCTATTGGCGCAAGGTGGCAGCTCAAATATCGTTCCATGACGAACTACCCTACTACGCTATGTACCTCACCAGCCATGACAACATGGGGTCAAGAGACGAACTTTGGCGATGTCACTCTTGGTACGCCCGGCGTCTATATACCTAAAAACAGTGCAGGCACAACAACCAACTGTGCTCGATTCTACTACTTGAACACAACGGTCGATAGCTCTCAGGCATTTGGCTACCCAGATGATGTCTCACGCGGCCCCACCATCACCGACCTTACCCTACAGTTTACTGCCGATCCTTCCAAGCGACTCATGCATGGCCGCACCTTTGCTGGCGGACTCCAGATGCCCGATGATACCCCCTACTACACAAGGTGATCTATGAAACGATACCGACTCTACCTAAAAAAATATCTCCGTATTCTAGCACTGCAATGGAAGCGCCTCCCTGCTTGGGTACGGTGGGTCATTATCATTGCCAGTGCCGTGGGTGCAGTCTACTGGATGCTGAGCAACCCTATTTACCACGCCAGTGAGGACGGCACACCAACAGCAAGTAAGTCCGACGCAAAGCTCAAGTCGGTTACCGGACAGCTCACAAAAGGAACGCCCGAATACAAGACATTCCTACCGAGTGGGAAATCGATTGATTCATTGGGTGGATGGACACGCGTTAGTCCACCAGATCGTAACCCCGTGTATGCCTACGCAGACACGCTTGGTGGCACACCAATTACTGTAAGTCAGCAGCCACTGCCAAAAGAGTTTAAATCTGACCCAAACGATCAAGTTGCCGAACTTGCCAAGAACTACCATGCCGACCACTTCATTACGGTAGATGCTATAAAAGTCTATATTGGCACATCAGCAAAGGGACCGCAATCGGTACTATTCGTAAAGGATGCAACGCTCGTCCTCATCAAATCTACAGCCTCGCTTTCAGATGATCGCTGGACTGAGTACGTTCACTCACTTCGCTAGCTTGCGGCGCGAATTACTAGTGCCGTCTTAACGACACCACTGTGTTCTTTGTTGTTGCACGATACTGTAATAGGCCACGAGGTATTTTTGGCTGTAGTTGGCACTTGCCATGACCATGAGATAATTCCAAACTCGTCTGCAGCTTTTGCGTTCAGGTCTGTCGATGTTAGTTTTTGTGTCGGAGCTAGTACTTCTATAGTACAAATTGCATCCACATTGGTGCGAATAGAAAGCTGCGCCGTTTCACCTGCCACCAGTGGTGATGACAGGCTGCTTACCGCCACATTAACTCGCTGATTTAGACGTGCTACCGGCTTTTTTATTTCCACTGGTTTTTGCAACGCTGTGTTGAACGCATCGTTGGGCATAATTTGATTACTAGTAAGCCATGTATACAAAAAGCCGAGCGCCATCAGTAGCAAGCCTAGAACCGTCGATAATATAATCACCACGAGTAGTGTTCTTCGACGCTGATGCTTTGTAATACGCTGGCTACCTGTGGTAGGTCGCTTAAGGAGTCGCCGCGTCGATACCGACAGTGCCATAGGCGCCCGTTTACTTATTCTGTGCCTTATACTGGGAAATTGTTTTCATAACATTCCCGGTATCTTTTAAGTTCTCATAAAACAATACTTGGTCGCGCGCAACTACCATCGTGTCGGTCGGGCCGTGTATCTCGTTTCCTAACTTTACTAACTCAACATCATTGGCGGTTTGAGGCGCGGCATTCTGAGGGTTCTCTTTGTTATCGGTTGTGCTGGCTTTTCGCTGCAGATAAAACACGTTAGTTATCTTTACATATCCCGCGTTTGCCTGGCTTAGCTTCCCAAAATATACTTGTCCATTCGAAAGAAAAACTGCCTGATACTTACTCTCATCAACCTCTGGCAGCCCGCTGCGGCCTATTCCCATAGCCCACAAAAGTCCGCCAATTAGTAAAATACTCGCAACTGCCGCAGCGATATACTTCCACTTACTTGGTGGTGTTTTTTTCAGTCCCCTGTGCGGTGTGGTGTGCTTAGCTGGAGATTCTCGGCGCACTGGTGCAGCCTGAACTTCAGGTGCTGGCTCAAACATCAGTGGTTCTGCAGCTGCATTCTGTGATTCATCTTGGGGTTGGCTCGATCGTGATTTTCGATACGACAAACTGTCCATTATTCTTTTTCCTTACTTTCCCATTGGCTATCTTTACAACTATAGCATAAGAGGTATTCCTGCTTCAACCAAGTGCATGCCAGCTCAGCTTACTACCAGTACGTGTTATAAAACGAGTCGTATACATCTGATGTCGACGTTGTGCCCCGCTTTGATTCGGGCGCTTGGTGCGAGCGAATTGGCACAGCAATTATGGCACTCACGAACACAACAGTCGCTGCAATTAGCAGAAGCATTGTTAGTACACCACTCTTGTTTTTGCCTTTGCCTATACTATACAAGCACCATGCTACGCCAGCGGAAAGTGCCGTAGTAAATAACAGTGGCAAAAATTCATAAAGATATAGGTCACCGACATTGATTGGTGTACCAATAAATAGTAACGAAGCAATAAGGAGGGCTACAAGCTTCGACGCGTACACTAACGCCATCGCCCCTGATACCGCAATCATCCCGTTGGTAATCAGAACATAAGGTCGCGTGTGCAAATAGTCTAAGCGCCGAGAAACCGCACGCCCTACACTTCGGTACAAAAAGAATGCTGCTACTGCTGCTACAAGTGCCATGGTTGCTGAATAGACAATGGAAACAAAGGTGTGCTGTGCATAGGTCGTGTATACACCACCGGTACTTATGTCACTCGACCATAGACCAATTGCTCCTTGCAAAGCGTTCGATGCAGCCCCTACTGTCACCAGTGTCGCTACACTTGCCAGCGCATACTGCAATGTCAAAAAATTACTTTTTTTGTGTTGTGCTTCCACCTCTACCTCCCGTTATAGCATAATTGTACCAAACAATTCGTTAAAAAGTAGTATGATAAGGGCATGGAGACACTTCTATCGCTTGTACGCGATCATGGAACGCCAAAATTATTCCGGGCCGGCAGCTCACTCTTCTTCCAGGGCGAAGTGCCACGCGATGTCTACATCATTCAAGACGGTATTGTTCGCGGGTACAGTATTTCATCAACTGGTGATGAGCGCATCACTGCGCTGTATGGAAAAGCTGATATAGTTCCACTAGCCTGGGTGCTCGGTGGCACTACGGCGTCATTTACCTATTATCAAGCTGTTAGCGATACGCGTATTCTTGCGGTGCCAAAAACACGCTTCGATGCTATCGTAGGGAGTCAGCCACTTGCAGCTCAAAAATTGATTGAAGCCACTGGGCGTGAATATGCAGGGTCTATGCTTCGGATTATCAGTCTTACCCAATCACGCACCCTTGATAAACTCGCCTACAGCTTTTACTACCTCGCACACCGCTTTGGTATTGAACGAGAGAATGGAGAAACCGTTATCAATATCAAGCTGTCGCAAATTATGTTAGCGAGCATGATAGGCCAAACGCGAGAAGGTACGGCGCGAAACATCAAAGAGCTTGTTACAATGGGAATTATCTCGTATACCGGCTCAACATATACTGTTTATACCACACGGCTGCTTGCACTACTTGGTGAAGAAAGTTTCCGCGATTTACGTAAGTAGCGCTACGCTCCCTGCTGCTCGTATACAATCGAATCAACAAGGTGCAACAACTCTTTTGGTGCGGCCCGCGCCTTTAGTACATACCGGTGAGCACCTAGGCTATACGCCTCATCAATGTCACCTTTTGCATCATAGTTACTAAACACCACAACCACTGTCTCTGGGTGAAGCTCCGGCTCATACTTCTTCAAAAACCCTAGTCCATCGAGTACTGGCATGCGAAGGTCAAGCAGGATTACTGCGGGAGGAGTAGGAAGCGTTTTAATAACTTGCAAGGCCTCTTCGCCGTTAAATGCACGGTGTACAGTATGTCCAGCCGATTCCAAAATCATTGTATAGGCATCATTCAGAGCAACGTCATCTTCAACCACTACCACTGATACATTTTGTTTACTCATGTCTGACCTCCTCACTGTCCTCGTGCTCACTGTGCGGCACACTTACTATAAACTTACTCCCCTTCGGAGTATTCGGCACGTAGCGTACATCACCGCCGTGCAGTGCCATCACTTTCTTCACCCAATACAAGCCCAACCCTGTTCCGCCCACGATCGTTGAAAGCTCGTTATTAATTCGTGAAAATTTTATAAACAGTCGTTTTTCATGCTCTGGCGCAATTCCAACACCCCAGTCACACACTGCAATTTCTACTGTATCACTTTTTTTATCAACACCCACTTCAATTCGGCCACCTTGTGGAGTATACTTACTTGCGTTTTCCAGCAAATTATCAAGCACCATTCGCAGCGTATCTGTATCAACCCACGCTTGTATTGATTTTTGTAGACCATTAAATGTTAGTGATTGATCCCGTTGTTTGAATGTGTCCATGTGACCATTAACTGCAGCGTGCACTAATTTCCCTATATCGACCAGACGTTTTTCAAATCGGTCATTTCCTAATTCTAGTTGTGCTACGCGTAAAAGATCAGAGACAATTCGCAGTTGCCGTTCATTGTTGTCGTAGGCTTTACTGAGCAGTGCTTGTTGGCTGTGTGTCAAATCACCAGCGTAGCCTTCGAGCGCCATGCCAAGGTACTGCTTTACCGCTGTCGCTGGTGTACGAAGCTGATGTGAGGCTATAGAGATAAATTCATCTTTCGCCCTATTCATCAGCATCAATTCGGCATTTTCTTTGCCTGCTTCAATGTTAGCGCAGGTGCCATACCAACATTCTATTGCACCGTCGTTACCTAGGTAGGGCATAGCCCGCACCAAAAACCACTTATACTTTCCGGTGCTCGCTTCTTCAAATCGACATTCTACTTCATACGGATCACCAGTTTTTAGCGACTGCTGCCACGCTTGCAAACATCTATCACGGTCATCTTCATGAATAACACGAAGCCAGACAGAACTAATATCACTGCCTGGCTCTCGCCCGATAAACTCATACCAGCGGTCACTTGCGTATACCACATTCCCCTCAATATCAGCCTCCCACACTATTTCAGTAATTGTATTTACCAAAAACAGCAATCGCTTATCTGCTGTAGAATTACGGTGGAGAGCTTGCTTCATTGATGGCCTGCCTTAAAATGGCGGGAAGCTCGCATAGGAGCTGCACCGCCATTTATGTTCCTAAGTGTATTAAACGCTTCGGCGACCAGTTAGAAGTTGTACCAAGAAGATAACAAGCATTGCACCAAGAACGGCAACAACGAAGCCAGCTATGCTAAATAGGTTACCTGTTGGGTCGTAGTTGAACAATGTTCCGCTCAACCAACCGCCAAGCATTGCACCAACGATACCAGCAACAACGTTAGCTACAAGACCCATTTGTGCGTCAGTACGCATAAACTTCGATGCGATCCAGCCTGCTAGACCACCTACGATAAGCCATAAGATAAAGTTCATATTATTTTCTCCTTTTGTTAATTACTCACTTATCATAGCCGTGAACCACGGTATTTACTGTAAAAAATATCACATCCTGGGCTTTATTTTTGCTCAGGAAAGTGGGCGGTTAGCTACCCCTGTACGACTGCGCATTTGTCGTGTTCGCAGTATACCCAGCATCGTTGTATTGGTGATCAGCATTGCAATAGAATGAAGCGTTGTCGCAATATTGTACTGACCTAGTGACAGCATCACCAAGATATGCCGAGTTACATTCATTGCATACAATATACCGTCCTCACTTTTTGGATAGTTCCAGGCTTTACGAAGCGTTGGTATAAACGCTATTACATCAATTATTACTACTGTTATTACCGAAATTGTCGGGTCTTTCGCCACGAGCCATGGTATCAGCCCCAGTAGCGCCGCTACTAAAAATACCTTGTCGATTTTTCGAACGTGCGTAAAGCCATTCTTTAGTGACGCGACGAAAATAAGAATAGTGAACACTTCTGCACACCCAGTAGCGATCAGCGCATAGCCACCACCTTTTTGCATTTGACCAAAAAAGGTGACGAGGGAAACGATCGACCACACAAACCAGGTATACGGGTGGGGGTGAATCTTGCCTTTTAAGGTATCACGGAGATAGGGTATGTTGCCAATCAGGGCTAATACAGCGCCAATCAGCGCAAAAACAAGCTTAAGTTCCATATAAGTTTAGTATACTAAACTCATGGTATTTAATCACTACGCCAAGATAAAGCGCATCCTCAGCGACCAAGCACCAGGCTGGTATATACAGCGAATAAACCAACCTACCCGCGCTCAAAAGTTTAACGGCGAATGGGCTACCTACGATCATTATTACCGTATATATACAGCGGCCGGCCAGCCGATTGCTTACTGCAAATTTCAACAGCTCGATCGTTTAGCCCACACACTGGCACTTCCAATTGAATCACTGCCTGTCGTTACGTCAGATTAAGTGTAGGTTATTGCAAGATTGAATCAAGCGCAGTCGTCAGTTTTTGCTCTACTGCCGCTGTGTCCTTCACACTACCATCGGCTTCAAGCTCTACGCCAAATTGTAGCTGCACGTGTTCGCCCTGCCTAGCTTTCACCACACCAAGAGCCGCCTTCAAGCTATCCTGTGCACGTGATGGCTGGTACCACCCATACCCTACCATTACCACTGGCTTGCCTTCCCATGGGCTATACACCCAGTCAATGGCATTTTTTTGCACCGCGCTCGGACCACCGTTGTATTCTGGCGTTAGCAACACCACTGCATCGGCAGCAGCTACCTTATCTGTCCAGGCAATCACATTGGCATCAGTGGGGGCAAAGTCTGGATGTGATGGTGGTACTGGTGCATTGAAAAATGGCAAATTTAGTGTGGCTACCTCAACAACGTCCGCCACTGAGCCACGTGCCTCAACTGCTTGCGCAACGACAGGCGCTACTTTGCTCGCTGCACTATTTGGGCGTGCGCTTCCGGTTAGTACTAGTACATTCATATACATCCTCCTGATTAACTATACTTAGTATAGCACATAGTAGTACTCTTACTGAATCTTACGTCGTGTCGTCTTTTTGGCTTTTGTCGTTTTTGAAACTGGTGACAACTCTTCAAGCGATTGCTCAACAGCGTGGAGCGATTCACTATCGACGAACACTTTTCCTAGCGTGTACATATACACCACGTCGCCATGCACGATAATGAACTGCGTGGCTTCGCTTCCTGCCGGATGCGCCACAATCGGTGTCTTCAGCTCCTCCTCCAAATTCAGCATGTCGTCAAACGTTTTGACGGGCACAACATTCTTGCCTGCAACATCTGCTTGGCGACTCGCCCGAATGATAATCCCATCGTGATAACGGAAGATTTTATTGAGCTCTCGTTGGTAGGGCGACGTAAAGATTTGTTTGCGTAGGCCATACACAACAAGCGCCATACCAAGTGCACCTAAAATAGCAGCACCAACGATCCGCAAACTACTCCCCGTGTTTTTTTCAGTCTGTTGATTCTGCGACACAACCTGTTTCTTGGTTTCTTTATCAAATTTCACAGCCAGCGTATAAATTTGTTGATCGAGTGGTGCCGAAACAGTCGCCGTTCGAGTCTCGGTAAATGGTGTATTGTTGACTGTACCGTTAATTTGCAGCACACAACTCACTGTTACCTGGCTATTGAGTGGTAAGCTCAAGGCCGTTCTAAACTGGCTTATTGTGTCTTTATAGGTACCGAATGGTATTGAGACTTCTGGGTCAATCGAAAACTGTTTCGTTTGTTCATTTTTAACCACTGGTTTAGCCAGTTCATAGCTGCGCTGCCATACGCTTGGGTTGTCTTTATCAGCACCTTTCACCGCATAGTCACCGCGTACCTCTGCACGCACAAAGTAGCTATAACGTAAATCAGCAGATTCTGAAGCGCTGTAATCAAAATGGAAGGTACTTTTTATCTCTTTTGTTAGGTCTGTCACATAGGCGGTGTTTTGGCCCGGCCCACCATTATAAAAACTGCTATCGTAATATGAAATATCAGTCTTCACATCTTGCGTTACCTTGTACTGGTAGGCAGTTGGCAGTGGGGCAGTTGCCGATTGCGAACGCAGTGCATCAAAAAACAAAACTCCTGCGCCGATGACGATAAGAAGACCAAGCAAGCTCCAGCCAATCGGGCGATGCTCTTTTTGCTCACCTACCATATCAAGTGACATTATTTGCTTGCTCCCTGCGATGCTTCTTTTAGCCAGATGCTAGGGTAGCCCACGTAGGGCAATTGGCCGCGTATTATGCCACGCACCTGAGATTCCGCCACCAGCGGATCTTGCGAGCTAACATTATCACCCTTGGTTATAAACACGCGCTTCCCACTCCCATCAGCCGCGGCGTCAATCTCGACCACCCTGTGCGTTATTGTCTTACCTGTTGCTTCATATTGTATAATGTCGCCAACTTTAATGTCCATAGGGCTGTCTATCTTCTGCACCACTACTACAGAACCACGAGAATACACGGGCACCATACTATTCGAAACAATTGCGAGTGGCTTATACGAAAAGACCCCAGTCATAAACAATACCAGCGCAAAAAGTGTAGCCGTCACCATAGTGTTATAGGCACGACGAACCTGCCCATAGTGGTGGCGCCCTCGCTCATGATCACGTTGGGTCTGTTCAATGGCAATATAAACAGCAAGCGATAGCAGCACCGAACCAACACCGATTACGTACCAGTCATGTTTTGGAATAACCGGCGGCAATATCGTCATGGCCACAACCGCAAGCCGGTACAGCAACATCGAGCCAAGACCTGATGAAAGTGCCAAATACGTTAGCAGCATGCTGCTAACGATCGCCGGAATAAAATCAGCAACCGCCAGCTTGACGAACTGCTCGAGCGTTTGCACAAAAAATACTTGTCCTATATTCATTTGAGCAAATCCGAAGACAATTACAACGATCGCTCCAAACCATACTGCATTGCGTCGATGCGCTAGCAACATTGTCGTGTAGCGAACGTACTCCATGCAGGCACCGGCCACACCAAAGCCCAGCAGGTTAATCGCGATTGACTTTATGTCAACCACTAGTGTGTTTTGAACATAGGTAAAGTACAGTCCCGAAAGAAAATATACAACAAACCATAGAGAGAGCACACAACCAATCAAAAACATTCGTTCGGTTTTATGGCGCAGCCTATCGCGCCGCCCTTTGCCAACAAAGAATGCCACACCCGCCAATGTTAGCCAGGCTAGTGGCTGCACATAGTAAAAAATAGTTGGCGCCTCAAGAACACGCAGTAGCCGCAAACTGATCATGCTTGCGACAACTACCACTACGGCACCAAGTAGCAGCCAGGCTTGTTTACTTACTCTATGAATTTTTTGCAAAATCACTAGGCGCGTCCTCGAATCGTTACGCCTGTTAAGGTCCAGGTTGCATTGGTCGTACTAAAAGACCCATTAAACACAAAGTTTGCTCCGTTAGCTATAGCCGCAGTGCTCGTGATAGTTAGCGTTGTTGCATTGGTGGTGTAGGTTACGGTTGCACTCATACTTGCTACTGTTGTTGTCAAGCTCCAGGTAGCAGTTGTTTGCCAGGCGCTTAAGTTTTGACCTGAGTTATTTGTAACGGTGAATGTGTACGGGTAGGTATAGGTATTACGTTTTTTGGTTCGAGTACCCGCCACAGGACTTACGGTTAAGCCAGCAACATTCTGAAATGCGGTCGAAAGCGTACCAGACGTAATAATATTTTGTAGAACAGAATTGTTCGTGGGCGCGGTAAACGAGATATTAAAGGTGACTGAAGCGCCCGCAGCAATCGCACCATTTCCGGCGCCATTCACAATCGTTACTGTGTTGCCAGCCCGAGTACAGGTTACGCTTGCAGGGCAGGTGACTGCTGACGCACCAGTCGGCACATCAAACTTCACTTGCCAGGCCGTCACTGATGTTACGCCTTTGTTTATCACTGTCATTGGCGAAATTGTATACAGCCACACGCTACTCTGTGCCGTCACGGACTGATTATATGTCATGTATATATACTGCGACGAAGAATAGGCAGGTTTTGTAAGCGTCGTACTAATAGATAGATTACGCGAAAATAGTGCAAACCCCGTGCCCATCAGGACAAGGGGTAGTGCGACCAGCATAGCTATATGTCGCAGGTACGTTCTTCGCCGACTGGCTCGCGACATATAGTGTTTTACTCCACCCTTTTGTTATTTAGGTGTTCTGGTTGTAGGTAAAGTCTAGGGTAGCTGTCTTTGTAGCACCAGACGTCAGCGGCGCGGATGCCGAGTCCCAGGTAACCGTCACATCAATATTGTTTGTACCACCGTTAGCTGCCAGGGTAGTGGTGTTTGCCGTTACGCCGTTAATCGCATACGTAATATAGGTAGGTACTGCCGAGTTAGCTGCTGAAAGCCCATTGATAGTGCTCAGAATTGCTGGGATGGTACCGTTATTAGTAACTACTACTCGATAGGTAGCAGTTGCACCAGGGTATTGGAGGTTTGAGCTAAATGTTGCTGATGTGTTGGTAAAGGTTGGTGCTGATGCATCAGTCACACCAGTAGCGGAAGTTCGTGTGATACCAGTAATCTTTACGTCCCACGATCCAGTTGCCGTACCGGTACCATTAATAGTGAGTAGTTGCGTAAACGACGCGTAGGCAACAGATGCAAGACCAATAATTGCAACCGCGGCAATCAAAACTTTGTTTTTCATATAGTGTTATTCCTTATACCCTATACAGTTAATACTATGGTTCTAGCATACACCACTTTGGCATAAGCAACAATGCACTAGCAAGAATTTAAATTTTATGCTACAATATAATTAGTTAGATAGCAAAAACACATATCTTACTGGATGAATACTCGGCGTATACCCTACTTCTTGTCGTTCATCATGTGCTAACGAACAAGAAAGGTTACTTATGCACCATCCTACTATGCCCGGCCAAAAGCGCCGGAAAAGCTTTGCGCCGCACAAGCGTCGCACCGCAAAATTTCCTAAAAATTCTACAAAATCAATTCCAAGCCACAAGTTTGTGAACAAAGCTATTGAGATTGCCGATGAAATCCCGTATGTGCCAACCCATACATTCAACGATTTTGCGCTGAATGCACGGCTCAAGTCGACGCTCCAGCACCACGGCTTCACTACACCATCACCCATTCAGGACCAGTGTATTCCTGCAGCGCTTGAAGGCCGTGATGTGATAGGCCTTGCGAATACAGGTACTGGAAAAACTGCGGCGTTCTTGCTGCCAATTATCGAACGCATGTCAGCCGACCATAAAATCATGACGGCGCTCGTACTAGCACCGACTCGCGAACTTGCGCAGCAAATCGACGTCGAATTCCGACGTTTTGCCGCAGGCCAAAAGCTCTACTCCAGTCTGGTTGTTGGTGGAGCAAACATTGGCCGGCAAATTCAGCAAATCCAGCGTGGACCGCACATTGTTATCGGCACACCTGGCCGTATTCGCGACCTTATTAATCGCCGGGTACTGCGCTTGCAAACCACCGACGTATTTGTGCTCGACGAAGCCGACCGTATGTGTGATATGGGGTTTGTAAATGATATTAAGGCCATTGAAAGTGAGCTGTCCAGAAGCCGCCAAACACTGTGCTTTAGTGCTACCATGACAAATGATGTAAAAACTATCGTTGAAGAATTCATGAAAGATCCCATTACTGTTTCGGTAGTAAAGAATCAAACAAATGACCATATCGAGCAAGATGTTATTCATGCGCACGACCGCACCCACAAAATCGAATTGATTGCCGACCTGCTGCGCAAAGAAGCGTTTGAAAAGGTGATTGTATTTGGTGAAACTAAGTATGGTGTGCAGCGCCTGGCTGATACGCTTACCAAAATGGAGCTTCCAGCAGTCGCGATTCACGGCAACAAGTCTCAGTCGCAGCGCGAACGTGCCCTACGCAGTTTTAAAAATGGCGAAGTGGCAATTATGGTTGCAACCGACGTTGCCGCGCGCGGCCTCGATATTCCGAACGTTTCGCATGTTATCAATTTTGATCCACCAAAAGTCTACGAAGATTACGTCCACCGCATTGGCCGAACAGGCCGTGCAGGGAAGTCAGGGAAGGCACTCACCTTCGTCCCCCACCCTAAATAAACTACTAGGCAATCTCAGAAAACCGTTCGGCTGCTAACCTATCACAGGTATTGTTATCGTAATTATTGATGTGCGTATTAGCTACTAAAAACGTAACCGTATTCCCTCTTACAGCAAACCAGAATCTTGGCCACTGGCTTGGGCGCAATCCTTTTACTGCAACTTCTAGCTTCCAGATAGCCCAGGTATGATTCTGTGTAATTCGATGGATTTTGCCCGGTCCAATAACTTCTTGCGGTTGTGTTGGGTGGAATTGTATTTCCAGCAACCGTTTCGTTGCAGTAATACTATGATCTAACTGCCGATAGTCTTTGGCAAGTTTTTTAATATCTTTATCGAACCCGTCGTGCGTTTGCCAGTACATCACTAAAATCAGTCTCTCTGTAAAATGCTAATTCGTAAGCAATCTCATGATCAGGCTCTGTAGCAATATATGGAGCTTCTTGGTGAGTTAATATCTCCAGTTTCTTACCATCCAAATTCCCATAGTTCTTCACGACACGATCTAGTATTGCGATATCATCGTTATCAAATACTGATACGTCAGGTTTTGTTACTGCTGTAAATACCTCCGCAGGGCGATATCCATCACTACCTCCGCTAGTCGAGCGTTTTAGCATATTTTTTTTCTCTAGCGTAGCAACTACTTCCATGTATTTTTCTGGCACAGGCCCCATTTTCCACGACTTGTACGTATCACCTGTAACTGTACTCATAGATTCTTTGTATTCGAACCTATCAAAATCAACATAATACAAAAGCTTGGCAAGCTTCTTCTTGCCCTGTATTGTACCGCCTAGTTTATCGCATAGATACAGCACGGCATTTTCGTATTTTGTCGTACTTTTTGTCATACCTCTATCATACAATATTTGTTGTAAAAAAGGTAGTTGCTTATGCTTAGTCTATTTGCTTAACATACCGTCCTTATATACACGATTGCGAATTTTAGTTTCTAGCGCAGTGCGAGCTGCGTTAAATTCTTGCATCAGCTCAGCAAATTCTACCTTAAACATGGTAGTTATTTTGTACGCCTGGTAGTAGCCTGCATCCCAAGTGTTCAGGTGCCATTCCGGGTGTTCTTGGTTCGCAATAAATCGCTTTGCATAGGTTTTTTCTACCAGCTCTTTACCCATACTTAGTAATTCACGCGCTTCGGAGCTAAGCTTTTTATCCTGCAAATATCTGTAGACAAATCGTTCATCAGCCGAACGTGCATCAAATACAATATCGTTCAGATTGTACTTCTCAGCTAGCGTTATGCTGTCATTCTTACTCATGAAGAACCATTCATTTGGTACGTTATACAACTCATCGTTGTATTCAAAATTACGCAAGCTTGTTTGGTACGATGATTTTTGGAATAAGCTAAACACCACGCAATCGTGCACAAACTCTGGCCACTCGCTCGATGCTTGGAATTCTTCTGAGGGTTTACGAAAGACATCTTTATCATTAATCCAGCTGGCATCAGATAAAATCGACTTCTTTATTCCAAAAACAACACAAGCACGCTCGAAATTTATTGGTAGAACGGAACTTCCGTTGTCCGTGTTAAGCATTGATGTATTCAAATTAGTATATTTATCTGCTCGCTGAATACTAATTCCATCACTCTCGATATAGCCTATAGCACCTTCCCTAAGATAGCCTCGTTTTGTGTTGCCTTTCGTGATATTAAATCCTCCAGTATACCGTGGGTACTTGCCGTCGTTAAATTCATTTTTTGGAAGTCTTACTTCAGCAAGCCATGCATTTATCGTGGCATTTTTAGCGTCTGCATCAAGTATATGGGTAGTGATTTGTTCTATTCCGTCTAATCCCGACTTTTCAATACTAAATTCGAACGTTCGTTGTCTTTCATTCGTGTCTTTCTTGTTCTCAAAGTTTGAAAAAATAATTCCCCAATTCGAACTTGTTCCTTGAAACTCACCTGCATTAAACATGAAGCCATCATTAAATGTAAATTGATCGAGCAACTGATCAGTAAATTTTCCGAAAGCGGGACTTGTCAAAAAACCCTTATTAAAGAAGAAGAAGAAGAAGACATTCGATAAATTAAAATCGTTTGTGACTTTTTGAACACGAAATATAAAATTAGTATAGAGTTCGGAAGATGCATGGCCCATTCCTTCACTACGCATCAAGTCACTAATTCTATTTTGAGCAATCCCACTTTTTCTCTCTGACCCTAAGCCCCCAGTCTGGCCATACGGCGGATTTGTATAAAATATAATTGGTTCGTCGTTTTTCAATGCCTCAAAAAGTTCGCGGGGCATTTTTAGATCGCGTGGGTCACTATTCGGGTTTACATCAATATCATCATTCAAAAAGTCGTACTGAAAGCTTACAGCTTCTTGGTTGTACTGTGTGCTCATATCTATTTCCGCCTGGTGTAGTGTACTCGTAAATAAGTTCTTGAAGGTGTAATCACGTGTTAAGTTTTTAGTGCCAGCCGCGGGGTCCCACACAACATATTTCTCACGCCAGTCTGCGCCTAAATCATGTGTCATCATTTCTATCGCACGGTTGGCCCATACAGTTGGTGTCCAAAAATCACCATGGAACCGACGTTTTACTTCCTCTATTAACTGGTCGGCAATAGCAGTGATGGCATCAATTTCTTTTACGGTATACTTGCGATCGTAGCGACTAAAAAACGCATCGTAATTGCTAGCATTTATCGTAATTTCGCGCCCACTAGATAGGTGCAGTACGTTCTTTTTCGTTGGCACTATATATATTTCTTTGCTACCCAAAATCGACTGAATGAAAATCGATACAGTATCTTCAGCGCCTATCTTTTTTGTGCCCACTAGCCAGTTATCGCTGCCAAATACAATGCGTACAAATTCATCGAATACCAGACGCAGGTTCGCTTCTGTGACGCGAAGCTTAGCAAATTCGCCATTTTGCTGCGCAAGGGCATCAATGCTGCGAAACACTTCATTTATGTCAAATGCACTGCTGCGAACATCAAATACAAATACACTAAGATTTGGATCATCAAGCAATTCGCGGTACAACGGCTCATTTTCTTTCCAGGCACTACTTGGTGCAATGCTCCAGTCATAATTGCGGTTCAGATATTCTTTTAGTTTTGGTGCGTACAACGTAAACAGCTCATTCTCATCACCACCAACTATCACGTTCGGTAGCTGCTTGCCATCTGCCTCAAATTTTTTTAGGTAGTAGATGCTCTGCGCTGCAATTTTTGCACGTTCATTGGCTTTTGTAAGATCCAGGTTAAATTTTGCTTCTAGGAGCAGGCGTAGGCCCTCGTCAAATAACCCCGCTTGTTTTTCTTCTATATACCCATCTGAACCGTACGGGCTTGGGAATGTCGTTTGATAGTACTTTTGGAAAATACCTTTGTACGCTGCTTCCACATCTTTTTCTACCACCGCACTTTTTAGTTGCGTCACAAATTCACGTTGAGTTGCTTTCGTAATCATGCGTCTGGTGGTAGTGTTTATAGCCATTGGTCTAGATTATACCCTGTCCGCCTCTGGTTTACTATGCCGCAAGTGCTGTAACGGTCTTAACTATTAACTGTTTCGGTAGCGGTTCATCGAGCTTAAACCATAATGTTCCCTTGCCTTTTATGTAGGGCATCAGCTGTTCGCGCAGTGTTTCGTCTTTTGGTATTGGGTACACCGCTACATGATCTTTCCATCCCGAAATAAATACGTAGCCGCGCTTTTTTACATCAATTTTGTAGCTTACAATGCCATAGCTCATCACTTCATGCATATGTGGTAATTCAGCTTGTACCAACGCACGGAGCTCATCGAATTTCGGCCGCGCTGCAGCCGGTATTGCGGCTACATATTCTGTAACAGTCAGCGATACTTTTTTAGGTTCTGTGGCGATACTGTACGATAAACGCAGCATTGCCTCCAGTGCATTCATATCAATATCGGCCAGCTTATTTATATACAAACAGCTCGCGCTGGTTTTGTGTTTGCCCAGTTTTTTTAGCTCGCTCGCATACCTATCAAAGCCTTCGTAAAAGTAAATGGTCAGGCTTGCCTTGCGTGGACTGAATCCCAATATCGGCATATCGCCTTCTCGTCCTGCTTCACTTTTGTAGTGCTGCATGCCAAACCCAATGATGCTCGGCCCCCACATGACAGGTTTTTCACCTGATATTTTTTGCAGTACCGCGATCAATGTACGCGCTTCTTGCTGGCGCCGTTCACTGACGGTTGCAAGAAACTCATCAACGCTCACACTAGTGGGTTTTGTTTTATTCTCTGCCATACTCTAAGCCTCTTGATGAATATTCACCATCCAATTAATGCCAAATTGATCGAGCACCATGCCAAACTCGTCGCCCCAAATTTGCTTCTCAAGCGGCATGACAATCGTGCCGCCATCTGCCAGTTTTGCAAACCTATCACGCAAAACATCAGCGTCGCTACCAGTCAGCGAAATACTAAACCCACACGGTGTTCTATACTCCATCATGCTTGGCGTATCAGCACCCATAATCACCCCGCCAGTCTCCAGTGTTAGCGTAGCGTGCATGATATTGTCTTGGTTGGAAGGGTCGGGATCGGCGCCAAACTCACCAAACGTATGCAGTTCCAATGTGCCACCAAGCACACTTTGGTAAAACGTGAAGGCCTGACGCGCATTCTTATTGAAATTTATGTATGGGTTTAGTTGGATTGTCATTATGACTCACTTTCAGTAAATTTTGCTATTTCAATTTTTTTCATGGTCATCAATTTAGTAAACGCTCCAGGCTGAGCCATTAGCTCGCCCATATTTGCCGGCACAATTTGCCAGCTTAGACCGTAGGCATCTTTGCACCAACCGCACTGTTCAGATTCTGGTACACGTGATAATCTTTCCCAGAAATAGTCGATTTCGGCCTGATCATCACACGCTATCATAAACGACACTGCTTCTGTGAAGGCAAATTCTGGCCCGGCATTAATCGCGATAAAACGCTGACCAAACAGCTCAAATGCAACCGTTAGTTCTTTGCCCGCCAAATCTTTCTGAAAATCCATCAGGCCTTCTGCAGGGTAGTAGTCGACGCTTAGTATCTTAGCATCTGGGAATACTGAAGTATAAAAATCAGCTGCTTCCTTGGCATTGTGGTTAAACCATAAATTCGTTGTTATCTTTTGTATCGATCCCATTCTTCTTCTTTCTTAATTATGATTTTTCCAGCGCGGTGCAAATCCTGCCATGAAAGCAAAAAGTTTCGCCTTCGTTTTATTTTCACCACGCCCTACCATGTCATTTACCATAGCTTTCTTAAACTCATCAACATCTGTGCCCTCATAACATAGTTTGCCATCTCGGTAGCAATAGCTACAGTAATTTTCATGTTCACGCTGTATGCCTTTGGGGTCTTTCTTAAATGGCATCATACAGCTCTCACACATACCACTCAGCGACTTTGTTTTACTCATACTCCCTCATTCTTCACATTACCCCATCATTATAGTATAGTCGTGCGTTCACTAGTGTGAATGGTACATAAAACTGTAGGTACTTTGCTACACTATAGATACATATGGAACCAAAAAACCTTCCTGGCGGCACTGTTCACAAGCTAACAAAAGATGTCGAACGAATGCTACTACACGACGCACAGGCACGAACTACATGGCTGCTAGCAACACCGCTGGCTCGTAACGAATGGATTTGCTTAGTGGAGTCTGCCAAACTCCCTGAAACAAAACTGCGCCGGCTCGAACGTGCTCGTTCACAGCTTTCAATGGGTCAACGTCGACCCTGCTGTTGGGAAGGTTGCCCACACCGCGAAAAAACAAGAAAGTAATCAATCGCTATGGTTGATACTTCAGCTATTCATCGGCTGGGCAAGCAGTGATTGGTCGCCCCACCAACAGGTTGAGCACGCAGAGCTTTAAGACGCCTGATAGAATTAGAACCACGCCAAGCACCCCTACAACCCACTGAGTTGTTTGTGCTAGACCCATGACTGCCCATAGTACAAGTACAGCGCCAACTACTATACGCACCGTACGTCCATTTTTACCGCTTGCAAAGTCTACAAAATTTTTCATACCATCTTCCTCCTACCGTATAGTATAGTCCCAAAGAAGCACATTTTGAAATAAATCTTCGCCTGCCGCTATACATCTCATTGGTACTGTAAAACAAGATATACCTACTTGCTTTAGTATTGGCGTGATATACTAGAAGTACAAACCATAAAAACAAACATGTCACACTATCTGCCACCTCGCAGGCGTACACTAACTTCGCCACCATCAACTAAGCGTATTTCACGGCACGTTTTTGCTGCTGCTACGCTTGTGCTACTGCTTACCGCGACTCTGTTGTTGATTCACAAAGAGCCCACGGCACGTGCCGAAACATCCACACAAAGCCAGTCCGTAACAGGCACTAAACAAATCGATCAAGCTGCTATTGACGCACTTATTAATGCTCATACTACTGACCAAGTAGGGGTAGCTGTACGTAATATAGCGACTGCTAAAACTGACACATATGGTGTTGATGCTCCGTTTGTTGCCGCCAGCACCACAAAAGTCCTTAGTGCTGTTGCCTACTACCACCTAGTAGAAAATGGGCGTTTAAGCCTTAGCACCCAACTTGGCTCGTTCCCGGCCTGGTTTCAGATTAAACAGATGATTGTTAATAGCAGCAACGATTCGTGGCACTTTGTTTCAAATGAAATTGGCAATGCCAACCTGCAAGCCTATGCAACCGAAATAGGCCTTGATTTTACGCAGGGGCCTAATACAATGTCACCGTCCAGTATGAGTCTCCTGTTAGCCAAGTTGTACTCTGGAAAATTGCTCAATAAAGAGCACACCAAAACACTACTTTCATACATGAAAAAAACCAACAACGAAACGCTGATTCCTGCTGCTGTCGGCAAAGGTATTACGACCTATCACAAATACGGTGACCTAGAAGACGAACTCCATGATGCTGCTGTTTTAGTACACGGCACTACTGCCTATGCTGTTGTTATCTACACCAAAGGCACAGGCTCAGTCGCTGCGCGCACCACACTTATTCATAACCTCACAAAAGCTATCATTGCCTCGTATCACATTTAGCATGACAGCTGCTAAATGTGATACGAGGTATCAGACGCTGTCCTGCTTATGCTATACTTTATAAAAGATATAAGTTGGGGAGTCTGTGAGATGAAAGGTTCAATACCTATTGCAGTAGCACTATTTGTAGGGAGTATTTTTAGCGCTGCAGCAATGACACAAGACGCACAAGCAGCTCCTGTTGCTGAATCATGTTTTACCGTATCTGGTGGCACTATTACCAATTACGACCAAGCTACGTGTGGGCTCAACCCAGACATACCTGCAACAATTAGTGGCACCCCCATCACAACAATCGGTATCAACGCCTTTCGTGACAAAGGTCTTACTGGCGTAACATTTGTCGGCAGTAATCTCACAACTATTGATACAAATGCATTCTATGGAAATTCACTTGGTGCAGTCACATTACCAAATTCACTTACAACTCTTGGTGTTGGTGCTTTCATGCGCGCAGGCCTCACAAGTGTTGTACTTTCGACCGGCCTTACCTCTATAAACGATCAAGCATTTTACGTTAATAGCCTAACGAGCATTTCGCTGCATGAAGGCATCACCGCTCTTGGGTTCTCGGCATTTGGCCTGAACCAGCTGACGAGCCTCACACTACCGTCAACTGTCACATCAATTTCTCATAGTGCCTTTGATAGCAATAAACTTACCTCTCTCACGCTTAACAACGGTTTGGCAGTTATTGGTAGTGGTGCGTTCTCCAGCAACCAATTAGCTTCAGTTACGATTCCAAACTCCGTCACCACACTTGGTGCTACGGCCTTTTTCCAAAACCAACTCACGAGTGTAACACTTGGTACAGGAATTTCAACAATAGACGATGCAACATTTGCTGCCAATAAGCTGGCTACGGTTTCCATCCCATCGACTATTACGTCAATCAACGATTACGCCTTCACCGGTCAGAACCCTCTAGGTGGAAATTGGCCAACCACTCCTGAACCAGGTCGTACAAATGCTACGTGGTTTGCGCGCCTCATTCTTGCGAATCCTGCCAACCCCAATAATCTACAAGACTTTGCAAGCGCTGCCCCTGAATACATTGCAGATGAAATGATTTGGCTGCCGGGCGGTCATTTAATCGACGCTGTGCCGCTTACTGTTTATTATCGCAATCAATCCGGTTCAGACATTCTGGCTACCGCCGTCCTACCAGGTGAAGGACTAACCGATTATACGGTTGGACAAAACCCAACACTCGACCTCGCAAAGTATTACCGAATTGGCCAAACAGTACCAGTTGAGGCTCCTGCAATTGCAGGCTATATAGCTCCTACTTCAGCATCAGTAACACTTGCGAGTTCTGCAAATGCCCACACGTTTATCTATGCTGCTCAAAACCCTACGACATCTAACACAGCTTCACAGCTTGCCGCAACAGGTGACAGCATGGCTACAATAGTAGCCAGTGTTCTTGGCATGATCCTTGTAAGTATTGGGCTATTTTTTACGGCTGTGCGCACCAAACGTGCATAGCCTAATCTATACTCGAGCTTTGCGAAGGTATACCATAAGGGCTATACTGGTAGCATGAACCTACATGGAAAAACATTTGTTGTAACAGGTGCTGGTGGTGGCATTGGCGGTGAATTAGCATTAGGACTTTTAGCACGAGGTGCACGTGTTGCGGGCGTTGATCTAAAACCTGAGGGCATGCAAGCCGTCAAAGACCGAGCCGAAAAAAATGGTGAACACATGAGTCTCCATTCTATTAACATTGCCGACAGAACAGCCGTAGAACAGTTGCCCGCCAAAGTGCTAGAGGCGCACGGACAGATAGATGGAATTATAAATTGTGCTGGAATTGTGCAGCCATTTGTAAAAGTAAATGAGCTTGATTTTGATGCTATCGAGCGTGTGATGAACGTGAATTTTTATGGCATATTAAACATGACTAAGGTATTCTTACCTCACCTGCTTAAGCGTGATGAAGCGTACATTGCAAATGTATCGAGTATGGGTGGATTTCTACCTGTTCCCGGTCAAAGCGTATATGGTGCAAGTAAAGCAGCGGTGAAACTGTTAACTGAAGGCTTATATGCTGAGCTTCTCGACACCAACGTGCATGTTAGCATAGTATTTCCAGGCGCAACTGAAACGAACATCATGAAGAATTCAGGTGTTGCTATGCCATCAGTATCGAGCGAGCAAACCAAAAAGTATAAGATGCTGCCTGCAAGCGAAGCTGCGCGTAGTATTCTCGATGGCATAGAGGCTAACAAGCCTCAAATATTTACTGGAGGCGATTCAAAATTTATGAACAAATTGTACCGACTAAATCCAGTGTACGCTACGAAGTTTATTGCAAAACAAATGAAGTCACTTCTTCAATAGTCTAGTCTTTTTTTCGAGATAACCTAGATGGCCACCACATAGCTTTGCCAATTGTGAGTGTAAGTCCAGGAACAATAATTGATCGAACAATAACTGTGTCAAGAAGTACTCCAAACGCTACAATAAAAGCAATTTGTGCCAAAAACAGAATAGGAATAACGTAGAGCGCAGCAAAGGTTGATGCTAACACAATACCTGCGCTTGTAATCACACCTCCCGTTACAACGAGCGCTTTTAGTGTGCCGTTTCGCACGCCTAGTTTAATGGTTTCTTCGCGCACACGTGTCATAAGGAAGATGTTGTAATCAATGCCCAACGCCACCAAAAAGACAAAGCCAAAGATTACAACCGAAGGGTCTGCACCGGGAAACTTCCAGACATGATTGAATAATAGTGCGGCAACCCCAAGCGTAGCACCAAACGATAGCACCGTTGTAGCGAGCAGTACAAGTGGTGCTACGACAGCACGTAGCAAGAGCATTAACACAATCGTAATCGCTGTTAAGATAAGTGGAATGATCACTTTTAAGTCATGGACTGATGCCGCGTTCGTATCATGCTGGACTGCACTCACCCCACCAAACTGAACAGTAGGGTGCATGGGCTGAATTGATGTGCGCAGTCGTTCAATTGTGGCTCGTGCCGCAAGTGAACTAGCCACATCTTTCAGTGTGGCTTGCAGTAGTACATTACCATCAACAATTTTTGGCTGTACGTTATTAAAGGGGTAGGCTCGTGCAACTACTTCCTCAACAGGAAACAGATATTCAACAGTCTGCTGACTCGTGATTGTGGCGCGGATTTTTTGTTTTATCTCCTCAGCAGCTTTACCCAGCGGCATCGACGGCTTTTCACTGTCTCCAGTTGCCACGCTCACTGTATCGACGCCTTGATCGGCCTCAAGCATCTTCAGCACCGCATCTTGCTGATCAGCAGGTACCAGTACGTAGACGGGTGACCCCGAGCCACTGGGGAAATGCGCATTTAGCAACGCTTGGCCTTCACGCGCTTCAGACTTTCCAACAATCAAATCACTTTGCGGGACGCCACTCGCCTTTAGTTGTGGTACAAATATACACGCAATAAGGAGCAGGGCAACGCACCCTACCCATAGTTTACGGGGATATTTTCCAACAAATGCCCCTACCTTACTCCAGGTTGGGTGACTATCATGGTAATCAAGCTGAGTTTTTGTTGGCACATGATTTGGCCTGCGTGGCCAGAACGCCGTACGGCCAATCATCAATAGCGCGGCAGGCAAAAATGTTAGCGCAGAGAGTACTGCAAACATCACTCCGATACCACCCACTGGCCCAAGCGCTTTGTTCGACCCTAGATCTGAGGCAAGCAAACATAAAAGCCCTAACGTGACAGTGCCGCCGGCAGCAACAATCGGCTCCCACGATGCTTTCCAGGCTGCTTTTGTTGCCTGCCAAGCACTTTCATAGTGCATCAGTTCTTCACGGTAGCGAGCGATATATAGTAATGCATAGTCAGTAGCAGCACCAATCACTAATATAAATAGTATGCCCTGAACCTGTCCGTTGAGCTGTAGTATTCCTGCTTTTGCCATATGCCACACCACTAAAATAGCTGTCGAAAGCGCCAGCATAGCACCCATGAGCGTCACAATTGGCAAAATAGGAGAGCGGTACACTACCAATAAGATCACGAATACAACAGCGAGCGCCACAATTAACAGTGTGCCGTCAATACCAGCAAACGCCTTGTTTAGATCACGCGCAAACATAGCCGGTCCAGTTATTTTATACTCTAGTGGTGGCTTTTTGGTATCGATAGCAGTTCGTAGTTTCTCAATTGCCGTATCAAATTCACTATTCGAATCTAGTGGCACGAGTAGAAAAGCGGCGGTTTTATCATCAGACGTTATGGGTGCTGATACTGAGCCTTTCGCAAGACCAGACTGCTCAATGGCACCCTTAACATCACGTATCTCTGCTTGTTTAGCATCAGTGAGCTCGCTATCATCTGCAAACACGACAATTGCAGGGATGGTTTTTGAAGTTTGAAACTTGCCAAGTTCGTCATTTACTTTAGTGCTCTCAGCATTTTTTGGCAAAAACGTCGCGAGGTCGTTACTCGATACCTCATCAATTTTTCCAAAGTATGGGCCACCAACCGCCGAAAAGCCAAGCCATACTGCTATGATAAGCAGCGGCATACCTATGCGCAGTAGCCAATGTACAGTGTTACGATTACGCTTCATAGTTGCTTAAGTTCCTCAACATTCTCTCTTGATTATAAAGTGCTGCGTGCATTTACTCAAACATTACGAAGCCCGATTGTTACATAGCTAAGCTTATGCCAGCTAGCAGTAACTATCGACGACGTGCAAATCTTTTGAATATTACTGCCGCACCTAGCAAAGTAGATACGATACCCGCAAATGCTGCAACGTGTACAGGCGTCCCAGTTGCGGCTAATGGCGCCGGAGTGGGCGAGACAGTGTCTTGCACTAACACCGCTGGCCCTGCTGGATCGTGGATCACACCATTCAATAAACCATCCGTATCTGTAGTAGCGCTGCCGTCCGTCACTGTATATGATACTGCGGTCACCTGCTTAGCGCCTACCGTTTCTGTGGTGAATGATGCAAGTGATGTAATGTCTGAGTATACTTTTCCGGTGGTATCAAACTTTCTAAACTTCCATGCGCTCGTGTCGTAAACTTTGTCATAAAATATTTTTATGACTGCCGAACCACCAGCAGTAGGACAAGCGACAGTAAAGTCATTTAACCCAACTGGATAGTCATAACGATCGTCTTGAATTGCAAGTATCGATTCTGAAACAACTGCGTAACTTGTAATATTCGTACAACCACTTGTCTGCAACGTCGTACCACTATTTGTAAGCGGATTTCGTAGTGAAGCCACGGATGGTTGCTGGCTGTCCAAGATACCGTCTCCATTGCCGTCCCCTCCCGGGTGTGCATTATTTTCATCGGCTACGCTAACGCCATCACCATCGTCATCATTAGCTAAACGCCACACTATCAACATTTGTCGGATCTGCCTGACCAGCCGCCTGGTTGATCGTTACTGTCGGCTTCGTTGTGTCGTATTTCACTTGGTTGTCAGTGCTCGTGCTCGCGACATTACCATTACCAGCGGCGTCAGTGACTTTGGCAGCTGCGAGTGTCATGGTAGCAGTGTCGCCATCTGTCATACCAGTAACAATTGCCGTATATGTTTTGTTGTCAACTTTCGTCAGCGTGGTAATAGTGCCACTTGTACCAGCAAGGGTAACGTCTGCTACGGCGAGCGTCGACACATCTTCTGAGAATACGATGTCAAAACTGGCGCTGTCGACGTTGGCCGGATCAGGTTGACTACTTGATTGATTCACCGTAACCGTCGGGCTGGTCGTATCAATCGTCAGCGCGTTTGTCGCTGTATAGCTGGTTGACAGTTTGCTCACTGGGTCGGTCACAGAAACATCGACATTGTAGCTACCGGCGGGCAGCACGGTTAGTGTATTGTCGGCAAGTATCCAGTTTGGGCTGGCGATGCTAGCGTTGACGTTTTGTCCGTTGATCGTTAGCGCGGCGGTTGTTGGTATAGCTCCAGCCACAAACCCAGTCAGGGTCGTCGTTCCGGCTAGTGACGGTGTTGTGTCGCTGGTACTTTTTGCGGTGACTGTACAACCACTAATGCTCACTGGACGCTCATTGCTAAATTCGCTGGTGTTACCATTTGGATCAGTTGCTGTCATGCTGAGATTTGTCACACCCGCAGGTGGGGTGATAGATGCGTAGCCAGCAGCACTGGTGGTCACCGTAGTACTCGATACATACTGCTCGCCCTCGCCGTATCCCGTGGCGTCACGACCCGAAGGATTAGCGTAAAAATCAACCGTATAGGTGGTATTGGCTGCACTCCACAGGTAGGTGGCTTGTTCGGTACTCGCATCGCACTTCGTCAGAGTGGTACGCTGTGGGAAATTTTGCAAACTATTCCCACCGGTATCAGCATCGAGCGCACTTGGTAAATCATTGGCGTCGGGTGCGTTGGCGCTGCCACGTAGATCTATGCCAACCTTACCGTTGGCTACTATACTATTGCCTCGCACTGTGGCCCGGGAACTTGCTGAATCGACGGTAACACCGTTCGATACATTGTTCGCTATCGTATTGCCTTCGCCTGCGCCAATGCCGCCCACGATTAGCCCAGTCACACTCGTAGAGCTGATGCCGTTAGCGCCATTGCCCCTGGCCGCTCCACTCGCCGACACGCCAATCTTGTTGCCTTTGATGGCGGTCGTATTTGTTGTCATGCTGGATGTAGTGAGCGATATGCCGTTGCCGGTATTTCCCGATATTATGTTACCTTGCCCAGCAGATGCACCACCGATCAGGAGTGAGCCAGTCGGCGAATTATTGGTTGCCGCATTGATACCCGTCGCATTTCCAGCAGTTGTTTCGCCATCTGGCTTGAGCCCAATGATATTGCCGTAGACTTGCACATTTTGACCGATCACCCCACTAAATGACAACCCAACTCCCGGATTACCACTGATCACATTGCCCTGACCGGCGCTAGCCCCACCAATCAGTATGCCACTGACCGCACCGAGCATAAACCCGGCTCCAGTTGCTCCGGTGACGACATCGCCATTTTTGTCGAGCCCGATGTAATTACCCTGAATCACGAAGTTTGATGTGCTTGAAAATGTCGCCCCGACAGTGCTGATACCGTAGGTAGTATTACCACTAATGATGTTGCGCGCACCTGCTGTGCCACCCCCGATCGTCACATTTGTCGAAGCCGCACCACCAAAGAGCATGCCAAACCCGTTGGCGACCTTGGTAACGCCATTTGGCCCCAGGCCGATGGTGTTTCCTTGTACTGTAACGTTCATTGAGCCGTCTATGCGCAGCCCAGGACTTGTACCGAGCGTGTTGTTGCCTGAGATGATATTGCCGTCACCGGCTGAAGTTCCACCGACTTGCACGCCATTGCTTGCACTAACAAACAAGCCGCCGCTCAAATGCCCAGCCGCCGTACCATCTTTGAGTATGCCGATGAAGTTACCTCGTATCTGCACTGGGTTGGCAGCGGCACTTGCGCTTAGCACCATGACGCCCCAGGTGTTATTGCTGTTCACGATCACATTTCCTTGGCCTGTTCCGCTTCCACCTATCTGGACTGAACCGTTCATCACGGTTGCATAGGAGTTCACACCATAACCGCCATTGTTTGCGGCCGTGACGCCGTCAGGCTTAGTACCGATCAGGTTGCCCCAGATTTTGAAATTTTGCCCCGTTCCGGCGGTGCCAGAAAACGCAATCGCATCACTTGGGTTACCTGAGATAACATTGCTATACCCGGCTGTGCTGTCGCCTCCAATCTGTATACCATTCGGATTGGTTAGTTGTATGCCGCGCCCAGCAGCGCCCGTGAGGGTATTGCCGTTTTTGTCGAGACCTATGTAGTTGCCTGCGATTAGGTAATTTGACGTGCTCGTGGTTAAGGCCGTTCCGTTGATGCCGGCAGTAATATTACCGCTAATGATGTTTCGAGCCCCTGCAGTGTTGCCACCAATCGTAATATTCACAGGGCCGTTTGAGGCGCCAGCGATCTGTATACCGTAGCCATTTGGAGCAGCGGTAACGCCATCGGGCTTGACACCAATATAATTTCCCTGAATCGTTACCCCATTCACTCCAGTCGTGCTGTTTATATTGATACCTGCGTCGCTGATCGCATTGTTGTTGCCTGATATATAGTTGCCTTGGCCAGCCGTCGTCCCACCAATCAAAACGTTCGTAGCAGTGCCGGCAATTGTTATGCCAGATGTCTTGTTTTTCATTGGCGTACCGTTTGGGGTGATACCAATATAATTACCTTGTATCGTTGACCCGTTGTCACTTGTGACAGTAATGCCAGTACTACCATTATTAACGACGGTGTTGCCTTTTATGATGGACCCGATTGTGTTACTACTGGAAATTCCTGCGCCCGTGTTTGGGGTAGCGGTAGTCCCATCGGCACCTAGACCAATTGAATTATTTTGATACGTGACCTGTCCGGTAGTCGATAGGTTGTTAATGCCAAATCCAATCCCGGTCATGCCACCGGCATAGTTGCGGTCAGCCGTGTTTGGTCCACCAATCGTGAGTCCCTTACCGTAGTTACCGGCGATTCCACTGCCGCTTGCCGTGAAGCCGGTGGTGGTTTTGCCATCTATCCCAATGCCAAAGTAGTTACCTCGCACCTGGCTCGTCGTGGCGGTACTGATACTCAACAACCGATTCGTAGCGTTCGCTAAAACGTTGTTCTTGATATCGTAGTTAGTAATGCTCGACGTCAGAAGGCCGTTTGCGGCGCTCACATTTCCGGCATTTTGTGCAGAGGCTAAGCCTGTCGCATCCGTACCGATCAAATTATTGGCGATCGTTGAGCCTGTGTTGCCGTTAGTGCTTATGTAGTTTTGAGTGGTGCCACTTATTACATTATTGGTCACACTCAGGTAGTTTGCAGTTGCTGTTGCTGTGAGGCCGATTGTAACAGGAGTTTTAACAGGTGCCGTTGCACCATCTGCTTTGACACCTAGGTAGTTGCAGGTGACTGTCGTATTAGGTGAATTAACAGTGAGCTGAGAATAGTTTGTCTGGGCAACTCCGTAGATAGCCAACCCCTTGATTGTCGAGCCAGTGGCAGCTGAAGCTGTGTTCATGGTGGCAGTGGTGGCACTTGTGGGGACCGAACCGGCATTTACCTCAATAAGGAGTGTGTGGGCAGAGCGGCCGACATTGGTGATCGCTCCATTGGCGTCATTTGGCACCAATGTCCCACAGCTTGCACCTGGCTGTGTTGTCCCATCAACGATTGTTGGGGTGGTGATGCCAGGCAGCACCGCTGAGAGATTGATCGTCTTGACGCCTGCACCTGCGATATTGAAAACAATCTCGTTTGGGTCACCCGCTGCTGAAGCATTTGCATTGGCATCAACAATCGCCTGCCTCAGCGTGCCGGTGCCTGCCCCAACTGCAGGGTTCACACCACCATTGTCGCCAGTATTTGTAACTGTATATGTCAAGCCCGGAGCAGCAAGCGCAGACTGTTTAACAAAAAAAATCAGGAGCAAAAACCCAGCAATTACAAAAAACGCGGCTAACAATCCCCACGTTACTTTTTTGCGACTAACTCTTTTCGCTCCCCCCATAACTCTTGTGCTAAATTATATAGCAACCCACCTCTGATATCAAGATGTGCGCTGATACGATATTTTCGTTCTTGACTACAACGAGAGTTTCCTTTGGCGACAGACAGCGAACTGCAAAATATATCAATCCCCATAGTTCAGCGAACCCCTTTAATAGCATGTATAGTGGTGTAGCTAAAATTAAGATCAATAGATTCGCCAAAAATTCCACCCAATCATCGCCGAGTACTGAAAATGGCCTCCTCATGGTATTAAGCACTCTACCAAGCAAAAAGCCCATCTTTCGATGGACTGCCTGCTTGGCTCCCCATACAGGTCACGGAACATTTACAGGGGTCGGAGGACACAAATCGAGACAAATGAGACACGAAACGGCATATCTGGGCAGTGTCTCATTTTATGACGCTTAATAGCAAAAGAGGCTCAAATTGAGCCTCTTTATAACTAACTGCCTGGACCTATTTCTTCTTTGTTGAAACAGCAATTTTCTTTGGTTCAGGAAGTGGTGTAAGCGGTACGCTAACTTTCAACACCCCGTCATCAAGATGTGCTTCGATTTTCTCGGCATCTGCTCTCTTAGGAAGGGCTATACGGCGGTAAAAGCTACTAGAACTCTCGCGCACAACGTACTGTTTACCTTTGTCCTCTTCTTTTTCATGCCTTTCAGCACTAATAACTAGAGCACCGTTCTCAACTTCGATGTTAACATCTTTTTGTTCGAAGTTTGGCAAATGTGCTTCAACAATAAGATTGTTGTCTTTAGTAAAGACATCTGTCGTTGGGATTGTGACACCCTTTAATTGAGATGCCCAGTCATCACCAAAGAATTGCTTTTGTAGTGCAGTTAGCTCTGCAAACGGGTCCCATCTTACGAGACTACTCATATAATTCTCCTTTCATCATTAGTGTTAATGGTTTCCAGAGAAGCATAAAAGCTTCTACACTCAGTATAGACAATTAGCACTCTCATGTCAAGAGTGCTAATTATTAGACTAGGCGTATTTTGCGCCCACGGCTGTCTTTGCGAACCTTTGCCATTTTCTTGTCTTCACCAAACTTAAAATCATAGTTTCTGATGAACTTTGGTACCGATTCATCGTTATCTCGCATAGGTATGAATACTCTAAGTAATGGGTTCATTTCTCCAGACAATACTGGTATGCTTGTTGGCTTGACGATACCGCTCTTGAGTGTGATCTCAGCTGGTACGCTACCAAGCATCAACTTATCGAAATAGACGAGAACTGATTCACGCATATCACGGTTATAGAACTCGTCTTTTGGCTTGGTTGCTGATACTGTTGGTTCTTTAGGCTCTGCTTTCGGAACATAGCCATTCTTCATGCGTTGCTCGACCAGTTTTCTTATTTCCTCTTCACTTTCGTAGGCTCGCAGACTTCCTGACAAGAATCCGAGCCTGTAACTTACACCAGCACTCATTAATCGCCAGTTAGTATCCTCCAGAGCCTTCTCAATTGCCTTATGCAGGGTTTTCTTGCTTTGATACTCCTCACGGTCGTCTTTGGTATCAAGACAGCTGAATTCAAGCGATACTTCACGACCAATCTGCGGATCACCCAGCTTAAAGTCGCTATAGCCCTCTTTAGTAAAGATTGGCTCGAGCAGCTCTTTTAGTTGGACTATTTTGAGCTTCTTTACCTGTTTAATGCCATCATGCACATCAACATGCTGTACTTTATCTTCGGCTGTGGCATGAAGCTTCGCCATTCTTTCAAAGTGTCTCAGCTTTTGGTCGTATTTGAACATCATATCTTTGTCGAAAACGAAGCGTTTACGGTCTAACTCTAGATATGGATCGACAGGTTCAGGCTCTTTTTTATCAGAAGATAGATCAAGTGTATCGGTTTTAACGTGCTTACATTTCTCACAGGTCTCAGTCCATGTGATAACATCGAACTTTTTGGTGGTCTTTGAGGTCGTATTACCACCGCATTTCTCGCATTCATGCTTTGCACCTTCCCACTGTGTACCGTCTTCCCAAAGAGCCATACGCTTATTGCACTCTACGCATTCGAACATGATCAGGATGTCATCATCTTTGCGATTATCTCGGTGCATATAGTCTTTGCTGATAACTCGCATGTCTTTACCGCAACTACGGCAGTAAGTACCACCTGTAATATGTGCTGAAGATAAACGGTCATCTTTCTTCTGATCTTCTTCCATCCACTTAGCTAAAGTGGCATCTCGGTTTTCAGCTCGTGCGGCAGCTACTGATTCAACAAACCAAAAGTAGAGTTTACTGTATAGCAAGTACCAACCAGGCAGCCTTTCGGTCAGCTCTTTTTTAGTGAGCTTCTTCTCCATGATCTTGAAAGTATCATTGACGATTCGTTCACCAGAACGACACTTGCCAACGGTGCCGTCATCATAGCGGTCTTCATAATGCTGGCGATCTTGCAGGTATGTATACACACTTATATTTTACGCCCAAATTTAAGAGATGTTTAGGCTGTCATGTACGTTGAAAATTATAGGTAATTTTTATCTGCTTTAGATATCAAAATCTACATCGCCGTTAGGAACATTCGATTTAATTTTACCGTCGGTAACAATTCCGCCCAATCTTATAAACTCTGCCATCAGCTGTTCATACTTCCCTAAAGGCATAGAGTTAGGATCTTGTTCGTATTTGATGTAAGTAATTCTGCTGACACCTAGTAAAATCGCTACATCTTGTTGAGAGAGTTTTAGGCTTTCTCGCTTATCTTTCAAATTCTTGTCAAACATATTGTAATGTTATCATATTAACTTCGCTCTCATTACTAGTGGAGTGTATTTTGTTAACTATTTTTAAGCTGTTCTGCAACCCGAGCAGTCTCTTCGTCAGAAACGTACGGAGCTTGTAAATGAACTGGATGAACAGTACTAAGCGAGCTAAAGAGTAGATCACCTCTACCTAGTAGATTTTCTGCCCCACCTACATCAATTAATGCTTCGCTATCAACTTTCGAAGCGGTCTTGAAGGCTATTTTCGTAACGAAGTTTGCTCTCAGTAAGCTTGGTAATACATCTTCACTAGGCCTGCTGGTACCAATGTAAATATGGATACCAACCGCTGCCGACTTTTGTAGGAGTTTTATAAACGATTTCTGATAGTATTCGCCGTCAACCATCATTAAATCTGCAACTTCATCAATGATTAGTACTACAAATGGCATATGACCTTTATCCGATGAATTATATTCATCGATGTTCTTTGTCTTACTATCCACAAGAACATCGAATCGATCTTCCATTTCTTTTAATAGCCAATCCATCGCATCCTTTGAATCCTCGGGTGTAGTTATGACTGGTCTAACTAAGTGGGGGATGCCATTGTACTGCGTAAATTGCACCATCTTAGGATCTATCAATAGTAGCTTAAGATCATCGGACGAATAGCGATGCAGAAGACTCAGGATCAGTGTCCCTTCTGTGAAGTTTGATTTACCTGAACCAGTTTGCCCACCAGCCATGATATGTGGCAACTTGTGCAAATCGGCAATAACAAACTTTCCTGATTCGTCCTTTCCGACTGCAAACAAAAGTGAACCTTCGGCATTTTTATATTCATCAGAATCAAGAACGTCTTGCAGGTCATAGAATTCTTGTTTCACTTTGCTAGGTTCATCAGTAAACCTATAGTCTTTCAGTTTGGTGAGTGTCGTGTCGATTTCTTTACGCTTTTCTTCTACAAAACTTGGAAAATTAGTAGCCGTTATTGGCCGGTCTATTTCAGTCGTGAACTCTAGCCCTGTTTCTCCGAAAGTACCTAATTCTTCACCTTCGTCGTCATACTCAGGAACATGGTTAACGCTAACCTTTATGTGATCTGGCGTAACGGAATGTAACTCATTCTCAAATTTATCATTCATTGTTTTCTTTGGATCAAAACCATACTCACTAAATTTCAAAGTTAGGGGTATTTTGTTCCCCAAAACGCTGAATTTATGACGCACAACTATAGCGTGTCCAAACTTATCGCTCACAGTTTCATACTCGTAGCCGAGCTCATCAAATACTGCTTGGACTGATTTTATGAGTTGCTCATCTACATCCGAACTACTAGCAATTTGCGTCAGTTCATCAGTATCAACATTAATCATCCAGCCACCACCAAAGTGCATCGTGACACCGCCACGACCAGTGTAGTAATTCTGCCACTTGCGGTCTTTCGTATTCATCGGCATCCACATTTCAGGAGGTTTATCGGTAATTAAACCTTGTTCAAATAACTTGTGAAATAGTTCTTCGTCCATGCAATTTACCTCCTTTATTTTCCTACCGTTGCAGGTATAGGAAAACTGTTTATGAAATTTCTCAGCTGATCAGGATTCTTTGATAAATCTACTTCTATCCAATTATCTAATAGTTCGTGTTCAATTAGCGACTGCTTCTCTTCGTAGAATAAGTCATCATCAAACCATAGAAATGCTTGAGAGAAATCAATGGCACGTGTCTTCGCTAGATCCCAGCTGGTTGGCTTTATCTTTTTCATAAGTTTGACTGTTTCGGTATCAAACAAATGCCCTATGTGTTGTATCGGTACATTAGCATCTCCCTGACAATGAGTAGTCAACCAATAGGTTGAATCAGGAAACTTTTCTATAACGTATTTCAGAAATTCGGGTGCGTGGTTAGCTGGGTTTAGGTCGTTTGCCAATAACACTCCGTCAATGTCTAAGTAGATATTCGTCATAGGGCTAGCAACTTTCTAAATATTTCAACCATAGCGAGAGTATCGAGTTTGCAGTATTTGATTAGATCATCGAGTATCTTATCTTTTTCGTCAGGTCTTTTACCATCAAGAATAGCTTCCATCCAAAGTCTTTGTGCGGAGCTACCATCAGATATATCAAGATCTTTATGTGATAGTGAGGGCACTAGCACAGGCAATACTTTTTTAATAGACGCACTTCCGTAAAAGTCAGAATCAACGTACCAATTTTGTGAAAATGGCACCATAAGATCAACGATTCTATCGTTAAGTTTTTCGTAGAACTCTGCATGTTCTGGGAGTAGTGTCCCAAGTAAAGTATTGCAGTTTTTCTCGAAGCTCATGTTCCATGCAATGACTGTGCCAGTACTGCCAATATGAGATATGAGTGACTCTGTTAGAGCTTTCGCTGGATTTGTATTCTCTCGATGGAGAAATTCTTGGTGACGTAATTCGGAGTTTGGACTATCGAGTATGTGGACGGAGTACTGGAACGGGAGTTGCTGGTATGGTTTTAGTCCATCAAAGTAAGGCACTAAGCTACTTAAAGTTTCGTAATCATAGAAATATATTGGATACTCAAATGTGTTTAGGAAATGCTTAATTTTATCTATGTTTATTGTTGGGTGACCTTGTCGTAATGCTTCTACCTGTAGTCTTTGCTTAGGTTTCAAGACAAAATCAGACGGGATATCTTCAAGTAATGCGATATTATTTGCCTGTAAATTCTGGAGCGTCTGAGCGTCTAATTGGCAAAGATCAAAGATACTACCAGACTTCGGACTTTTCATGTGTTTGTAAATCTCTAACCATTCGCCAAAGAACTTTGGCTCTGCATATAGTGGAGAAATATCAGGACACTCAGTAAGAGAAACCGTTTGCAGTGCTTCATTAATTTTAATCTCTGTTAATTCTTTTTGTGCTTTCACAGCTTCTGTTACGTCAGTCTTGGCCGTTATTTGCTTTGGGTCAATCGAACCATCTCGTGTGTACTGATTATTTACATGAACTACGGCTATGTTTCTTACGATATAGCCACATTTCTCTAAAACAAAAAGCTGAAATGCAAGATCAGTAATATGCTCAGGCTTTGCGCTTGTGCTCGACTTTATTTCAAACAAGTCTAATTCTTTGTGGCCGACTACCTGTATGATGTCACAAATAAAAGTTAGCTGTTCATGTTCAAAGCGTCCTTGAAATATAGTACTTGCGCCTTCCGTAAGTGCTTGCGTGGTGCGTTCGGGCAGTGACAGGTACTCATCGTAGTCACTAAAGCCTAGCGTTATACCGTTGGGAAATAAGGCTTCGGCATATTGCTCGAATTCGTGTCCCGTATCGAATATGGCCTGCGTCGATGGGTCGATGGCTGGCAGTAGAGTTTTTGCATGCTTTTTTATCCATAGCCACGCAGGGTGCTTAAGGTAAAGCATATAATCTGACTTTGATAACATCATAAAATGTCCTCTCTTGTGAGGTAGGCCGTAACTGAACCTTTTTGAATCAAGAAATCCAGAATAATGAGTAGACGATTCTTGAGAGTTACAGATGAACGAATCTTTTGACGATTACTCAGCACAAAACGACGAACTATATTTTCGAGATAGTAAACAGTATTAACCTCAAGATCAGTCTGCAGATTTGAATTGGCTTTTATCATATCGCTAATCCACGTGATACCATCATCGATAAAATTTGAACCAATTCCATCAATAAGTTTTGCAACAGCATGAAGAGTAGCGGTGTGGTGGCCCATATCATTCGATACCTTTTCAAAGAATTTCTTCTCTCTGTCTTTGAAGCAGTGCCATTCTTTTGCTTCATCCTTCCAACTATTCGCTGCAAATAGGTATGCATTTATAATCGACTTTGCATCACGCCTATTCCTTGGGTCTTTAGATAATTTGACCATCGCATCATAAAAAGTTTCCCATATAGCCCAGAATTCATCATATCGGTTTAGCCTATCTTGTACTGATATAAACTGTTTGAAAAAATCACCCATATTACGAGGATTATCAAAACCATCAATGAACGGTTTTAGGTATCGTTTGATGTCCGTAGTGGTTGATGTAAGAACAAAGTTTGCGTACTTATCAAAGAATCGATAACGAGTCGAGAAGTCCATATCGTCGTCATCGCTCATTATTTTTGTAGCGAAAACTGGAAGCACTGTATCTAGGAATAGTTTGTGGTCAAGGTTATCGGTGTGGTACGGAAGCATCTCAAATGCTACTTCAAGAATACGGATATCATAGTTTTTTATGTCCTTTAGATCGCTATGCTTAAGTGTGCCTTCAATGGCATTTTCGATTGTATCTTCATACTTTTCAACCAAAGCATCAGTAATTTGTTTATTTGTAGTCGTATATATTTTCTTGGCAATGTTCTGTGTTCTTACTTCTTCGCGTAAGTCATCGTGGAGCGGAGCAAGCTTAAGATAACCAACAAACATAGAGTCTGCTAGATTAGGGTCTATTTTCCATAATCTATGAAGTATTGCCAATGCCGCATGATCGTACATGTGCTGACCCGAACCAGTTGTAGTCAGATTAAAAAGTGTCAAAAATAGGATTGTCTTAATAGTAGGATCGTCATCGCTATCAATGCCAAGCAGGAGTGGCAAGACATTTATGACAGCTTCTAGCCCATCTCCGTATTGGTAGTCATAATTTTCCTGCATTGGTAGCAATGCATATTGGAGCAATATATCCTTACAGTACTTTTGTTGTTCCTCGTCCATAGTATCTTGATAATCTCGAATTAATGAGGCGCAAGAATAAGCTGGGGTTGCTCTGTCTATAAAATCTACTACACCTTCCTTGGAACCTTTAAGATCATTGAATATTTCTTTAACCTCATCAAGAATCGCAGATGGGTTATCCTCATATTGTGGGTAGTCTGTTACTTTTTCGTCACCACGCCATTTCATCGTAGCCCATATCATTAAGCTTGAATGCTTCATTGCATCTTGGCTTTCTTTTAGCGCGGCGTTACTAAAGGCTTTTAGCTTGGGATCAATTTTTGGGCTAAATCCAATAAGCGTTTGACCGTCTTTCTTCTCGGTAGTTAGCTTCATTTTTCGGCTGTCCATCCGTGATAAATATAGTCGCCAAGTCTTATCTGAGTTAGACTCTTTAGACTTTGCTGGTAATTGGGAGTAGTAGTTATCCCAAATTGCCCAAATGGTGTCTTGACGCCTTTTAACTTCGTCTTTGTCTATGTTATCTACCTGAAACCATTGATAAAATAGTGCCTGATTTTCTAAACTATGAGTTCTGTGAGAATCGTCGCAAGCCTCAATCCGTTCGTTTTCATGAAACTCATTTTCGTAGTCGTTAGATGGGTAACTATTTCTCAACATTAGTAGATCACTTTTACGTGATCGATCCTTTAGCAGCCTCCCTGTGTCGTATAGGAAAAACTCTTTTGTTTTGAACAGTATAACTGCCACATTAAAAAGTTTTTCAGGATTAGCAAGTACTACACTTGTCACGACCGCACTGATCGATGCCGATTTTGAGTTTTTGAGCAAGTATATGCACATTGCTTCCAGCTCTTCTTTCGATGCAGTTTTTGCATATTCTAATAGCCACTTTTCGAGTGCCATATGCATAGATTCGAGCACTCCAGTTGAAACGTGCGTCCCTCTGTACATTTCCCATAATCGATTACTCATATATTGCTTGATTGGAAGCCCGTCCTGAATAAACACTTCAACTTCATGAATTTCATTTTCACTTAGTTCTGATTTTGAGTACGTAATAACTGACTTATTCGTAAAGGTTAAGATAAAATCAATAGTTTCCTTGGGCGCAAAACGAAGCAACATATAAATGGGCGTCTGATATGAACTAGCGGGAAAATATGCCTGTCGATTCTCTGTAATGCCGAACGATCCTTCAACGCCAATTCTAGGAGAATAGCCGTCATCTTCCTCCTCTTCGTCCTTACTCCAAAATATATTGGCGAGTTGCAGCATTTTAATGGGTATTGCTTGGGCTACCTCAACAGTACTGTAAGACGAAGATAGCATCGCCTCAATGAGCTCATGATATTTGTCACGATGGTGAGTAAGTTTTTTTGATATAACATCATCTGCAATAGTGCTTAGTTCATCTTTAATTTCAGTGGCACCATTTAAGATAGTTTCAATGATGTTTTTCTCCAGATCTCTGGAGCCGTATCCAAAACCACCATCTTCGGCTATCTTTTCGTAGTAGAATAGTGCGATTTGGCTCGCATTCTGTGTAGTAGAACCACGTTTATTCTTACTATTCCAATCTTTTATAAGCGGAAGAATTGAATTTAGATGGCTCAGCCCAAGATCTTCCTTGTGATTGTTTATGTAAACAATTATTGAATTCCAGCCACTACCTTTTGGTTTTGTGAATAATGATTTTAGAGATGTAGCTTTGACACCCAACATTTTAAGGGTGTGTTCATCCACTTGTTTGCATGCGATCCTTAGTAAGAATGTCGTTTTTACTAATAAGGCAGCATCGTCTTGTAGGAGGTTTGCTTCGAGTAGCTCAGAAAAACTCTCAGGATTGTCAGACAGCAAAATAGAAATTATTGCTTCGTCTTGCCAGTGACTTGCGACATTATTATTCCCAATTGTTTTACTTATTAACGTTTTAACAGCTTGCTTATCTGAAACGATTTTACTTGATAACCATGTACGGAATGCACGGCGAATTGGTAGAGAGTCCCCGATGTCCTTATAGAAATCGTCAGGCTCACTAGATTTTAGGAATGAAGCCTCTATAACTTTTTCTAACGCCCACTCTTCATAAATATCATGGGCGATAAAATATCCTAATGCTCCATCGTCATACCCGACTATTTCATCCTCTACAAGTTTTTGCAGTGCCGAAGGATCTAACCCGTCAGATTTTATAAAGAAATTTCCTTGATTCGCTCGTTTCTTTGCTAATTCAATAAAGCATTCTGACCTTCTAATATGGATATTATCTTTGCGGGATGTCGTCTTAGCAATCTGCTTGTCCCATAGTACTTTCTTAAAGTCTGCGAAAGTTGTGTCGGCCGTGATCCCAGTGTAATTTTGCAAGTACTCATTCAAATAAAATGGGTTACATATCAATGACTGCATACGAGAGTCAGCAGGGAGATCGAATGAATATTTTTTCGATAGTTCTTCAATGATACTTAGGTCAACATCCGAGATATCAATTGAAGAAAACGCAATACGATACAGACTGATTAAAAGATATTTTAGGTCATCAAGATAACTTCGTCTTGTCGTAAAGATAATTTTCCACTTATTGTCTAAGAGTAATTTAACGAATTCTTGAAACACCGCAGGGTCATTTAAATCTGATAACTTCTCTGCGGAATCTATAACAATGCACTTTTCTTCGGTGTCTTCGTACGCAGTAATAAAATCAGCGAGAGAGAAATCACCATATTGCTTCACCAGTTCATTTACATTACTAATGTTATTAAATTCCGTAGCTTTAAATATGAAGATTGGGGTTGTAGATTTTGAGAGTTCATATAAATCTTTAATGATTGCAGTCTTGCCAGTACCGCCGTCACCACTTAGAATTACGGGAGTTTTATCTCCCATTCTCTTTATGAGTTCTACTGTTACTGTAGAACGATCAAGCTTAATGTCGTTCTCGCCAAATTTTATATCTGCTTGAATTAAGCCTAAAATATTTTCAGAATGTTGACGAAGTTCATTTATAAGATCGAACACACTCTTACCTAGATCAAAAAAATGTTTGGTAATTGATGCATTTTCTTGTGTTACAAACGGTGATTCGAAGTAACTAGCTGTTCTCCATTCAATTACGACACCTTTAGATTTGGCGTGGGTTTCAATAGCAGTCTTGTACGGCGGTGAAGACCCTTGACCTTGTCCAAAGTCCTGATTGGTGTAGAAGATAATCTTAGTTAAATCCGTGTGGTTCTTCTTTGCGGTATCAATAGAGTCAATAAAATCTTGTTTATGTTTGTTGAGTGGAGTGGTGTAGTACTTCGATTGCCAACCGATATAATCGTCACCAACTTTTATTGGATCTGTTTCTATACCGGCATGGTTTGCGTATCGTGCAATCCCAAGTGGTAGTTTGAACTCCTGACAAAACAAAAGATAGCACAGCCACTGGAAAGTAGATTGTTCCTTACCGTTAAACTTAGCGTTATAATTTCCCCAGTTTATCTCCTGCATGGTTTTAGAGTTTAGCCTCTCTAGGCCACGTAGCACCTTTCGGATTTACGAAATCTCTAATCTCAAGCATCTTCTATATCTCCGTTTTGGACAAAACTTCCCAAATTTTTGTCGTAATGGTACTCAACTACGTCTCCGTTTTGGAGCAT